>JARXKL010000024.1 GCA_030272735.1 Patescibacteria group bacterium | reverse complement strand
AGAAGGCTAAACACAAGAAGGCAACTCACAAGAAAAGTGCAAACAAGGCTGCTGAGAAAAAGTCTACAACCAAGAAAGTGGCAAAAAGTCCGCCTAAGAAAAGTCAGGTAACCCCCAAAAAGATTTCTAAGAAGTCGAAGGCGAAAACTGTTGCACCACAGTCTACTAGAGCGTCTTCATCTGGAGCTAGCCGTACGTCTGCAGCACATGGCAGGGAGACGGCGGTTTGTAAAGATGGAAGTCCAAGCTACTCAAAAACGCACCGCGGCGAGTGTTCTCACCACGGTGGCGTTAAGAAATTCCTTTAGTCCACAGCAGGCCGCTAAGCCCACCAACTTACTTTGAAATCCCTACAGCTACGCTTTATTACCATGTTTCAAGAAATGGGCTTTAGCTGCATCAAGTGTTATACCTTTTTCTTGGGCGATCTGCTCAATTTTGGCCCGCTTAACAGGATCTTTCATAATAGCTTCGGCTTCGTGTTCTAAACTATCAAATAAACTCATATTGCCTCCTATAAATTGTACTAATCTCCATTGTAAGTATTCTGTGGAATCACGACAGTAATATAATTTATACTATTTTCTTCAAGTTTACTTTAGCATTTGCCCATAACATACATAAGCGACTTAACCGTGTTCTATATTTTACTAACGGATACGGTGTTGACGTCTATACTAGTTGCTTGTGCCCTCCAGATTATAGCGACAAAGACACACAACGATAAAAAGGAGTTTTCATGGCATTACGAGCCGAAAGAGTTAACAGCAGCAACCAGTTAGAGCGAGTTCGTTCCGCATTTAGATCTTTGCCAGCGCCTAAAGAACGTAAGGGAGCAAGGATTGCAGGTGCTGCTCAAAGCCAATATCTCGCAGATGTATCGACAAGAAAGACTGTTGCCTTGGAATCTTTACCTGAACAGGTAGACCAGCCAAGCCAAACTGAACGTTCACAGGCAACCGCGAGTACCGAGCACATAGACTGCCTTGAGCAATAGGCGGTTTATTTAGTTTCGGTGGGTTGGCGGCGTTGACGGTCGCGCGCGGCCATATCGTGAAGCTTGTTGAGATAATCTTCTAGATTCATACGGTGCCTTTCAGCGTGAGGTTAGTAATGGCGGCGTTTGCTTGAAGCAAGCAAAACGGTACTTGGACTATAGTATCTTGACTATTGTTCCTTAACAGTCGGATTTTTCACTAGGCTAATGGCGTATACTGCAGATATGCAAATAACTGTTTTTGGAGCATCGGGGAAAGTTGGACGCCAAGTTGTAGCCCTAGCCTTGGAGCAGGGAATTGCTGTTACGGCGTTTGTGCACCGAACAAATCCTTTTGAAAATGAAGCACAGGTAATGGTAGTGCGAGGAGATATAACAGATGCTGCGGCAGTCGCGGAAGCTATTCGCGGTAGCCAAGTCGTGATAAGTACACTTGGCAGCTGGGGGACGAAAGAAAAAAACATTGTGTCGAGCGGTGCGCGCGCGATTGTTCCTGCGATGGAGCAGCAAGGCATAAAACGTCTTATAACGTTAACTGGCGACGCCGCGAGATGGTCAGGAGACAAGCCGACGCTTGTAGACAAAGTGACACATACGGTGCTTGGCCTCATGGCAGGGAAGATCCTCAAAGACGGTGAAGCCCATCTGGAAATACTCGATGCTAGTTCGCTGCAGTGGACGTCGCTGCGATCGCCAGTGATGACCGGCATAAAAAGTTCGAAGTATAATCTCGTCGCTCATTCTGCACTTCCTATAGCCACGATACCACGTCAGGCAGTGGCGCAGGCGATTATTGATCAGCTAGATGCGACAGATCAGTTGCGACAAGCGCCAATACTCCGCTAAACACGTAAGTAGGATACTTTACAGTGGTAAATCGCTCAATTAGGTATGCTGAAGGCAACTAAAGGAGAACTGACATGAGTTGGAAGCCAACCACAAAATCAGAAACTAAGTTAAACCGAGATGCCGACAACTGGTGGCGCCAATATATTAACTAACTTACGGCGTATTAAAGCGTTATCGTAATGCTACTTATTGCTATATTTATTGGTCTCATTGTAGGTGGGGCAGCCGGCTATTTTCTGTTCGAAAATGAAGACTTCGTGATGTTTAACTGCATTCTGGGAGTTGCTGGCGCCGTAACGGGCACAGTCGGGTACTTATTACTAACTCATGAGCTCTTTAACGGTTCACTCGTCAATTTTCCGGCGATTATTATATCTATTTTAGGCGCAATTTTATTTGTAGTGCTATTCAATATGCTGCACAAGTTAGTTGAGTCTAAAATTACCACCAAAACCCCTGGCGACGAACTATAGCTCAATAGCTGGTTGCGCTTTTGTGTTAGCTGAAAGTTTTTTATCGACCGTAGTCAGGTTTTTACCACTTAAGCTTCGAGGAAAAAGTTTCTTAGTCTTGACCGCCGCAATAGTAATAGAGTAGTAGAGCAGCTGTGCTTGTAAGTAGATCCAGAAAAGCAAACCGAGCGAGATAGCAAAATAACTATAGAGGGCATCGAGACTTTTTAGTTCTCGCCGCAGCACGTATCCACCGAGCGACTGAAGAATAATTAAGCCAATAGCAGCAACTGCTGCGCCGGCCCGCGTATCCTTGAGTGGCACGTGATGGGGTAGGCACGTATCAATAAGGTAGTTAAACAGCGCAAAAAGTACTAGTAAATTCACCGTAATTGAAAGACCACGGAATAAAAATCCATGTCCAGCAGCTGATGCAATGCCTGAGACTACTGAAGCCGCGAGTAAACCCAATCCACCAACAAGCATAATACTCAGGTTTTTACCGAGGCGCTTTGGGAAGGCTTCATCCTGAGGCATGGGCTCATGCCAGATGTGCATGACACCGCGTCTGAAGACATCTGCAACACCACGGGCTCCATACAAGGTAAAAACAATTCCAAGCACCAGCGCAATTCCACTCTTATGCAATGTCGTAATATGCTCCGACAATTGCGTCCCCAGTACTGGAAAATATTGGGTCATGCTTCTGATGATGGTATCACGTAAATGTGGGTCATTATTGGCAACGATGCCTGCAATTGTCGTAAGCACTAGCAGCAAGGGAAAGAGGGCCAAGAAGGCGTAGTAGGTGAGCAACGCGGCCTGGTACCCGATCTGATCATCGCCGTATTTTTTTATGACCGCGAAAATGAAGCTAAATGGTCGGTAGCGCCGCTGGATTTGGTCGATGGAGGCGACGAGGTTATCGATAAGTTGCATGTGTGGATAAGTATACCAGTGCTCCGGCCTTGTGAAAATGCTTACAGCCGCTTTCAAGCCATAAGCTCAATATGATAATAGAAAAATAAAAGGAGTACGCAATATGTCATACGATGAAGCAGAACAACTAATGGACACCATCGAAAAATGGGATACTAAGCACGCAAAGCACGAATTCTTGAGTCGCATGGAGCGCAAGCTCAGCCGCAAAGAACGCGCCGGTCGCCAGTAAAACCCCTCACTTGAACCTACCAACCGCCC
>JARXKL010000023.1 GCA_030272735.1 Patescibacteria group bacterium | reverse complement strand
GGATGGACGCTGCGTAGCCAAAATAAGGTGGATACCGACGGCGCGAGCCTTTTGGGCAATACGCACAATCAACGCTTCAACGTCACGAGCCGCCATCATCATCAGGTCGGCCAGCTCATCAATCACGATCACAATGTACGGCATGCCCTCTTCTTTTTTGAGGTTGTTATATTCAACGATGTTGCGCTTGTTAACCTCAGAGAGCGCTTTGTAGCGGCGTTCCATTTCGGCGACTGCCCATTTGAGAGCACTAATACACTTCTCTGGTTCAATAATAACCGGCGTTAACAGGTGTGGGATGTCATCATATGGCTTTAGCTCAACTTGCTTAGGGTCTACCAATATGAGCTTGAGGTCGGCTGGGCTGTTGCGGTAGAGCATGCTCGTGAGGATGGTATTGATCATAACGGACTTACCAGAACCAGTCTGACCAGCAACGAGGATATGCGGCATTTTGGCAAGGTCGGCGACCACTGGTTGGCCGGAGATGTCGCGGCCAATAGCGAAGCTGAGGGCGCCCTTAGCATCTTGCCACTCGCGTGCTAGTAAAATAGAGCTCAGACGAACCGTAGCCGACTTAATATTCGGCACTTCAATACCCACAGCGCGCTTACCCGGAATCGGCGCTTCCATACGTATGGAGTGCGCGGCGAGGTCGAGCGCCAGGTTGCTCTCCAGTGCGGTTATCTTTGTAAGCTTCACACTCGAAGGCGGCTTCATCGTGTACTGCGTAACACGCGGACCGATGTTAGCGCCTTCCATTTCAACCTCAATATTGAAGTTGGCAAAGGTGTCGTGAATAATTTGGGCGTTGGCATTTACATCGCCGGCATCGGCTTTATCTTGCTTTTGGTCGAGCAATTTGACGCTTGGGAACTGCCAGTCTGGATCTTTGGCGGTGGTTAAGGCTTCGTGATTCTCGTTGATCGATAGCTTTTGAGCGGCGTTCTTCATGGTGCTCATGCGAGCTGCAGGTGCAGGCATTGGTTCGGCAGCAAGAGCAGCGGCTCCGTGGTGTTCAACGGGTACGCCTTCATTAAGCTTGAAACTCGACTTGGCTGCCTTAGCCTTGAGATTAGCTAAATCTTCTTCACCGTCATCTTCGCGCTCGCGTCGCTTAAACATGTCTTTCATAGCCTGAAATACATATTCGGTGAGGCCGAACGCAAAAACGACCGCGAGGGCCGTGCAGACAAATAATAATATAGAGGCAGGAACTTTATCGAGAGCGCTTAATACAACACCGCCGGCTCCCTTGCCGAGCTGACCGCCATGGCCGCCAAACCATGCGCCGTTACCGCTGTTGGTTGCAAAAGCGGTGTAGAACCACGCGCTGGCAAACAATAGTACCGCAGCCATTCCCATTAGTTTGCCAAGCGGCACGCGACGATCTTCGGAGGTGAACTTATAGACGCCCCAGTAAATGAGAGCGACCGGAGTCAGATAAGCTGCGTAACCGAAAACCCAATAGGCACTATTGAATAAGTTTATAGGCAGTGGCCCGCCTGTCCCGAAGCCGCCAATCAGTAAAAACAGCGCAAGCAACATCAAAATAATGGCACCGGTATAGGCCCAAAACGGAGATCGTTCGGCTGCTACCGCTACTGTTGCTTTCTTTTTTGCTGATTTTTTCTTTTTTGCTGCCATAGGTGAGTTTTTTATTATATCAGCTATCTTCGATAACCGCTTATACTTACTGCTACATAATAGCATTTTTTACAACTATCGTCAATATGCTTGCGCTTTTATTTGTGACATTTATCGCTTGTACAAAACTGTATGCGCGCATACAATTCGGGACATGAGCCTAATACGGCCACTAAAAGGTCGAAAACAAAAACAAATTGATCGCTTCGTCGCGAATGCATCAGATGTAGTGGCCACTAGTATCTACGCTAGCAATAAACAGGACATAGCTATTTTCCCCGCTATTCCCATTGGCAAAAAACCTGAGTTGATGGGGACAATGCAATATGTTGCAAGAGTTGGTCTCGAAGCTCGACGCAAATTAGCTCGCATGGGTATGGGCGAGATAGAATTCGACCGTATCCTCACCGAAAACGCCTGCCGAAAATCTTCAGTCGGCTACGGCAATCAACTGCGAGATTTTGATCGCAACCATCTTGAGGTCGTAATGAAAACGATTCCTTCAAATGTCTATCAGCTCGGCGCGGCGACACTAGAAGCTAGTCAAACCATGCTTGTTCAAGCCGCTTAGTCGTGGCGGGCGTCCTGCGACAGCAAGCGGGCGCGCATCTCTTGGAAGCGCTTTTGTTGCTCTTGGGCTAACTGCTCAGGAGATTTTTCTGATTCAGGAGTGAGCGGCTCGTCGCTACCCGCTTCGGCGCCTGGCTTACGATTATTCGGGTTACGGTTACCACCGCCACCAGATGTAATGACATTGATGACCGGTATAACAATTGGGCTGCGTTGGGTGTGCTCAAACAAATAATGTGTCACGTGTTCTTTAAGTTCTACCTTGAAACGGTCGAGGTCAACGCGCTTGAAGCGTTGCTGCACTGCACGCTTCAGTTCGGTACGCAGGCCGTTCATTATTTCTTCGTTATCACGCATGTATATAAACCCGCGACTGATGATATCTGGGCTCGTAGCCAGTAAGCCCGTCTTTTTATCGACGGTCAACACAATTGCGACGAGGCCTTCTTCAGCCAACAACACACGGTCTTTGACAACGACGTTGTTGACCGTTGCTCCGGACTGGTCAACTAGCACGGTTCCGTGAGGCACTTCCCCAACAACTTCCATCTTGTCAGCAGTTAAGGCAATGACTTGGCCGTTATCGACAGATAGGGTGTTTTGGCGAGGGATTCCTTCGTTAATAGCAATGTCGATGTGGTATTTTTTGCTCGTGAAGTCGCCGTAGATTGGGATGAAGAATTTTGGCTTGGTCATGTTGATCATGTCGGCGTATTCGTCGCGTGAAGCGTGACCAGATACGTGCAACGGACCAATGCCATCGAGGTCACGAGTTTGGTGGCGGTAGACATGCACGTCTTTTTTAAGGAGATCGTCGACCATGACGCGGATTTTGGCATCGTTGCCTGAGTACGGAATCGGCGTGCTCGAAAGGATAACCGTGTCCTGCCCTTTCAGTTTTACGTGGCGGTGCTCACCATTACTCATGCGCTGCAAGGCGCTCGATGGTTCGCCTTGTGAACCGGTACAGACCACGACGAGGTCAGAGTCTTTCATCGTGCTTGCGGATGCGATCGGCACAAAAGTACCTTTCGGAATGCGCACAAAACCGTGGCGCACTGCCATTTCGAGCGTAGAAACCATGCTGCGGCCATCCATGGCCACCTTTTTGTTGCTAGCCACTGCGGCGTTTATGATCATCTGGACGCGGTTCATATTGGTGCTGAATAAGCCAACAAATATACGGCCTGGCGCATTGGCCATGATGTCCATAAAGGTCTTTTCAATGGTCGATTCTGAAGGTGTGCGGCCAAGGCGTTCGGTGGTGGTCGATTCGCTTAATAACGCCAAGACACCTTCGTTACCGAGCTCGGTCA
>JARXKL010000013.1 GCA_030272735.1 Patescibacteria group bacterium | reverse complement strand
GTAGCTGATAAAACGCTCATGCTACGCCGACTTTACTGTGCCTTAGATTGAAAAGGCGACGGGTTATTATGTTCCCCAATGGTAATTTTCTTAGTAGGATCAATCGATTCGTTATTGAAATATGATTTATTTAATTCTGCGAAAGAAGGGCTGATAGCTTGCACAACTTCTGCTTCTTGGTTTTTTGTAGTGCTTCCACCAAATAATGCCTTAGACACGAATACGGAGAATATAGCACTAATGAATATGATAACGGCAATGAGGGCGATGTCTTTTTGTTTCATAGCTACTTCACCACCTTTTTGGTTATATTAAGGTTTTTAGCTGGCTGGTAAAACGAACGTGCATCGACAGTAACTGTCATATCGTCACTATTTCCGTTAAGGGTAATTTTGTCGACCTGTATCGGTCGTATTGAATGCTGTAAGGTAGTAAACAATTCTTTTACAGACTCGTATTTTGCCCCTTTTACGCTAAACGAAAATGGCATCTCTACATATTTCGGAGTCGGGCTATTTGAATTCGCTTCTTGGTTGATTTGATCGTCTATTCCAGTAATGCTGGCTATTTTATAGCTACGCTCGCCTAAGACTTTCTCTAAACTTGACGCCAAGGCCGGGAAATCATAACTATTAGGTAATGCGTCAAGCACGATCTTGGCATTGTTCCCGTCTTTGTCACCCGTACCAGTTTTAGAACCCCCTATAGCATTCGGACTTTTACTGTCAAATTCTTTATACGAGTCTACGAGCGTGTCAAAAGATTTTAGGTTCACCGTCAGCTGCTTATTAGCTATTTCTTTTTGCTTAATCACTTTTGAACGGTAACTGTTTGCAGTGAACAATGCATGCGTAGCAAAAAGTGAGAACACAGTGAAAAATGATGCGACACCAACCACAGCTACCATCTGAGCACTAGCTTTGCTGATTGCTACACGTTTTGTGTTTGTTTCAATATTTGCCATATTATTGGCCCTTCTTCGTATTAGTGACGCTAGGATGATCAGCAGCAGACTCGAATAAACCGGTCGGCTGACCAAGTTCAGACCGGGTGGTTATTTTATTCGGAACCTTCAAAGTCACCTTCTCTGTAACTTTGACTAGGATTGGATCGTACTTAAACGTGAGTGTGTAGCTAACGGGTCTTGCACTAGCTGTGGTAGAGTCTGAAACTCCAAAATTAGTTAGTACAACTGCGCTAAAAGCTTTCGTTTTCTCTGTCATTGTAGCTGTAGTAAATTCTGTGAATTTTAATGTATCAACATACTTATTTACATCGCTAAATGTATTTGCTGCCCCTGTAATAGTCATTGTTTGATCCACCAAATTGGTATCAAGTGTCGCTAAACTAACCTCTGATGGCGTTAACTCATTTAAATAATCGAATATTCGGTCAGTTGCTGGTTTTGCATCATGCAACGCTGTTAAGCTATCAAGCTGGTTTTGCACGGTAAGGATCTTTCCAATCTGAGGTTGGGACTTCAATTTAGCGCTTTTAGTTTTGATATCGTCATTAAGGTCAGATAAATGCTTTTTTTGAACCTGTCCTATAGAAAACATAAGCACTACCATTGCAATAGCAGCTATGGTGACCAATGCCGCGATAGATATTACGAGTCGTCGTTCACGTTGTGCTCGAATATATTCTAGCTTAATATCTGGTAATAAATTTAGCTCAATCATGATGAACGCTCCGCGAGTCCAACTGCTACGCCAAATTGGTTCGATATAGATAATAGCTCGTTTTGTCGGTCTTGTGCATAGCTAACATTCCGCCAGGCATTTCCTATTTCTACATTCAAACCAAACTTGTTAGCTATATATAATGGGAATTCTGGGATAACCGATGCGCCTCCAGTTACAACTATACGTTCGATGGTCATACCCGCATAGCGAGTCTGGAAGAACTTGATAGACTTTTCAATTTCAGATGTTAACAAGTCTACAGTTCCACTTATGGCTTGAAGGACTTGCCCTTCTAGTTTTTCTTTGCTCATACCAAACTTAAAGACAAATTGCTCTGCCTGCTTGGCATCAATGTTCAAGTTCTGCGCTGTTGCACGTACTATGGCCTCAACGCCGTTAGGAATACTTCGTGTCAAATGAGGGGCGCCGTTCTGAATAACAACTAAGTCAGTGCTCAAGCGACCAACATCGAGTATAAGTTGCGCCTTTGGGTCACTAATAGCCAGGGCACGTGCCATCGCCAGGTTATCTGGCTCAAAGGCAATAACGTTCAGCCCGATACCTTCAAGAAGGTCTAAACGAGCTTCAACAAATTTATTGGTAACACTACTCAATAAAATCTCCTGCTTCACCTTGTCACTTGGCGAATCGCCTATAACTGCCCAGTCCATTTTAGAATCAGCAAGTGGAGTTGGTATGAGTGAATCGGCTTGGTAACGAATAGCCTTAGCTAGCTCATTACCTGGAAGTCGATCGACGTCTGCAACTGTAGTAAATACTCGACTTGACGGAATACCTACCGCAACATTTTTGGTGCTCACGCCGCTTTGGCTAACGAGTTGTTCAATTGCCTTAGCCAACTTTTGCTGATCACCTTTTGACTCACTGAGAGCAACATTTCCTTCAAGGGGTACATAAGCGTATTTCACTAGGGCTTTTGGTGAAGATGGCCCTCTCAACTGGACGAGACGTATGGCAGTAGTGCCAATATCTAATCCGAAAAAGTCAGAGGTGCTTCCTGTGAGTAGGCTCATATTTGTACCTTTATCTTAGCATAAGCATAAAGGGACATCACATTCTCTATCCAATGTACTGCCTGGCTTAAAAAGTTGATTTGATGCCCACCCATAATTTTTTCTTACGTTTTAATGCCTATGCTTATATCCTATCATAGAATCGGCGATAAGCTAGTGATTGAATCATACTTAAATGTGGTGGGCCCTCGGTAAGGAGACTCCCCCGATGTCTGGACCATATATAATTCGGGACTGAAATTGAATACCTCTGCTGCGCAATCATTTTTAGTTGTTACACCGCTACCAACACAAGATTTAGATACATTTTGTATGCGTTCGCCCGGAGAACTATCACGCAGTGAACCGAATGCACGGCTTAAGTAGGTATGCTGGCTAACAAACGCTCCGTTGATCACTAGCTGCTTGTTGCACGTCGCCAATAAATCGGCATTGTACGCTGTAAAGCCTGTCATGTCAGTTGCACAGGTATAAATACTGCCTTTGGTACCGTCTGCTTTAGGCTGCGCTACGTACAGTCCATCGAGCTGTGTCACATTGGAGTCTATATAGATGTTGCCTTTAACGACTATTCGTACCGATGGGATTTTTTCTGGAATTCCCCATGCAGTATTTTTGTAAGCAATATTGTCCTTAATTGCCAGGTCACCATCTACGTACATCGTGATATTCACTCCATCACCTATAGTTGCATTGTTAAGCTTAAGATCGCCAGTATAGTAGCGAGTGTCTGCAAGTGGGTCGCCAGACGGATTATTATATTGAAGTGAGGCTCCAGCAGCGGGACTCGGCCCTCTGCTCACTGAATCTGCAACTTGACCAAAGTAATCCGTAACGCAGTTTGAGCCTCCTAAGTTACCGCCGGTAGCTGGGGAGTTAGTAGAACTATCAGGCGTAAGAGGACTATTTGCAAACGATAGGCCGGACGAGCCAGTTGGCGGAGAACCCCTCAAGATTGCACTACTGAATCCCGTAATCGGTCCAATTGCTAACGCCCCTATCTGGACACCGGAGCCCACTGGAACTGTACCGACCGTACGGAGATACGTCTTTATTGAACCAGGGGTGGTGGTACAGTTGGTGCCGAACCCGCCTCCAGCAGAGACATCACCGCCAAAGACGTGAACATACGGTTTATTGTTTACGGTTTGGCAGTCAGGTGGTGGATCTTGTGGTGATGAAGGATTTAATATATCGTTCGGGTTAGAGAGGTTTACATAACCTGTCGTATAGTCCGCATGAATGGTAGTACAGTATTGAGTACCAGGACTTATACTTCCCGGCGGATAACTCCCATTTAAAGTATCAGTAGCGCCAGACGGGTATGTGCCTCCACTATTGGAAACTTGAACTACTCCCTGTTTAGTAAATGTACTATTAGTTACTACGTATACCGTTGGCGTTGTAGAGTTATTTACGGTAGCTTTGTAATCAACGCTTGTAGGGCTCTCGGTCCCTCCAACCATAGTTGTACTAGCAGAAATACTGATATTGAACTGCTTATAGACCGGGAACGGTTTAGTGCATGCCCCGACTGTAGGCGGCGGTACAATGGAGTTCCTACCATAAAAGTCTGGATATGCGGTAACCGATATATTGCCACTTGCATCAGCCGTAGCTATACCCCCTGCCACGTCCACATCTACATATCCGCCAACTGGCACAGACTGAGGAATATCATGCGGTTGGCCATTAACTGTTAAGCTTACGGGGTAATCTATACCGTTAAGACTGCCTTTTAATGGAATGTCGATCTGCTGATCATTGACTAACCCATTACTATAGTATGTTACATCGTTGTAGAGCTTGCCATGAACGGAGTATGGTAACCCTTCAATAATTTTATCTGAAGGAACTCCAGGAGGGTTACTGTCCGCTGTTACATAGAAGTCACATCGGGGCTTGTAGCACGTATACGTAGCACTGCCCACCGTGCTGTATGTTACCCACTCGTATGCGCCGTCACTTCGCTGCACATGCTCCTTTCTATTAATCGTTATTATCAACTGCTCTCCCATAGGAGTGTAATTCCAAGTATTAGACGCGTCGTTCCCAAGTGTTGTATTAACGAAGGTATTGCCGCGGCTATCTTTAATATTAACTTCCGTGTTACTGCGCCACTCTCCTGTGTTGCGCACTGCCCAAGTGCCGGTAGACGGTGGCGTAGAAGGCGTAGGCTGCGGTCCAAAGTCATGCACAGAAACCATACTGCACTGCGTAGTTATTAGCGGAGGAGTACAGCCTCCAGGCGCATCCGTAGCAACAGAGGTATCAACGGTTTTCCAACTCCCGCTATTGTACAATATTTGTAGAGTATAAGTTGTTCCTGAAGTAAAAGTATGGGCCGTCGTGGGCACAGAAGAACCTGTTACAATCCCGTTCACAACCGATGTTGTACCCCTCAAAATACGGTAGTTATTTTGGCCAGCAACTTGATCCTGATTACTCACGCCTGACAGCGAGTAATTCTTGCAAGTCACATTAAGACTGCCAGTTGGCGCATTAACAGGTGGATCACAGTTAGAGCTCCCCGCTACACGAGTAATCGCATCAATTTGATCGAATGGTAATCTGATCTGAAGGGTATTTACTCTATTTAAACCAGTCACTTTAAGTTTATACTCATACTTTCGATTAGCAGTAAAGTCGTAACGATCATACTGGTGACTACCCGGAAGAAAATTATTGTTAGTCCACGGTGTACCAAAAGTTTGGAAAGCATCATTAGTTCCTCTTAATCTGCGTTGGAGCTGCAGCCCTAAGTTTTGTGGATTATAAACATCCCTGTCGGCATCGTACAATCTTATATACGAAGCTGTGTCAGTTGTCCCGGTACCACAGCTTTTTGCAAACTGGACTTCATAATCCCACGTATCTGAACTGCTAATATCACCCTGGTAAACACCGAAAAATGAAGCGGTAGTATCACTAGTAATATTGCGGTTTGCAAATACACCAAGCGTCGCACCAATGCGCACCCGCGTATTACTAGATTCAACTTTGAAGTAGCGCTCATTGTCTAGTGTAGAAGGTACTGACGCATTCATTGAAGTATACAAGTAAAATACTCTATAGTCGGTATGTCCCGGTATTGTTGATGAAATACCGTGCGTAGTACCTATCAACTTGAAATTTATATCAGTACCGCAGGTTTGAGCTGGTTGCTGCGGTAGGTGACCGTCTTTGGCATCATAATACGTAGTTCGACCAAATAGCCCATCGTAACCTTCAGTTTTAGGTGTCTTTGTACTTCTACTTCCGTCGTCAAGATCTTCCATTTCGTATGTTACTCGTGGCGATCCTACGTCTAATTCGCATGCTTCGTGTATTGTGATTGTTGTAGTATCACCTATAGGCACATAGACTTTCAGCCATGAATTTTTTCCATTGAAATGGCCCGTACCCACACCGTAGAATGGCGTTTTATTAGTAGTAGTCCCATTAATCGAGCTAGAGCCGATGACAGGAGCGGTATTCGATATAGCCGTGTCGGTAACTGCTGATGCAAAAGGAGACTCTTGAAAAACTATCCAGCCTAAAGCCGCTACTAGCAGTGCTAATACCACAGTCTTTAGGCGCTTTGAATAAGTTATAAGAGTTAACATAATTGCATTACTGACTCGATTTAGCTTCTTTAGCGTAGTAGTCCGCTGCTACATTTTGATTCTGCTGTTTGAGTTTTGAAACCAAAAGACTAGTATATTTATCATAATTTTTATCATCGCCTTTAATCTTTGCCAGCTTGCTTAAGAGGAGGTATACGTCAGGCTTAATTTCCTGTGTAGGTACATTTTTAATGATATCGTTCAACATATTTTGCGCTTCTTTATAATTCTTTTTCTGTATAGCTGCATTTGCGCTCGATAGTAATGTCGTCTGGTAGCTCACATAGTCTCGTTCTTTAAGTAATTTGAGTCTTTCGGAATGCAGTTCAGAAGTACGTGTAATAGCGGCCTCGTTATCCGGCTTAAGTCTACTCCCTGCGACTATAAAAAGTACCAGAAATACGCCCAAAAAAATAAATAAGCTCAGATAAAAGCGCAATGAACGTTTTCGGAATACTTTATAATTTCTGATAGTCTAGCCCCCGACATTCTCAGTAACTTAGCGTCACAAAGATTATACATAAGCATTATAGACTAATCTTAGTAATATAAAAGTTAAAAGCGCGAAGCCACAGTTTAACCTTGTGTTGTGGAGCCACTGATTGCAGGAGGATGCATTGGGCTAAAGAATTTATGGGCAATAACTTTTTTGTCTTTTATAGCAGTAATACTGATGTTCTCTGTAAATATTCCACCTTCAGAACGGTGTTGCTGAGGCAAGGCCGGGTATTTCTCCACTATGTTGTGTTGGATCAAAACGCCGGGCTTCACGTTGTCAGTAAATGTATAATCCTGGAGGCTATCAATAATTATCTTTACGCCTTTTAAACTAGTGCGGCTAGTTTCTACAATAGTAAATGGCGTATTGCTATCCTCATTGATATATTTCGGTCCAATGAGCTTGAAATCCATTTTAGGCTTGGCGTTTCTATATACTTCGCATGCTCTAGAACTTGTCGCTGCGTTTGCAAAAGTTGGCACACCCTCAATAGCAACAGCGCCGCCAACCGATAAAGCTCCGGTTGCAAAACCAACAGCAAATTTACGTGAAGAGAATCGTTCGGCAACGCCTCTTGCTACATTTAAAGCGGACTGCAATAAATTTTGAGAATTCTGCTCGATGCCAGTTTCAGCCTCTGGTGCACTAATTTGGGCTATAACTGCCTCACTGTTTTGGTCTGGATAAAAAGTCTCTGACATATCTTAAGCCTCATATAGTTAGATTTGTAAATTGACTATATCACTTTATTGTATGTAATAAAATTGCTTGTGCTTATATTAGTCAATTTAACGCCCATTTGTGAGCGTCGCCGATTAACTGCGTTCAACAACTCTGTAGTATGCAGCACTTCCCTTGCACCTACGAGTGAGGATGGACCTATCACGGCTACCTATTTAAATAATGTAAATGTTCGCACATGGCTGCGAAATAACTTTCCTTACGACGCATGCGCATTGCTTGTACTTTTTGTGATTTCTCGTGTACATCTAGAGACACGATGATAGCTTTAGTATGGTTGTACTTTACATAACAGAACGATGGGCTTACCATAAGCTTAATCGAGTAACCAACGGAGAACTACTATGTCCCGCGCCAAGACTGTACCTAAAAGATCGAGTTCTAAAAATAAAAAAGCTTCTAATAAGACCATGGTTATACGTAACTGGATTCGTACAAATAGAATCTGGTTATTTGCTCTAATTTTTAGTGTTGCAGGAACCTACTTCTTAGTGAGTTCCAACGCGAACCCAGTGCTGCCAGCATTCTCGGATGATATTGTGGCTGGTTACATTAACCTTGCACCTACATCAATGAAACAAGATGAAAAAGGTAACTTGTCGTATGAAATATATTCAGCATCAACCTATGTTTTACGAGACGGTAGCCTGGTTTGCGATAGTGGCACGGCCGGAGGACAGACTGTACAAACAGGAACGCTCACTATTGAAGAAGTTGCAAAACTCAGCAAGGATTTGTCTGATACCGATGTTCAATCACTGCCAGACCAAATCGCAACTAATCAAGCGCAACCTGTCGTCCACTTTGAAGGCTTTTTAGTTGGTGGCCCAGACTCTGCGAAAGGAACGGCAGTCTACCCTGGTGCAGAAAAACCCGTAAAGTTTGCCAAAGCGCAGGATAAACTCACCAGCCTATGTACAAAAGCCACTCGAACCGAAGAACGATCTAAGATTAAGTCGCCGCGTGCAGCAAAGTTAAAAAACACCAAAAAAACTGCCATGATGTCTGCCAAAAACTTCATATTGCCAACAGCATCTGCTTGTTGCAACGTGGGAACGCGAGATCCAAATTTTGAAGCTCAACAGGCGTACGGAATCAACAGCTGGCGTACTTCCCATGGCAGGAGAGCCCTTCCAAGAGTTGCCTGTCTTGATGCGATTGCTTTGGATTGGGCGAACAAGATGACTAATGACGGGTACATAAGTCACCGCACAGACTTGGGCGCGCAGATATCCAGCCGATGCTCACCATATTGGAGGACAAATGGAGAGAACGTAGGCTTTACTACCGGCGACTCAGCAGGTCTTATGGATGCTTTCATAAATAGCCCTGCTCACAACGCAAATTTACTAGACTTCAGCTGGTATTACATGGGTATTGGAGCTGTAAGGCATCCAGATGGAAGAACATTTGTAACGCAGAATTTCGGACGCTGGTAATACATACTTGGCGATGAGCCGTACACTAAACAGATACCCTTACTTGCTCGTTGTTCTCAGTGGTTTGGCAACCGGAGGAATTTATTCTTTCGGCTTGCCTGCTCTGTTTTTGCCGGTACTAGTTCTACCTTTTTTCTGGCTATTTATTCAGCCCGACGAAGTTTTGTCATTCAAGAAAAGCCTTGTACTGAGTGCCTGTTTCTTTTTTGCATTCTATTCCACTACTTTTATATGGTTTTTAGACACGGACGTCAGCTTGCTGGCTGGGCTAGATCCAAATATGGGGCCAATTATTCTAGGTTTCGGCTTGCTGTTAATATCTACGATTTTGACGCTAATTAGTTTGCCCTTCGGGATCATGCTCTTTAAGCTACAGGCACAAATTAAACAACCAAACCTCATAGCACTTGTACTACTCGCCAGCGCGTGGTGCGTTATGGAGTGGGCTCGCAGCCTAACCTTTGCTCTATTTTTGAGTGCACCCCAAGCGAGCATCGGTGATTACTGGAACTTTGGGAGCCTCGGGCTGGGCCTTACTTCGACCTCCGTGGGTTACCTGAGCCGAGTGGTCGGAATGTACGGCCTGAGCTTTATAGCAGTATCGCTTACTCTGAGTTTGGGCTGGGCAATAAACAAACGCTACAAACCACTGGCACTGATTGTGAGTGTCGTTGTTATTGCGAGTTTTCTCAGCTACACAGTTATAAATAACGGCGACAAAGCTCTAGTGAGCGCTAGTTTACTCCAACGTGAAGGTCAGCTTACAGACATTCAGGATAGTATTCCGATAAATTTTAATTCGAACTCCCCTAAGGATTTTATTTTGCTACCAGAGTACTCAGGTGTTCACTTGCCTGGTAATGAAAAGTTTGTAGAAAAATATGTCACCGGGCGCATGAAAGCTACAGGGATAAATATTGATGTTACTGCGGATTTTATAAAACCAGGCAAGCGATTCAACACGCTCGAAGCCCGCAACAAAAACGGTAAATTAGTGGACTCACAAACCAAAGAGCTCTTAATTCCAACTGGTGAATATCTGCCCAGCGTAATACAAAGTTTTTATAAACTGACGGGTCAGGATGCAATAAACAAGTCATTTGCTCAGACCCGTCGGCTAGACCGAGGTCAACCGCCCAGAGTTATCCGCACGCAAGCAGTTAGCATAGCCCCTGTTGCTTGCTCGGGCATTCTTGGTAGAAACATTTATCGTCAGCTTGTTAACGACGGGGGCGAAGTGCTGACCAATAGTGCTTCACTGCTTATTTTTAATAATTCGAAATCGTATTTACGCCAATCCTCGCAGATGGCTCATTTTCACGCAGTCGCAAATAATCGCACCTACATTCAAGCTTCCATGGGAGCACCAGCCTTTGTAATCGACGGTAACGGCCACTATACCGTCGCACCCGATGACACAAGAACTGAATTTATAGACTTCAATTTCACGCCCAACAGCCAGAAAACTCCGTACACAAAATACGGCGAATGGCCATTAACGCTGAGCGGCTTAATCTTAGCCGCCTATATGCTGGCGGGCCTTAAAAATAAGCTGAAGCCTCGCCGAAGCACCTGACCTCTGTTACAATAACTATATGAGTTTATCAATTGCCATAGTCGGCCTGCCTAACGTGGGCAAATCTACGCTGTTTAATGCGCTGACGGGCAGTAATATTCTGGCGGCTAATTATCCGTTTGCTACTATCGAGCCAAACACGGGAATCGTGCCGGTGCCGGATCCGCGGCTAGCTGAGCTCGGCAAGTTATATAGCACCAATAAAATTGTACCGGCAACGGTAACATTTGTTGATATTGCAGGGCTAGTCGCTGGGGCTTCCGAAGGCGAAGGACTAGGCAATCAGTTTTTAAGCCACATTCGCACCACCAATGCGATTGTGCAAGTGGTGCGCGCTTTTAGCGACCCGAATGTATTGCACGTAGATGCACAGCACGACCCTGCCAAAGACATAGATGTCATAAATACCGAGTTGGTGTTAGCCGATTTGCAAACGGTAACTAAGCGCATTCCAAAATTCGAAAAAGAAGCGCGCGCCAACCCTAAACTGAAGCCGATTGCCGATGCGTATAAACAAGTACACGGTGCGCTCGATTCCGGTGACCCTGTCTGGAAACACCCTGAAATTGACCGCGAATTGATTGCCGATTTACAGCTACTAACTATGAAGCCGATTATTTACCTGTTCAACCTTGATGAGGATGGGCTGCAAAATGCTGAGGAAAAAGCTAAATTGCAAGCACTTGTCGCTCCTGCTCAATCATTGTTTGTCTGTGCAAAGCTCGAAAGCGAGCTCAAAGAATTGGGTGAAGCCGACGCCGCAGAAATGCTCGAAAGCTATGGCCAAACTGAATCAGGATTACTCCAGTTAATTCATGCTGCCTACGCCACGCTGGGCTTACAAAGTTATTTGACTGCTGGTGAAAAAGAAGTACGCGCATGGACGGTGAGCCAAGGTGCCACTGCGCCGCAAGCCGCCGGTGTGATTCACGGCGACTTCGAGCGCGGCTTTATAGCAGCCGAAATTGTGACCTATCAAGACCTCACAACTGCGGGCTCGATGCAAGCCGCTAAAGCCGCCGGCAAGGTTCGCACCGAAGGTAAAACCTACGTTATGCAGCCCGACGACATCGTCGAATTCCGCTTCAACGTCAGTAAATAGACTGCTTTATATAGCTACGCTAAGCGCTTAGAAACGTCTGAGCCCCAGAACTAAATTTCGGTAGCTGGCACGCTGGGCTGGGTGTCTGCCTGGCTGTGCGAGTGGAAAGACGGGCGACCAAATTTACGGTTGCGTAGCGCCATTGGAAGCTTTGAGTAAGCGATTTTGAGTGCATTAATTTCTAAAGGATTCGTGAGCAAATGGGCTACTTGATGGGGCGTTGGCTGCTTAACATCAGTGCTAGTTACAAGAGCCGGCGATATCTCTGCGTTCTGTTTTATTGCCACGGCGTGTTTACCGTAAATTTCCTGCATGCCTTCAGCATAGAGCTCCGACATCTGTGAATTTGCGCTTCCAAGACTCGATTCTGCTACAGGCGGTAGCGCTGCTTGCGGTACTGGCGCAGTAATTTGCTCGGGCTCAGCTGTGGTCTCAATTTGTTCTGGCTTACTGCCCTGTTCAATAGCTTCAGGACTTTTTGCATCTTCATACTTCTGTTTGGCTTGACCCGCCTTATAATCGGCTAATAAACTTTGCGCAAACAGATAATCATTCAACTCTGGACTCGGCTTGATGGGGTCTGGCCCGGCCGGTGGCTTGTCAGTGGTTTTACCCTCAACTGCTGCGACGGTTTGCGTCATTTGCTGCTGAAATTGCTGCTGCTGTTGGTGCTGCGCCAGTAAATACGCCTGCAGTTGCTGGTTTATCTGCTCCAAGTGCTGCTTCTGATCCTCTTGCTGCTTGCCTTCCTGCTTTTTCCCGTGGGCAATGCAGTGCTGCACGTGCGTAATAAGTTTACGCAATCGCTGTTGGTTGTAGCTCATGAATTTGAGGGTCTTGCCGCCAGCAGATAAGCTAATGTGCGCGCCGATTAAACGGTGATTGTAATCAATTTCGTTAATCATATCGAACCTGAAGTCTTCAACCGTCAGATAGTTGAGCGGCTTTTTGTCAACAAGTAAAACACGAACGTCGGTTGCCACAAGCAAAGCAAAGCCTCCATCGTACATGCCATTGACTACTTCATAAATAATTTCATCTGCTAACAGAATATTTGGAAGTTCTTTTGCTTCGGTCCTGCCCCACGAATGCATATTAAACTTAAGTTTTTTGAGCTGTTTTTCCACAGAATCTGAACTTACCATGGCACTCCCTTTTGATTAGTCGGTATCACTATCATAGCAATTTCGGTCATTCAGAGTGGTGAAAATCCTCACATATCGAGAGCGACATTCGTCACTAATTTGACTTTTGGCGCACATAGTATCATAATCCAGACATGTTGGCCACGTTAAAACAAACGGCAGAACTGGTGGACCTTTTCAGGACGCAAGGAACAAAACAATCTTACCGAAAAGGTGACCTTATCATCCGACCCGGCGATACACCGCACGGGGTTTTTTATATCTATTCGGGCCTCGTTAAAGCCTACGACATTACCAAATACAACGAAGAAAACCTACTTATTATCCGCAAACAGGATGAGCTTTTCCCACTTATATGGGCAATTACCGGTCAGGAACGGCAGGTGATCTACCAAGCATTAGCCCCAACCGTAACCTGGTGCATCACTCGCGAAAAATTCCTAGAACACATGAGCTCCAAGCCAGATGCTCTAGCACCCCTGTTAGATATGACGCTTGAAATGTATCGCTTGCACAGCGAACGGATTTTGAACCTGGAATACCGCACCGTGCGAGAACGTATTATCTCGTTTTTGCTTACTATGAGTCAGCGCTTTGGCAAGCAAACCGAGCAAGGTCTACTTATCGAGGTCCCTTTACGGCACCAAGACATTGCCAGCTCCGTAAATGCTACCCGTGAAACTGCTAGTCGTGAACTCGCGGGCTTAGAGCGCAAAGGCTTAATTACAAATAAGCAGTCGCTGATAGTACTTAAAGATGTAGTGCTCCTTGAGAAGCATCTCGACCAGAGTTAAGCAGATTTTTTAAGTAAATAAAACCGCTCTTGGTTGCCTTTGGCGCCGCTGACCTCTGAGTCAGCTTTATCGGTAATAATAAAGTTTCGCTTGACCCATACCTCAAAGTCTTTGAGAATTTCGCGGCGCATTTTGTCGTTTTTGACGACGCCTTTGTGCTTAAACTCACTCTGCCCCGCTTCGAACTGCGGCTTTACCATAGCGACAATTCTAGTTTGCTTGGTACATAGCGTGGCTACGTGCGGAAGAATTTCTCGTAAACTTATAAACGACACGTCAGCCACCACAATATCTATGATTTGATCTGTTTTAAACGTTCTGATGTCTGTTTTTTCATGCAGTTCTATCTGAGGATTCCCACGCAGCAATGGGTGGAGCTGGTCACTGCCAAGTTCAACGGCGATAGATTTTTGCGCGCCATGTTTGAGCGCATAATCGGTAAAGCCGCCGGTACTGCTACCCACGTCCAACACCACTGCGTCACGAAAATCTAAATTCAAAGTTGTGGCCACGGATGCAAGTTTGAGCCCTGCCCGGCTAACATATTGCTCGAGCGCCTGCATTTCAACGAGGTCACGTTCGTCGACCATGGTGCCCGGCTTTAATGCCACCTTGCCATTGAGCTTCACTTTGCCTAGCTTGATATAGCTTTCAGCTTGGCTGCGACTCGTCACTAACTGACGCTGTGCCAGAACCTGATCGAGTCGTTGTTTCATAATTAACCTTTACTTTTCACGGTTCGCGATCAAACTTTCACGCGTTCCCGGTAGGCGCCGGTGCTGGTATCAACAGATATCAGATCGCCCTGCTTAATGAAAGCTGGCACTTTAATGGTTATTCCTGTTTCCAGTGTCGCGTCCTTAGTAATTGACGAGCTGGTATCACCTTTAACCGCGTCTTCGGTATAGGTTACGAGCAACGGCACATTTTTAGCGAGCTCAACGTTAATCGCGCGGCCGTCGAAGAACTGCAATTGCACAGCATCGCCTTCTTTGAGGTAGCCGGCGCCATCACCAACGAGGTCAGAACTGATTTCGAACTGCTCAAACGTTTCATCGTTCATAAAAAAGAAATTCGTGCCGTCAGTATACAAATATTGCACTGTTTGGTTTGTCACATCTGCACGATCGAGCTGTTCGTTACCCTTGAAGGTTTTTTCAAGCACCTTGCCGTCAAGCAAACTCTTGATGCGGACATTTACAATGGAACCGCCGCGGCCCATCACTTTTTGGTTATAATCGACAACGCGAAACGGCTGTCCGTCTAACTGGAATAGCACGCCTTTTTTAAGATCGGTAATACTGAGTGCCATATGTTCTCCTTGGTCAGTCGGTGCTGAGGCTTCTTAGCTCAAGCGGACCGGATTAGGCTGGTTAATAACTGTTGCGCTTCTATCGTGCGGCTGGCAAGGTCTGTGAAGACTTGTTTTTCAATGTACTGCTGCTCCCTAGCGAGCATCAGCACATCATGCAATTCGGTCGCTGCAAAACGCGCAATTTTGTAGTGTTTCAGTTTTTCGTGCGACTTTTTCTTGGTGCTCGCCTCAATGGTCAGCGGCACCCGCGCCGATGCGATGCGTATCTCTTCGTGAATATTGTAGTGGTCAGATTTCGGTAATTCACGCGCCAAGGCGTGCACATCGATTGCCACGCTATGCGCTAAATGCCAGGCTTTTGACAGGCGGTACGAGTCCATACCATAAGTTTACCCTGGATTAGCGTAAGCAGGAACACTGCAGCTGTTATACCCCAGTGCTCCTCCTGTCTAGTTACTAGCAACAAATGGCATGAGTGCCAAGTGACGGGCACGCTTGATAGCGCGACCCAAACGACGCTGTTGACTCTCGGTCAAGCCGGTCTTCTTGCGGGTTTCGATCTGTCCGTAGACATTTACGTAACGCTGCAAAGTCTTAAAATCTTTGTGGTCAAAATAGGCCACATCTGTTCGGTGCTTAAAAATCTTCGCCATAGTTAGAATCCTTTCTTAGTAATTTAAATTTTAAATGATTTGTTCGATATTTGAGTAAACGTATGAGGGTTATTTGCAGGGATGGAGTGCATTTGTCATTGTGAACTCATTCTGGAGATGAAGTGCAAGGAAAGAGTGAGCACTGCAGCGATCCGTACTTAATGTACGGCGAGCGAAGCGCGCAACTATTGACGCCGCAATTCGCTCCAGAAAGAGTTTAACGCCTAGAATGGGATGTCGTCGAGGTTGATTGGTTGATCGCCAATATCCTCAATAACGACATCATCTTTCTTCTTCGAAGGTGTTGGCTTGTTCGATGAACCGCCAGATGGAGCATCAGATGATGCGCCGCCTGAGTTTCCACCGCCGCCGCCTTCACCACCTTCGCCGCGGCTATCGAGGAACGTTACGTCGTTCGCGAGTACTTCTACTTTGTTGCGCTTCTGACCATCTTGCTCCCATGAGCGAGATTGCAAACGTCCCTGCACGAGGCAGCGTCGACCTTTGCTTAAGTACTGTGAAACGCGCTCAGCGAGCGGTCCCCAGCAAACGATATCGATGTAATCGGTTGCTTCTTGCCATTCACCGCTTTGGTCTTTGTAGCTGCGGTTCAGCGCAAGGCTGAAACTGGTTACATTCTGACCAGTTGGAGTCTGACGCAATTCGGGATCGCGAGTTAGGTTCCCCATTAGTGTTACTTGATTGAGACTTCGTGCCATGGTGGCTCCTCCATTTAAAAGACATATGTCTTGCTTAGTTAGTAACCCTACCGTATACCCCAGCCCGATTATTCGTCAAGCTGAGAACCCTAAGAGTTAACAAAAAGTTAACAATTGACGAATTATTCTTCGTCTTTGGCGTCGTCATCACCTCGCTCACCACGCTTTGCAGCTTGCTCGGCCTTGATAGCTTTTGCAGCTTCAGCTTTCGCTATGGCCCGTACATCAGGCTTGGTGATGAGGAAACGGATGACTTCGTCAGTAATGTTGAGTGTGCTCTCAGTTTTGAGAACGCCCTCTGGTGGCATATCGACGCTGTAGAAAACGTAAATTGCATGTTCATTGCCCGCGATAGTGTAGGCCAGCTTGCGCTTACCCCAGTTATCGGTAGCAGTGATTTTGCCGCCGTTATCGGTGATGATCTTAGTGACGCGGTCCTCGGCCTTACTGAGGTCGACTTCCAGGTCTGGGTGATACAACACCGCAACTTCGTACTGATTCATACCAGTATCCTTCCTTCGGTTAAAGCCCGCACGCTCAAGTGATAGCCACAAGGCTGCGAACTGAAGTTAATAGTGAACCAAGTATATCCTACTCACCCCTGTTGGTCAAGCCGCTGATTGTTGCTGTATAAGTAGATTGGATTCCAACGTTTCGAAGTAATCTGGCTCACGATGCCTGATCTGTAATTTTGCTACATGCCAAGCAGTTTCAGGTGCATCTACGCGCAGTGCTCTTTGCTCACGAGCTCTTTTGAACTCACCGCTCAAAGGCCTAACTGCTTCTGCAATTGCGATATTAGTTAAACGCATAGCAAGCTGAAGCTTTTTAGCACGCAAGCCTTGGTGTAATCGCATTGCCTCGGGTGTAATATCTAGAAATCTTTTAATATCTTCTTGTTTTTCAGGTCCGAAATTTTGTGATAATGCATAGTCCATTAAGAAATGGGTCCTGTCCATTTGTGCTGGATTGCCACGTTCGATTGTAAAGATGTTTGGCCTGCGTAGAGCTTTACGCTGCGGATGAGTTAACTGCACAATACGTGCTGCACCTATGTCATTTATAAGCACGCCTTTATCTGGGACATAACCTGCACAATTAAGAATTATTAACCGATATTGCGCTTCTGCCGTGTAAGGCAGCTCTGTGCCCTCAAACAATCTATGGTATCTGGTATGGGGGCCAACAACCACTCTTTGAAGACGAGATGACCTGACTGCTTTCCGCCCAAGTCCCCCACTTTCATAAACCGATTTGTAGAAGTGCCCGTGGTGACGATTAGTATCTCCTCCATGTACATCAGATACAATTGGCAAAACCACACCTGTAGACTTCTCGATAGGGCTCATCGGTTTGAAATCTGCCGTTACGGGAACGATCACACCGGGCACCGAACCGAGCCGCTGCCAATGCTCATGGCTAGCAACTAAAAAGCTCCTGTCGTGAGGGACAGGAGCTTGCGTGGCGGGCACAGTATCGTGAGTAGGTTGTCCAGGCGGATTAACTAGCTCGCGCACTGCGTTCACCTCCCTTTGCAGTTGTTTGTATTATGCTTATAGTAAGAAATCTTACAATCATTTGCAAGCACCAAAATATTGACAAACTGTAGACAAATTTACTAAAGTAAGCATAAGAGCAAAATACTTAGAGCTTCTAAAAGAGAAAATATGCGCAGTTTGAGTTTTGGTTCGTCAAATGCATTCGCTAACAAAAACAGGCTGAAACATATCCAAGCAGTTCTGTTTGTGGCACTCTTTGCAATTTTAGGCAGTATCGCAATCGTGATTTTTGCAGCCCCAGCTGCCAGCTGTTCAGTTGTTTGTGTGTCGTCACCTGTTGCTGGCAGCACACAATCGGCTAACTTTGCAATAAAGACTACAGCGCTTCCACCGAGTAGCGCGCCTTCGTATAGCGAAGTAGTGACCTTAGACGCAAATACCGAAAACGAGCAAGTTGTCGATACACATGTGCAACCAAAAGCCACCACAGGTACTCAAACGTTTAATTTTGCAGGCGGGCCGGCAGCCACGCCGAGCCTGTTTGATTATCGCCTGTTGTCCCCAGGCAAACATACCATTACTGCAGAGCTGTTTGCTGGGACATCGCCAACGTATGGCAATCTTCTTGGCAGCACAACGAACAGCTTTACCGTCAGCAGTGTGAGCAACCTTGCTACCAACGATGGGCCAACCCCGACACTCATGGCAGCTAAACTACCGTACTCAGGCAGTACTGCCCCACGATCTGTTGCCTCAGCTAAGCTATCAGCTCCTGCAAACCGACATGTCGGCTTCTTTTCAAAGGCTATCAGCCAACTAGTGCCACGGGCAAATGCAAACTGGCCCGGTGCCAAGAGCGATGTTCTGATACGAACATTTGTCGATAATCCAAGTGGTGGAGATGTTGTTGCATCCAAAGGCATGCCGCACCAGAGCTTTGACCTTATGAATAATCAGCTTACGTATTATGGGGATAACCCGACTGCCGCCGACACACTTGGCTATGCCTGCACATCTGGTGGACAACCCATAACCTACTCTGTAGGATATGGCGGAAATCCTGGCGGCACACCCCAGCCTGGTGATACATACGGCTACTCATACAATCTAAACTTTTACGCCTATACGGCCACGAACGGCGAAGTACTCTTCAAAGATTGCGCACTTAATAACTTATTGAGTGAGCTTCAGCATAATGGCGGTACTAGTACTTATATGATTACCGCTGGCACTGCCCTTGGCTATACGTTTAAGGGCATGGTCCAAGAAAGCACTGGCAGCACCTCGAACAACTTCTTGCAGCCCTATAACGGCCCGAACCCCCAGATCTACACCTACACCTACAGTCAAGTCGATACCGACGGCGACGGCGTCCCTGACAATTCCGACAAATGCCCAAGTGCGGCTGGACCAAGCGGCTCTGATGGCTGTCCAAGTTCCGCCTTTGACCCGATTAACGGACCGTCAATAGGACTAACCCAAGTAACCGCTGACCACGCTGTTGTAGACCTGTTCGCGGCCGGACTTAATGACGCTGGAGCGCCAAAAGGACTGCTAAAAAATGTCACCGCAACTGTGGACGGTAAAGTCACCGACAACCGCGACATCACCGCTTCCCCTAACCCAATAACTTACACTGATTACTCCCTGGCTCTCGGCAATATTTCTAACACCAAACCACATAGTGTCGTCATAAGTGCCTACAATAATAACGGCGAAACAATCTCTCGGCTACGCTTCCACATTGACCCTGCAACTACTCCACCGCCTGTCGATACCCACACCTACACCAGCAGTTTTCCTGATACACACCTCGTAGCTGAATACGGCGCTTACTCAGCAACCTACCACGCGGGCAACTCCCGAAGTATTGTATTTAGTACTAAGGAAAATCCCGACGAATCAAAAAACTATATCGGGCAAACCTTGACCGCTCTTGGCAGAGTCAACGTTTCTGCCACCAACGTCAATGCCACTATGCAATGCAGCAACGGCACCACGGGGACCACGGCATCAAAAACCGGCTCATATACCTTTACCGCCTGCCCTGTGAACCCCCATCACCCTCCGTACTACCCTAAAAAATACAAACTAACCGCGACCATACCAGTTGGCTATCATGTTGATAGAAACTATGTACGCAAATACGGTGTTCACTACGAAATTAATCCTGCAGGCATAAAAGTCGCCACGCGTAATTTTACGCTCAAAAAATATGGCACCTCACCTGCCCAGGTGTCATTCATCTATGCCAAAGATACCGCAGCATTTCCAGCCCCATCCACAGCTACCAGCCCTGGTCCAATTGCAATCCCAGATAGTACTCCTAGCGGCACATTCAAAACCGATACAAACGCGAGTGTTCTTGCCTACATCAACGCTGCGCGTGCCAGCGCTGGAGTGCCACCGCTCAAGGCATCGCCAAATGCAGATGTTGAAAATCGCATCCAAACTGCAGCTCGCAGTCACATTCTAGAAATGATTATGACTAACACCTTCTCGCACTTCGACATTTCTGAGTCCGGCGATCCAAACAGCTGCATAAACTTTAACGATCGAGTAACTCATTTTGGTATATATGAAAGCGCTCAAAACGTTAACCCATCTGGATCGATTCTACTCGGCGAAAACCTCGGCTTTAGCGATGCGCAAGCGCCCGGTGACCCCTACGCCTCGATTGAAGATGCCTGGCTCAAAAGTCCGGGACACTACGCAAATATCATAGATCCTGATTTTAAATACGTTTCAACTGCGACAATACAAGGAGTAAACGGCTACGCAGCGCGCCTCTTTACAAAGAACTCAGACGGCCACGAAGTCTGTGGTACCTATGCTCAGCCAGAGGCTCCCACAGCTGCCAACAACGCCACAATCATGGCGACTATATTTTCTGGGGGCTACTAGCAGTAGTTTTTGCTGTGCGTGGCGACACCTGCATCAACGGTACGGTGGTATCTTGATAATCGTTGCCGTACTGACCGCGGGCAATTACAAAATAGCCTCGCTTTTGCAGGCTGCGTATATGAACGCGCATTTTCTTAGTAACCATTACTGATGGCGCTTCAAAATCATACGACTGTACTTTAGGCTGCTCTAGGACACGATCGCCTTCAGCGCAGACTTGCGTGAGCGGCGTCAGCACGATTTGTTCTCTAGAATTTGTAAGGGCACTTTTATGCTTTGCGGCAAACATATAGACAGTTGGGCTACAGGTATTGGGCACGAACGGCTGCTCAGACTCAACTTTTCCACCATATTTGAGCAAATGCGTCTCATCAGAGTAGCTAGTGTGTTGCTGTATCTGATCAGGGCCGACTCCTGCAGTAGCACTAGTTTTAAAGCCCTCACTTGTTGCAGTACCGACTCCAGGACCTGCAAAAGCTGCAGTAGCTAACACGGCAGCACCGATTTCGCGGAGATTGATAGCATGTTTAAATGATTCGAAATGCTGTTTCATTAAGTATGATTATACTGCAAATCATAACTGATGTCAAGTTTGGGTCAACTAGACGATCGGAGCATCTGGGTCGTTGAGATAGTCCTCGTTCGGAGCCCCAACAGCAGGTGCGCCGCCAAAGACGTCACTGATTGAGCTGACGAGCACTTCACGAGGCCGTGAGCCGTCGGCCTGGCCAATAATGCCCTGTTCTTCCATTTGTTCGATAAGTCGGGCTGCGCGGCCGTAGCCGATGCGCAAGCGACGTTGCAGCAGGCTGGTGCTCGCCTTGCGGTTTTCGATCACAACCTTCACGGCGTCCTTGAACATGTCATCATCAGCACTTGAGCCATCCATAGGTTCAACTACGCCACCCTTGCCATTGAGCATAACTGGCTGAGCCACCACTTCGTCGTCGTAGTTTGCAGGACGTTGCATGCGTATGAAGTCCATAATCTTAACGGTCTCGTCATCTCCAATAAAGGCACCCTGTACGCGCTTCGGCTTAGCCATATCAGTGGTGCTAAGTAGCATATCGCCTTGCCCGAGCAACTTCTCGGCCCCCATCCCATCGATGATAGTTCGAGAGTCAATTTGTGAAGCCACGGTAAAGGCGATACGAGCCGGCACATTCGCTTTTATTAGACCGGTTATGACGTCGACGGATGGACGCTGCGTAGCCAAAATAAGGTGGATACCGACGGCGCGAGCCTTTTGG
>JARXKL010000012.1:1789-22894 GCA_030272735.1 Patescibacteria group bacterium | reverse complement strand
AAATGTGGAGCCAAAAATATGCCCGTTGTATAGCGGCTACTGCCTTCGAAAAATATAGTAAGCCCAATGCCTGCTACATCCCAAACTATAAAAAATACTAACGCCATGCCCATGGTGCGACAAGAGCGCCGCCAATCATTAAAAAACGCCAGCTTATACCGATAATCGGTGAGTGCAATACAGGTTATCGCAAACAGTAATGCCGCTAAATACGCAAGATGTTGCACTGCTTAGCCCTGTTCCGTATGCATAGGCCCAAGCGAATGATCGCCGAGCAGATCTTTATAGATGAGCTCAGCGCTGATGAGGCACATAGGCACGCCGACGCCCGGCTGTACGTTAGCACCAACATAATATAAATTTTTTACTTTTTTGCTCTTAGTTTTTGGCCGGAACAAGGCGCTTTGTTTGAGGGTATGCGATAGACCAAGCGCTGTTCCTTTCCAAGCGTGGAGTTCTGTGGCAAAGTCTTTCGGCCCGTAAATTTTCTCGGTGACAATTCGCTTCCGTAGATCTGGAATGCCGGCTTGCACGGCCAGTTGATTAATGTAGCTGTCGGCAAATTCGTGTAAACGATTATGATTGAGATTGACGTTCGCAGGCAGTGGCACTAAAATAAACAAATTTTCGTGACCTATTGGCGCTAAACTATCATCGGTTGCGCTCGGCATGCTTACATACATCGATGCCGGCTCTGGCCACTGCTGGTTCTCTCCAAAAATATTGTCGAAATTCTCTTTCCAGTTTTCTGCAAAAAATAAGTTGTGATGCTTAAGCGTCGGCAATTCGCCTTCTACACCTAAGTACATGAGCAGCGCCGATGGTCCGGCCTCTTTTTCTTCCCAGTACTTTGATGGATAATCGCGATCGTTCTCTGCAAGCAATTCGGTTTGGGTAAAATGTAGATCGGCATTGCTCACGATAATGTCGGCTGTAATTTCATTGCCGTCACCGAGTACGATGCCGGTCGCTTTGCCGTCATTAGTAACAATACTAGTAACCGGGGAATCTAATACAATTTCTACACCTTGTCCTTCTGCGTTTGAGCGCAAAGCTTGCGTAACGCTATACATTCCGCCTTTGGGGTAAAACACTCCTTGGCGGAAATCGAGGTAGCTCATAAGGTGGTATATCGAAGGTGCAGTATAAGGGGACGAACCGAGAAAAACTGCTGGGTATCCAATAATTTGTCTCAGTCCTGGATCTGTAAAGTAACGTTGTACATGGTCATCTAGGGAAGTAGTAGCACTGCGTAACATGGCGGGTGCATTTTTAATAATGTCCATTTTGGCGAGTTTGTGCAGATGCGAAAAGTCATGGTATAAAAAATATTTAAGCGACAGCTTGTACGTCTCTTCGGCACTGTTTAGGTAGCGTTTCAAAGCATCAGCAGCACCGACTTCCCGCTCTTCAAAAGTCTGTCCATCAACAGCTTCATCCCCAGTAATAATTATTGGGTCAGACTCTTCTTGGAAATAAACCTGATATGCCGGCGATAGCTTCATGAGATCTAAATAATCGGCTGCGGTTTTATTGAACAAGTTAAAATAGTGCTCATAGACTTCGGGCATCAAGTACCATGACGGACCGGTATCAAACTTGAACCCATCAGCTTCATACAGACCCATTCGTCCACCGACATCACTATTGGCTTCATAGATAGTTACCTTGAAGCCTGCTTTAGCGAGTAATCCCGCAACTGCCAAGCCCCCAGCGCCGGCGCCAATTACAACTACCTGCTTGCTTTTTATATCTTTCATGATCGCCCCGCCAAACCACTTTTATGCTGCATAACTGTTCCTATTAGTATAGCTAACTTCAGTCCATCATGAATGCGAACTCGTCGCTCCTTTAATTGCGCTACAGAAGCCCTATCGAGCCGCTGAAGCAAGGTGTAAAAATTACGATAGGCTGCCATGACGGGGCCGCGAGCGCTTTTAGGTAACTGATCAATTGCCGGTTTTGCCGTTCGGAAATCAGCGTAAATGTCAGTAACTACTGCCTGTTTTGCTACATCGTCAAACGTTTCGTATGTTGCGTGCGGAAAATAAAAACGCTCGAGCTGACTGTGATCATGCGCAATATCGCGCAGGAAGTTAACCTTTTGGAAAGCCGCGCCTAAGGCTTCAGCACCAGGCCGCAACAAATCGTATTCTTCCTCAGAAGTAGCAAATATTTTGAGGCACATCAGGCCGACAACTTCTGCTGAACCATATATGTAACGCTCATATTCCTTTTGCGTATATTTTTGCTTAGTGATATCAGTGCGCATACTCTCGAAAAAAGGTCGAATAAGAGTTTTGTCGATATCGTAATGGACGGCAGTAATTTGGAAGGCATGTACGATCACGTTTGAACTATAGCCGCGTTTTATAGCTTCGTATACCGATGCCTCGAGCTCGTGCAATTGTTTGAGTTTATCGGATCCAGTATAAGAATCGACTATTTCGTCGGCGACGCGCACAAGCCCATACAGATTATAAATATGCTTACGCATGCCAGCGGGAAAAGCCCTACTGGCTAGACTAAACGAGCTCGAGTACTGCGTGGTGATTAGTTTAGCGGCCAGCTGAGCAGCATGGCTGTATTGTTCCATGCTAGCGTTTCCGCCAAACGGCTTGCTGTATAAAGTCTACAAATTTCTGATGATACGCATCAGATAAGTTTAAGCTTTTTAAGATTGTCTCCGCGTCATTTGCATAGCGCGTCATGAGCCGCTCGACTTCTGCTTTAGCTCCAGTTTCTGTAAAAATAGCGCGGGCTTGTTCAGCCATAGTTTTATCGCATAATGGATTACCAACTATTGCCAGTAGATGTTGCTTTTGTTCGGCTGTGGCCATGCGTATTGATTGCTGCAATAAATACGTGCACTTGCCTTCACGTATATCACTCAGCGCAGACTTACCGGTTTCGCTTTCATCACCAAAAACTCCTAGTAAGTCGTCAGCTAACTGGAAGGCTATACCCAGTTTCGTACCAAACTCTCGTAATTTTGCTTGGTCCGCTTCCGGTGCATTTGCCATAATTGAACCTGCAAGTAGTGGAGTTGCAAAGGAGTACTGCGCAGTTTTAAGCTCAGCAATATTGAGGCTATCTGCTCGCTCTAATGGGTACAATGCTGCTTCTGAGTCCAGCAGCTCCCCTGCAACAACAGTATAAATTGCATCGCCAAGTAGTTTAGACATTTTAATCTTGGCTGTATCTTGGATTGTGCTCATAAGGATCAGTTGATAGGCATCTGAGAGCAATAAATCACCTGCCAGTAGCGCTGCGGCATTTGCAAAATGATCTCTTTCTTCTGAATTTTGCAGCGCTGTCGCATATTTAATTTGGTAAATTCCGGCGACATTTGGTTCGTTACGCCGCACGTAATCACGGTCAATAATATCGTCGTGAATCAGCATGGCTGAGTGTAGCAACTCTAAGGCAGCGGCGACTGGCAAAACATCATGATATTCTGTGCCACCGAGCGATTCGTAGGCCAGCATACAGAGGTAAGGCCGTAAGCGTTTACCGCCAGCTTTGTTTTGATGACTAGCCGCATCCCACAAAAAGCTGAAGTCTGGACTGAGCACATTAGCCCTATCGGACTGAGATTTATAATGGGCTTGCAATACGACATCAACGTCTTCGCGGACGCTAGCAAATGTACGAGGTTGCGATCTCGAAACAGCGGTAGGTGAAATTGGTTGCTTCATCGTATAACAGAGGTTCTTGCTGCTTATTATACGCTAGCTCGAAATGAATCGAGCTATATTTTAGTTAAGTTGCTTACTTGGTAGGGGGTATAATAACTCTATGAAACCTATAACGCTCATCACTGGCAATAAGCACAAGCTTGCGGAATATAAACGATTACTACCAGTCGATTTTGCATACACCTCTCAAAGCATTGACCTCCAGGAGATTCAAAGCATGGATTTAGTAGAAATCATCAGCGATAAAGCTCAGCACGCTTATGCAATTGTAGGCTCACCGTTGATTGTTGAAGATGTGAGTGCCGGCCTAGACGATCTAAACGGATTGCCGGGTCCATTTATTAAGTATTTCGAAGAAAATATGGGACAAGACGCACTGTACCAACTGGCGAAAGGGCGGAGTAATAATACTACTGTGCAGTGTTTAGCCGCCTATTATGATGGGGCGACCTTACTTGTTGGCCGAGGTACTGTATGCGGCACTGTCGTAGAAACACGTGCAGATACCGGCTTTGGCTTTGATAATGTGTTTGTACCAAATGGCCAAAAGCTTACCTACGCCGAAATGGGAACTGAAATTAAAGATAACATTGGGCACAGAGCTTTAGCCATTCGAGACTTATTACATCAATTAACAGATGTCACAAAGTAAGCTTATTGTGCATGTAACTTTACTTACAGACCACAGTATTTTCTAATTCTATACTTTCAGCATACAAATTGTTAAAACATGGAAGGAGTGAAATATGAATAAACTTGTGCTTGTCTTATCGTTCATCGGCTTATCAATCTCATTAGCCTTCGGACTAATTGACCCAAACAATCCAATTATGTGGCTATCATCTACCACAACAAGCTTCGCGCTACTGCGCGCAGCACTACTCGTCGTTATTTTCAGCTTACTTATTACTGAACCTCCGCGTAATGCTTACTTACGTGTCTTTGTAGGATTACTCTCAGGTGTGCTAGTTACTTGGAGTGTCACTTCTGCCTATCATAATGCAATGCCTATCTGTGATGCCTTCCTATTATTTGCTGTCGGACTTTCTTCAGGCATAACAGTATTAGAACGTGATATGCTACGAAAAGAAAAAGCAGCAAAACATTACTTACTTAATGCCTAAGGAGGCACCATGAATGACCAAAATCGTATAGAAGAAGTCGAGCAAATAAGCAGCGACGGACGCACTGCGCGCCGCGTTCAAACTGTTGATAATGGTGGAGCAGATCGCGTTTCTGGCCAAACAGTCGCTGCACGCGTAATCTGGTACATTGCTGGGTTAATTCTCGGCCTACTAGCATTGCGTTTTATTTTAGCGCTGCTAGGCGCCAATAAAGATAATGGCTTCGCTAACTTTATTTTTAGTGTCAGTCACCCGTTTGTCGCTCCGTTCTTTACGCTCTTTAACTCTGACTATTCGTATGGCTCATCCCATGTTGAAACCTACACACTTGTTGCAATTGCCGTGTACGCTGTAGTTGCATATGCTATTGCAAAACTCTTCACGCTCAACCGTCGCGCAGCCTAAGTAGTTTCACTACAGCAACCTAGCGTTATACTCTGCCTATAGTAAAGTGAGCTTGTGCTACAAGGGATATTGAGCTATAATCACCCCTGTTCATGGCGGGCTTAGCTCAGTTGGTTAGAGCGCCGGGTTGTGGTTCCGGAGGTCGTGGGTTCAATTCCCATAGTTCGCCCCAAAGTAAATAGACTAGATGCAAATCTAGTCTATTTACTTTCAGAGCTAAGGAATCGAAGCCACGTGAGTGAGCAAAGCGAACGGGTGGGTTCGTGTAGCGACATCGCGCGCAGAAGCAAGTGTACACTTGCTTAGAGCACGGTGGAGCGGAAAAGGCCGCAGGCCGCTATTCTCATAGTTCGCTTATTATCTTTGTTATAGTAAATAAATGCCAGCACAAGAACTAGCGAAAAAACTCGATATTATAAATTCTGTCTTGCCAATAGACCAGATACTTAACCGTCAGAGTGCTGAGCCAAAAGAAGTATCTCGTTATTATAATAAGAACCGATTAGCCTATAGAATCTTCAACAGTAAAAACGGTTTTGTACATATGGGTATAAGCCAGAATGACGTATTTTCCGAGCAAGACTTTTACGCTCAGGGCGATCTGGTCTCTGAGTCAGTTGTTGCCTTAAAAGCTAAAAATATATTAGAACTAGCACCTGGTAAAGCGGCGACTACAACATATCTTGCTAACAAGTTCCCTGCGTGTACATTCTATTGCATAGATCTCCCTCATGGCCAATTCTCAGGCTCAACAAAAGCGCCGAACATTGTTCCATCATTTGGTGATTATCATGACCTCAGCGAGTACAAGGATAACTCAATGGACGTCGTTTACGTCATAGAAGCACTGTGCCATGCAGCGAATAAGGAAAAAGTTATTAGGGAAGTTTTTCGAGTACTCAAGAGCGGTGGCCACTTTATAGTGATAGACGGCTATTATTCAGATACTTTAACCGAGCACTCAGAAGCAGAAATTACTGCAATGCGGCTTGTAGCAAAAAGTATGATGGTCACAGATACGGATCAAACCTATGATTACTTTCTGTCCTGTCTTACTCGGGCGGGACTCTTTATTATTAAGCGATCGAACTATTCTAAGAACATATTACCCAGCTTGAGGCGGCTAGAACGCCTCGCTAGTAGGTTCTTTAAACGTCCACGAATCGCTAGACTCGTCACTTACATAACAGGCGATATCGTAACTGCTAATGCGGCTGCAGGATACTTAATGCCGTACTGTATCGAAAATAATCTCTTCGAATATCAATATACTTTGGCTGTTAAACAATTCTAGCTACGCAGTTCGTACATCATCAATTTTGCAGCCCCAATATAACCCGCAGGCAGCTATTCTCATAGTTCGCCCTGGATAGTGCTACTGTGTAACCGGTACTGCCTTAACAGTTGTTTGTTTCAGTGCCGAGATTATTTTATTTTGCTTAAGCGCTGTTGATTGCGGAGGGTTACCCTCGTTAGCATTTTTTATCACTTCAAATACTTTATTTCTGTCAGTTTCGTCTGTTTTATCATAAATATTGATTAAACCAGTGAGCAATAATGGTTGCTGCGCTAATTCACCGTACCCTAACACAGTTACAGATGGGCTGTAGCCTTCCCTTCCGTAGTTGTACGTTATACAAATGTTCAAAGATTTATCTGGTGTAGAAAAGCCTTTTTTCGCATCGTTGCTACAAACAAGGGTTTTAGTTTTTGTTTCAGTAATGAACTTTTTCTTTTGAGCAGGGGTCTGCAGAGGTCCAAAGTCAGACATTCCCTGGTTATCATTGCCTGCTACATTGAGCCACGAGTTTGTTATTGCTAATAATGAAACCTCGGAATAACCACTACTGTTATCATCCGGATTGGTTGGATCACCGATTAACCATCTACCTAACTCATTATTGAGCGTGCCATCCGTAAAAAGCCCATATCCTTCGCCTTTGTTACCGTTAGATGACCATAGTTTAACGGCATGCATAAAATCTGGCACTCCAAGGCTTGATTCAAATCTGTACTTTGCTGCTTTATCATCAAAAGGCAAGCCGCTAGCTTTAATAAATTGAATTTTTTCTAATCCGTCACTCGCTACTGTTGTGTTTTCTGATTTGTTTACGCTTTGGTTTACGGGTGACTCATCGTCAGAACCGGTTTCGGAAATATAATATCCAACAACTATACCCACCGTTAGAACAGCACAGATTAATACTGTTTTTAGTATAGTTCGACTAATGAGTTGCTTATTTTGAGTAGTATTGACGCTGCTATTTTCTTGATTGATTTCTAAGTTATTCATGAATTAAGCATAACCTATACGCCCACGGTGACGTAGTTTTTTCTGCGTTTCATTAGATATTAAATGCATGGAGTGGTAAATGTTATGATAAGTACTAGTCATATGTGGCACATTATTTTACTCTCACTAGCCTGCTCGTTGGCAATCAATCTACTACTGTTCTTAGTAGCTTTCAAACTACGCTCAGATAAACTCACTGATATATCGTATTCACTCAGCTTTTTAGCAATTAGTGTAGTCGGACTTGTTAACGCTCCAAATTTAACCGCATACCGCCTCCTTATATTCCTTATGGTAGCTATTTGGGCAGTCAGATTAGGTAGCTTTTTATTAATCCGTGTTTTTAAAGTTGGCAAAGACCAGCGATTCGACGAAATTCGAAACAGCTTTATAGGCTTCGGTAAATTTTGGCTTGGGCAAGCAGTCACCGCGTGGATAGTAATGCTGCCAGCCACCTTAGCCCTTTACAGAGGTTCCGCTGTAACAAGTTTGGTACTCATTGGGTTTGCAATATGGCTACTAGGGGTAACCGTCGAAGGTGTGGCAGATTATCAAAAATTTGCCTTCAAGCAAAATCCTGCAAATAATGGTAAATGGATAGACAACGGCATATGGAAATATTCGCGCCACCCAAATTACTTCGGCGAAATAGCAGTGTGGGTAGGCGTATATCTCGCATGTTTTCCAGCCCTCAACGGAATTGAGAAAGTAATAGGCCTAGCAAGCCCTATTCTGATCAGCTCAGCATTACTTTTCATAAGCGGCGTACCAATTCTCGAGAAGTCTGCGGACAAGCGCTGGGGCAAGCTCCCAGCTTATACCGCCTATAAAAAACGAACCCGGCTGCTCATTCCGTTGCCGAAGCTTGGCTAAACTAGACTCGCCTGATGCTTATTAAATCGAAAAACAATACTAAAAAAGCTACGTTTAGCTTTCGGCCAGATTTTATCGCTACTAGCGTCACTACTATCGACTTTGAGTATTTAATATCGCTCGGCGTAAGCACCTGTTTCGTAGATTTAGATGGGACTGTCGTGTCACGAGGGACTTTTGAAGTAGACAAACAACTCGCCCATGCACTTAAGAACTCAGGGCTCGATATCAAGATAGCTACTAACCGCCCGCGGAGCCGATCGCTTAAAGAACTTAAAAATGATTTGTCTGCATCGGGGGTTATTCATCCACAAGGCATCTTTGGCAAACCTAGCAAAAAATACCTACGTTCAGCCTTAAAAGAGTACGGCCTGAAGCCCCACGAAGTTGTTATGATTGGTGACCGTTTTATTCAAGACATATTAGGCGCCAACAGATCAAGCGTCTATTCCCTGCTTGTCTATAAACTTGGCAGCAGTCACGGCAAAGTAGATAGCTTACTATCCAAATTTGAACATCGAATGACTATAAAGTTTGAGCAATCGTACTCTAAAATTGATTAAATCAGTTTTTTGCGCTCAATGTAACGGTACGCAAGAATACTAAATGGTATTGGGATCCAAAACGTCGCAAGTCGGTAGATAATAACTGCTGCAATTGCAGATTTTTCCAGGACACCGAAAGTTGCAAGTGACCCGATGAGCGCAGCCTCAACAGGGCCTAGACCACCAGGTGTTGGCACGGCACTTTTTGCGAGTACTGCCGCTGCATATGCCAAAATAGCGACGCTTGCGCCGACGTGCACCCCAACGCTCTGCAGCGCTGCATACAAACAAATAATATAGGAAGCTGTCACACCTAACGAAGCAGCAGCGGCAATACTAAATTCACGAGGTGTCGTGGAAATATCACGCAGTTGTTCAGCTAGTGAACTAACTTTTGCGAGCACCGGTGTACGTAATTTTCGTACAAATGCGACTATAGTGATGACCGCAGCAATCACAAGTACTATGGCCAACACGACACGGCTCCCCACATGGAGGTGAGTCAGCTTAAAAACATTCGTGCCGTTTAATAACAGTAAGAGGCCGAGAGGCACAATGAACATGATGAATCCAATAATAGCTTGCGCCCCGATAACAGCTGATGCTTCAATAGCCTCCATGCCTGCTTTAGTCAGGTATTTAGCATTAATCGCGGTGCTACCGAGCCCACCTGGTACGATCTTGCTCATGAACGATGCGGCAAGTTGCACAAGTGATACTTCGCCAATGCGTAAAGGCACCGGAGCCAAACTCAGGTAGATAAGTCCCGTTAAGACATAGGTGAGCATTGATGCCAACGTGACTACTATAAACCAGCTATAGCTTACGATGGATGTTGAGCTAATTGCTTCCCTAAAGTCACTCAATTGCGGCAAAATAATATACAGAAACACGCCAATTACTACTAAGTTTATAATTTTACGTCGATTAATGCGTAGTACATCGACTGCTGCAACTTCGCCCTCTACACCGCTTGCCTGCTTAACCGCATCTTTTAGTTCCGACAACAACTGCTTATTTTGCTTTAATAACTTTGTTGTGGCACCGCTAAATACCGCTTCTTGTAAATACGGCAGAGCGCCCTTTAAAGTAGTGCCGCCGAGTACAGTATGAGCAGCTTCGACCGTTCGTTTTACGCCAACAACTAACGACATTGACATGAGTAGCTCAGCGTTATCCATATGCAGGCGCTGCTTTTTAGCGGAAATTTCGGCAAATCCAAAGTCAATAATATGCGCTTGGCTGTGAGAATCTAGCATAACATTGGCGGCGCGTAAGTCACGGTGGGCTATTTTGGCATCATGCAGTTTGCGTACTTGCTTCCATGTATCTACCAAGGCTCGTTGCGGTACGCGAGTACTTTCTGCGAGCTGCTTAGCGTCAATTTTTTCTTGAATCGAAATCCAGTTGCTTCCATAATTAAAAATATCAATCATCTTAGCTACGCGCACGCCGGCCTGATTGGCCCAGAGCATGGCAAAGGCTTCTATTTCTACATTTCGGCGACTACTTATGTGAGGCTCTTCGGCCTGAAGGTTTTTATACCGGAAGAAACGAAAGACCTTAAACAACCAGTCAGCTGCATGTTCTTGTTTGCCGAATAATTTACCGAAGTATTCTTTGCCGTCGTCTGTTGTAATAAACAGTGGTCGCGATCCGCGGGCATCAACATTTGCAAACTTCACGCTCGTTGCGTTCATACCTCGAGTATTTAGGAATTTTTTGACTTTAACCGCAGAAACACCCTTGTTTGATAATCCGACTAGCATAACGACTATGCTGCCAATGAGTGCACCGAGCGCCCAGCCTCCAATAACATCGAGTGGGAAATGCGCTCCAAGGTACATGCGGCTGACTCCAACCATAAATACCGCAAGTAATAGGTATCGACGGTATTTTGTAGGCACCTGGTAATAAAGCACCGCTACACACGCCGCTGAGAACGTTGAATGTCCAGATGGGAAGCCGAATCCGCTTAACTTTTCTCCGCTTATAAGATGAACGTGTGGCAGTAATGCTTCGGGCCTGCCACGGTGGGCGAGCACTTTGAAAACTTTAGCCAGCATCCAAGCCGAAATACCGCCGCCGAGTACCGTCAAAGCTGCTCGTTTGTTTACGAGATACCACGCCAGCCCGCACCATAACGGTAAACTGCCTAAGCCGCCAAGTTGGGTGACCGCAAGCATGACATCGTACAAACCTCGCGGGAGTGTATTAAAAAAATGAAATACTGGTTTTTCTATGCTGTCGAATAAGCCGGCACTTCGTACTTGTAGAAAGCTCAAGGCAAAAATAATAAACGAAGATATGATGACTATGACGTAACGCGGGTCACGACGTTGTGCACTAAACTGCTGAGCAAACCGATTAAATTGCTTTTTCATTAAAATATCGTACAATAACTTCTTCTTTAATTCAAGAGTTTTTTGCTTGTGTTTATGAAACAGTAGCTCGAGGTTTTGCTATACTTTTCTTATGACAGAAAAACATATTGTAGCTTGTAGCGGCGGTTTCCAACGTTCTCCAGGCGGTATACAGTTCGGCCCAATTATTAATTACATTCTAGGGTTATCTGAAAAAGATACGCCGAAGTTCTGCTACATAGGAACAGCCAGTGGCGATTCTGCGGAGAAAATTGCATGGTTCTATAATGCATGCATCGGACAGAACGTGCAGCCATCTCACCTGCAATTGTTTATGATGCCGAATGTGTCTAACATACGTGAATTTATTATGAGCCAAGATGTTATCTGGGTTGGCGGCGGGTCTGTGGCAAACTTATTAGCACTTTGGCGCCTCCACGGGTTAGACAGCATACTCAAGGAAGCCTGGGAGCGCAGCATTATACTTAGTGGCAGTAGTGCCGGCTCAATTTGCTGGCATACCGGCGGTACAACTGATTCATTCGGCTCTGAGCTCCAGCCGGTCACTAATGGCCTCGGTTTATTGCCTTTTTCTAACGGCGTTCATTACGACAATGAGGAACGAAGACGCCCATTATTCCAGCAACTCATCAAAGATGGCACCCTGAATGAAGGCTATGCGACCGATGACGGTGTTGCCTTGCATTATAAAGACCAAACTTTGCACCAATCAATAAGCGATACACCCGGCAAGTACGCCTACCATGTTGCTAAGAATGGTGATGAAATTCTTGAGACACAGTTAGAAACTACACTGTTTACCTGAAGAACTTTTGCACAGCTAGAATCGCTTGATCAAATCTCTGTCGGTAGAATAGTCTGGACGGTATTTACGTTTGAGGAAGAATAATTTTGCAGATTCATTTACAGGAAAACAGCTAATCGATTCTGAGCCCATCATAGCGGCAGCCTGTTCAATACATGAAAGAAGTTTACTGCCAACGCCTTCATTTCTATTCCATTGATCGACCGCTAGTCTACTGATGAACGCTGTATTTGGATAGTTATACAGAAGTTCGGCGGCGCCGATTACCTTGCCATCTCTTACAGCTGCTGCCATGTGATATCTGCTAAGCGAGGCAACTGATGATTCTATGTCAAATAGAGGTAACTCGTATATCTCAGAGTAGAAGAGTTTCGCAGCTACTTGATACTGTTCTGTAGTAGCAGCGTACGGCTCGTGTAGTTCAACGCTAATTATTTCGGGCATATACTCTTTATACACTCAGGTGAGCAATCTGTAAAAAACTTATCCGCGCATATTTATCACAACTTTGCCCTTGGGATGGCCAAGCTTTACATATTCCATTGCCTCAGCAGTTTGGTCGAATTCAAAGGTTTTATCGACGTATATTTTGATTGCCCCAGCGTCAATTAGGTTAGCAATTTTTTCGAGCCGTGCTGTAGTTGTACGCGTGAATTGTGATGTTACTGTTATGCTGTATTCGGCGGCGAGCGCTTCATCCACAGGCTCTACCATAGACACTAGAGCACCGCCCTTTTTCAATACTATGAACGACTTTTTGTATGTATCACCTCCGACCGTATCGTAAACTGCATCGTAATCTAAGAGCTTTTCGCTAAAGTCAGTTGTTGCATAATCTATAACTTCGTCTGCGCCAAGGGTTGCTACAAAATCAGTGGTCTCAGCTGAGGCTGTAGTTGCCACATAAGCACCAATTTGTTTCGCTAATTGAATTGCAAACGATCCGATGCCACCGGCACCGCCATGAATAAGAATTTTTTGACCGGCTTGTAATTGCATGGTGTCTACAAGCGCTTGGTACGCACTGGAACCGACCAGTGGTATTGCAGCTGCTGCTGTCATATCGACTGTTTTCGGTTTTGCTGCAAGCTGGCTCGCTAAGACTGGTGTGAATTCCGCAAATGAACCGTGACTACTAAGTGCACCGGCAACGCCGTATACTTCTTGGCCAACCTCAAAGTTTGTAACTGCATCGCCAACTTCAGCTATTACACCTGCTACATCACCACCGAGTACCGCTGGGAAGTTTAATTCAGCCATTTGGCGAACAACACCTTCGCGCACTTTTATATCGAATGGATTCACCGCGGCGGCGTGCACTTGTACGAGCACTTGGCCTTCGCCGGCTTCAGGCTTTACTGCGTCTTCTACAATTTGCATCACATTTGCGCCACCATATTCAGTAATTACTGCTGCTCTCATTATTGTCCTCCGAAAATTATCTAGTAAGCATACGCTATTCCCCGCTTTTGAACAGTAAAAATTGCTATACTAGTAGCAACTGAACATAACGGGAGACAAACATGAAGCGACTGGCTATTTTTTTGGCAACATATAAGCTTTTTGGCATTACGGTATCGACTGTTTTGGCTGCTTTGGCCCTGCAAATTATTGGAAAGAATAAAGCTGCACATGTTCTGCTGGCGGCTGTTTCTTTGGTGGCAGTTATTCCATTGCTACGGGGCATGATCGACGATGTCCGTAATGGTACCTACGGCATCGATCTACTTGCGGCAACAGCTATCGTAGCAGCGGTTATTCTGCGCGAGTACTGGGCGGCAATCGTTGTAGTGTTAATGCTCACTGGTGGCGAAGCGCTGGAAGATTATGCTGAGCGGCGTGCCAAGGGCGAATTAAATAGTCTTCTCAAAAACGCTCCGAAAATAGCTCATGTTTATCGCAAAAAGAAGCTCATCGACATAAGTGTTAAAGCACTTAAAGTTGGCGATAAAATAGTCATTAAAGCGGGCGAAGTAGTGCCAGCAGATGCGATCATCGTCGAAGGCACGGCTAGCTTTAACGAGTCTTCGATAACTGGTGAAAGTTTGCCGCAAGTCCGAGATATTAATGATTACATCTTAAGTGGATCAATAAATATGGATGGGCCCGTTACGGCAACCGTAACTGCTGACCCAGAGGATAGTCAGTATCAGCAGATCATTAAACTGGTCCGTGGGGCTGGCGTTGCGCACTCCCCCTTTGTTCGCTTGGCAGACCGCTACAGCATCCCTTTTACGATTCTAGCATTTGCTATAGCTGGGGGTGTCTGGGCGTATACCGGCGAAGCTATTCGATTCCTCGAAGTCATTATCGTGGCCACGCCTTGCCCTCTTTTACTGGCCGCACCTATAGCTCTGATGAGCGGAATGGCCCGAGCCAGCAAGTACGGTGTCATAGTAAAGTCCGGCTCAGCTCTCGAAAAACTCGCCGAAGCAAAAACTTTTGCCTTCGATAAAACCGGAACTCTTACTACCGGCACACTGGCTGTTTCTGGAGTAACGGCATTCGGCGGTCACTCCGAGGATGAAGTGCTGGCTTTGGCTGCAACCTTAGAGCAAAGCTCTAATCATGTTTTAGCGCAAGCCATTGTTACGGCTGCTCAAGACAAATCACTCAAGATAACTAAGGCTAAGCATGTTAAAGAAGTTGCTGGACGCGGCGTGATAGCGCAACTAAAAGGACAACAAGTATTAGTAGGGCGACTCAGCTTGCTTGAAGACCATGATGTGGCCTTACCGAAAGCAGCGCAGTTGAAAGTATCTGAAACAGCGGCCTATGTTGCGGTTGGCGGAACACTCGCCGGCATAATAACCTTACAAGATGAAGTTCGCGTCGATAGTGAAGCAACGCTGCGCCGACTTAAGAAACTAGGGTACAAGAACTTCATGATGATCACTGGCGATAATAAAGTGACGGCAGCTGCAGTTGGCAAACTACTCGGCATTACTAACATTCATGCCGATACACTTCCTGCTGACAAGCTCCAGGCTATAGCTAATGTCACGAAACGGCCCTTGGTATTTGTCGGTGATGGTGTCAATGACGCACCAGTATTAACGGCCGCCGACATTGGCATTGCCATGGGCGCCCGTGGCGTAACAGCCGCTAGCGAGACCGCAGATATCGTAGTGCTCCATGACGATATTGGCCGGGTTGCTGCCGTAGCGCATATTGCCAAGCGCACATTTGCTATTGCCCGCCAAAGTATTTTAATCGGTATAGCATTGTCACTTATTTTAATGGCAGTATTTGCAACTGGTAAATTCCCCCCGTTATACGGTGCACTACTACAAGAAGTCGTTGATGTATTTGTAATATTCAACGCATTGCGTGCCCATTTGCTCAAGGCTTAAACGAATAGCAGCAACATACCAGCTGTCGCAAGTGGTACAAATAAATTGTCGAGACCATTGACCGCAACGTTTTCCAGAATAGTTACGACAAGTGCAAGTGGCAGCACTGCTAAAAGAGCAAACGGGTTAGCGGTGAGCACACAGTAACCCGTTAGAATCGCGCACGATACAACAAAAAATGTTGCGGAACCAATAATACTTTTGGCGTGGCCGAAAACTATATATTTATTATTGTTACCATAACGCGTGCCTATCACTGCAGCCAGCCCGTCAGCTAAGCTCATCTCTAGCAAGGCAGCCGTGTAAATATGGGGGTGATGGGGAGCGGTAAAAGCCAACAACCCAACGACAGCTGCAAACCATACTTCGCCGAGCGTAGGGCGTTGCACGCTATGAATGGCTTGGAATAAATTGAGATACTTAGAAATTATGACGACAATCAAAAAGGCGACACTGAGAAGTTTTATTTGGTTAGCTGTTAAAAAATACGGCCAAAATGCCACAAAACTGCCGACAGTAATATGCACAAATTTACGACTAAACTCGCCGCGTATCGATTGCTTACGCCACCACAATTCACTGCCAACGAGTATAAGGAAAATCAGCGCGACGCTGGCTATAAGGTTCATACCCGTATTGTACGCCGCTTATGTCTATCGCAACAGTTGGTTTGCAGGAATAATTAGTCGTTCGATGGTTTCGTGTACTCTATCGCCGTGGTCATTGAGTGCACTTTTATAAAACTCAAAGAGCGCCTTGGCGTCATCGAGGGCGCGGTGGCGATCTTTGACTTGAATATTATGTGCTTTGATAACAGTGTCGAGATTATGCCTGCCTTGTGCAGGATAAAGCCGTCGTGATAAACGGGCAGTGCAAAAACGGTCAATATCAAACCGAGTGCCATTCATCGCATGCTCGGCTTTTATAAAACTGTAATCGAAGTTCACATTATGCGCGACAAACAGTGCATCTCTCAGTAACAAATCGAGGTCATCAGTTATGTCCGCAAAGCGTGGAGCATCCCAGAGCATCTCATCAGTGATTCCTGTAAGTTTTGTAATAAAGAACGGCACTGGCTGCTCGGGCTGCAGCAATTGGCTGTATTCGTGAGTAATTTTGCCTTTTTCGACACGTACCGCACCGATCTCAGTGATGCGGGCGTATCTAGGGCTTCCTCCGGTAGTTTCGATGTCTAAAAAGACTAATGGCGTGTCGTGCATGGATACTAATAATATCATGCAGTGGCAGGCTTAGTATTAGCGTTTGTTGACTCCAGATGTTGTTCCAATCTCAAACTCACCGTCTTTGTATATGAGCTCGGCATAACTTGCGTTTTCTAGTGAACGGCTCGGTAACTCTTCTTCAGTGGCATAACCAAGGTCGATCAAAGTCGTCCGAATAATTCCTCCGTGCGCGGCCACTAACACCGTTTTGCCGTCATTGGCTTCAGCAATTTCATGGAGCGCACTGATGAAGCGTGTTGCAATCTCGTGATTGCTCTCCATCTCTGGAACGTGCTTGAACCTCCATCGTTCGTCCTTAGAAAGTGCAGCTATTTCTGCATAGTTATCCTCATACAATTTTTCTAGATGATGCCCCGGCAAACCATCGTACTCACCATAGCTTCGTTCTCGCAATATTTCCCACATATTTTCCTGAGGGATTGGCTTACCATAAATAATTTCACCAGTGTCGACAGCGCGCTCAAGGTCCGAACTATATGCGATGTCAAAACTAATGTGTGCCAGTTTATCTTTAGCCGCAGCTGCCTGCTTTTTCCCTTTTTCGGTCAAAGCCGGATCTACTTGCCCACTCACGATATTGTCGCGGTTATACTCCGACTCCCCGTGTCGAACCAAATAAATAATACAATTGCCCATGGCTCTATTTTACACTGATAGGCAGGTTCTTGTGCTAGGTTATAAAACCCGAGTGTACAGTTTAGCGTACACTCGGGTTCTCAGTTCAAATAAAAAACCCAAAGCTTAGCTTTGAGTCTTTAATTGGTCGGGGAGACAGGATTTGAACCTGCGACCTCACGGTCCCAAACCGCGCGCGCTACCAAACTGCGCCACTCCCCGTAATCGTTGCAATTACAGAGGTTGATTATACAGTAAAGCTTTTGAAATCCCTATACCCTTGGCCCAGTATTCCGCGGATATATGTAATGCTATTTGCTAGCCCATGCTCGTTCGATTCCACTAATACTGCATTAAACTGTTTTTGACCATTCTCTTCGAGTACATTCCTGGTCTGCGTGCCGTCACGCCAACGTGGCACTACGCTGTCATACTTGACGCCTAGTGAAGCATTAAGGGCGCCGCACATACCCACATCGCTCATGTGAGCCGTTCCGCCGGGCAACACGCGGAAGTCTGCAGTAGGCACGTGCCAGTGGTCGCCGACGACAAGTGTTGCGCGTCCATCTAGGAAGTGCCCTATAACTACTTTTTCGCTGGAAAAGTCGCCATGAAAGTTTATGACTGTTGCGACTTTTTCAGTATCTTTCTCCGCTTCCAAAATAGCGTCAACAACTTGGAGCGGGTTGTCTGTTGGTTTATCGGCGTCTTTACCAACTATGTGACCGAGCAAGCTTATTGCCAGAACCCTTCCCTTAGGTGTATTGATATATTTGAAACCTTTTCCAGGCGTTTCGGATGGATAATTAGCTGGGCGTATGATGGGCTGGCTATCGTCGTTCATTGCCTGAATGATCTCTGAGTTATGCAAGCTCCAGTTGCCACCCGTACAGAAGTCAACACCAGCTTTGCGCAAGCGCTGGAAATCAGCTATGTTTATTCCTTTACCGTTCGAAGTATTTTCGGCCTGAGCAATTACTACATCAACTGCGTATTCATTTCGCAACCCATTCAGTTCTTGCTCGAGTACGCCAATGCCCATTTCGCCCATAACATCGCCAACATAGAGTATCTTCATATCATTTTTTCTTTTTGAACGTTACTGGAGTTGGCTCTCCAAATTTGAAAAGTTCTACGGCGTGAATCTGTTCACGGGTGACGTCATACTCATTGTAGTAAACGGGCTCCACGGTATCAAAAATAGCATCCTCCCAATTCAACTCAAGTTTTTCAGCTGTATTGCGTACTGATTCAGCATCATCAGCTTCAATTTCTATAAAGGTTTTTACCCACGGCCACTCGTCAAGCATAATTTCTGTACCGTTCAGTTTCCATAGTTCACGCTTCGATTCTTGTTCTGTTTTTTGGAACATCCCTAACCTGAATAAGAAATCTGTTGCCAACTGGAAGTCTGCAACCCGCACTGCTGTTTCTCGTATATCACCGATCTGGTTTCCGGTGACCTGTTTTATCATGAGTTCAATTTTGTCGCCTTCGTCACGTAGCCTTACCCATGCTCTTTCGCTATCGAGTCGCATATCTGGAAAATCAAAATTCCTGCGGCGCATGAGCTTCTGTTCATATACGAGTTCAGCCCCAAAGTCTCGAAGCTTTTTTCGCATAATATCATGATCGACATTTAGAAATTTAGCTTCGGTTTCAATTTGCATTATTTCTAGTCGATTCGGTAAAAGTTAGTTTCGACGAGTTTTTTGAGGGGATCCCACATTTGTTTAGCTTTTTTGTGGGTTAGAGTATTGAGCTTAATCAGAATTACGATGAGCATGGTTAAACCAGTACACAGCAGGGACTGAATGATTATGAAAATCGGCGCTGTTCCAATCTGCAGTGTCAGGATGAAGCCTAACGTGATCGAAAACAAAATGGCCATAATCTGCCATTCATTCGCAAAAACAGTGCTCCGCAATTGCATAGCGTAGTTAGTTCGGTTTTGCTGGTTCAACACCAGACTTTCCAGGGTTTTATCAATTGTTTCTTGGTGTTCACCCTTATATTCTATGCAGCGCGTTATGAGTGCTTCGTATTCCTTTTCGCCACCATTTTTGCCCTGCTTCAACTTGGAACGTATGTAATGCTTCACTAACGCCTGGAATTCATTTCGTAAGGCTTTTGGTAACTTTTTTAAATGGAGCACCAGGCTAAATAGCGCATTCGATTCAGCTCGGATAATTTTGTGGAATTCTTCGATGCGCGACTTTTGCGCTCCCAAAATTGGTGAAATGTAAAAGCCATATAAGAACGAATTTACTGAGAACAGGGTAAGAGTTCCAGACTCAAAGGTATAGTTTGGAAGTATTAAAGACAGAATTATGTACAGTACGAAAAAGAGCCAAAAATAGACGCTAAGTCGGACTTTTGTGAGCAAAAATGATTTCATTATTTGTTTCCAGTATAGTTTATTTTGCGAATTCTATTGCGCGCGTTTCGCGGATGACATTTACCTTAACAGTGCCGGGATACTGCATGGTCGATTCAATTTTGTTGGCAATGTCGCGGGCTAATTTGATGGCGCTAAGGTCATCTATTTGTTGCGGCTTTACGAATACGCGAACTTCGCGTCCAGCACTGATCGCATAGGATTTATCGATACCAGGGAAGCCATTGGCTACATTTTCAAGCTCACGCATACGCTCACCAAAGTTTTCTGCGGAGATGTTACGGGCGCCGGGTCGGGCGGCACTGATGGCATCGACGGTACGAACTATTAGTGCTTCTACAGAAGTTGCTTCTACGTCATCATGGTGTTGTTCTGCAGCTAATGCCACGGCTTCAGGTGCACCGTACTTACGCAGTACTTCGCCCGAAATATGGTGGTGCTTGCCTTCAACTTTATGGGTCAGTGCCTTACCTAAGTCGTGAACTAAGGCTGCGTATTTAGCAATCTTGACGTCAGCACCGACTTCCTCGGCAATAATGGCCGCAATATGTGCCATCTCGGTAGAGTGCTTGAGGACATTCTGGCCATAACTGGTTCGGAACTTCAACTCACCAAGCAACTGCAAAATTTCTTTTGGAATGCCAATAACACCGACTTCGCGTGCAGCATCTTCACCTGCTCGAATAACTTCTTTTTCAACTTGTTTTTGCGCCTTTTCAACCACTTCTTCGATACGACCAGGATGGATACGGCCATCCTTCATGAGCATTTCCATAGTTTGGCGGGCTACTTCGCGGCGAATAGGGTCAAAGCTACTAAGAACAACATAGCCAGGAGTGTCATCGACCATAATGTCGACGCCGGTGGCGCGCTGGAGAGCCTGAATGTTACGGCCTTCTTTTCCAATTATACGACCCTTCATTTCGTCGTCGCTCAATTTGAGACTAGTGATGGTGCGCTCGGCGGTAACTTCGCTTGCCATGCGCTCCATAGCGCTGGTAATAATCAATGCGGCTTTTTCTTCAGCGTTGTCTTTGGCTTCGTTTTGCAATTTGTTAATTAAGCCTAAAAGATCGTTTCGAATATCGCGTTCGGTCATTTGCATAAGCTTATCGGCGGCATCAGCTTTGGTGAGCTTGGCGATTTTTTCGAGCTTCTCTTGTTGCTTACCGCGGATTTCGCGGATTTCGTTCTTGAGCTGCTCAACTTCGTCTTCATTTTTACGCAAATTCTCGTTGCGCTGATCGAGCTGCTCTAACTTCTTGTCTAACGATTCCTCGCGGTTAACGAGGCGCTTTTCAAGATCTTTAATCTCGTTGCGGCGAGCAAGTTCTTCTTTGCGCGTTTGTTCAACAGCTTTTGCTGACT
>JARXKL010000012.1:0-1689 GCA_030272735.1 Patescibacteria group bacterium | reverse complement strand
TCGTTGCGGCGAGCAAGTTCTTCTTTGCGCGTTTGTTCAACAGCTTTTGCTGACTCTTCACGAGCCTGATCGATCATTTTATTGGCTTCTTTTTTGGCGCGTTCTAACTCTTTGTTGGCTTTTTCTTCGGCGGAACCGAGGCGTTTTTTGGTAATGACGGTATTCGCGCCAAAACCAACAATAAGCCCCACTACAGCCAGTAGTATTGCTATCATATGATTCCTTTCTGTTGCTGCAGAAAAGCAGGCCGCGCCGGCAATCGCTATCACTTCTCTAGCCAGGGGCTGTGCTTATCTGAAAATCGGATTAGTTGTGTTCAAAAGTGGATATCCTGGACGCTTCACGAGCGTAGTATTTCCTAAGTAATAATATACGCTCTTCAGAGTCGGATGGTCAACTAGAGCTGCTCGGTAAAGACAATCAGACGTTGTGTAAATTCGTTCGTACCAGGCTTAACTTTGCCGCTACAAGTAATAAGATTAAGTCCGGATTTGCCTGCTGTGACCGGAGTTATGGCCGCTTGCATATCAGTTTGAGCCGCATCAAATAGCTGAGTTTTGACCACCCGGTAATTTAAAACAGCCCCGTCTCCGCGGGTTATTTGGATAGTATCGTTCGGTTGCAATTTTCTAAGACCATAAAAAACTCCGTTCGTTTTCCAGCTTGATACATGGCCATCTATGAGCGTAGCGCCAGCTTGTCCTGGCTTAGCGCTGCCGGTGTACCAAGCGGTATCGTAGACATTGCTCGGTGTCGCGAGCTCACCGTCTGTCTTGACTCCTGCTTGTAGCACGCGCGCTTTCACTCCAAGTTTTGGAATGCTAATGTACCGCGGCAAATCGGGTGCTACGGCATAACTTGCGACAGCTCGCGGCGAGGGTTTCGTAGTACTAGGAAGTGGGTTGTCAGAGGTACCTGAAGGAGCGGCATCATTTTTTTTCGAAAGTGCGGCTACTTGAGCGGAAGCGCTTTTATTGGTTTGCCAGGTTTGCAGGCTGACTCCTAACCCTATGGTCAAGCTACAGAATGCCAGGCTGGCTAATGCAAGCTGGGGAAGAGAATATTTCCGAAAGCTCAAACGTGACCACTTCGACGGCTTTTTTCTGGCAACGTTATGATGGCGGAAATTTGGTACAGCTTCAGAGAACTGAGCGCTCGGTAGCAGTACGTACTGACTCGGGGTCACAACGGCTACTGGCTGCTGCTGAGAAATTACGGGCGACACGGGCTTTGCTGGCTGAGTTGGCACTATGTCTTGGCGAAAAGCAGGCGGTCTACTAGGCCTAACTGGCACGACCATCTCCATGGTCATGGTTGAACGGACACGGCGCTGGACTACATCGTAACGCGTAGCTGGCTGTCGTTTACGTAGTCGACCTTGTATATCCGCCGTTCCGGCACTGTTTCTCGTCCACTCGGACATTGCTAGCTCCTTAGTATTGCTATACAGGCTATTTCTTTGCTGGCTGCAATCGTCGTGCAGTAAGTAGTAGTAAGAAAGCTGCTGTAACGCTTAGGAGTAAGCTTGCGATAGGGTGACCACTGACTACTGCAAAACCAGTATCTGGAGTTTTCGGAGCAACCTTGGCTGAAGCGGCAGCTGCTGTAGCAGCATTCACTGCGCCAGCACGCACAGTAATGTCATTGCCGTCTCCGCCCTTATAGCTGATTTGGTACGTAACACCCTGG
>JARXKL010000022.1 GCA_030272735.1 Patescibacteria group bacterium | reverse complement strand
ATGAAAATAACGGCCATTAAAGCACAAGTAAAACGTGCTGGCCGTTATTCTATTTTTGTCGACGACAAGTACTCGTTTTCCTTGAGTGATACAGCATTACTAGAGAGCAAGGTGGTTAATGGCCAGGAGCTGACAGAGCAGCAATTGAGGGCGTACAAAGAGCTTTCTGATGATGATAAAGTTTATGGTCGCGTACTGAATTATGTAGCACTACGGCCGCGCTCAGAGTGGGAAATACGTTTCTATATGGAACGTAAAAAGACTCCCCCTCCCCTGATAGATCAAACACTTAACAAGTTAAGTATTATGGATTTAATTAATGACCTCAAGTACGCAGAGTCTTTCGTAAGGGATCGGCGACTCCTCCGCCCTACCTCACGTCGCAAAATGATGATGGAACTCAAGAAAAAACGCGTCTCAGAAGAGATTATTCAAGAAGCCTTAGGTAGTGAACCAGAAGTAGAGCAAATTGCCCTGCAAGAACTAATTGTCCGCAAGCGCCGCCAAAGCAAATATGCCGATAACACGAAGCTTATGCAATATTTAGCCGGCCAAGGATTCAACTACGGCGATATCAAAGCTGCCCTACAGCAAGACGACACCGATTACTAAGCTTATTAGGCGATTGGAGCCGCGGCTCCAACAGGAGCGCTTTTTATTAACTCGTTGATAATGATACGGTTTGGCGTTATTTCATTAATTTGTGAGCGGTCGATGCTGAGTGAACCGCCGGTAAAGCTCTTGAGGATAGATTGAGAGGCATAGATTTTTTGGACGTACATAGTTTCCATTTCGGTGGCATAATCGCTGACCTTACCAACTTTTTGTTTACTTATAGTTTCGATAGGCTTGCCTATTAAATCGTAATTGAGTTCTAGCACATCTTTAAGCCGAACGAGCTCAGCCGGGTCAACTAACACGTCATGGTCATCGACAACGTAGCCACGGGGCATCATATCGCGGATGTCTTGATACAACAGGACGAGTTCCGTTTTATCAAAGCGATCTTGGCAGTAAAAACCCTCAATTTTCAGATTATTTGGGTTGAAGATTGGAGCAATAACTGTGGCGATAGGTGAGCCTGTCCGCAGCGATAGGACATCTTTATTTATAAGCCGGGAACTGAGCTGAAGCATGAAATTAGTATACGCCTTAACATTATTTTTGCCTGCAAAGTTTAAGTATATTTGCGCACGTTATAGTCAAATATTAAGTTATTTAATAATTGATGCACAAAGTCCCTGCTTATGCTTTGACCCGTGAACATGGCTGTCTACAATCCTGGGTACTATGCGGCGGATACAAAGATTACTGCAGTTTGCAACCACCAGTCTGGCATGTGTGGGCTTGCTTGGCGCAGACTTTGTAGCCACTGCTCGTGCTGATACGGCTGATGCACCCTCCCTCGTAATAAGCCAACTTAAAATTACCAGCAGCAACGGACAGTTCGTGACCCTGCACAACACAACTGCTTATGCGCTGGACATGAGTAAATATCAGCTAGAGTACTTCAATAGCTATGACCTGAGCAAAGCGACCAGTAGTCGGCTGATCACTTTGCAAGGCATGCTGCCGCCGCATAGTTATTATCAACTAAATGATAGTTCGCAGTTATTGTGCTATCAGCTCACCATCAATTCTCAATCGCTCGGGTTTTCATCGACAGCAGGTTTTATCCAGTTGCTGAGTACCTCGCAAATTGTGCCGGGCGGTGCAGTTGCGCCGATGATGCAAGATTTTGTTGGCTGGGCTAAAGCGTCGGCCTCCGGGGCGCAAATGCTTCCGAGCAGCACGAACGCATTCTTGCAACGTCAGCCACTTGATGCCACGCACAATCCCCTTATCAGTACACCAGGAGGCGGAAGCTGGATACAAGTTCAGCCAGACCCTGCAAGTCCGTGCAAATTAATAACCTTTTCGGCTGCGGCGGGTTCGTCATCAACCAGTGTGCCCAATGGAATGAATCAGTTATTGCCCGCTACTGAACCCCTGGCAACAGTATTGGCAGCAGTTGTAGAACAGGAGAGCAGTGGAACTGGCCCCATACTGCCTACGGGAGATATCGGGCTCATGTCGCCGCGTATTACCGAGTTGCTGCCAAATCCAGCGGGCACGGGCACCGATGCTACTGACGAATTTATAGAACTCTATAATCCGAATAGTCGTCCTTTTGACTTAACCGGATTCTCACTGGAGACGGGCCTATCGAATACCAAAAAATACGTATTTTCAGCTGGCTCGCTATTGCCATCACAAAGTTTCACCGCTTTTTATTCAGAATCGACTAATCTATCGCTGAGTAATTCCGGGAGCGTGGCTTCCCTGTTTGACCCATTTGGCAATGAACTATCATCATCTGAAACTTATAAATCAGCAAAAGACGGATTATCGTGGTCGTTAGCTAATGGCAAGTGGGTTTTCTCTACGCAAGTTACGCCCAATAAAGCCAACGTTATACAGTTGCCGCCCATAAATAAGAAAGGCTCAGCTAAGTCCAAGCTTCATAACGTCGGCAGAGCTGTTAAGGGAACGAAAGCTCCGGCAGCAAAAGACAGTAAGAAAAAACTTATAGCTGCCGCGCCTAGTCATCAACCGTACGCACAATCGCCAGCAAAAAGCCCAGTGCATACTCAGGCGCTTGCTGTAGTGGTTGGGGCCGCGGTACTATATGGGGCATATGAGTACCGCGCAGATTTGGCAAATAAACTCTACTTCGCTCGAAGATACCTTGCACATCGCCGCCACGCTGGGCCGTAAGTTCAAGGGCGACGAAGTTTTGGTGCTCGTGAGCGACCTTGGTGGCGGTAAAACAGCCTTTGTAAAAGGGCTAGCCAAAGGCATGGGCAGTGCCGAGCAAGTCCATAGCCCAACATTCACGGTGAGTAATCAATATTCGGCTGGAAAACTCACGCTCCACCATTTTGATTTTTACCGATTGCAAGACCCCGGCGTACTGCGCGAAGAACTTGCAGAAGTTGTAAATGACCCACTCGCCGTAGTTGCCATTGAATGGGCAGAAATAGTTGAAGATGTTTTGCCCGAAAACCGAATAACTCTAGCGATTACGCCGACTGGCGAGAATAGCCGAGAGCTGACCTTCACGTATACTGAAACCTATGCCTATGTGTTCAACTAAACGGCGGAAAATAAACTGATGTATCTAACAATTCGAACTGACAAGCCTGAAGCCGAACTCGGGTTATTTGATGGCACAGAAAAAATAGCCTACCACACATGGGAGGCCCACCGACAGCTCGCTGAAACTATACACCACACTATTGCTGCTCTGCTCGATACCAGCGGATTACAAATGACTGACCTTAAAGGAATAGTGGTGTTTAGCGGCCCTGGCAGCTTTACTGGGTTAAGGATAGGTGTAAGCGTTGCCAATGCCTTTGCTGATGGCCTTCAGATTCCAATTGTCGGGACCCAGAACGAAGGCTGGATAGCAGCGGGAACTAACAAACTAACAAACGGGGACAACGACCGCATAGTTTTGCCAGAATACGGAGCGGAGGCACGCACGACGCAGCAGCGCAAATAAAGTTGACAATACCTATATAACGCTTATAGTTACAACTGAATACGGTTGAGTAAACAAAAATTTGAAAATCAAAAAAAAGGAACATCGTGAAATTAACACGCATACTTCGCGCAAGTAGCGCACTTGTCATCAGCTTATCAGCTCTGTTGAGCACATCAATGGGCGCAGCATTTGCGATTGCACCGGAAACCTGTACCTGGATCGGTGCCGGAACAGCAAATTTCAGCGATGCTACAAACTGGTCTGGCTGTAGCGGTGCTGCGCCAGTAAGTAGCGACTCTTTGTCCTTCCCTTACGGTAACGGCATTGCGAATATGACGCTCAATAACGACCTCCCAGCGGGGACATCTTTTGGCAATATACAATTTTTTGGCACTGCAGTTTCGGGCGACAGCTACTACGACATAACCGGCAATTCAATTGGTCTTACGGGTGGAATCAGTGATCTTTCTGGTATGTCAGAGATTATTGGCGTTAATATTTCTCTCAATGCGCCTCAAACCTTCTCTGTTATTGGAAATGGTGCACTCAGCTTAGACGGTGTATTATCAGGCGCCGGTGACCTATCTAAAAATGGCACCGGCGATCTATATTTTAACGGCGCAAACACATTTACCGGTAACTTTACCTCAGCTGGAGGCACCATATATTCTATCGGCCCAAATGGACTCGGTTCAAATGTAGGTAGCACGACAATCAATGACAGCTCAGATTTATATATTGCTGATTGCTTAGCTGTAAACACTGTTGTAAATGAAAATATTAATCTCAATGGTAACAGTTCTAGCCCCGCTCCAACCTATGGCACGCCAACACCAAAACTCGTTGTGGGTTCCGGTAGTTGTGGAGGAGTTGTAGGATACGATGAAATATATGGATCGGTGATGACTGCGGCCGGTAGTACTGCAACTTTAAGCGGTAACATTACGCTCGGAGCTAATACTACCGTTGGTGCGATAGCAGATACACTCACCATGAGCGGACC
>JARXKL010000021.1 GCA_030272735.1 Patescibacteria group bacterium | reverse complement strand
TGTTCCCATGCCGAACACAGCAGTTAAGCCTCGAAGCGGTTACAATACTTGGGGTCCACCCCTGGGAAGATAGCACGGTGCCAAATTTTGACTAAGCCATCCGCAAGGATGGCTTTTTCATTGGGCTTTTATAGCACGATATAACAGGGGTGCGATTGACTCTACTGTTGTAGATAGATACAATAACCATAAGCAAAAATACCTAGGGGGGATAACGGACTTATGGCAAACGATATGCAATGGCCGTCGGAAGAAGAAGACTTCGACGCAGTAACGGTTAACAATAACATCTCACGGCAACCACAGGCGACCGCCCGTGCCACTGATGACGTCACGCCGCCTCCGCGGTCCGTACCCGTTTCTGTGACTGATAACGAGGCAACCGAGGAAGTCCCTACTGATTCTGAAGCTGCTAACTCTGAAACCGTAGACTCAACTGAAGAATCACAACCTGAAGCACCTCAAGAAGAACTGCCATCTTTAGCTGAAGAGCAAGCTCCACAAACTGAGGATGTTTCCGAGCCCAAGCAGCCCGCCGAGCCAGAAGCCGTCAAGGAGCCAGCGTCAGCTGAAGGTACCGCTCCGGAAGCTGTTAGTGAACCAGTGACGAGTGCTGCCGTGCCACTGAGTGCTGCAAGCTCAGCAGTAGCAAGCGCTAAAACTCCGGAGCATACAGGTCACGCAGGGGTTTTACGGACCATTTTGGAACTCTTACTCGTTGCAGGTCTGATTGGCCTTGGAATCTATGCCTACGGCCTTCATAAGGATAAGCAGGATCTCCAATCGCAGGTGACTACACTTAACGCCAACCCACAGCTCGCAGTGCAGCGTCAAACAGATCAGCTCATTAAAAACGTTAGCCAGCTGATGTCCTTGCCTCAGGGTGAAACGCCAACAGTCGCTAACGTCAGCGACGCCGCTAAAGCTAAACAGCAATCTAATTTCTTCGCAAAAGCCGAGAATGGTGACCGCGTACTAATGTATGTGAAGGCAGGGGAGGCAATACTCTATCGCCCAAGCACTAACAAAATCATCTTAGTAGCGCCGTTAACGTTTAATAACAGCACCGCAGCCACGAGTAGCAGTGCAACAACTGCAACGCCAACTACCGCACCTGCAGCTACAAAGCCGCGATAATAGACGCGTCGTACAATCAAGAGTAGCCGGATAATGCTACATTCAGCTATTTTTGTGCACTAACAGAGGTGAGTCTTATAAGTAGCATTATACGGCTATATGCTACCTGCGTTGTAAGCCAATTCTTAAATAACTTAACGTAAGCGAGATTTTTAACAGCTCATGCTTACACAATTAGCTATCATAGTTGTTACACAAGAGAGCCAATTTGATGTTGGCAATGAACAAAAGCATCTTGTATATAAGGAGGGTAGATTTATGGCAGGAACAGCAAAGGGTGGCCGCGCGGCTGCAAGTAAGAACAAGAAACGGCACGGCGCAGATTTTTATGCCCGCATTGGTCGCATGGGCGGAAAGGCGAGTAACACCGGTGGTTTTGCCGCTGGATCAGAAGGTCGCAAGCGCGCCAGTTACTACGGATCCATCGGTGGATCGATCTCACGTCGCAGTAGTTAATTAATAAGTACAAGCTTATTGACACTCAAGCAATAGCGTGATAAGATACTAGTAATTTCGAGATGAAAGAGAGGGTTTTACCGGCAACGGTAAGCCCTCTTTTTTATTTCTCGAGAGGTGGAACGAGCAGATAATAAGGGAGAAACCTCACATGGCAGGAACTAAAAACGGCGGCAAAGCAGCTGCTGCAACCAACAAGAACAAGTACGGCAGCGACTTCTACGCGAAGATCGGTGCTAAGGGCGGCAAGCTCGGCAAGACCGGTGGCTTTTTCGCTAACCGCGACCTAGCTCGCGAAGCTGGCGCAAAAGGTGGCCGTATTAGCCGCCGCACTAAAAAAGCTGAATAAAAAATGAACTGTGCTGCTAGGTACCTGCGAGGGCCTAGCAGCCCACACATAATTAATGGAAACCTACACTTATAATGAAAAAATCTACATCTAGTCTGACCCCTGAGATTACAAAAGTGCGAGCGTATAACAGTGAGCTGTTCTCGGCATTTACTGACTTTGCAGCGCAAAAAGTTGCTGACGCGCTAGATGCTCATATCAATATTGAAGTAGTCTCCATACTGCAGGAGAGTTTACCAGAAGGCTCAACAATTATGCCTAGTCAAAAAGTAATCGACGGTTTTCGGCAAGACCGAGTTACCGCTATCAGTGAATACTTGATTGCGCGAGATGTAATGAGCGCATTGTTGGGCGATAAGCCTCAGTCAATCTAATCATAACCATTTTACATTCGGACCGGTGTTAGAGGTTAGTGCGTAAGCGGAAAATGGGTTGGCGGACGGTGACGTTTTTGGTGCTACGGTAAGCGCGGCAAAAGCGGTTGGCCGAGACTTTCCAAACTGTGTGGCAGTTGAAGCAATGGTAGTGTTTGTAATCGTCTTGCTGCAGACATTTTGTTGAGCATTTCGGGCAGATACTACGCTTGTAGAGCCAGTCGCGGTAGGTGTCGAGGCAATCTTCTATGTGGTCTTCATCAATCTCGAATGAGTGTTTTGTGGCGATGTCGCGGGCGGTATCCCAAGCGGCTATTTCGAGTTTTAAAAGCTCGAAGTCGGCTTTATAGGTGGTGTGCTGAAGTAGGGCATGACCGGTTTCGTGGAGCAATGACCACGCGGCTTTTTGACCGGTGGCGCTAGCGTTATAAAAAATTTCTTTGGTTTCTGGTGACCAACAAAACTGCTCGCCAGCGGTGTAGTTAAGCTCTGGGTAAGTGGTTATAAGAGTTTTAAGCAACGTTTGCATGACCATAAGTTCTTTTTGCTAAATCGTAAGCACCGTAGACAACGGCTTGCTCAGCCCGGGCAGCGCCACGCAGTTCTGGCATGTCTAGTAATGGCACATGATATAGCTTTAATTCGGCAGCTAAAAGCGCTCCAAAACGGTCAAAATAAGTTCCGACGCTGCCGCCAATCACGATAACCTCAGGTTGGGTAATAGCCACCAGTTGAATCATCCCCTTGGCTAGGTCGCGGCAAATTGCTTTCCAAGTATCGTGTTCAGTGATGTCCATGGCACGTTTGTGATAGCGCGCCACAATTGCTCGGCCGCTCGCAAAATCTTCCCACGGAGTAAGCTTGCCTTTGTGCTCCAGCATAATGGTCCGACCGCCGCCGTCACCGATGTTTTCATCGATGATACCATCGTCAACAAAGCCATAGCCAATGCCCGTACTCACGGTGACATAGAGCACTTTGCTAAACTCTTGTTTGAGAAGCATAGCCTCTGATAAAGCAGCCAGTTTTGCATCGTTATCGACTATGATTGGGCATTTCACAATGCGCTCAATATCGTGCTGAATCGGCACGTTTTTCCAGGGTAAATTGCCGTAACTGATGCCGCGGCCGTGCTTGCGGTCGAAGTCTGTCACCGGCATGCCTACACCGCCGGCCTTGAAGTCGTTATGCTTGAAGTGCACGAGCGCGTTGCGGAGCTCGAGGAGGAAATGATCGTATTTTTTGGGGGTAGGGAACTTAGTTTGCTCAACAATTTCGCCGTCATTAGTAAGGACTGTAGCCAGTGTTTTTGTTCCGCCTATATCAATCCCCACGTACATGCTCCAATTCTAGCAGACTCTTCTGCAAACTTTCGGAAAATCGCTGACTTTTTTGTACCTTAGTTTTCAGAAGATTCTGAAATTAACACACACCGTGTATCACCCTGATACACATCGTGTACACGATTTGGAATCACCTCAAAAGACATAATGAAATGGGAAGCCCTCCAACTCTTTACGTGAAGGGGTTTATCAGATACAATAGAGCTAATCTTACATCAGCAAACTAACTGGAGTTAAGTGAAAAGCGGAAGTTTAGTCACCAAAACCGTTATTTGCTGTTGAAGAAATACACCCCGAAGGAGACACCTAAGAAATGTCAAAATTATTTACAATGGATGAGCTGCTTGCTGGCAGCGACATCGATGGACTGAAAACAGGCGAGGTCATCGAAGGCCAAGTTACCGCCATAAAGAAAAATGAGGTTTGGATCGATCTTGGCGCCCGAGGCGTCGGAGTTGTTATGCGCCGCGAAATCGGTCATGGCACCAATCTCGAAGAAGGCCAGAGCGTCACCGTCAGCGTGATTGACCCTGAGCTGGACGAAGGCCACGCACTTTTGAGCATGAAGCGTGCCGTTAAAGATCGCGGTTGGGATGAACTCCAGCGCGTATTTGACGCCAACGACATCGTTGAAGTCACTCCATACGACGCAAACCGTGGTGGTTTACTTGTCGAACTAGAAGGTATCCGCGGATTCCTACCTGTTTCACAACTGGCAGCAGGGCACTACCCACGCGTTAGTGGTGCTGATAAAGATGAAATATTGCAGAAGCTCCATGCGCTTACTAATCAGCCTCTACGTGTTCGCGTTTTAGATGTTAGCCGCAAAGATAACAAGCTGATTTTCTCTGAAAAAGAAGCCGTTAAGGACGACATGCAGTCACGCTTCTCCGAACTCAAAGTTGGTGATGTCGTTGAAGGCGTTGTTACTGGAGTTATCGACTTCGGTGCATTCGTAAATGTCGATGGCATCGAAGGCCTCGTGCATATTAGCGAAATCTCTTGGGAGCGTGTCGACAACCCACGTAACTACGTCAAGGTTGGCGAAACCCTCAAGGCGAAGATCATCGCTATCGACAAAGATCGCCTCAGCCTCAGCATCAAGCAGATGACTGAAGACCCTTGGCTTGAGCAGGTCAAAGCTTTCAAGTCTGGTGACGTTGTAGAAGGCAAAGTTACACGCATTACGCCATTTGGCGCCTTTGTACAGATCAGCCCATCTGTTGAAGCCCTCGTTCACGTCAGTGAAATGAGCGACGACGAAGCCGTCGACCCAGAGCAGCTCTTTAAGCTCAACGAAAAGAAGCAGTTCAAGGTACTCGATATAGATACTGAAAACCGCAAAATCGCACTGAGCCTGAAAGACGCGAAAGCTGAAGCAAAAACTGAAACAAAAGCTGAACCGAAAAAAGCCAAAGCTGAGAAGCCAAGCAAAACTAGCGAATAATATGCGCGTTTAAGAATCGGCCGCAAGGCCAGGAAGGATCGAAATCATGGCAGAATCAACAGATACAGTACAGACAACGACAATTGAAATCGAAGACATGATTACGGTTGGAACCCTGGCCGAGCGGCTATCGATTCCAGTTTCACGCCTCATTGGTGAACTTATGAAAAACGGCGTCATGGCGACCGTTAACGAGCGTATCGACTTCGATACCGCTCAAATTATTGTTGAAGAACTAGGCCTCGGCCTGACAATTACGCGTCGTTCAGCCGAAGCGCCGGTTGTAGCAGTCCGCGAAAAGCCTGTGGCTAGCGCAACTGCAGGGGCACGCCCACCAGTAGTGGCCGTTATGGGACATGTCGATCATGGCAAAACCAGT
>JARXKL010000011.1 GCA_030272735.1 Patescibacteria group bacterium | reverse complement strand
GGCTATTAATACAAAATGCTCGCTCCTATTTGATGTAGTCGTGGAGCTTTTTGGCATCGCGGTGCTTGCGTAGTTTTGCCAAAGCTTTGGCTTCAATTTGGCGAATGCGTTCACGGGTAACACTAAATTCTTGGCCGACTTCTTCTAGGGTGTGGCTCTTGCCGTCTTCTAGACCAAAACGGAGCTTGAGAATCTTTTGTTCGCGCTCTGTTAGAGCTCCCAGCATGTCCTTAACCTGCTCTTTCAAGAGCTGGCCAGTTGCTGATTCTTCAGGGGAAACAGTGTCTTCGTCTTCGATGAAGTCAGCCAAAACGGAATCTTCTTCGTCATCACGAATTGAGGCATCGAGCGAGGAAATATCCTGCTTGATTTTCATGATGTGTTCGACTTTATCGACATCAATTTCCATTTCCTTAGCGATTTCTTCGTTGGAAGGTTCGCGGTTCAGCTCTTGCGTTAAGCGGCGCTGGGTACGGAGGAGCTTGTTGATAGTTTCAACCATGTGCACGGGAATACGAATAGTTCGGGCCTGGTCGGCAATAGCACGGGTTATAGCCTGGCGGATCCACCACGTGGCGTAGGTTGAGAACTTAAAGCCTTTGTCTGGATCGAACTTTTCTACTGCGCGTAGTAAGCCGGTGTTGCCTTCTTGGATAAGATCGAGCAAGTCGAGGCCACGACCAACGTAGCGCTTAGCAATAGATACAACGAGGCGCATATTTGCTTCGGCCATTTGGTCTTTTGCATCTTTTTCACCTGCAACTACTCGCTGGGCGAGCGCGAGTTCTTCATCAGCTTTTAGCAGTGGGATTTTACCGATTTCACGAAGGTATAAGCGAACGGAGTCATCGGCGACATCATCATCGAGGTAGACGGTGGCGGTGCCACTGGCAACTTCTTCTTCAACTTCTGCTTCTTCGGCAGCCCACTCATCGGTAAATTTAGTAGCGTCGGGCTCGTTAGTAGTTATTTCGATGCTGCTATCAGCAAGTTCGGTATAAAGAGCGTCGAGGGCTTCAGCATTGGCTGGAGTTTCGGGCAAAATAGCGAAGATTTCGCGCTGGTCGATAGTACCGTTTTTTTTCGCTTTTTCAATTAAATCGGAGCGCTTTTGCTCCGGTGTGAGGATTTCTTTTAAGGGTTTCGTAGGTTTAGCTTTGGCCACGCATTGCTCCTTTAACTTTATTGAGTAATTGGTTGTAAGTAACAGATTGAGCAAGCAACTTTTGCTGAGTTGCCCGGTCGGCTGTTTCTAGTTGTTCTGACAATTTTCGGTTTTCGGTTTTAACGTAATGTTCTATCAAGCGTGCCTGCAATCGAGCTGCTTCATAATGAAGTTCGTTTAGCTCGAGGCCCTGATAGAGTTCCTCATAGAGTAATGATTCTATTGTAACATATTTTGACAGTTCCTGCCCAACTTCTCCGCCCTGTCGACCGGTAAATTCCGGATTTTGCTTAAGGAAGTGCAACAGCGCCTTGCCGTGCTCAGTGAATAACATTTCGGGCTCGAGTAATTGCATAAACTCTCGTAACGTCACGCGCATAAGCACTAAACAGAGAAAATTGTCCTGCATGCGCTGTAGCTCGAGCGTAATACGGTCTTGCTGCAGGGGCGTAGTTTTAATCTGTCGGCGACGAGTTTGCGGTGCCTCTGAAGTAGTTTTATTGAACTTTTGCTCGAGGGCTTCGCGGCTGACAGTAATTGATTCCGCAATTTTGTTCATGTAGTGGTCGCGTTCCACGTCGTCGCTCAATGCCCGAACCACTGGCAGTAAAACGTCGCTATATTCGCGCTTGCCCTGCGCCGAACCAAGGTCGAGCAATTTTTTGTAGCGCGCCATCAGCCAATCGAGAGCGTACTGTTGTGAGCCGATCGCCTTGGTCCACAATGCTGGGTCCTGCTTGATGAGCTCATCGGGGTCTTTACCGCTGGGTATATCAATAATGCTCAGTGAAACTTTGGTGCGCGAAGCAATGGGAATTGCCCGTTCAGTAGCAGCGACACCCGCTTTATCGGCGTCAAAACTAAGGCGAATATCCCCGGTGAACCGGCTGAGCGCTTTTAAATGCGGTTCGGTAAGCGCCGTACCTGCCGTGGCAACTACCTGCCGAACGCCAACCTGATGGCTAGCAATAACATCAAGATTACCTTCCACTAGAACGACATATTTCTCACGCCGAATAGATTCTTTAGCCAAATGCAGTCCATAGACGTGTCGGCTCTTATCGTACAGCGGTGTTTGCGGCGTATTAATATACTTTGGCGCCTGCGGGTCATCCGTTAACAACCGCGCCGTAAAACCAATTACTTGCCCCTGTGGGTCCTGCAAAGGGATCATTAACCGACCACGGAACATATCCTGAATGCCACCACGGTAGTGCTTCGAAGTTAGGCCAGCGAGCTTTAATTCTTCCTCGGTAAAGCCTTTGGCTTTCGCGTAATCGACGAGTGCACTACCATTGTTCGGCGAATAGCCAATGCGCCACTCAAGCGCGGTTTCTTTGGTGTATTCACGCTTCTTGAACACATATTCGAGCGCCATTTTGTTCTGAGAAAACTGCACTTGGTAAAATTTGGCGGCTAAATCGAGCGCGGCATACAACCTATTTTTGTCAGGGCCACTTTTATTAGTCGACGAGCGGTACTGCTCCAGATCGACTCCTGCCTTTCGAGCCAGCAGCTCCAACGCACCCTTAAAATCGAGCCCCTCGACTTCCATAACAAAGTCGAACATACTGCCGCCCTTGCCTGAGCTAAAATCTTTCCATATCTGTTTTTCGGGGCTCACTACAAAACTCGGCGTCTTTTCGGGGCTAAAAGGACTGAGCCCTTTCCAGTTACGACCGGCGCGCTTAAGCTGAACGTATTCCGAAACGACGTCCTCTATACTCAGCCGCGTCTTTACCTCTTCGACCGCATCCATGTACCCCTATTGTACGCTACAGTTACGCGGCGACCACAAGCAGTTCGAAACACGTAGGTATAGTTAAGTAGCTTAACTTGTTGTATGCTGTATATATGACTCAAAACACTACTCCCACCACTGACGCCTATATCCCAGGCGTCTGCAATATTAATCGAGCAGAAATAGCCTATCGCCAGCGATCGGGCTATGTAATTACAGCGGTTTTCATAGCTATGCTGATTGCTTTTGTAGCCTTAGGCCTTAATCGTTGGATTCGCCTGAGCCTATTCCTGCCAGGTTTTTTGCTGGCTGACTGTTTTTTACAGGCCAAAAATAAGTTTTGCGTTGGCTATGGTGCCGCAGGGCAACATAATGCCAACGAAGGTAGCTCCAAAGCAGTTGACGTTGCAGACGCGGCAGCAAAAGCCAAAGACAAGCAACGAGCTCGCACAATAAATATGCAGGCGGCAGGAATTGGTGTTGTCCTCACGCTGTTAGCACTCGCAATTCCGCAATAGTCCACTTCTGTTAAGCCTTGCGCTTATGGTTTAATGGGACTATGCAACCTCAGAATTCGTATAATCCGAACCCTACTCCGGGCTCACTACCCCCCGGTTATGAGTTCATGGCCGCAGCTCCACAAAAAAAAGGCACTAGCGTTTCGGGTTCACCCCTTATTCGCATTGCCATAGTTTTGGCCGGACTCGTCATACTCGTTATTCTGTTTTCAGTCGGCAAAAGCATACTCGCAGGTAGCTCTAACGGTCCCCTACTGCTTGGCGTGCTGCAAGATCAGCAACAACTCATTCATTTGAGTACCGCTGCTCAAGAAGAAAAAACTTTGTCCACGACCAATACGAATGCAGCCATCACAACTGAACTGAGCATCACGAGTAGCCGCTCAGAACTCGGCGGCTATATGAAAACGAATAAAATCAAATACAACCCAAAGCAACTTACTCTCAAAATTAACCCGGCTACCGATAAACTGCTTGCCGACGCAACAGTTGCAAGCAATTATGACAAAGTCTTTGCAGAAGTTTTGGAGTCGTCCCTAAACACCTATCAAGCAGATCTTAAGCAAGCCTACGCCAAAACTCCTGGCGAAAGAGGTCGTGCACTGCTCGAAAAAGACTACAAAGAAGCCGAACTACTCATCACCCAGCTCAAGAATTAATGTTAGTGAGTACCGGCAACTAAGTGATAACTATGGCGAATAAAGCCCTGCACTTCATCCCACGGGGTTTGGCCCGCTAAAACTATCGTGTTCCAGTGCTTTTTGTTTAAGTGGTATCCAGGCATAACCTCATCGTAGGTTTCACGGAGAACTATTGCTAATTCCGGTGCGCATTTGACACTCAGTTGAACTGGATCCTTACCTTCAGTAATAAGCGCAAACATATGTGCATCATCTTTTGGCCCTGTTTTGTACACGGCCACGCTCTCGCCAAACGGATGATCTAGCCACGAATTTGGCATGCTCAAAATGTATTCTTCGACAGTTTTGTGGTCCATTTCTTATGGCTGCTGTTTAAAAAATTCGAGGTAGTGCTGCAATTCTGCAATCGAGGCCTGAATGTCGTCAAAGGCGCGGTGCACATCTTTTTTCTCAAACTGTACATCGTACTTAGCCTGCATAAAGACCTTCCAGGCGCTGACATCGAGCATACGGTAATGCAGCTTCATGTCGAACTGCGGCCACCACTGCTTAATGAAGTTGCGGTCGTTATGAATGCTGTTCCCTGCCAATACGGCGGGCTCGGTGCCAAACTGCTCCTGCAGCAGCGCAATCAAATCTTGCTCCACTTCTTGGGCGGGCTTAGCAGTGTCCATTTTATTCACAAATTCATCGCGGTTTTCAGGGTAATCGGCCCACCAACTGTTTTTACGCATGCGATCAATCACCAGCTCTTTCGGTTGTTGCACAATAGCCTCATAACTCGCCAATGTCTTGAAATTGAAGTCGGTTACTTCCGCAGCGACCTCTATAATCACGTCATTAACCGGATCAAGCCCAGTCATTTCCAAATCAACCCACAAAAGTTTCGTCGGGCTGGCTTTTTTATCAATCATTACTGTTAGTATACCATTCAACAAATAACGCAAAACTCCGATCATTGAAGATCGGAGTTACACATAACGTCTCTCAAACGTTAACAGCATAAGCTGTAGCGCGTGCTGGAGCCAGTACATCACTGTACCACTTCAGCTCTGTTAGCATAGCATCCAATTGACGCTGAGGACCGTAAGGATTTTTACTTATTTCAGCATCGAGTTCACCATCTTCGCTTATGATCTTACTCATTCCCGCAACGGCACTAGCTTTCGGGATGACTATTGCTTGGCTTTCAGACAAAATATCTTTCAGATGCATTGCCGCGCGTGGTCCACCAATCGTACCGTGCGTGGCCACTGCTGCCGGCTTACGCTTAAGCTCTGATGTCATATAATCGAAGGCGTTTTTGAGCACGCCTGGTATCGAGTGGTTATACTCTGGAGTAACAAATACGTACGCATCAAATTCGTTGATCTTTTCGAGCCATTTGGTTACTGTAGGGTCGATTTCTCGACTTGGATTGTAGCGTGGGCTTATTGGCTCATTGAAAAATGGCATCGGATAATCTTTGAGGTCGACATGCTCTACATCTATGCCCTCTATTTCTGCAGCGGCGTTAACAATCCATTGTGATTGGCGAGGGGTTTGGCGGCCAAGACGGGTCGCACCAGTGATTACGGCTAATTTCATATATTCTCCTTTTGTTAGCTATGATATACTTTGTATAGTAATAATCAGTATAAGCCCAATACTATACTTTGTAAAGCATGAAAACTACATCTGTTAAACCACCAATTGAACCAAAAGTCGGCTGCATAGCCGGGGCAATGCAAATTATCGGTAATAAGTGGACTGCGCTCATTTTGCGTGACCTATTTACTGGTCCAAAACGCTTCTGTGAACTCGAGCGTTCCGTCGGTACAATCAACCCTCGAACCCTTTCCCAGCGACTAGACGACCTCGAGGCTTACGGCATTATCACCAAGCAATCATTTAACCAAGTTCCTCCCCGTACTGAATATACGCTCACGCCAAAAGGCCAAGACCTCGAACCAGTTCTCAAACAAATGGCCCAATGGGGCGAAAAACACTTTCTTTCTAGCTGCGATTAGCCAGTGCTACTCCTTGGACTTGTCTTTGAAATCGAGCGATGCTGAGTTAATACAGTAGTGTTTGCCATTTGGCGAACTGGGGTCGTCAAAAAAATGTCCTAGGTGACCACCACAATTGTTACAGTTAACTTCCGTACGCTCCATGCCAAAGCTCGAATCTGAGACCAAACTCACAGCATCACTCCTAGCTACATCCGAAAAAGCTGGCCAACCAATTAAACCAGGTGTTGTGGATTCATATTTTGTATCACTCTTGAACACAACGTTACCGCAGGCGGCACACACAAAATCGCCGGTGCCCTTCTCGTTCAGCAAGTGTCCGGTAAACGGCGCTTCAGTCCCCTTTTCGCGGAGCACATTGTACTGCTCGGGGCTTAGCTTTTTTCGCCATTCGTCATCTGTTAATTGTACTGTCATGAGTCTCCTACTTGTCCTTTTTCTCGTCCTTTGCTTTTGCTAAGCGGTCGAGCTTGAAAAACTTAACTATAAGATAAATTGCCAGCAGCACAAACAAGAAATCCAACAGTGTGTACATAAATGCGCCCCAACCAAACGCTTGTTCACGACCATGAAAATGCAATGTCGATGATTTTGTGCTCAATTTTTCGCCGCTAAACAGTAGTGCGTAGAGCGGATCAATAAAACTGGTGATCAATTGCTTAACCAGCGCTTGAGCCTGAGTGGCAATTGCAAAACCGACCGCTAACCCAACTACTGAGTGCTCTCGTAAAAACCCAACAAAACCAGTAACCGGGTTGATCTCTTGTGCAACAACAACGGCTACATTGGGCTTTGGCTGTCGATCACTCTTGGGCTGCTCTATTCGCACAATTGAACCGGCGGTCAAAACTTGCGCGCTTTCGGTATGAACTTTTCGTTTCCGGGTTTTGCGTTGTTGCATGATGGCTCCTATTACATTTCTTCGGGGGCGTGAATGCCTAGTACTACCAGGCCGTTTTTGAGAGTATCCGCATACGTTTCAACAAGCGCTAACCGTAAAACCTCTCGTTCGTCATCTATCACGCGGTTGTGCTCGTAAAAACGGTTGAATGTCTGTGCCAGCTCATATAAGTAGGTACAAATATAGTGTGGCAACAGTTCAGAAATTGCTTTATCGACGGTTTCGCTATATTCGGTGATTTTGCGCACCAAAGTTCGCTCCCCTTCAGTAAAATCGGCGTTTTCGATAGGAACGGTAGCGCTATCACGCTTTCGTAATATTGAGCGAGCTCGGGCATGAGCATACTGCAGATACGGGCCGCTGTTGCCTTCTAGACTTACCGACTCGAGAGGATCGTACACAATATCGCCACCGAGTCGATTTTTAAGGAAGGCGTACTTTACTGCCCCAAGTACTGTTTCTGGGCTCTCTTTACCGGTTTGCTCCAGGTTTGCAGCCGCTGCGGCACTGAGTATATCAAGTGCTGATACAATATTGCCCTTTCGTGAGCTCATTTTTGCTCCGCCCTGCAGCTTGACCATACCATGCGTCAAGTGCGTTGTGCGCAGCGCCGGCTCGGGCTCGAATTGCTCAACACTTTTGAGCATTACGGCCATATACTGGGCTTGTTCACTTGCCGTGATGACTATAGAGCGGTCAAAATTATAATCCTGCCACTTCGTCAGTATCAGTCCAACATCTTTCGTCTCATACGTCGGCAACCCCTGTGAATTGATGAAAACTCGGGTATGTAAGCCGTAATCTTCGCCCTTGAAAACGATTGCCCCTTCACTTTCTTCGTAAATGCCGTTGGCTTGCTGGGCTTTGACCGTTTCTAGCCCAAGCGGCGCAATTTCGCTCTCAGGAATTGTGCGATCGAACGGGTGAACCTGCAATTCCGCATAGAGTTGATCGAAATATTCATAGCTCCACGTGCGGCAGGTCCAGTAAATTTGCGCAAAAGGCGTCTCGTGATCGTTCGTATTGTGCAGCTCGTACACTTTTTTGTTAACCGCAATAATTTCCGCCTTCGACGTCTCGTCATCTTCATAGGCGTTGTTGCCCTCTACGTAGCGTTCACCGAGCCAAGTAGGTCGCTCACCAACCGGAACAGTCTCAAGAACCGCTGGCTCATCTTGGGTAAACTTATTGATAGACCACATGGCCTTACCGACATGTAATCCTACATCACCCCCGTAGCTGATACGCGTAACGTTAGCACCTGCGGTTTCCATTAATCGCGCAATCGTATCACCTACCAGCGTCGTATATAAATGTCCTGCATGAAGTGGCTTAAACGGATTAGGGTCAGAGTATTCGGCTAATACAGTTTTACCGCTTAGCGGCTGCTCAGGCTGCGACGAAAGCGCTGTAGTAAGAGCGGTGTCGGTCAGAGTAATATTCAAGAAGCCCGGTCCTGCGACCGCTATAGTTTTGATTTGATCTGACAGACTCTCCTGAAGACGATCAGCTATTTCATCGGCTACTTCGCGAGGATTTTTGCCCAGTGGCTTAGCCAGCTGCAGCGCAACATTCGTCGCGTAATCGCCGAATTGCTCTTCCGGACGCGTCAAAAATACCGACACTTCAGTGTCGTAGAGGGCGCTCACAGCCTCAGCAACAGCTGCTTCAATACTAGGTTTCATGCCCACAGTATATCAGAGGTCAAACAGTTTTTACGTGCAGCACTCATAGGACTTAACGACCTAAAACTGCTATTGACGTTCGAGATTGCGTTGTTCGGGCGTTTCATGCGGACGGGCATAATCGTCATCAAGCCGCCATGTCGTTCCGAGCTCAGGAGTAGAAGCCTCAACTATATCGCAGTCAGTAATACCCTTCAGCCTGTGCCGCTGCCCTACCTTAGTGCTATAACCTTTTCCCGGCTCAAGCTTTGTTTCAATAAGCTCACCTTTTTCGTTTTCCCAGATTACAGCAGCTTCGCCAGCTATTACTAAATAAGTTTCTTGCTTTTCGTCATGTACCTGTAGACTCATTCGTGAACCAGCATTCATATGCATTATCTTCCCCATATAAGGCGCATTTTCTGGAACCCAATGCAATTCGTAGCCCCACGGTTTTTCTACGCGCTTAACGTATGAATTTGTAGTGAAGTTCGTAATATCAAATACTGGTGGTTGCGAATCGCTCATTGCTGCTCCCTTAATTGGTGTATTTTATCAGCAAACGGACGCGACGTTGGGTTAACGCCGTTCAGGAGCGCCGTATAAATCGTCACAAAATCTCCTAAAGCGGAGGCCCACAGTATTTGCGCTGGCTCATTGTCGCCCTGGACGTAAACTTTATTAGGTGCCGGGCGCTTGCCGCTTAATGCTCTTTCGGCAAGGTCGTAAGCTGCTTGGGTTTCAGGGTAATCGAGCTCACTTCGCAGCTCAATGACTGCAAATGGCTTATGAACTGGCTGCTTACTCCAACCGGTTAATTCAGTTTCTAGGAATTCAGGAAATTGCCCCGTCCAGGCCAAGTGCTTGGCGTGTAAATTAAAGCCGCGCTTCCAATGCTCGGCTGCTGGCGCCAAAAATTCACTACTATATATGATCGGCGTTTTGCCAATCACCTCCAAAGCTATCTGTTTTGCTTGGTTTCGAGCCGTCGGCACCACTGATGACCAGACATCAACACCCCAGTGCCGTTCGGCACTGCCGAGCGCGTCGTGGGCATCCCGCTCATGAATAAACTTTAGGTCGTCTAACATCTGTTACTAATATACAGCAACCGCACACCGCTTATGCTACAATCTTTACATATAGATCAAACACATTCTCAGGGGGGCACGCATGTTCGGGCAGCAAAATAACCAAGACGAAAACCATCAAATTCCAGAGCAAACAATCGCTGGAGTCCTCGGAGACGCTCCTGCAACAGATGTGCCAGCGGATCAGCCGCAAAACGACACGGCCCCTCAAGCGCCTGTTGCTCCTATAGCTCCGCCATCTCCTGTGGCACCCACAGATTGGCAGCACCCAGGAACTCCTCTCGATGCCGATAAAGCCGCAGCTGTTGCTCCAGCTGTGCCGAAGCCATCCTATAGCAGCGACCAGCCCGATGAAGCAAGTTATGCCGCAAATGATTTAATCGACATAAAGCAAAAGGCTTTGCAGCAGCTTTCACCATTAGTTGGCCACCTCGAGCAATCACCTGAAGACAAGTTCCGCACGACCATGATGATGATCCAGGCAAGCGACGATCAGACCCTTGTTAAGCAAGCCTATGAAGCAGCCAATCAAATCGAAGACGAAAAAGCCCGCGCCCAAGCCCTCCTCGACATCGTAAATGAGATAAACTACTTCACTACCCAGCACCACGAAGCCTAGTTAATCATCAAATCAAAATAGAGTTAGGAATAAATCCTAACTCTATTTTTCTACTATGCGGGAAGAGCAGCGAACGAAGAGAGCGATGAGAAACCCTGCAAGGGTGTCTTATTACCCTTTTACATCATTGCGCCCATACCACCCATACCAGGAGCGCCACCGCCGCCAGCAGATTCCTCTTTTGGAATCTCAACGACGAGCGCACCCATAGTTATGGCAGTTCCGGCGATAGATACTGAATTCTGCAAAGCTTCTTTAGTAACGCGCGCTGGGTCAATAACGCCGTTTGCTGCGAGGTCTACAAGACCTGCGCTTGGATCGACGACGTTAACTCCGTAACCACTCTTACCGGAGCGAACTTGTGGCAACCATTCATCGGCGTTGAGTCCTGCATTCGACAGCAGAATACGGAATGGCTTCTCGAGAGAACGAGCCAAAATCTGCTTACCGGCCGTGACTGTTGGGTCATCCTTTGTATCCATCTTGATGGTACTAATCAAGTTAATGAGCGTAACACCACCACCAGGCACAATGCCTTCGTCGAGGGCGGCCTTAACAGCTGCAACAGCGTCATCCACGCGGAATTTCTTCTCTTCAATTTCGGTTTCGGTTGCACCACCAACCTTGATGACTGCAACTTTGCCACTGAGAGCTGCGCGGCGCTTCTCTAGGTTACCTTTATCGTAAGCGCCCTTGGCTGCATCAGCTTGGCTGGCAATTTGCGTCAGGCGAGATTCAATATCACTCGCTTTACCACCACCTTCAATAATCGTAGTTTCGTCTTTACTAACGATAACTCGGCGAGCAGTACCGACAACATCGAGCTCTACGTTCTCAAATGTCATGCCACGGTCGCCAGTAATGACTTGCGCACCAGTTAGTACAGCAATGTCTTCCAAAATGGCTTTGCGCTGGTCGCCAAAGCTTGGCGCCTTGATTGCTACAGTGTTAAATACACCTTTCAGACGGTTCAGTACTAACGTACCGAGGGCTTCACCTTCTACATCTTCGGCAATGAGTACGAGATCTTTCTTGCCAGTTTGCGCTAGTTTTTCGAGCAATGGCAGGAATTCTTGGATGCTTGAGATTTTCTGGTCGGTAATGACGATAGCCGCTTTGTCGTAAACAGCTTCCATACGAGCAGTATCGGTCACCATGTATGGGCTCACAAAACCGCGGTCAAAGGTAAAGCCTTCAACAACTTCAGATTCGAGCAGCAATCCACGGCCTTCTTCGACTGTTACGACGCCGTCTTTACCTACCTGTTCAATAACGTCAGCAATCAGCTCACCAATTGCAGCATCACCAGCCGAAATGGTAGCAACTTCAGCCACACGGCTCTTCTTGCCCTGAATGTCTTCCGCAATGTCACCGAGCTTCGCAATAACATCTTGCGAGGCGCTCTCGAGGCCTTTGCGGAGCAACATTGGGTTGTGGCCGGCAGCAATCAATTTATTAGCTTCATTCAAGATGTTATAGGTCAAAACAGTAACGGTCGTGGTGCCGTCACCAGCAACATCGTTCATTTTCGTTGCAGCTTGTTTAATAAGTTCAGCGCCCACCTTGTAGCCGAGAGTTTCGTCATCAACTTCAGGAATATCAACACTTTTAGCTACAGTAACACCGTCATGTGTGACAGTTGGTGCCCCGTAAGCTTTGCTAATAACTACGTTGCGACCCTTCGGGCCCATAGTAGTTTTAACTGCGTTATACAAAATTTCTGCGCCAGCAAGCACACGCTTACGGGCATCGTCATCATAAAATACTTTCTTAGCCATGAATAAACTCCTATTTAACCGTCGCTAGGACGTCTTCTTCTTTAACTAAAATGTAGCTTTCTTTGTCGAGCTTAACATCGGTGGTGCTGTAGGCTTTGTACACAATGCGGTCGCCTACTTTGATCTCCATTGGGATGCGCTCGTTGTCGTCACCAATTTTACCCGGCCCTACCGCGATTACGCGAGCAGTTTTTGGCTTATCTTGAGCCTTGTCCGGCAGATAGAGTCCGCTGGCAGTCTTGGTCTCGGCCTCATCTGATCGCGCAACGATATAGTCGCCTAGTGGATGCAGTACTGCACTCATGAAAAACCTCCTATTTAGATTAAGACAGGTGTTCCCTCGCAGAAAACACCTGTTTCTAGCACTCACTATATACGAGTGCCAATAATCTTGTCAACCGGAGGCTGAAAGTCCTATAAAAGTTTTACCGCTGAGCTTTTATTTCGTTCACGCGCTTCATTACTTCTGTCACCGAAAGACCATTATTGTATGACTGAATGCGCTCCAGCTTATCGGGTCGAGTTAAGTCTGGCATCACTGGCACGTCAGGATTTGTGGCGAGTTCATGGAGCTCTTTTCGGAGCTGAAGAGAATTTGGATCCGGACCAGGTAAAGGAGTGCTTAAAAAATAACGTCCGAGCCTTTGCGTAGTATTTTGAGACTTTGCTGAAAGGGAGTCGTTTCTGTTACCGACACCGCGACCGGTGATATCGCCTTGCTTATACCAAACTGGGAGATCTTTATTCCCAGATGCACCTTGTTTCATTGTTATTCCGCTCATCCAATAGGCTGTCCCAATTTTTGCCGTAGGGAACGCTCTTTCAAAAAAGGCTTGAGAATATTGCAACGTTCTGCCACTGGAATACACTTCATCCACTATCATTACTGTTTTGCCGTCGAACTGACTTGGTGCGTTATCAATTTTTTCGGTTAATCCATCTCTTTTAGCGATCGGTGACACAAATATGGAGCGGAGGCTACGAATGATAGTTGGATCAATTCGCTTGATGTCCATATGACCATTACCTTCGGGGTCAAGTTTATTCACCCACTGCTCGCGGTCAATATTTACAAATCTAAAATCGGGCATTTTAGGCACTTCTCCAGTAGTAGGATCGGTCGCCATTTTCGACCATAATTCCTTAGTAAACCAAGAAAGCGGGCGCGCCGATTTGTCTAACCAAACAACAACATCCGGTTTTTCAATACTTTTTTCACCAGTTTCAGGATTCGTGACTTGTATGCCTGATGTCATTTTATTGATAAGACCGTCAGTAAGTTGCAAATATTCTAATCGGAGTTGCTCGTCTGTCTTATATGAGCCGTCACTCCTGTTGTGGCCTTTAAACAGATCATATTTAAATGGCTCTTCAACAATTTGCGGAGTAGCAAAAGTATCAGGAAAGTGAGGTTTTTCGGGCATATTAAGCAAATTATAGCATACTTTACTGTTATAAGCAATAGAGGTACAGGAGCTTTAGTGTATAATACCTTCACATGAATTTAATAAACAAAACAGTACTTATGTCAGGGGCCGACTACTTTACCGATGAGGACGCCATCAATGTTTTGATGGACGCATCTGTCCCAGTGGATGTTGTCGAAGCGGTTGCCGAGCATTCCCGTATCCGCCACGCACTCGAATCGGCCGGCATCACTGTTGTAAAGGTTGATTCACCGCTCAACTGCCAAGACGGCGTATATACGGCTAATTGGGCGCTCGTACGTAACGGAAAAGCCTTAATGGCACGCTTGCCGAACACTCGCCAGCCAGAAGAGGCCTTTGCACTCGAAGCTGTTCGAAACGCCGGCCTTGAACCCCTCATACTGCCTGAGCACGTCGAACGATTTAGTGGCCAAGGCGACGCCCTCCCCTGCGGCGACATTGTCTTTACTCAGTCGCCCTTCCGCACCACAACGAGCGCGCACCAATACCTAAAAGACTGGCTCGGCTTCCGTGAAGTAATTGCCCTAGAAACCCTGCCAGCCTACGATACAGCCGGGAACGAAGTAACCAATGTCGTTACCGGCTGGCCAGATAGTCCGACCTATGACATTGACTTAGCCATTGCCATTCTTAGGCAGCCAACCGACTCCGAAAAAGGACTAATCGCTTACTGCCCAGAGGTGTTCAAGCCGGAAAGCCGCGAATTCTTGGAACAGTACGACGGCGTCGATAAAATAACTATTTCGCGAGACGAGTGCCTTAAGGCTTTTGCCCTCAATATGGTTTCAACGGGCGAAACGGTCGTCATGAACAGCGGCGCGCCTGAGTACCAAGCCGCGCTCGAAGCACATGGCCTGCGCGTAATCACGCTCGAACTCCCTGAACTCCGTAAAGGCGGCGGTTCTATCCGTTGTAGCACCCTTACCCTCGATAATTAACGGTTGCGTACTGCGTCATGCGTGGTGCCAATTTCGTCCCAGTCATGTTCGCCGTCGGCGCGTTCAATGGTTTTTTCGTGACCCTTACCAAGGAGTAATACGGTGTCGCCGGTTGTAGCACGTTTAACCGCAAAATTTATTGCTTCAGGGCGATCAAGTATCAAGAACAGGTCTTTGTCGCGGATCTTGCCGGCTGATTCCGCGCCAGCGGCTATTTGGTTAATTATATCGTGGCCATCAACGTCTCGGTCGTCTTCTTCAGTAACGATTACTTCGTCGGCATAACGACCTGCCAGTTCGCCCTGTACGGCGCGCTTGGTTTCATCGCGGCGGCCGGCTGAGCCAAAAAGTACAATGAGCTTGCCCTTAACAACGGGCTTGAGGTCTTTGAATAATTTCTCGAAGCTGTCAGGTGTATGAGCAAAGTCTACAATCACGTCGAAATCTTGGCCTTCATCGATGTTAGTCATACGGCCTTCAACACCTTCCAGCGCTGCAATTCCCTGCTCAATTTGCTGTTTGTTGAGGCCCGCTGCTCGGCCGACTGCCACACAAGCTAAGGAGTTATACACATTAAAGCTGCCCGGTATATTACACTGAACGTTGAAGGATTCTTCGCTAATCGTCGCCGTATATGTGCTACCCGAAGGTTTTAATTCAACCTTGCTGGCGCGCAGCTCACCCTTCTCCACCCCATACGTAACTGGGTTCGCAATCGCCATAGCAAACAGCTCAGCGCTCGGATCTTCGGCATTAATAATGCCTATCCGTTGCCCTTTTTTGTTGTTATTGGCCATCGTGAACAATTTTTTCTTGGCGTCGCGATAGCGCTCAAACGTTTTATGATAATCAAGGTGTTCGTGCGTGATATTTGTCATGACCGCTATGCTGTACGGCACACCCCACACGCGGTTTTGGGCCAACGCATGACTTGTAGTTTCTAATACCAACCATTCAACGCCTTGGCTCTGCATCCACTTCAGGCGCTCCATGAGCTGTTTTGGCCCAACATTGGTCATATGCTGTATCTGTGGCTGTATTTCGGCTCCGACACCGTAGCCAACCGTTGTCATCAGGCCAACTTTATATCCTGCCTCATGAAGCATTCGGTGAATCATAAAACTGGTTGAAGTCTTGCCGTTTGTACCGGTGACCCCTATAACTTTAATGCCTCTGGCAGGAAAACCGCTCAGCGCGTTAAAGAGCATTGCCTCGCCCAAGTGACCATACGGTTCAATCGCCGGATACAGCCCTTTAGGAATAAACTTTTTAACAATTTTTCGTGGGTTCATATGCCTAGTATACATTGCGTGATGGTGCAATAAAGGCCGTTTTGCTATACTCATAAGCATTAAGTAGAGGGTGGGTATGGACGAACAAAACCAAAGCGTTAACGTAAACGAAATAGAACAATTAGAAGCTATTCGTAACCACGCATTAGAGATGCTCGTTCCCCTTATTGATACCCTCGACGACTCTCCAGAACAAAAGTTTGAACTACTTATGACAGCTGCACGCTCGAGCGGCAGTCCCGCTCTGCTGCAAAAAGTGTTAGAAACCGTGCAGCATTTTGAACAACCGCGAGAAAAAGCAGCCGCTATTGTCGATTTATTGAACGAGGTTAATGTTCATTTACAGTCCTAATGTGCAGATTGCCACTTCTTTAATCCTGATACCATCTTTTCAGCATTTATAACTGAGAGTCTACCATCAGGATGCCATTTGGGTTCTATGCCAATGAAGAAGCAGATACGGTTTATTTGCCTAATAGTTTCATTGTCATACATCGTCAATCTACCAGATCGGTATGCTGGTGTGGAGTTGTCTGATTTAAGCGATTCACCGTAAATACGTAGGGTCTGATTGATCATGCGTTCAGTAGCCTTAACCATTCTCTCGACAGCATCAGGATTAGAGTAATCAAACTCTGGTAAATCGAAGTCGGCATCACGCAATGCGTCATTAACTCCAAAATCACCGTCCCACTGGGCTGCGGGAGCGCCCCCATCCTTCATTAATTTATCTATTGCTCGGCGGGCTGATGTATTCACTTCGCTACTTCGACCTAAGAATGCAATCGGTCGTCGAGTATCTGCCCCAGCACGGACACTTTTAATCATGCGGCCAAGTTGCACATCTTCAGCAATTCCATCTGACGACCTATAGCCACCGACTGCAGTATAAATGCCAGGTCTAAAAGCAAAGTTAGCACCTGATGACCCAATTTCATGCCTTGAAACTCGTAGGTATATTTCAATCATTTGCATAAAGCGAGTGGCGGTTAGCATTTCGGGGTGAGCTTTATATGCATCGTAACCCCAATCAATAAAGCCCAGGAAGGCATCTGTATCTGGAGATTCCTCTGCCTTCTCCTTTATGGTTTTAATATATTGAGGATTAATCCATTCACTGTCAGCGTCATTAGAAACTAGAACAACTTCATTCAGATCTACGCCTCTTTCGGCCAAATCATTTATGACAGAATCAGTCAAAGCTTTTCGAATCCAGCCTATCTTCTGCTCTTCTGGCTCAAGCTGCTTTTCTATAAGTCGGACAGCAAAGCCAGGATTTTCTTTCTGGAAACGACGGACTTCATCAACTGTTTGCTTGCTACTCGTTCCCTTGGGGTGATTAGCAAATACGACAACTTCAAACTCTTGCTTACTAACACCTTCTTGAAGCGCATATTGCTTAAGCGTGTTGTAGATATTTTTACCTTCTTGATGAGCTGCCGCTGGAATCATAACGACAACCTTAGGTTGTGTCGCTTGAGGTTCTCGTTTGAGCATTTGACCGAGAGTAGCTAATGATTTTTTGTAGCGGGGCGTATGTGATTTTTTGTACCGAACTGCAGTTTCATTTGCGTCAATTTTAGCATCAGGATTAGCATCCAACTCCGGGGCGAAGGGCGCTAAGCCTCCTGGTGGCAGTAAACGATCGTTGCCCTTATACCCTTCCGGGACGTACGGATTCGGATTGCCGAGATAACTGAATGGAAGTGGGGCATTTTCTTGCCGAGTACCCATTTGTTCCAGGCCTTTTCGTGCATAAACTGGCAATACTGGCGGAATCTCAATGGGTATATTCTCTGGAGGGTATGCGCTTGGCGGAAAATCAAAGGTCGAAGTGACTCGTTCGTGATGATCAACTATAGTGCGCGTAACCTTGTCTTCGATTTTGTCTGGGTTATTTTCACCGACTACAGTAGCGAGGACATGTGTAGACTCGACGCCATTATGCCGCCCGAGACTCTCAACCGCTTCAGCATAAGCACCCTTGAAGTGAGCCTGCCCATCCTTACTATCAAACATGCTTTTCGCTATCCAGCTATTTGCATGAATTACCGCGTTACCATGCTTATCAATCGGCACCATTACTACGTGTGACTGAGAGCCTTGGTCTACGGACAATGCAATTGACATCTTACCTTCATGGATAAGGTGCTGCGCATCGTCCGATAAGCCATCATGAAACGACCCGTCAGGGAGCATCTGCTTGATGTTCATAACATAGTTGCCGTGCTCGTCCATGCCAGTACCGGTTTGTCCGCCCCACCATAAGCGCAGCTCGTTTTGGTCAAATTTACTCGGGGTATCATTGTCCATCCAAAGTTCGCGGTGAATGCGCGTGAACTTATCCGGATTATGATGAATATATTCTTGTGTGCTTCTATGTACTACGTGTGTTTCGGTTCGTGTCGTTGTATATGGATCGACTGTTTCGTTGATGTGGATCCCTGCCTCGTGTAATGCCTGGTTACTAGCTTCGGTTAGATGGCCGTGGCCATTACTCGCAAGATCTTTAACGACGGTGTCACCATCAGCATTCAGTACTGACCAATGACCTTCATTAGTCTGCTCAGAAAGCGTAAATCCATCAGGTAGCTGGAGCGTTGCATTTTTGTTCAATACAGTGTCGTGTAGCTGACCAGCTGCTTTGAGAGATTCTTCATGAGCTTGTGTATGCTCTCCGCGGAATATACCAGCTAGAAGACTACGCCTATCTTGCTCATTACTATCACCTTCGAAAACTCCTTGCAAATCATCACTTATAGCGGCATGTACCTCTTGAATTACTCCGCCTAAGGCAACACTACTCACGAGCCCAATGCCAGCCATTTTCAAGCTTTGATTACGTCTGACTTTATTGAAAATAGCGTCTTTGGCATCGACGTGTCCGGTAATTAGTTCACGAAACCCGTCTACTCTCACCTGTATTGCTTGATGTATATCAACTCCCAGAGCAGAAGCGTTACGGTCTTCTGGACTCATTGCTTCTAGTGCGTGTATGGCCAAAACTTTTGCTTCTGCCAATGCAACATCGAGCTGCAATCGCTCTTTTTCAACAGAAGTTTTATTTGTGAAGCCGATCATATCTATAGATTCGTCATCAGAGATTGTCATACGCGCCTCAATTGCACTAATACGATCGACCATTTGCACAATTGAGTCTGGTTCAGCATCTAATATACTTTGCCGAGCGCGGGCAAGGTCATCTATTAACTGGGTTGCCGGCACAATTTCGTATACCGTACTTTCAAGTTTTTCGCGCCGTTTCGCATTCTGCTCTGGCATAACTGCACCTACAGCTCGTTCTCGCATATGCTGCTGTCTCTCTTGGGTGATATGAAAATGTTCGCGCACTCCGGCAATGAGACCCGCGCCTACTCCTAAGCCAACTACTGCACCGGCAGCAGTTGTAACTTTTCGGGTTGTGAACTTAGCTGCCGTCATTACAGTTGCAACAGCTAATGCAATCGTAGTCTCATTTACAACAGATCCTACTTTATTGCTATAGAGCTTATCAACTATTTTATCGGTGGCTGTAAATTTTGCTTCCGTGCGCGCCCCAATACGAGCCTCTCCTGAATGGGCCTGAACAAATCTGTCTATTCTATCTAAACCTACGCCGTGCTCAAATGCCGCCCGTGCGGATTCTGCGACAGCAATAATGTTATCGGCAAACATCAGTCCTTTATTGCGGTCTTCCGCGTTTACGCTTGCGCCGAATTTATTCAGAATGCGATTTTTCTCTTCGACCAATTCGTCGCGGTCCAATGTGCCATTCGCAAAGAGGGCTACGACATCCTTAATTTCTCGTTCAGTTTCCTGTCCCTGTTCTGATAGTGCCAGTGCATCCTCTCGTTCTCCGCTATGGAGATAGCCCTCACTAAAACGAGTTACAACTGCATGCATAGCCTGGTTATGTTCAACAATCGAATCCCCATCGAGGGCAAAGATATTTCCTGTTTCTAGTATTCCTGACTTACCTTCTTGCAACTCTCTCTGGCGAATATAATCCCTAGCGATATTTCCGTGCCAGATTTTTTTAACAAATCCTTTAATGCCGCCTTGCGTAGTTTGCTCGGCTATATAAGCGTCGGCATTATCGACAGCATTAGCTACTACACCCTGGGAAACATCGACAATACGAACCTGAAGGTCCTCAGTAAGTTCCTGCTCTCCATCGACATATGGTTCAGGAGGAGTTGCAATGGCTTCCTGCATAGTGCTATGCGGCGGATCCAAGGTACAGAGCCCTAAATTCTATGAGCGCTTTAGCCGTAATTTCCTGCACATTAGGCACGTGGTTTTGCACAAACTGCTGGATAGCTCCAACGTCACTCCCATGTGAATCTAGTAGCTGGTCAAATGCCTGGGCATCTTCGGAACTCATTGCATCTATTACTTTTCTGTTCACATGATCATTGGCGCGCTGTATTAAATCAGCAATTAGTTGGTCTCGCACTTCAGCATCGGTTTCAGGCGGCAAACCGGCGTCGAGTAGTAATTGTTGTATATATTCATTCATATTTTATTTAGTTTTGTATTATGTTAGTCTTATTAACTAAAATTGTAATAGTATCAGTTCACAAAAGCAAGAATTATATGGTTAAATATACTGTTTATAAAGTTGGGACGATAAAGTTATGAAAATACTGGGAATTGAGTCGAGTTGCGACGAAACGGCCGCTGCGGTTGTAGTAGATGGTTATCGCCTGCTGAGCAACGTGGTTGCTAGCAGTGCTGATCTGCATGTGCAGTATGGTGGCGTTGTGCCGGAGATTGCTGCACGTAACCATATAGAGGTGATTTTACCGGTAGTACAGGAGGCTTTGGAGCAGGCTCAGTGTACTTGGGCCGATATAGATGGCATTGCGGTAACATACGGCGCTGGGTTGAGCGGAAGTTTGCTAATCGGCGTCATGACGGCACGGACACTGGCTATTACTCATAATAAGCCGCTCTATGCCATCAATCATGTGCTAGCGCATGTCTATGCAAACTTCTTAACCGAGACTTCCCTGCCCGGCTTCAAGATGCGCGCTACGCAACCGGCATTTCCGATGTTAGCGATTATTGTATCTGGGGGGCATAGCCAATTGGCTTTGTTCGAAAACCATTTTGACTATCGTTTACTCGGCCAGACTCAGGATGATGCCATCGGTGAAGCCTTTGATAAAGTAGCAAAAATACTCGGTCTCCCCTACCCTGGGGGCCCTTCAGTGGAAAAAGCAGCGCAGAATGGCGACGCAGATGTATATAAACTACCGAAAGCTAAGATGCCTGGTTATGACTTTAGCTTTTCTGGGCTCAAAACAGCCGTTTTGCGCCTTGCACAGGCCGAAATTGGGGAAAGTTATGACTTCCCCTCTACCAAGCTTGCTGCGCGCCTCTCTGACAGCCAGAAGGTCAACATTGCAGCGAGCTTTCAGCACACTGCCCTGCAGACTATTGTCGATAAAGCTGCGCAAGCCTACGAAGAGTTTTCACCTGAAAGCGTCGTTATCGCTGGTGGTGTTGCAGCAAGCGGCGGTTTACGCGCAGAACTCAGCGAAAGAATACCAATACCGATCGAATATCCTGATTTCAAACTGTGTACCGACAATGGCGCTATGGTAGCGACGCTCGGGTGCTTTACGGTTCTAACTGATCAACCCCCAGCTGACCCCTACTCTCTTGGCATTGAGCCTAATCTGTCCATGTAACTGCTTCATGTGAAAACTTAAATAGAGTGCCCTTAGTAGATCACACAATTTATCAGTAGGCCTGTCAATGTGTTGGAAGGTTTTTACAGAGGTGGTATGATGGCTACATATGAAATTACCGAAAATTTATGAAGCCAAAGAGTATGAAGAAAACATATACGCCCTCTGGGAGAAGAGCGGGGTATTTACCGCTGATCCACACAGTAAAAAAGAACGTTTCAGCATTAGCATGCCGCCGCCTAATGAAACGGGAACATTACACCTTGGCCACGCCTTATTTGTGACTTTGCAAGATGTTATGTCCCGCCACGCTCGAGGGCAGGGGAAAGACGTGCTTTGGCTTCCCGGAACAGATCACGCAGCCATTGCAACCAATGCACTAATTGAGAAACAATTGGCCACAGAAGGCACCAATAAGCACGAGATCGGCCGAGATGATTTCTTGAAACGTACAAAGGAGTTCGTAGGCAACAGCCGTGACACCATTAACACTCAAATCAGGGCAATGGGCGCCAGCGTTGACTGGAGCCGGTCACGTTATACGCTCGATGACACACTTAACCGCTGCGTTAACGAAGTGTTTGTAAAAATGTACAACGACGGACTTATATACAGGGGGCACCGCATAGTAAACTGGGACCCAAACCTCGAAACAAATGTCTCAGATGACGAAGTCGATTATAAAGAAGAGCTCGGCAAATTCTATACCTTTCAATATGGCCCGTTCCAGATAGGAACAGCTCGTCCAGAGACCAAGTTTGGCGATAAGTACGTCGTGATGCACCCCGATGACAAGCGCTATGCCCAATATAACCACGGCGATACCTTTGTAGCCGAGTGGATCAATGGCCCGATTACTGCCACAATAATTAAGGATGAGTCTGTCGATCCGTCGTTCGGAACAGGGGTCATGACCATAACTCCGTGGCACAGCCAGATCGATTTTGAGATCGCAGAACGGCATGGGCTCGATAAAGAGCAGATTATCGATTTTCACGGGAAGCTGCTACCAATTGCTAAAGAGTTTGCGGGCATGGATATTGCTGAAGCTCGGCCAAAGATTGTGGCGAAGCTCAAGAGTCTAGGGCTGCTTGTTACCGAGAATGGTGAGTATATGCACTCAATTGCCACGAATAGCCGTGGAAAGGGCGTTATTGAGCCCCAGATACGCTTGCAGTGGTTCATCGACGTTAACAAACCGGTCATGGACTGGAAAGGGAAGCGCTGCAGCATGAAACAGGTGATGCAAGCAGTCGTGAACGATGGCGACATCAAGATAATCCCTAAAAACTATGAAAAGGTGTACTTTAACTGGACCAACAACCTGCGCGACTGGTGTATTAGCCGACAGATCTGGTGGGGCCACAGAGTGCCGGTATGGTACCGCACGAATGGCGACGGGGAAGTGGAAACGTTTGTTGGTGTTGAAATGCCGACCGATACGTCTGAAGGCTGGCACGAGTGGGAGCAGGATCCTGACACCTTAGACACCTGGTTTAGCTCATCGTTATGGACCTGGAGCACGCTTATTGACCAAGATCTTGCAAAAGATCCGACGCTAAGTCTACAAGATTTATTTGACCGTAGCATCGACTACAAAACCTACCATCCGACCACTGTTCTAGAGACTGGTTGGGACATTTTGCAGTTCTGGGTAGCCCGTATGATTCTGGCGACTACGTACGTAACAGGGGAGGTGCCGTTCAAAGATGTGTACCTCCATGGGTTGGTGCGCACCGAGAACGGCCGCAAGATGAGCAAGAGCGACCCTGAAACGATTATTGATCCGATAGAAGTGATTGGTGAATATGGCACCGATGCGCTGCGCTTGGCGCTGGTGCAGGGGACATCTGCGGGAACTGATCAACGTTTGGGCAAGAGCAAGATTCTCGCGAACCGTAACTTCTGTAACAAAATTTGGAATATCGCCCGTTATGTCGAAGATGTCGTCGGCGATGATCTGGACAGGGAAGGGACGAAGGCAATAAGCGCCGCCGACCACTGGATTTTGCACAAACTCGCTGCAGCGCAGCAAAAAATTAGCGATGACATTACTCAGTACCGTTTCAGCGAAGCCTATGAAACGCTGTATCACTTCATTTGGGACGATTTTGCTGACTGGTACATTGAGGCCAGTAAGGTAGAGCCAAATATATCGCTGCTTGCATATGTTCTAGAGAATGTTCTGCTCATTGCCCATCCTTTTGCACCGTTCCTAACGGAGACGATTTGGCAGACACTAGCGTGGGAGAATGACTCAGTTCTTGCGGGTAAGCAATTACGAACAATTTTGCGCAGTGACAGCAAAGAAGCGGCTGCATTCCAGGAAGTGCAGGCAATCGTTACAGAAATTCGGTTTATAACGTCTGCCATGAAGGTTAGTGGCGTTTCGTTGCACTACTCTGACGCACCGTTTATCTGGGAACATAATCAGATTATTCAGCGTCTTGCACGCCTCAAAGAAGTTTCTGAAGCCGAGAGCCAAAATAATGACGGACTCTACCTGACCAGCTCCAAACAGCGCTGTTGGCTCGATATCGATACGGCGACCGCCCAAAACTACCTGCGAGAGCTACAAGCTAAAGAAGGACGCCAAATTGCAGTCATAAAGCAGCTAGAGGGACGCCTCGGCAACGAAAGCTATGTAAAGAATGCGCCAAAAGAAGTCGTTGAGCAGACAAAACAGCAACTGCAAGAAGCCCAAGATTTATTGAGTACGCTCGAAGTTGAGACGCAACGTTTTACGATCACTCCGACCGAAGTTACAGGGCCATAGTTCGAGGGTTTAGCATACGATCGCGAATTTAGTTGGCAGGCTTGAGCGCTTCGCTAATGAGCTCGATGGATTCGTCAATACGAGCGTCGTCGAATTCCATTGCATGCCAACCGAAGTTCTCGGCCGACATTAAGTTGATACGATCATCGTCGATGAGCAGGATCTCGTTAGCGGGTACGCCGGCTTCTTTCTGGGCGATTTCATAAATAGTATTGTCGGGCTTAATGGCCCCCACTTGAGAAGAGTCGATAATAATTTCGTACTTAACGTTCGGCAGTTGTTCGTTTTTGAACATCGTACTTAACAAACCTGGCATTATATTTGTTAGTAAACCGATTCGGTACTGCTTACTTGCGGCAATAAGTAGGTCCTGCATCTGTTGTATAGGCTCAATAGCCTCCAAATAATATTTGGCCCAATCGATTGATTCAACGCCCAGGCGTTCTGCCAAAACTCTGTTAAAGTCAGAAATACTCATGGTGCCTTGGCAGGCATCGCTGTTGTGGCGCCAAAAGACATCTTGCACAGCGTCGTAGGGTGCGCCAGTCGCTTGGGCAATAGCCACGAAGGCCCGTTGGTAGAAATGCACGAGGCAACCATTAACGTCAAAGTAGATAAAACTGACGCCACTACGGGTTTTAGTAATGGTTGTATTTGCTGACTTAACAGGGGAGAGTCCAAGCATTTCGTCAAGGCTGAGCTCCAGTGCGGCAGCAATTGATTGCACTGTAAATATGGAGGGCGACTTGATAGCGCCTCGTTCGATTTTTGTGAGCGTTGAGAAGCTGATATTGGCTCTTTGGCATAATTGTTGCTGCGTTAAGCCGCCTTTTTGGCGTGCTTCTTGCAAAATTGTCCCTAACCCTTGCTCATCCATAGCCATATAGTACCAGTCATCAACAGTAATTTCAAATGTAAACTAGTACTAAATGGCTAGTTATGCGGTACGAAAAGCGTAATAATCGAGAAAAAGAAGGCGGTTGAGAGCACGAAAATAACAGACATAATGATAGTTACATCTCTGGTATTACCATAGCCAGCGCGTCGACCGATGCGTGTATATAAGAATGCTGTTACGCCAGCCCCAAAAAACATAGAATAGAAGAAGTTCATAGCTGTATTGTGCTAGAAGGCGAGCTTTTGCGCAATAGCCATAAGCGCTTCATGGTCAGGTGCATTTCGATGGTCAGGAATATAGCGGAATTCTTCAGGGGTTGAAAAGGGAATGAGGTGAACGTGCGTATGAGGCACATCGAGCCCCTCTACCTTTACGCCAACATGTTCAGCGTCCATAGTTTGGCGCAGCTTTGTGCCCACGAGTTTTGCTGTATGCATAACTGCCATGTAGTCTTCATCATCTAAATCCCATAGATAAGTAATTGGCTTCTTCGGTATGACCAGAGTATGCCCAGGCTGAACAGGGTTAATATCTAAAAAGGCAAGTGTTTTGTCGTCTTCGTAAATTTTGTGTGAAGGAACTTCACCACTTATGATCTGCATAAAAATTGAGTCTGCCATATAGGTAGTATACCGCCCACTGAATTAAATATTTGTTAAATTCTCCGAAAATCTGCTCGCTTATGCTTTTTTGTCCTGCATACGTTCGTAATACTGCCAGGCACATGAGGCGGAACCGAAAAGCACTAGTAGCTGGCTTGCTGGCAGTGAGCACATTGTTGCTGATGTGCTTGCAAACGTTTGCAGTTACGACGGAGGAGGGAACGACGCCGCCCGCTTGGTCGACTCCTTCTGTTAAAGTTTTGAAGCGCGTCAGCGCTGTTATGCCCGCTCAGCATGAACCAGTGTTCTTACAGAACCTAAACTGCTCGTTGCTGTCATTTCGACTTGTTAACAGTAGTACCATGCAGAATGGTTGTTTTAGCGAAACGTCATATGGCCTTTATGACCCGGCGGCGAGCCTCGTTATTTATGACGGCACCGACGAAGGAATACCCGTATTGCCGAATGCCTCGCATCAAATACTGTTACCCTGGCCAAAATCGAGCGAACTTGTTGTACTCAACAGTGTAAACAGCGGCGGCTCCTACATTAGTCTTTATCGTAACGCATTGACTGCTACTGAAGATCAGCGAAACGCTATCGGACAAATAACGGGGAAGAAAGTTATGGTATCCCCGGATATCACTATCAAAGATACGGCCGGCCAGCCATTACTCCTCAACGAAGCCACTATTGCATTCTCGGAGAATGGCAGCTGGCTAATAGCTGAAACGCTGCATGGCTCGTTTGTTCGGATAAATTTAGCATCGATAACCGCCGTTCCTTTTGCACCGTCATTCGGTTCAACGGGCAGCCCTGGGCTGTTAAGCTCGCAAGTAGCAGTCAGTGCCAACGGCCGCTACGTGGCTATAAACAATGACGTGGCAGCGCAATTTAAGGTATACGACCTGAAAGATTGCCTGAACGGCCTCTGTAAATCATATGATTACCGCCCCTTTATTGGACAAAATATCACGAGCTTGTCCGGAATTCGGCATCTGCGGTTTGTAAACAATGGTCTACTTAGCTTTGATGCGATCACCAGAGATAGCGCGTCAGCAGGAATGTACGAGATTGCGCCCGCTGCAAGTATTAATTCGTTAATCGATTATCTAGGCCTTGGTGATTCGTTCAGCTCAGGAGAAGGGGGCTTTAACTATCGCTCAGGCACCGATTCGGCGGATAACAGATGTCACGCATCGGCACATGCCTTTCCGGAGTTGTTAACTCGTGACTTATATTCTTCTGTTGGTGGCCATAGCGTCGCTTGCTCTGGTGCACTCATCAAAGACGTTGCAAATTCCAGTGATTCGTACCGCGGCCAGATGAGTGACGTGGCCGATTACACACATCTAGAGTCAGTGAGTCCACTGCTGCTCAACAGCGTATACGCTAATTACATTCCGGGTTACATTGCTCAGCAGCGCTTTGTTTCACAGTGGCTACCAAAAAATATGACGGTAACGGTAGGTGGAAATGACATTGGATTCGGAGAAGTTTTATTGCGCTGCGTCATGCCCCACATGAGTAGGCACGCCAGCGATCAGACCTGCTATAACACCTACGAAGACCGCCATGAACTCGTATCACTCATCGACAAAACAATTCCGCGCTGGACCGCACTCTATAAGCAGCTCGTAGCTGCAGCGCCAGGCTCACAGGTATTTGCGGTTGGCTACCCAAGCCTCGCTACAGATAAAGGATCTTGCGGAACGAATGTTTTGCTGTCGACAAGCGAAATAGAATTTTCGCAGGAGCTTATTTATTATTTAAACGGTGCAATTGCAACAGCTGCGACTAATGCAGGGGTAACGTATGTTGATATAAGCCAGGCTCTGCAGGGCCATCGACTCTGTGAAGCAAAAGGTTATGCATTAGCCGTAAACGGGCTCACGGCAGGTAAGGATGTAGGGATCTTTGGCGAAGAATTTATTGGCCAGGAAAGCTATCATCCAAACGCATTGGGACAATCGCTTATTGAGCAGGCTATTCTCACTAAAACTAATAATTTGAAGCGTGTTGCAATAGTAAGTCCCGCAAAAGACAGTTCCACGCTGTTAAGTGCCCCGAAATCTGGCAGGCCAGTTGTAGCTAAAATACCTCGTAAAATGACCGCACGCCTAGCGCCGCGAGGAAAAACACTTCGCATAAAAGTTACCGGCAAAGATATTGGACTTGCTCCACGTAAAACATATTCGATACGCAAGAACGGCCCAACAGGGAGCAGTATTGCAACGGTGACCACTGACGATAACGGAGATATTGATACAACTATCATCTTTCCTACCGATACTACTCCGGGTGGCAATACGGTCGATATCGTTGGAGATAATCAGGCAGGTCATCCGGTTGATGTCACCCAGCCAATCTATGTGCCTGTTAGCGAGACAGATGCCGACGGTGACGGAATTTTAGACACGGTAGATTCATGCCCGACGGCAGTTAACAGCGGTGTTGATGTTGACCATGATGGAATCGACGATGTTTGTGACGGATCAATCGGGCCTCCGCCTACGACTGGAACTACGACTGGAACTACGACTGGAACTACGACTGGAACTACGAC
>JARXKL010000003.1:96291-99233 GCA_030272735.1 Patescibacteria group bacterium | reverse complement strand
AGCTCTTGCCAACGTTCACTGAAATCTGCTGGGTTGAGCTTTTTCTTGCGACGCACGGATAACTTTAACAATTTCATCCCAGTAACTCCTCAGTTTGTTTTGCTATTTGCAACAATGCTCTATCTTCATTATGCCCTGCCATTATCTGAATACCCACCGGCAACTCATTAACCATACCTGCTGGAATACTTATTGCTGGTATACCTGATAGATTTGCTCCTACCGTCATGACGTCGCTCAGATACATCTGCAGCGGATCGCTGACATTCTCGCCAATCTTGAAGGCGGTGGTCGGTGCTACAGGCCCAATTAGGAAATCAACTTTTTCGAACGCCGCTGCAAACTCGTTGCTTATTTTAGTTCGTACCGTTTGAGCTTGCTTGTAATAGGCATCGTAGTAGCCGCTACTCAGTACATAGGTGCCTATCATGATGCGACGCTTGGCTTCTTTGCCAAAGCCTTGGCCGCGACTCAGCTTATAACTTTCGTCTAAATTAGTTGCTTCAGAAGCTGAATGACCAAAGCGCTGACCATCATACCGCCCCAAATTACTACTAATTTCAGCCGGACAAACTATGTAATAGACCGCTAAAGCCATTGGTAATGTGGGTAAACTAATCTCAATGATTTGGGCGCCAGCAGCTTGCAATTTTGAAGTGGTAGCGTCAAGTACTGCTCGCACTTCTGGAGCAAGGCCTTGACCAAGATATTCTGTAATAATACCGATGCGCTTTCCGCTTACTGAGCCGGCATCTGTCAGTGACGCATAGCCTTCACGATTTTTCTCGATAGTTGTGCCGTCTAGATCATCTTTACCGGACATAACATCGAGCACAACTGCTGCGTCCTCAACGGTCCGTGTTATAGGACCTATTACATCAGTGCTGCTCGCCATGGCAACGACTCCTGAACGGCTCACGAGGCCATAGGTGGGCTTAAGCCCTACAATACCGGTAAAGCTTGCAGGCTGTCGTATAGAACCGCCTGTATCCGTACCTAGTGAGAAGGGAGCTAGATCGAGCGCAATTGCTGCCGCAGAGCCACCGGAGCTTCCACCAGGCACATATTCAGAATTGTGAGGATTTTTGGTAGTGAAGAAATCACTGTTTTCGGTACTACCGCCATGCGCAAACGCATCGAGATTGGCTTTAGCTACGCAGATTGCGCCTTCAGCTTCTAAGCGTTCTACCGCTGTCGCTTGATAAGGCGCGGTAAATCCTTTGAGAATATTGCTAGCAGCTGTAGTTTCGGCTCCGAAAACTAAAAAGTTATCTTTTGCTATAAATGGCACTCCGGCGAGCCGGCCGATCATTTCGCCCTTTTTAACACGTTCATCAATACTGGCAGCCCGTTCGCGGGCACGAACTTCTGTTGTTGCGATAATAGCTTGAAATTCGGTTGCATCTGTAATAGCCGATAATGCGCGTTCGACGAGTTCCGTAGCAGTGACCGAACCAGACTGCACGCTCGTTGATATATCGGTTATGCTGGCCCATTGGCTCATCCGATCATTCTCCGCACTTTAATATGATCGGATTCAACTGATGGTACATTCTTGCGTAGTTCTTCTGTCGCGTAACCATAATCTTTTATGATGTCTTCCCTATATACGTTCGTCTGTGAAGAGCCATAAAAGGTCGGCTTTAGGCCTGTAACATCAACGCTATTCAGCTGCTCGACATACTCTACGATCTCTGTGAGTTCTTTCGAATATTCAGTAACCTCAGCATCACTAAGCTCAAGCCGCGCAAGCTGAGCCAACTTCAAAATATCATCCCGTGAAATAGTACTCATTCTTGCAATCAATTGTAGCAGAGGGGCCGTGAAAAGTTCAGTTTTTTTCTTCGGTCAATTTTACAAATAATCTTCTTTACAAAGCATAACCATAGGACTACGATGAAGAAAAGCAACAATTACAAATATGGAAGCATCACCACATTTCAGTGCCCCCAAGCCGACAGAACCAGTCGACTCTGAATTTGCTCGACTCTACGAATTCCCGACACCTCCGCCAACTGCGGAGGTTTTTCATAACCCCGTCGTCTCGCAGAAATCTCAAGAAATCGTACGATCAAAACATGGGATAACAGCTTTGTCCTTGTTCAAGATGGAAAATGGCCGACAATACGAGGTTGTCCAGGCTACACCAAAAAATATGCGCAGTGAGATACCAGTAGTCTTTACAACAGCGTTAGGCACGAGTATTCATGGGCACAATTGGCACACTATGTTCCATATGATGGACATAGGATATCCCGTTGTTTTGATCGGTCCTGAGGGCGGCGCAATGGAAATACCAAGGTCTCCGAAGGCTGCAAAGATACTCGTGTCAAATTTATTGAACATCAGCCTCGATGAAAAAGCCGCTAACATGCACAACATCCTAGATGAAACAGACAAAAATGGATTTTATGTTCCTGGTAAATTCGCAGGTATTGGCGAATCACAAGGAGATATGACTCTGCTTCATCTTATGAAGCAAGCAAACAGCTACGGACGAGATGCAATATACGGCGACGGAACTGCAGCTTGTTTTCCAGTAGCCAGAAAAAATATTCACCAGCACCTGTCCCTGTTACCCGAAACAATTGCTCAAGCGAGCATACTAGGAAAAATATCTGTACACATGAGCCTCAAGAGGGCGATAGAACTACCTCGCACTATAAATCCTAATCCTTATTTTTGGGCACATGCTGCTGCTGCAATTCCAACCCTAATGTCAGGAAGTGCTGGACGTGCTGCACGTGAACTAGAGCCGACTACTAAAATGAATCAAACGTTTTTTGCTGGTGATAGTTGGTGCCATGTTAAAGAGTGGCTAAGAATCTTCAATAAGGAAGATTTTCCTGATGTTAACGTTGATGTACTACCTGGTAACCATATGACAATAGCCCACCAAAAGACACTTGATGCGCGCGATGTACGTATGCGCGGATTAGTTG
>JARXKL010000003.1:0-96191 GCA_030272735.1 Patescibacteria group bacterium | reverse complement strand
ATTGAGTTTTGCGAACTGAGCCTCTTCAGGCATGACAACATTCATGCCTTTTTCGATGTTGCGCGTGATGCCCGTTGGAGTAATGCCGTTTTTAGTATTGTATTCTTCCTGGATAATTCGTCGCCGTGTTGTTTCATCAATAGTCTTTTGCATACTCTTTGTGACGCTGTTGGCATACATTATTACTCGGCCTTGTTCATGCCGAGCAGCGCGGCCGACTGTCTGAATGAGTGCCTGTGCACTACGCAAAAAGCCCTCTTTATCGGCGTCCAATATTGCTACTAAAGATACTTCCGGTAAATCAAGCCCCTCACGAAGTAGATTTATGCCGATTAATACGTCATACACACCCAAGCGCAAATCGCGCAGGATGTCAGTACGGTCGAGTGTATCCACATCGCTGTGCAAATATGCCACTTTTATACCAAGTTCTTTCAAATATTCTGTTAAGTCTTCACTCATGCGCTTAGTAAGCGTCGTTACAAGCACGCGTTCATGTTTTGCCACGGTATCGCGGATTTCTGCGAGTAGATCATCTATTTGCCCCTCAATTGGTCGCACTTCAATTGGCGGGTCAAGCAATCCTGTTGGGCGAATAACCTGTTGGGCAGGCTCTGGGCTACGACTCAGTTCATACTCAGCTGGCGTTGCCGATACATAAATTGCCTGGTTCAGGTGTCGCTCAAATTCGGTAAACATTAAGGGGCGGTTATCAAGTGCGCTCGGCAAACGGAAACCATGCTCAACGAGCACTTCCTTACGGGCGCGATCACCGTTGTACATGCCACGTACTTGCGGCACCGACATGTGCGACTCATCTACCATAATCACGTAATCATCAGGGAAATAATCGAGCAAAGTCGCTGGCTGCTCGCCAGGTTCACGATTAGTAAGGTACCTCGAGTAGTTCTCAATTCCCTTTACAAAGCCTGTTTCTTCAAGCATCTCTAGGTCAAAGCGAGTGCGTTGCTCTAAGCGTTGCGCCTCAAGGAGTTTTGCTTCATTTCTGAACTGCTTTAAGCGCTGGGCTAACTCTTCTTCAATGCGCCCGAGAGCAACCTTAAGTTTGGCCTGTGGCGTTACATAGTGTGATCCTGGAAAAATCTTATACTCATCAAGTTTTTTGATAACCTCGCCAGTTAATGGCTCGAGTTTGGTAATTTTTTCAACTTCATCACCAAAAAATTCTACGCGGTAGGCAAACTCTTCGCTGGCCGGGAATACATCGACCACATCTCCCCTTACTCGGAAGGTACCGCGGTGGAAATCGATATCATTACGCTGATACTGAATATCTGTCAGGTGGCGTAAGAATTTGTCGCGCACTTTACGTTCGCCGACTTTGACATGCACAGAAAGGCCGTCGTAGTCTTGTACCGAACCGATGCCGTATATACAGCTAACACTGGCAACAATAATTACATCGCGGCGGCTCAGTAGCGCATCGGTAGCAGCGTGTCGGAGGCGATCAATTTCTTCATTGAGCTGCGAATCCTTTTCTATATACGTATCAGAACGTGGAATATAGGCTTCCGGCTGGTAATAATCAAAGTAGCTCACAAAATAATGGACGGCATTGTCTGGGAAGAAGTGTTTGAACTCACCATAAAGCTGAGCCGCAAGAGTTTTGTTATGGCTCAGTATGAGCGTTGGTCTCTGCACATTTTGAATAATGTTTGCCATCGAAAACGTTTTACCGCTACCCGTTACACCAAGCAGTGTTTGGTGATGCAAACCGTCATTGAGACCCTGAGTTAACTGAGCAATTGCCGCCGGTTGGTCGCCGTCGGGCTTAAAATCAGATTGCAGCTTAAATTTGGGCATCTAATTATTGTAGCAATATTAACCAAATAACTTTGTCAGATTATCTATCTTTCAGAAACCGGTATAGCGAAGTGCTGTTTCGTGATCTGACGCATAGCACTGCACTGAGTTGCCTGGCGATAACAAATCAACAGGGACTTTGTACTGCTTGAGCACGTCACAGCTATGACCAGATTGGGTGCGCTCTATCTCCTTCCAGATATTATCCTGTTTAGCATACAAAAACTCAGCGCCACCACGACAGCCAATTGCTGTTTGTGCAAAACCGGCCGTGTTGTACGACAGCGGCGTATCATATGGTAGACCGTTGAAGTCAACAATTACGTTGTTTACAACGCAGTTCGGATCGTATACCTTAGCGCTCGATAATATGGCCTCTTGTAGATCGGCCGGCGCATTAGAATATTTAATAGCCGCAGACGGTGTCGAAAATATTTTATTCGCCGTTGCATTTTTTGTGCCACCTCCTGCTTGCTCAAGTACGATGCTACTAACTTGTTTTACATGGTGTACATATAAACCTGTTGACAAAATTATTGCTGCAGCTATAGCTAAAAGCAATCCTTCTATTGTAGAAAAACCGGCAGCATTATGCTTCATCTATTGATATAAATCTTTATATTTGATGTGTTCTTTATCGAGGTGGTCTTCCAACTCCTTCATGAGCTCGTCGGATGACTCATTAAAGGTAACCATAGAGCCAGCCCGCAGCGGATGTGCCAAAGCCATAAGGTCTTGAATCTGCTCACTGACGCCGCCTGCACCCTGCAAAAAGCCAATAGGCGTATCTGTTTCCATAGCAATGGTAAACTCGTGGAGTGTGCCTAGACGGCCACCAATACTTACGACGGCATCGCTCGAAGTAATAAGGAGCGTGTCACGTCCGACATAATGTAGCCCGGTATATAAAATAGTATCGTATGCCAACACTGGCAGCCGGTACTTCATGACGTGTTCAATTTTGGAGGCAGCAGGACTTAACCCGACGCTCATTGTTCCGCCGGCAGCTTTATAGCCTTCGGCTGCATAATTTGGCAGTCCTATGGTGGCACCGGTCATAAGTGAGTGGCCAGCTTTGGCAATCGAAGCACCGAGCGCACGAGCTAACTCTTTGCCTTCTTCAACGCTGTCGCCTTTGGCTGCTCCTGAAACACAAATCTGATACATATATTCCTCTACTTTACGCTAATGCTAATTCTGTTGCTAGTGATGGCTGTAATTCTTTGAAAACTGACTGCTCAACGTAATCATGACGCAGATAACCGAGCAATAATTCGTGCCAAAGAGCAACCTGGAAATACTGTGTAACTCTTTCGGAAAATGCAATTTTGTTGCAGTAGTTCAGCGCAGCGTCAATAACATGCAACGACACTGGCTTATCATTATGCATTACGCCGAGATGAGCCGAATCTTCCCAGAACTTGAGCGAAGGATCAATATGGCTCAATGCTTGCTCAATGGGAGTCCAGATCATATCTTCAAGCTGCATATGGGGCTCAAATATAGCTTCGTGGAATCGATCATTGAGGCGTGCATAATAACGCTGCACCAAATGCCACGGCACGGGACGGTCGAGCACAGACGAAGTTAACACAGGCTCACTTACTGCGATAGACTTCACTACGCAACCAAAGTCGCCGCGCATCTGAGACAATTTCAAAAAGCTGCTACATGCGCGGATTTCATTCATCTGGTGTAAAGCCATGGTTAAGCTCAACATGACAGTCCCCTTAGGAGCAGTTTGTGGTAAGGGCAAAATAACAACCGCTCCAAGTTCCTTGAACGGCAAAATAGTGTGCTTTGAACGGCCGACAATATCTTCAGCTATTGTCGTCCAGCGCTTGCTTGCGAGTGTAGTAAGCGTCATATTACGAACCTCAAAGTCGCTTGGGCGGAGTTTCTTATAGCTATCTAGTAACTTTTGTTGCCAAGTAGTGCCCTCTGTAAGCCAGCTGGTTGCCATAATGGTTACGACAGTTTCATTTTTTAACAGTGAATCGATAGAACGATAGCCCAAACGCTTCATGGCTTTTTTAGGTGGCATTTTTTTGAGTATACTCTTCATAGCACTCTGCTTTATAGCAAAACAACGTTTGCTATCTGGTAGATCGTTGAGGGCGTGCACCAGACCAGCGGTTATATCCGCTTCTGCAGAAACATGCGTGGCAGCGAGCGTCTGCAATGTGCGGCTTAGGCGCTTGTCGTCTATTGATACTTTTACCTCCAATGCGTGAAATAACTCTTCAGGAGTCGTATCTTTCGGGTCTAAATCAAGTTCAAGCAGCTTACGTTTGCTTTTGTGCATCACATCCATTGTAAGATGTATGTCCGTATTAGGATGGCCGTTAGCTGCTTCTAGCTGCTGTAGACCCAGTCTAAAAAACGGCTCTTGTGCCTGAAGAGAAGTTGATAGGAATCGTGTCATTTTTTTGTTTCCAGAGTATTTCAGTATTTAGTGGTATTACCCATGTGACTACTGTTATAAGATTACCATAAGCGTGTATAAAAAGGTAGCCATATAATACTAATTTGCATTTGCGTGCGATCTTTATTCCATCGGAGTTGGTCGATAGTCGTGTGGCGAGTTCTTAAGATAGTGCTCGATAGACTCTTCGTTGAGCAATCCAGCTTGGGCACCAGTATGTTGGACAACATTCATCGAATTAATTGGTGCCCACTGCAACGCTCCTTCTAACGAATTACCTTTGGCTAAGGCTGCAACAAATGTAGACGCAAAGGCATCCCCTGCCCCTGTACGTTCTTTCGGAGGTGATGGATCAGGATAGAGTGGCATCTTGAGGCGTTGAGAGCCATCACTGGCATACGCGCCGTCTGGCCCATCTGTTATTACGGCAATTTTAACTCCCAGACCGTGCATTCGGTCAAGGAGATCATGGAGGTTGTCGTAGTCGCCGCCCGTCACGAATACTGCTTCTTCACGATTTAATATGGCGACTTCACTCCGGGCATACAAGTGCTTCAAACGATCGGTGCCGGCCTGCATTTGGAAAGTTCCGGGCTGGAAAGCTAATTTGATGTCAGGGTTTTGCTCAAGCCATTCACAAACTTGATCATGGTATTCAATTGCGTGGTCGCTTATTGAGCTGAAGTAGACCCATTTTGGTGTTTCGTCAGGGCGTAAATGCGGCCAATGGTAGTCGTATTCCTCATGTTTGATAAGAATTGTTCGCTCTTCTTTATACCAAAGTACGTAATGGTAATTGCTCTTTTTACCGGCATTAATCCTTACAAAACGGGTATCAATATTTTCTTTTTGGAGTGCGCTGACCATATCGCGGCCATGCGCGTCGTCACCAACATTTGTCACGAATGCGGTAGTGAGGCCTAAGCGGGTAAAAGCTACTGCGGCATTTGCGGCATTGCCAACTGCCTCAAGAATCTCAGCATGATCAAAGGGCAATTTGGTGCCGAACTGCATTGCCAACCATTTACCCTGATCGTTATGATAAGTAACTGCCTTATCGTCGATAAGTTTAATGAATGCGTCGGTCACAATATCGCCGATACAGATTATTTCTGGTTGTTGTGCCACTGGTCCCACCCCTTGTGTATTTTGCTTATGGTATTAGTGTATCACGAATGTGAATACACTAGCCTAATTGCTAAACGGCTACTGCTTTACCCGCGCTATTGAAGTCTTCGAGTTTACTTTCGACGACTTTTTGTACTTCAGGGAGAACGTGTTTATTGATTAATTTTGCAACGGAATACTCTTTAGGATTCTCGGCAAGTACTTTGTCTAAAGTAGTTCGATAAGCATATCTCATATCACTATTGATATTTATCTTAGTGACCCCAATGCGCACTGCATCCTGGAAATAGTGCCCGGGCGTTCCGCTGCCACCGTGCAAACTAATGTATGCATCGCTAGCGTCGCGAAGCTTCTGTAGCAGCTCGAGATCAAGTATCTTCGGCACGGGATATTTACCATGCAAATTACCGATGGCCGCTGCATAGGTGTCAATGCCGGTAGCGTCAACGAATGCTTTCATGCCTTCAGGAGTACTAAAGGTCTTTTTGATTGTGTCATAGTCAATTTCTTCTTCGTGTACGTTGGAGCTGCCACCAAAATAGTGGGGTTCACTCTCAACTAATGCACCAGTTAATCGTGCATATTCTACAACATCGAGAGTCGCGGCGACAATTTCTTCTTCAGTTGCGTCGTGGTTTGATTGGCTTACATCTATATGGATAAATTCGAATCCAGCTTCTATGCCATCTTTCGCTGCCTCAACATTCGGGCTGTGATCAAGGTTAACGTAGATCTCAGCGCCGTATGTATATTTCATGTTATCGACCATGTCACGGACATTATCGAGGCCGATGTCGTCAACTTCGCCCTGGCTAACTTCAACGAGTACTGGTGCATTTTTAGCTACTGCAGCTTGCACTACGGCTTTGAGCGTCGCTTGATCATCGAGATTAAAGGCTCCAAAAGCCCAGCCTTCGTCGCGGGCTTGCTGCATTCGTAAGCGGGCTTGCTCACAGTTTCTTCGGATTTCATTGAGGGTTAAAGGCATAGCCACAGTATAACCGCTTGTGCTAAAAATACATATATTTGGCAACCCACATATAATTGCGGTTATTTATTAAGTATGTTATAAATAGTTTATGCCCAAAACTATGGAAAACCCTTTTGAAGAGAGTAATTTTACTATCCCCTCGCTGTCCCCAGAGCTGACCCTACAGGTGCTGACGGGGTTGGGCAGGCACATAATGTTCAATATGAAAATGAATCTGGTAGCAGATGATACATTTAGAGAGAATTTCGAGAATGGACTTTTTTGTTACCAGGTCGAATTTAACACAACAGAAATGGCACTTAATAATTTAATTGTTGAAAAAGAGAATCAACTGAAATTTTTAACTACGAGTACTGTATGTGGTGTGGAATTAGCGCTTAAAGATACCAGCTATGAGGAATATGCTGACTATGGATATGATGAAGTTGAAGATTTACTCACCATCACTAAAGGTTTCAAGCACGATGATTATGGCCTGGAAACAGCAGAGGCAGTTATTGTCGTTCAACGCTTACCGCAGTAATGCTACTTACGGTCGGTGACAGAGTGGGCGGCTAGGCGGATGTGCTTGGCGTCGAGGCCGAAGTGCTCTAAGAGCTCGTTAGGCGCGCCTGATTCACCGAAGCGGTCGAGCATGCCGATGCGCTTCATGGGGGTTGGGCATTCTTCTGCGAGCAGTTCGGCGATTGCACCGCCAAGGCCGCCAATAATTTGACCTTCTTCAGCCGTTACAACAGCACCTGTTTTTCTGACGCTTGCGAGTATGGTTTTGGCATCGAGCGGCTTGATGGTTGGAACATGGATGACTTCGGCCGAAATGCCGTCTTTCTGTAGCAAGTCCGCTGCCAAGAGCGCTTGATAGGTCATAGTACCGGTGGTTATGAGCGTTACATCGTTACCAGGCTTGAAAACATAGGCATCGCCGATCTTGAATGGTGTGTCCGCCGTGGTTATAACAGGAGTGGCTTCACGGGCAAGACGTAAATACGTTGGTCGGTTGTCGGTGGCCATGGCTAAAGTTGCCTTTTCTGCCTCCACGGCATCCCCGGGGGCAATGACAACCATGTTCGGTAGCACTCGCATGAGGGCTATGTCTTCCAACATCTGGTGAGTTGCGCCGTCTGGCCCAACGCTAACACCCGCATGGGAGCCCACTACTTTCACGGGTCGATCGTTCAAACAGATAGTGGTGCGTATTTGCTCCCAATTTCGGCCCGGGCTAAAAGCCGCGTATGATGACACGAACGGAATTTTACCCATGGCGGCTAGACCAGAACCAACAGTTACTAAGTTTTGCTCTGCCACGCCTATTTCTACAAAACGATCAGGAAATTCTGCTTTAAATAAGCTCATTTGAGTTGAATCAGTAAGATCTGCGCAGGCGGCCACAACGTTTACGTCGCGCTTTCCTGCTTCTAACAGTCCTTTCCCAAAGCCTTTACGGATCGGCAGCTGCTCAATATCGCCGTGTATATCTATAAGGTGTATGTTCATGCGGTCCTCCGAGTAATTCGTAAAGACGCGGTAAATGCGCTAACCGTCAGCGCGGCCGCAGCAACAAATAATGCCAAAATGACAATATCGCCAAAATTGAGTGAGTGTTTGCCGCAGTCGCGCACAATAAGTCCGCTACTATTAGCGTCACAAGAACGGAAACTGCCGATTGTCGACATAACTGCGCGGCTCGTAATGTAGAGTAAAATAACACTCAGTAGCGTGCTTAACCAACTAAATACTAAAACTTTCGGAGAGCGGTCTTTCGCGAACTGACCCTTGTCGTTACGTTTCAACTTATTCATGTTCACCTCTGATTTTGCCGCCCAGAGTACGAAGTTCGTGAAGGGCTTTCTTAGCCTGCTCACGGTTTGGTGGCATGCCATGCCAATGGAAATCATTCTCCATAAAATCGACACCCTTTCCGGGAATTGTATGCGCAATAATCATCACTGGTTTGTCGTGAATAGCCCGACCCATGGCGCAAGCATCAATAATAGCTTCAATATCGTTGCCGTTTATTTCAAGGACATGCCAGCCGAAGGCTTCCCATTTGCCTTTGAGGTCTTCGAGCGGCATTACCTGCTCAGTGGGGCCATCTATTTGTATGTTGTTTCGGTCTATAATGCCGATGATATTGCCAAGCTTCTCTTTGCCGGCGAGCATAGCGCCTTCCCAAATATTGCCTTCGTTAAGTTCACCGTCACCCATTACCACGTAAATCCAGCGGTTATGCTGATCGTTCATGCGCATCGCCAGAGACATACCGGCGGCTTGGCTGAGGCCACAACCAAGGGGTCCACTGGTGTTTTCAAGGCCTGGTAAACGCGTCCGCTCAGGATGGCCCTGCAGCCGAGAACCAAATTGGCGCAGTGTAAGCAACTCTTTTATAGGGAAATAACCGGCGTGCGCCATTGTAGCGTAGCGAACAGGTACGCAGTGTCCATTACTGAGCAGCATAATGTCCCGCTCTTCCCACTCAACATTCTTAGGGTCGTGGTTCATCACATCGAAATATAACGCGGTGAAAATATCTGCGAGACCTAAGGGACCAGCACTATGACCACTCCCGGCGTGCTCGAGCATCTTTATGATATCTTCACGGATATCATTAGCCTTTAGTTCGAGCTGTTCGATCGTTAAAGTTTGTTTTGTCATATTGTTTATGATTATAGATCAATTCTATATCTGATCAAGCCGACGCTAATGGTGACCTCTATTAAGGCTTTGCAGCTGTTCATAAGCAACCGCTGGTACGTCGGCCTTCTGAATAAACCCGCCTACATTAAGGACATCGACACCAGCATTCATCAGTTGGGTGGCGTTTTCGGCGTTTATGCCGCCGTCCCAACCTATTTCTGCATCGGGGTGATGTTCTTGAATTTTGCGCACTTTATCGAGCAAGCCGAGATCTGCTTCACCGCCGTGGTGTCCTAAATGACCACTAAAAACTAGGATATGATCGAAAGAATGCATGATCTGATACGCGTATTCAATTGGCGTGTCATGCAAAATAGCTAGGCCGGTTTTAATGCCGTGCCTATGTAAGGCCGCAGCAAAATGCATATGGTGAACATCTGCTTCGTTATGGATCACCACCATATGCGGTTTCAATTTTATTAATATTTCAAGATGTTCCATTGGCCTCTGATACATCAAGTGAATATCTGCAGTAAATTCGTGCGGCCACCAAACCTTGTCGATAGCTGGCGACATGGTTGGAGCAAATTCTCCATCCATAAGATCTATGTGCACGCGCCTGGCAAACGGCTGTAAACGCTCTATCTGCTCCTTATATTCGTGTTCGCTAAAGGCGGTCACGGTGGGGCATATTGTCGCCATATGATTAGCCTAATTCATCGAGTTGTTGGATGCGGCGCTTGTAGCGATCGGCTGCTGCAAATGGCGTACTCAAAAACGTTGCCATTATCGAACCGGTCTCTTCCAAAGAAAGGTATTTGGACGACAGGCATAGCACGTTGCTATCATCATCATTCCGCGCTGATCGAGCCTCATGAGTATTCCAGGCAAGGCTGGCGCGGATGCCCTTAAACCTGTTGGCAGCCATACACATGCCCTGCCCGCTACCGCAAATTAGTATGCCGCGCGCAACAGGCGATTGGTCGTTTAACAACTCGTGCACCACTTTACTCGCAAATTGCGGAAAGTCATCCGATGGATCGAGCGCCAAGCCGCCTTCATCGACTACTTCGTGACCAGCAAGCTCTAAAGCTTTTTTAAGCTGATTTTTATATTCGAAGCCGTTATGGTCCGAACCCATGTAAATTTTCATATTTTAAGCCTTGTGGGCGCTGCCACTTTTGTGCAATAGTCGACCGGTATCCGCAACTACTTCAACGAGGCGGTTACTATAGCCCCATTCATTATCGTACCAAGCCACTACCTTAAGCATATTGCCTGCGACAACTGCTGTCAGGAGCAGGTCGACGGTGCAGCTGTGGCTGTTACCGATGTAATCGCCACTGACTAGTGGCTCGTCACTGACTGCCAAAATACCTTGGTAATACGGTTCTTTTGCGGCTTTTCTAAATGCTTCATTAACTTCTTCGACCGAAACAGCACGCTTCGTGATAATAACGAAGTCACTTAATGAAACGACCGGCGTCGGGACGCGGACACTCAAACCACCGAAAATTCCAACGAGGGCTGGCAAAGCTTGTCCAGCGGCAATACTTGCTCCAGTGGTAGTAGGCACTATGTTTTCTGCAGCATTACGCGCTTCGCGTAAATCTTTGGCGGGTGCATCTTGGAGTTTTTGGCTAGCGGTATAGCTGTGCACAGTCGTCATCATGGCTTTTTCGATACCAAAGTTGTTTTCTATAACAGCTGCGACAGGTGTTATACAGTTAGTCGTACAGGAGGCGTTGCTAATAATATCGCTCGCAGTTTCGAGCTGATCTTCGTTAACACCAAGCACAATAGTTGTCGCGCCCTCACCTTTGGCAGGTGCACTCAAAACGACTTTTTTTGCACCGGCATCAATATGCGCCCGAGCTTTGGCAGGGTCTACAAAAAAACCGGTCGACTCTATGACAACATCTACCTTATGCTCGCCCCAAGGCAAATTCTTCGGGTCCATTTCTGCGTAGACGGGTACATGCTTGCCATCAACTACAATACCTTTGTCGTCTGAGCCTACCTTATGCCCATACGTTCCGTAGTTACTATCGTGCTTGAGAAGATGAGCCAGTGTTTTGGTATCGGTTAGGTCGTTAATTGCCACAATCTCCATATCGCTGCGTTCGAATGCCACTTTGAACGCATTGCGCCCAATTCGACCAAAACCATTTATTGCCACCCTAGTTTTCATGTATATCCTTGCGCTTACACTATTTGGTATAGATTACTGCTTATGCTCTACAGTGTAAAGCCTCGCCACCCCATATGCAACTTATGAGTGCTAAACAGTTTGGCTCGCACGAGTGCTAGCAGTTTAACGATTTTTGTAGCGTTCGATTGATTCAGCAATGATCTTTTTAGCGTGATCGATGTCGCCGAAACCTTCTACAACAGTGCTGCCTGGTTTTTTGAGATCTTTGTAGTGCGTAAAGTGCTCTGCTATCATCTGCTTCCAGCGCTCGCCGAGGTCATCAAGTGAGTGAATGCTATCACCAGTGTTACGATCATCAGCTGGCACCACAATCACCTTGTGGTCAGCTTCTCCGTCATCAATAAAGTTCAGAATCCCTATTACTTTCGCTTCAAGCCATACACCAGTTGGAATTGGCTCAGCACACACAACTAAGGTATCGAGCTCATCGCCGTCTTCATCAAGCGTTTGTGGAATAAAACCGTAGTTAACTGGCTTGGCATAAATGGCTGGTTCTACGCGGTCGAGCATAAAAGCCGCGCGCTTGCGGTCCCATTCAATCTTTAAGAAACTTCCTTGAGGGATTTCCACCACCGTATTGACGGTCCCATTTTGGTAATCACCCGTCTCTAAAACTTCATTAAAATCGGCCATCTTTGCTCCTTTATCTTTGGTGATATTGTACACTATGGCTATGAAGATTGTCGGGCATCGCGGTGCCAGGGGCCTTGCCCCAGAAAATACTATTGCTTCTCTGCAAAAAGCACTCGAGCACGGCGTCGATATAATTGAATTCGATCTACAGGTGACGCGGGACGATGTTGTCGTCCTCGACCATGACGGCATTATTACCGATCAGAGTGGCAGTAGCCTAATAATACGAGACAGTACCTACGCTGAGCTAAAGGCGCATAAACCTGATCTTGCGACCTTAGCTGAAGTTTTCAATCAAATTGCGCCTAGTTCCACCTTATATATTGAGGTAAAACCGGGTGTAGTAACTGCACCGATAATTCAAGTTATCAATGACAATCTTGGCTCAAAATGGCAGGCTAGCCATCTACTGCTAGCATCGAAAGGTCGGTCCACTTTACTGGAGCTTCACAAAGCGCTGCCTCAAATAGATACCGTAGTTATAGAAGCGTGGAGTGGCATTATTGCTACTCATCGCGCTCGCCAAGTTGGCACAAAATACATAGCTATGAATCAAAAATTTCTGTGGCGACCCTTTATACAACCGATGTCCCGTCGTGGCTGGAAACTGATGGCTTATACGCTCAACGATGCTGCCAAAGCAAAAAAGTGGCAGAAATACGGGCTTTACGCTGCCATTACCGATTATCCTGACCGTTTCAAATAGCAATTCTAATCTGATAATTACGCTATACTGGTGATCATGACTATTACGTTTGATCATGTCGAGCAGGAAGCTGAGCATATTGCTACCTACTATTTTGCTCCTGAGCGATTGGTGCAGTATACCGCTGGCCAGTTTGTCGAACTGTCTTTAGAACATCCGCATGCAGACAACCGAGGCAGACGTCGTTGGTTTACCCTCAGTTCATCACCCACCGACGAACTGGTGAGTATTACCACTAAACACACACCGAAAGCGGGCAGTAGTTTCAAAAAAGCGCTGCAAGCAATGTTGCCCGGCGATCAAATACAGATGAGCGATGCCATGGGCGATTTTGTACTCCCAAAACTAATCCAAACACCACTCATTTTCGTCGCTGGTGGCATCGGAATTACCCCATTTCACAGCATGCTGACCTGGCTACACCACACAAATGAAGCGCGAAACATTAGTTTGTTGTACGGAGTGCACTCAGAGGAAGAGATTATTTTTCAGAATACCATTACTAGCGCCGGTGTACATGCAACGATTATAGTCGATCAACCAGCCCATGCCTGGGGCGGGCAAAGAGGTATGCTTACTGCAGATAGTATTATCGGGCTAGAACCAGTTAATGATGATGCACTAATCTACGTTTCAGGCCCCGAACCCATGGTTGAACAATTAGAACAAGGCCTGCTACATAAAGGCGTGAAAAAGCACCAGCTCGTGCTAGATTTTTTTCCGAACTATGTAACAGACTAGTTTTGGACGGGGTGCTTGCGGCCTTCGAGATATTCTCGAATTTTAAGCGCGGCAGTGGCGCCTTCGCCAGCAGCACTGGCGATTTGCATGGTCGCGCCACTTCGAATATCCCCGGCTGCGAACACGCCATTCATGGAAGTCATGAGGTTTTGATCGGTTAAAACAAAGCCAATTTCATCTAATCGGATGGGGGTTGGTTTCAAAAATATTGAGTTCGGGTCAAGACCAACGAACACAAAGACGCCGTCAACGGTAAATTCAGCTGGTGAGCCATCTTTAGTCGCTTTTACGCTCGTTACAAACTTGTCTTTGCCGACTATTTCATCGGTTGTAGTGTTCAAGTGCACGGTAATTTTTCCGGCGGCAACGAGCTCTTGCAGGTCTTTTTGCAAGACATCACTGGCTTTTATTGTAGAGCGAACGAGCAAATCGATGTGAGTAGTAAATCGTGTTAGGAAAATTGCCTCTTGGATAGCCGAGTTGCCGCCGCCTACGACAACCAAGGTTTTGTCGCGGTAAAATGCACCATCGCAAGTTGCACAGTAGTGAACACCTCGGCCATAGTATGTTTCTTCGCCGGGAACGCCTATTTTTTTATAATCTGAACCGGTTGCAATCAGTACTGCCCGCGCATATTTGTCGCCGTCGGTAGTCTCAAGGCGCTTGTACTCGCCTTCGTCGTGAATGGCTGTCACTTCACCAAGTTCAATAACGGCGCCAAAACGCTCGGCTTGTTTACGCAAACTTTCAGCTAGTTTCAGCCCTTCTATTCCGTCTTCGAAACCAGGGTAATTATCAATCATGTCTGTTATCGCGGCTAATCCGCCAACTACTCCGCGTTCATACAGCACCGTCTCGATGTCTTCACGGGTAGTGTAAATTGCCGCAGTTAACGCGGCTGGGCCGGCACCAACAATTAGCACGTCATGCTTGGCTTGTACTGGATTAGATACATCAGTCATTCAGTAATAGGCTCCGGTTAAGCGCTGCAATGAGCGTAATTATTAGTAGTATTAGGCAACTGCAGGTGCGAGTTTAGCCAAATTGTAACCTACAATGACCTCTTGAGAGTCATCATCTTTAGTTACGACAGTTACCGGGACAGTCATGGCGCCCGAAAGTTGTAAAGCTTCTGCTTGGCGGTGCGGCTGCTCATCGAGATTAACTTCATCCCAAGTCATACCCTTAGCACCAAGATATTTTTTGACCATATGGCAGTAGCCGCAGGTGTTTGTGGTGAAGATTGTGATGTTTTTAGCCATAGTTCCGCTCCTTATTGTGTCATTGCGATGACGTTTTATTGTGTTTTACTTTGTCTACATTACAGTATATATAGCGTTTAAGCTTCGCGCAAGACGCTATATATTGTGCTTTTGCCTACAATACGCTTATTTTGCCTCGTGCACCGTAACATCAAAAACGAGGTCACTATTAGCAGGTATATCTGCACTTGGTGATGCAGAACCATATGCTTGCGCAGCTGGAATAAACAAGCGGCGAGTTCCGCCAACTTTCATGCCAGGAATACCATCTTGCCAGCCTTTGATGACTCGGTTCAATGGGAATGTGGCTTTTTGGCCGGAATCTTTAGAGCTTTCGAAAACTTTTCCAGTGCTCGCCACGGCGCCTGTATAATCTACAGTCAAAGTGGCGTCTTTTTTAACTTCCTGGCCCGTACCGGCAGTCGTATCTTCGCTTGTTAGCTTTTCAATCTTAGGGATTGGCGTAAAATTAGCTAACTGAGTTCCTTTTAGCTTGGTAGAATCGTTCACTTTTGTCTCCTTCGTGTTGGTTGGTTTAGTCGTTTGCGATGACTTAATTTTTGCCTCAGCTGCCTTTTTATCCTTGTTAGCCGAAATGTTCTGTACGACAATTGCTATTGTTAATGCTGATGATGTAAGCAAGAATAGGCCTGCTCCAAAGAGCGCAAAAGCCCTATCACGTTTTCCTGCCATTAGTGTACTCCTCCACTTTTTTTATCTGTTAGTAGTTTACGCTGTTGAGCCAACCCTGACAATCGCAATATCAGCCTCAAAGTCATTACTAATAGCTGTTAACAGAGGCTGCTTGATAGGCTGCCAATACAGAAAAGGCAGTTCTTCTACTTGCTTTAAATCGAACCAGCAGGGTTCGAAGCGGTTTTTTGCCCCCTGCTTGGCTTCTTCGGAGTCCTTGGGCAAATGTGGCCGTCCAGAAATATACTTACATAAAAATATATGATGCTTCACTTCCGCATCAATCAGCTGCAGTATTTCCTTAACTATAGTTACTTGGACTGACGTTTCTTCGGCAATCTCCCGTACAGCAGCTTGCTCAGGACTTTCGAGTGCTTCGATTCCGCCGCCGGGAATCGAAAAATAATGCAGATCATCCCGCCACCGTTCCATGAGGAGTATTTTTCCATCCTGTACGACAATTCCGCGGCCAGTGTGCCTAGGCCCCGCACGGCCTATCATATCTGGTCTGCGCCAAACGATTGTGTAGCAGCCCTGACAGCCTCGTTAATCAGCTCTGATACTTCTTTGTCGGTCAGCGTGCGCTCATTGCTGCCTATTCCAAGTCGTAGGGTTATTTGCTTATGTTCTGTATCATCAGATTTCTGAAAGATATCTTTCGGGCTTAAGGTAAAGTTCGTTTCAACCATATTTTTATCCGTAAGGTAATTTTCTATAAAACTGAAGAGAACTGCATATGGTAATTCACTCGAAACTTTAAGCGTAAAGTCTTGAGTAATCGTCGGGAATCGTGAGCCTGGCTGATACGTCGCGTCAGCGCTGAGCTCAAGGAGACGCTGGCTATCTATTTCAAAACCCGCGCAAAAGTCAGGTAACTTAAGTTTCGAACGCACAGCTGCCGTAAATTCGCCAATGAAACCTAGTTGTACCTCCCCACTAAAAATACCTGCACTCCGGTCTGGGGCAAAATATGGCGGCAGATTTTGCTGCTCGATAACCTGACGGAATGAAACATTATTCCCTTGACCGAGATCTTTCAATATTGCGCCTGCGTAGTGTCGTGCATAGTAAAAAGGGGCGCCTGGTATCGAACTAGCAACTTTTTTATCAGCTGCCAAAACCACAGCCAGTTGTTCTTGTTCGACTGGCAAACCTTCGCTATCAATCTGTTCAACAGCATGTGATTTACCTAATTCATATAAGGCAAACTTATTATGTCCAGCCTTCAGATTGCCGTGAACCTTGTCGAGTAAACTTGGCATTACGCTGAGTCGGTAGTACTGAAGGTCAGGGCTGAGTGCATTAGAAATTTTGAATGCATGATTCTGTTGCTGTCCTACTTTTTCTAGTAAATTGCCGTGTACAAAGCTATACGTCAGCATCTCATTTGCGCCTGCCTTGCTGAGGGCCTTCCGAAGGGCTGTTTTAAGATCAAGTAAAGGGTTGCGTACGGTTGGTGAAATCGAATGTTGCGGAAGTGCCAATGGCAGCTTATCGAACCCATAAAGTCTGCCTATTTCTTCAACGATGTCCTCGCGTAATTCAATGTCAGTGCGCCAAAATGGCGGTGTAATAGTGAGCGCAGTATCTTGAATTGCAACGTTGAACTCAACATTTTGCAGAATCGACTGCATTTGCTCAGCACCGAGTTCAAAACCTAAGCGCTCATTTATGAATTGCGCAGTCACGACCACTGGGGCATGCACCGACTGGCGCTCTAATATGTCTGCGGATAGATGGTTGTCATCGATTAATTTACTAGCAACCTTGCCATCGGCATGATTGCGGATTTCGTCGACTATGCGTGCCAGAACAGCCAGTGTTTGCAGCGGGCTTTGGCCTTTGTTGAAACGAGTTACCGCATCGGTAAACAACCCGCTGGCCATCGAAGTGCGGCGGATTGAATACATATCGAAGTTGGCGCTTTCAATAATAATACGTGTTGTGTTAGCGTCCACCTCTGTATCGGCGCCGCCCATGACGCCGCCGATGCCTATCGCCTGCTTGTCTGTAGCAATGAGTATGGCTTCGGAACGGGGTTCGACCACTTTGCCATTAAGAAGTGTGACTTTTTCATCGGGATGTGGCTTGCGCACCATAATTACAGGCCTATCATTACTGCAAGCAGCAACTTTGTCATAATCATAGGCATGCAAGGGTTGCCCACTGAGCTGCATGAAATAATTGGTATAATCGACGATATTATTTATAGAGCGAGAGCCAATTTTAGCCAGCTCCACCTGCAGCCAGGTTGGACTTGGCTTAACTGTGATATCACTGAGTACGATAGCGCTAAAGCGTGGCACAAGATCGGGAATTTCATTAGAAACCGATAGATTTAGTTCATCAGCTTCGAGGGCAGGAAGTTCCGGCTGCGGCGTGTACCATTCTGGGCTCGTGAACGCTATGCCCTGTATGCCGGCTATTTCGCGGGCGACGCCCATAAAACCAAAACAGTCTGGGCGATGCGTAAACATTTTGTTTTCTATGTCCAGGATTAGATCGCCTTGTAAATTGTAGGCTTCGATAAAACTAGTTCCGGGGGCAACTTCCTCACTAATTTCTAGAATACCGTCATGACTGTCTCCCAGTGCCAATTCCTTCGCGGAGGCTAACATGCCATTGCTCACTACTCCACGAAGTTCTCGCGCCCCAAGCACAAAAGGCTCTTTGCCAACCGTTTCAGGGACCGTAGATCCTGGCGGCAACCAAGCAACCGTTAACCCAGCGCGCGCATTTGGCGCGCCACATACCACCTGTATATGACCATCCTCGTTACGCTCTATATTTTCTGCTTTGCCGCCATCATCTATCCAACATATATTGAGTTTGTCGGCTTGTGGGTGTTTTTCGCACGAAACAATTTTTACTAGAATCACTCCGTTAAATTTATCGCCAAAGGGAATTACTTCTTCAACAGCTCCTAGCTGGGCGCCGATTTTATCGATCAGCTCTGCCGAGTTCGAGTTGCTGTCGACGCCTGGACTCGATAGTTGACTTATATTTTCTGAAGTATTTATGCTGATTTTCATTTAGTCTGTTTCTCCGATTCATAGGCATCAATTTTCTCCCATGCCTGAGTAACTTCGTGGTCAATTTTTGCTACAAGTTCATCGAGAGACAGCATAATATCGGGTTCAATAGACACTATTTTCTGTACACCCAAAAAACGGTAAACATTTTTGAGGCTGAACACAGCTTTACGCGCCATACTCAGTGGGAATTCGCTATCGCGATAATCTATAGCGCCGACAGCTTCGGCGATATCGGCGGTTATATCAAATGCTTTACCGCGCAGACGATAGCCAAGTGTTGCCCGCTCTTCTTCAGATAAATGGTCGTTGAGCTCGTACATTACTTTGCATACTTTTTGAGCATGCTGCCACAAATCTGAGTCTTCTAGCTTTATAAGTTGTTTGCGGTCGTTCATGAAAACTGCCTCAAAAAGTCTAGCTTGCCAGATTCAAAATGTCGAATATCTTCGATGCCGTATTTCATCATGACCAAGCGTTCGATGCCGCCGCCCCACGCAAAGCCGGTATATACATTGCTATCAATACCAGCCATTTCCAGTACGTTCGGGTGAATGAGCCCACAACCAAGTAGTTCTATCCAGCCTGATTGGGAACAAATGTTACACCCCTGTTTATCGCAGAACGGACAACTTAAGGAAAACTCAAATGACGGTTCAGTAAATGGAAAATAAAACGGCTGAGTTCTCACTTCGAGTTCTTTGCCATAATATTCCTGTAAAAACGTCTTGAGAGTCGCAATTAAATGTCCGGCATGGATGCCTTTATCGACATATATACCTTCTAGTTGATAAAAGGTATGTTCGTGGCGTGCATCGAGGTCTTCGTTACGAAAAACTCGACCTGGAATTACCGCTGCAACAGGATTTCCGCTCTCAAGATCGGCTTTGTGTGCCTTTAAGAAGCGGTGCTGCATAGTGCTCGTGTGCGCCGGTGCAATAAAGGGCTTACCATCGGTATCAGTTTGCGTTGTCATAAAAGTGTCATAATCGTCGCGCGCTGGGTGACCTTCAGGGAAGTTTAATGAGCCAAACATGTGAAAGTCATCGTCGATTTCGCGTGATTCAACCGCCGTGAATCCCATGCGATAGAAAATGTCGATTACTTTCTCGAGTTCCGTTGTTAACGGATGTTGGCTTGACTGAGTACTGGATAACAGCGATGGTCGCTGGCCTGAGGGCACATTTATATCAAACGGTGCAGTAATATCTATGGCTGGTAGCTGTGCTTCCTCGGACTGTGCGTTCATGAGCAACTCGGTTATTTCAGTACGTAGCTTATTTGCAGCCTGCCCATGCTCTGCTCGCTCCTCACCACTAAGCCTTTTGAGTTCTTCGAAGACACTTTTTAGTTCTGCACTTCGCAGAACTGTTGTGTCTCCTAGTGAGGCACGTCTCTTTAAGCCTTCGGCCAATGTCGGATCAATCATTGTCTTTATTGTATCAGAGGTAAACACAACCTGGAATCTATCTTCGTAATGTGATAAAAGTCACAAACGTAAGCGTGATGTTCCCCCCGTTATTACAGCGCTATCGGTTTAATTGTTTACACAAGCGCGTTGTGTATATAACAAATTTATTATGGTTAAAAACAGTTACACTAACAGTTAAGCAACAATATACCGGAGTCCTCTTATTTATGTCAGATGAACTTTTTCCTACACAGAATCAATATTATGGTACTCCAATACAAGGCCGCCCTAGAATATACAGCCAAGAAGTAGAGCGAGAAAACTTGCGTAGGCCTTTGACTTCCTCGACAGCTATAGAGCGGTCAGGTCAACTGAGCATCCATGATGAGCTACGTAACCTGGGAAGTGCAGCAGTCTCAGAGACTACAATCATTACCCCGCAGCAGTAAATTGCATTTTGTAGTAGTCTAGGGGTATGGCAAATTTTTCTTTTGATATTGTGAGTGAATATGACAAAGCGGAGATGAATAATGTCTTCGATCAAGCACAGCGCGAAATGTCGAGCCGTTATGATTTTAAGGGGACGCCTGCTGAAATCGAATGGCTTAATCCTGAAAAGACCGGATTAAAAATAACGGGAAGTGGGGATTGGCAAATTGACGCTATTCTCGATATAGTTCGCAAAAAACTAGCCTCGCGCGACCAGTCGCAAAAAGTTCTCGACACATCTAAGGACATTACGGAAAGCAACCTAAAAACTACAAAGGAAGTTCCGTTCAAACAAGGTCTCGACCAAGAAAAAGCAAAAAAAATCACCAAACTGATCCGCGATGAACTTCCAAAAGTAAAGTCCCAGATTCAGGGTGACGCCGTACGTGTTACAAGCAACAGTAAAGATAACCTGCAAGATGTCATGCACTTAATCCGTGCTCAAGATTTTGAGTTTCCGATTAGCTTTGATAACTATCGTTAAAACTACTGGAACAAGTTAGAGCAGCGAAGGAGGAAGCGTATGAGCGAGACAATAAGAATCGGGCATTTGAATGTTGATTCTCCTTGGGGCAATGCCGGAGGTGTCGTTAGATCAGTCGAAGATGTAGCAATGTTGGCCCGCTCTGGTGTGGGCTGGATCGAAGCAGGCTCGTACACAACTGATCCACGTGCTGGCAATAATCCCCGGGGCGAGAAGGTATATGTACACAATGCAGACCAAGGTTATACCGCTAATTCGCTCGGAATGCCAAATAAAGGCATCGAGGTAGCGGTACAACAAATTCCAACTATGGTTGAAGCGGCACACGCGCAGAATAAGCCATTTATCATAAACGTTGCACCCGTATCGGCTGACCCTGCGGGTGAAAGCCGCCGGCTTGTTGCGAAAGCCATGTACGCTGGTGCAGATGCAGTGCTCCTAAACGCAAGTTGCCCTAACGTAGAAACTCCTGATGGCAGTCGAAGTGAAGTTTTGAGTTACTCGCCTGGAGCACTCAAATTAACACTCAATGCATTACGTACGATAGTCGATAAAAAAGGGCAACAAATATTTATACGCGTCTCACCCATGATAGTAGCTGACAGATGCGAAGAAACTATGTCAATTATTCGCGAAAGCGGTTCGGTTTCAGCAGTGTTCACACCCAATACATGGCCGATCGATGGCACTCTATTTGGTTTACAGGTCAATCCTGAGATGGGGGGTCTCAGTGGACCATACACGAAAACACAATCTTGCCGTGAGACAGCAAATGCTGTTCGATGTTTAAAAGGGTCTGCAATTGATGTAGTAAGTTCGAGCGGCATAATGAACGGATTTGAACTTGCGACTCGCATGGCTCTTGGCGCTGTAGCTGGTTGTGGTACAACATTCTTTTATGAATCTGCCGAAGAGGGATGGTCGGCAGCTACAGATAGACTTTTGTGGGAATATACCGAAGCGCAAACAGCGTAGCCACAAGCTTTTTAGGGTATACTTCTACTGAATGTACGACCACGAAAAAATGATTGCTGCTGTCTCAGAAGTACTGGCTATGAATGACCGTGGTAGCTATACGCAGCCGGCGCATGGTCTATATCCCCATCAGTGGCTGTGGGACAGCTGCTTTGTAGCTATCGGCATGAGGCATCTCGATGTTGAGCGGGCGCAAACTGAGATTCTCAGCTTGCTGCGCGGTCAGTGGCAAAATGGCATGTTACCAAATATTATATTTCGCGATGACCCGCAGTACCGCACAGATAGGAGTATATGGCGTAGCTGGTTAAGCCCAAATGCGCCCAGTGATGTAATGACAACGGGTATTACGCAACCTCCGATGCTTGCAGAAGCAGTCGTGCAGATTGGCAAAAAGCTGAAAGCACCCGAACGACGACGCTGGTATCGCTTAGTGTATCCAGCGATCGTGGCTTACCACGAATGGCACTATGCCGAACGTGATCCACATCAAGAAGGTCTCGTACTGCAAATTCACCCCTGGGAAACCGGACTCGACAATACACCGCCGTGGATGAACGAAATGCATGATCACCAGCTGCCATTTTGGATAAGCGTTATTGAAAAAAGCCGTTTCGACCGCGTCATTAATCTTTTTCGGCGCGACACGCACAGCGTGCCTATCGACCAGCGCTTTTCTACTATTGAGGCGTTGTGTCTTTTCGATATACAGCGTAGACTAAGGCGCAAAAATTACGACATAGAACGCGTCCTTAACAGGTCAATATTCGCTATTGAGGACTTATCATATAACTGCATTTTTATCCGTGCTAATGAATTATTGCGAGAAATCGCCGCGACAATCAAAACTGATGTACCGGAGGAGCTTGACCGCAACATGAAATTGAGTGAGAAGGCCATCGAACATCTGTGGGATGAATATTCTAATCAGTATTACTCTCGAGATTTTGTGACACACCGGTTGCTTAAAATCCCAACGATAGCTACTTTATTGCCCCTTTACGCCGGCTCAGTTAGTCACACGAGAGCTAAAGAGCTTGTTTCGCTGCTTGAAGACGACGAGATGTTCGGCCCAGCCTATCCGGTGCCTAGCGTGCCGCTCAATTCAGAATGGTTCCAAAGTAAACTGTATTGGCAAGGCCCATCGTGGGTCAACATGAATTGGTTGATAATCGACGGCCTGAAACGATACGGTTTTAATGATCATGCTTTAGCCCTTACTGAAAGCACTTTGGAGATGGTCGAGCGAGCTGGCAGTTATGAATATTTTGATCCTATAACTGGCGAAGCCGCCGGTGCTGCTAATTTCAGTTGGACAGCCGCTTTAGCGCTTGATTTAGCTAAGACACGCTAGTCTGCAGCCAGGTCTTAATTAATCTTCGTAGTCAACGACTGGCTTGTCCAGCAACAGTGGCTCAATGGCCGGGGAAGTATCGGCGATTTTTACAATGTCCTTGTCGATTTTCTTAAGTTCTTTGTGGGCAGTATTGTAATGGTTTACCGTAGTACCGAGCGAGCCACCGAGCTTCTGCATAAATGTCTCATATGTGACAAGGTGGCGGCCAAGTTCGCCTACGCGTATCTGGATGTCCTTAGCTTGTTCTTCTATTTGTAGACTCCTGAGGCCCTGCAAAACGGTCTGCAAGTACGCCATAAAAGTAGTTGGACTAACAATAATCACGTGCTTGTCGCGAAAGGCGTATTCAATAAGATCACGTGCCGATGTGCCAGTTGTTCCAACTTTATTTACAAGCAAATCATAATAAATTGCCTCAGATGGAATAAACATAAATGCGTAGTCCATTGTTCCCTCTTTGGGTCGAATATATTTGGCAGTTTCATCGATGCGAGCTTTTAGGTCGGCTTTAAATAACTTAGCGATGGCCTCACGCTGCACTTTGTCGGTTGATTCGACCAATCTATTATAATTCTCGAGACTAAATTTAGAGTCGACTGGCAAAATGCGCCCTTTATCGAGAGTAACGACGGCATCTACGATGTCGCCATTTTTGAAACCGTATTGCAGCGTGAATCGCTCAGGCGGCAGAACATTTTCGAGCACCGATTGCAGATGATACTCACCCAGCACACCGCGCTGCTTAGGATTTTGCAGAACATTTTGCAAAGTTTTTAGCTCATCAGTGATGCTCAGTACTTGTTTGTTGGACTCTTTCAGCTCAGTTAAGTTTCTTGTTACTTCAGAGATAATTTTATTGCTGGCGTTGAATTGCTGTTGCATGCTCGTTGTCATTTGAGACTGCAAACCGTCTTTGAGCTTGGTTACATCCTCGCTAAGTTGCCGGAGATCTTGCTTGAGCAATAATGCGCTGGAGCTATCAGCTTGGCTTGAGGGTCGTCTGAGCAAAACAAAGAGCAGTATCGCTACTATAATCCCCAAAATGATAACCGCTAGCGTCATATGATCAGTATAACAGTTCTCAGCCTACTCAGCTGTTATGCAAGTTGCGTCACGGCGTACATGAATACTACGCCGGCAATAGTCAACAGAATTGTAGAATATGATGATTTTTTACTATGCGCTTCTGGCAAGATCTCGCTGGCGCCAATATAGAGCAAGAAGCCTGCGAAAAAACCTAGATATAACACCAATGCACTGTCAGGAATGGAAAATAATATAGTGCTGAACGCTCCTAGCACTGGCGCAAGTGCATCAAACAGTAAAAAAAGTCTGGTTCTCTTTGCATTGTTTTTGTTGAGCAACATCAAGTTAACTGTATTGAGACCGTCGCTAAAATCATGCGCAATAACCGCGATAGCTACTGCAATACCCACGCCTGTTCCCGCTTGGAACCCTAAGCCAATGCCAATTCCATCGAGGAAACTGTGACCAATGAGAGCTATAGCCGATGCTACACCCACGTGAGGGTGATGATGAATCTCATATTCGGATTCGTGATTATGGTGAATCAATATGCTCTTTTCAACAATATGGAAAGCTAAGAAGCCGACCACTAATGCGATCATAGCCGCGATTGGCTTAGTGTGTTGCTGGTCAAGCAGTTCAAAGATTTCAGGCAATAAATCGAAGGCTACAACACCTAAAATAACTCCTGCGGTGAACCCGAGTAGTGTGTGCATGCGCTTTCGATTTTTTATACCAACAATTCCTCCAAGGAGCGTTGAGAAGAATGTAGCAGCGGCTAATAGTACGGGTAACATAGCATTAGCATAAAATGCCGAACAATAAATTGCAATTAAGTCGCAATTAGCACTATAATTGCATCATGCCCGGCATACCCGACCCTAAAGATGAACTTCGACATACGCTCAAAGCGCACAGCTTCAGTATGACGACCGCCAGAAGTACGGTATTCGATGCCCTTCTCGACAAAGAACCGCAAACTATGCGAGAAGTTGTGGATGCATGTCAGAAGCTCGTTGATCGTGCCAGTGTCTACAGAGTAGTTAGCTTGTATGAACGGCTTGGCATAGTGCAGCGCCTTCAGATGGGCTGGAAGTACAAACTCGAACTCAGCGACGACTTTCATCGGCATCATCATCATCTAACCTGCACGAAATGTCACGTTGTAATCCCAATAAGTGAAAATGACGAATTAGAAGATCATTTATACGAAGCGGCTCAAAAACATGGTTTCAAGATGGAAGGTCATCAATTAGAAATACAAGGAGTATGTGCTATCTGCCAGCATAAGTAATTACCTACTAAAACATAATGACCCGAACGAAATGCGTTCGGGTCAGTAGGAAGCCTCACACTTCCTACATTCAGCTTATGCCTGTAAGGCGCAAACGTCAATGTGACTTACATCACGCGAAATGCTCAGGCCTTTGTGGTACTCCAAGACTTTCTGTCGCGAATCGCTTGTTTAGAAGCCATGTATGATGCCCAAATAATACCCAGACCAACTGCGCCGGTAATAGCATCAGGCACTTCGATATATATTGCTCCCAGTAATGCAAGTGAGAGTACGAGAATCGCGTAATGTGCACCGTGCTCAAGATATTTATATGCATCTAGCGTGCCTTTACGAACCATGTATACCGTTAAGCTTCGCACCCAGATGGCGCCGACGCCTAGTCCAAGAGCAATCAGTACGATTTTGTCGGTGATAGCGAATGCGCCGAGCACGCCGTCAAAGCTAAAGCTGGCATCTAATATTTGTAAGTACATAAATGCCAAAAATGCCCCCCAGCCCGTGTACATCGCCTTGTTATTTGAAGTGCTTTCTTTAGCGTCGCCGTTACCAGAAATTCGGCCGAGAGCCTCAATGAATAAGTGGATTGCAGCGTAAGATATGGCACCAGCTAATCCGGCGCGCAAAATAGTAGATCTCTCACCGCCATGTTCAAAGAGTGCTAGTGCCACTATGAGTAGAGATACAAGCAGCGGCGGTAACCATACGCCACTTTTGACGCGCTGGAGCGGTCGTTCAATGCGATCAAGCCATACTTCCTTACGGTGTTCGTCGAACAAGAAATACAAGGTCAGTGTCAATAAGAATGCTCCTCCGAATGATGAGATAGCCGTGTGCGCATCTTCCAGATGCTCCCCGTAAACTTTAGGGTGATGCAGCGCGTCGTCTATGACGGTTCCCCACGATAAATCTGCAGTTACCATTACAATCAAAATCGGGAACACAAAACGCATGCCAACTATAGCGATTACCATACCAATTGTTAAAAATAGCTGTTGCCACACTTTGGAAAGTCGAGCGAGGATTTTGGCGTTAATAACTGCGTTATCAAAACTGAAGGCTATTTCTATAGCTATGAGAATAATTGTCGTTATTGCAGCTCCGGGTCCAAAAAGAACTCCAGCTAAAATAACAGACAAAACAGTTAGGGTTATTGAGGTACCAAAATAGCGGATGATCGGATGCATTGTACTAGGTTAGCACAGTTTTAGGATGCGCACAGGTATTATCGAGGCAGCGAAACATAGGGATTAGCTTTGATATAAAACCGCGACTTTTTGTCTTTGGCTTTGCTAATACCTATGCGTGTAGTTTGGATAATCGTTTCGTTCTTTTGTAATTGCTGTAATTCAATTTTGAGTGGAGGCATGGAAAGATCATGACCGTTTTCTGCCAGTGTAATACTGAGTGCTTGGCATAATTTTCCTGGCCCATTTGTCAGCTGTATGTCACCAACGATTCCAGGCCGGCGCTCGCGCAGAAATCCCAGGCCGCTCAGCGGTTCCACTGCGCGAATGAGCACTGCTGAACCCTGTCCCTCAGCTCCGACGACAACGTTACAGCAGTAATGCATTCCATAGGTAAAATAAACGTACATGTGCCCCGCCGGTCCAAACATAGCCAGCGTACGCTTCGTTTCTCCCTTGAAACTATGGCTGGCCGGGTCTAACTGGTCATAGGCTTCAACTTCTACAATTCTGGCTGTAACTGTATTGCCTGCTAATTGCCTTGTAATAATTGCTCCGAGTAGTAATGGTGCCGCCTCCACAGCCGGAATGGTGAGCTCATGCTGTAAGGTCACTGGATTGGATGCTCCAAGGCTGCGGATATTCGAGACACAATAAACGCACTGGCTTTTGGTGAAATACTGTGTCGGGCACGTATAGTATGTGCTTCAATCAACTTGCTGTCAGTTCCAAATACTTGTTGTTTTTTGCCTCGGATTACAAGCATATCGTAGGTGCCATAAATGACATCCATCGGCATAGAAAGTTGCTTAATATCCTCGGCCGCAGTTTGTCGCATTATGGTATTTTTAATACTGCGAATGAAAGGCTGCCAGGTATCCCGCGTAACTTCAAACCCAGCAATTTTTACTGCAGTTCGTTCCGCGAATTTTGCTGTTTCTTTATTGAATGTTGGTTGGTACTGAACAATTCTTTCGTAAAGTTTAAAATAGAGATCAGTGCGTATTTTATAGGTGCGTTTTTCAGGAAGTCCTTCGTACAAGGGCATCTCGTACAGCACCAGATGTCGCACTAAATCAGGCCGGAGGCGTGCAACGCGTACTGCAACCAAACAGCCCATGGAATGCCCGACGAGCACAGTTTGCTCAGTTAGTTTGAGCTTCTCAATACTCTTTATAATTGCCCGAGCATGATCATCAATATTATAAGGGATGTCTGGCTTCGGCGATGATCCAAACCCTAGTAAATCAAAAGCCACAATACGGCGGTTATATTTCTCTAAAAGCGGGATTATATGTTTCCAAACCTGCGCCGAGCGCCCAAGGCCATGCAATAATATTACTGGATCACCGCTACCGGTATCTGTAACTTTAGCGCATGTATACGGCTGTCGAAGCCAGCCATTCCATACTGTTTCAAAAAAAGATGCCATGTCACTAGTATAGCTGAGCTCGATTTGCCAAGCATGAGCATTGCTCGCTATACTGGTGTTAGATGATAAATCTCCTGGCTGCACAACTTTAGATGAATACCTACCTTTTGATCGTCGAAGTGCTCTTGCTCATTGGCTTATCTGCTATTTGCTCCGGCTTAAATATTGCCGTTATGTCGCTGAACATAGAAGACCTCAAGCGTAAAGCTAAGCTCGGCAATAAACAAGCCCGCCGCGTATTGCCCTTGCGTAAGCAGACGCACTTAATTCTCGCAAGCATCCTGTTTTCCAATGTAGCGGCAGTTACCGGTACTTCATTAGTGCTTGATAGCCGTTTGGAAGGCTGGCTTGCTGGCTTGCTTAGTACGCTGCTCATAGTCGTGTTTGGCGAAGTAATGCCGCAGGCACTGTTCTCGAAAGATCCACTTGGCTGGTCGAGTCGATTTGCGCCCATATTGCGACTTATGGTCATTATTACTTTTGTATTGAGTAAGCCGCTGCAGTTGCTACTCGACGTGCTGTTTCCGAAGCAAAACAGCAAATTACAAAGCCGCCATGAGCTTGGATTATTAATAAACGAACATCTGGCTGATAAACGCAGTGAACTCGATGATGACGAAGCTGAAATTATGCGTGGCGCCCTCAGCTTAAGCGAAAAGCGTGTACGTGATATTATGACCGATATTCGCCATACTTATTGGCTTTCTCCCGACACCGAGCTCAACGATCAAGCTATCGATGAAATGAAGCATAAAGGCTACAGCCGAATACCGATACTCGATGAAAACCTGACTAAATGCTATGGTGTGTTGCTCATGAAAGAACTTGTCGATATCGACTTTGACGAAAAACTGTACCTTGTTAGCGATCTCCCTCTGCATCCGACCCAACTCGTAGGTAGCATGACTGCGCTTGATACAATGTTCCGTAAGTTCATTGCTGCAGGTACGCATCTTATACCTATAGAGCGCGACGATCACATCATTGGTGTTATTACGATTGAAGACTTAATCGAAGAGATAATCGGTCACGAAATCGAAGATGAAACTGATCGCAAAAAACTAGCGCTCTAATTTTTTACGCTATTAAAAAGAGTTCCGGCAAAAGAATCGAACAGAGCTTGCGGATTGCTACCTGACTGTAAGGCATCAAATGGCAGCACAAGCCCTGTGAATCCTACAGTCTGAAAACGGGCGCCTTCAACTAGCTGCACGGTCTGTAATATTTCAGCATTGGGGTAGGTTGCGCCGTAGATATAGGGTTCAGGCACCATTTCATCACCCGTTGAGAACCCTATGGCCACTTGCTTTTGGTCATTATTTGGGAACCAGACTAGGGCTAAGTCGAAGTGGTGTGCGTATAGTAGTGTCGGCGCAGTCAACCCTCCGACGAGTTTAGCCTTTGCGACCGCAAAACGCTTATCCATCCACCATAAAACTTTTGCAAACTTTTCAGCCTCGCTTTTACTAAAGCGAGTACTGCCTTCGAGAAATTCTGGTTGTTCAATGTTTGCGTTAACACCTTGATGCTGGAGCCTAGCTCTCAAATTATTAAATATCTCGGGTGCGGCATACTCTTCGAGTGACCAATTTGTACTGCCTATTCTCACTTTCCAGGTGACAAAATCAAGTGATATTCGCAATTTTTCATCTTGAATCGGTAATTCCTGTGTCAGTATGCCCCGCATACCTACTTCGAGTCCATAATGCCAATCGTGTTTTTCTTGAGGAATGAGACTTCGCTGTATCGCGCCAAGTGCTAAACAAATGTTCTGTAGATAGTTACGAGTAGGCAGCAGGTTTTTGTATTGCAGTTCCGGTAAATTGCTCATGGGTATAGTATAGCGGTCTTGTCTTACAGCAGTTTGTGAAAGTTCGTACTACAGATCTTCAAGGCCAGAATCGAGTTCCAGGCCTTTTATACGTGGCATTGCAGCCTGACCGATATGTCCTTGCATGCTCCCAATAATATTGGCAGTACTCATTAGTAGCTTTTGTGCCTGCTTTTCACGCTGAGCCCACAACTTTTCATAGGCGATACGTTCTTTAACTACTTGCTGCGCCATATCTTGATACGTTTCAAGCATTGCTTCAATTTGTTGCACGAATTCATGACTTGTCATGTAACTGTATAATGACTCCGCTTTACCGCCTTTGTTTTCGGCTAATGCGCGTTGCTGTGCTGCATCCAGCAAGCTTTTGCGGAGTAACGTGCCGAGCATCACTGCCAGTGCAGGCTTACAAATCCATACTCCTTCAAACTGTCCCATGTCCTGCGAGATCTGTTTGGGCAAAACTTCACTGATAATTATCGGTATATTAGCCTTGGCATCGCGCATATCCTGCTTGAGTTTGCTCGTCCAGTCACCGCCCCAGGCTTTTGTGCGTTTTATTTCCCAGATTAGTATACCGCAGTTTGCTCCGCGTTGATTAGTGACCGTCTGCATAATGTCTCCGCCTTTAACACCCTTGGGCACCGGTGCAAAAAAATCATCGCGAAAGGCTTGAGCGAGCGCTGCTTCAAAATCTAACTCCATGATTTCACCTTGCAGCTGTTGTGAGCCTTGAGCCGCCTTGCGCTGCGCATCATCGAGCGCCTTTTGGAGATCAGTAATGGTCTTTTCTTTGGCAGCTAAATTGAGACGCTGCTTCTCATCAGCCGATTTTTCTACTTCATTTCGCATTTTTTCAATTTCTGCGGAAACTTTCTTTTGGGCTTCAAGTTCAGCGTTTTCACGAGCTGATTTTTCTTCGCGTAGCGCCTTCATCATGTCCTGAAGTTGTTCGCGCAGTTGCTTGTTTGCTTGTTTCTCAGCGAGTGCATCTTCTCTAAGAGTTTGTAACAACAGTTCATGCTCTGCAGTAGCTATTTTCTGTGAACTTATTAGTTCCGCTTCAAGCTTCTTCTTAGCTATCTCTAAATCTTCAGCGGCTTCTTTTTTGATCTGTTCTTGGGCTGCATCACTTTGCTTTTTAGCACTGAGAGCAGCTTCACGCTGTACCTGCTCGAGTGCTTCTTTGTGCTTGTGCTCAGCGGCTGCAAGCACTCGCTGCTCAATTTGGCCCTCAAGAGCTTTATCAATTTCTATAACCATATTGCACTGTGTGCAGGTAATCGTATTCATTACGTATTATTATCGCATGCATTGGCAGCGCTAAGCTAGGTTTGAAACATATTTGACAATATCGCCTCTTGAGACTCGGGTTAATCTCCGCTATACTAATCATAAGAAGTTCAAACATTGACGCTCGTGGGCGTCTTTTATTTTGAGGTGTAATTTTGATCATAATGACAGCTGCAACAAATAATCAAACGCTAAACGATTTCAGCGAAATATTCCAAAAGCTAGCCCATAGTTTTCTGAATACACAGTCTTTGATTGTGCTTTTTATATCGGTATCTTCTGCCTTGCTATTAGGCCGCTTCATTGCCAGTGTTCTGCGTAAGGTTGTTACCGCTATAGGTGCTAAAGCTGACCGCAGCGAAAACTTACATACAGTTAATCGATTGCGGCGATTTGAAACCTATATTGTGCTCAGTATTGCCGTAATTCGGACATGTTTGTTACTGTTCGCATTCTATTTTTGGTGGGTATACGGTCACCCAAGCGGTCAACCAACAGCTATCATTGGTGCAAGTGCATTTGCAGTTATCATACTGAGTAGTGCCCTGGGGCCTGCTCTACGTGATTTAGCCGCTGGTTCGTTCATGATGGCCGAACAGTGGTACGGCGTTGGAGACCATATAAAAATTGAACCTTTTCTGGATATGCAAGGGGTAGTTGAACGCGTTACTCTTCGCTCAACGCGCCTGCGCGGGCTCAACGGTGAAATAATGTGGGTCAACAATCAACATATTCAAGGAGTACGCTTAGCGCCAAAAGGCGTAAGGACCATTGGACTTGAGTTGTTTGTCGATAACGTAGCCGCTGGGGAAAAACTCATAGGTATGACGAACCGACGCCTACCTATTGGCCCTCTGCTAGTCTTAAATCCGCTCGAGATTACTTCTGTTGAGCAAGTTGGTGACGAACTATGGCATATTACTGCCGTAGGAGATACGGCGCCTGGTCGTGAATGGCTGCTCGAGCGGTCAGCCGTAGAACTCATAAAGTGGCTCGACGAACAGCAAAAGACACAAGTAATCGCGCACGGCCCACTAGCTCGTTATGCTGACACCGAGGCCGAACAACGATTTAACAGATCAATTAAAAATGCACGTAAACGTCCCTCCCCAAAGAAAAAGACTGCTGAAAAACCTAAAAGCCGACGTCAGCCTAAAACTAACTCATAAAAACTAGTTAGTTTTTGTCAGAATAATATTGATGCAGCCAATTGTTGCGCAGTTCATTAAATGAGCCGGCTTCTATACTCGTCCTTATGTCATCCACCAATTTTATAATGAAGTTTTCATTATGTATCGACATAAGCGTCAACCCAAGTATTTCTTTGGCTTTGAATAAATGGTGGATATACGCCCGGGTATAATTTTTGCAAGTATAACAATTGCAATCATCCAGCAATGGCTGGAAATCATCGTAGTAACGAGATCCCTTAATATTCTTTCGCCCCTCATAAGTATAGAAGGCTCCATTACGGCCCACTCGCGTCGGCGACACACAATCGAACGTGTCGATACCCTGTTCTATGGCAGCGAAGATATCATTTGGCTCTGAAATGCCGAGCATGTGTTTGGGTTTATCATAGGGCAGCTCTTCGTTACACCATCGAATAATATCGCCGATCTTCTCCTTTTCGATTGCACCGCCAATGCCATAGCCATCGAATGGTAGCTGGCCGAGATGTTTACTAGTTTTGCGCCGCAGATCTTCGTATTGTGCTCCCTGAATAACTGCGAATAGCGCCTGATAATCTCTCCCCGGGTGTGACGTACGAAGTTCATCCATTTCTGCAAGGCAGCGATCAGCCCAATCGTGTGTCCGTTGTAATGCATCTATTTGATAATCGTAAGGGTCTTGGAGTGAAGTGAGTTCATCAAACGCAAACATAATATCAGCGCCAATGGCATGCTGGATCTGCATGGAAAGTTCCGGCGTAAAACGGTGTTTATTGCCATCAATGTGCGAATAAAAGGTTACGCCATCATCATCCACAAAAGCACGCCGTTCACGCTTCGGGGTGTTTTGAACAGTTGTACCGCCAGTCATATCAATAACTTTCTTAAACCCACTACCGAGGCTAAGCACTTGAAAGCCGCCTGAATCAGTAAAGGTCGGACCCTGCCAGTTCATGAAAGAATGCAATCCACCTGCATTCTCAATAAGCTTGTGGCCCGGCTGCAAATACAAGTGATAGGCATTCGCGAGTACTGCTTGAGCATGTACGCCACGTACCATTTCTGGCGTCATAGCTTTAACAGTTGCTTTGGTGCCTACTACAATAAATGCGGGCGTCTGTATGGTGCCGTGCGGTGTTGTGATGGTACCTGTACGTGCCAGAGTACCGCCGCCAATCTTGGTAGTTATACTAAATGAGAACGCTTTCGACATCAGTTAAGAGTATAGCACTTACTTATGGTGCGCAGCAGCTCGAGCTCTTTGCCCGACAATTTGTTTTTCTTGATACTGAGCGAGCCTGAGAGCAATTAAAAGTAATATATTAAAGGTGAAACTTGGCAATGCCGCAAATTGCACACGGGAAAACAGGAAGAACTCACTCAAAAATATATTTATGAGTAACGAAGTTCGAAATAAATCAAAAGCTTTGTCTCGATCCTTAAACAACTGGTACGCTCCAGCTATAGCAACCATCGTACTTATGGTCGACGAGACAAGATTAGCGATGATCAAACGATTTCCGTAGGCATCATTACTGGCGTTAAGGCCTATCGCTGAGTCAAAACTGTTCACGATAGCATAGGCCACTGTTCCTAAATAAATGAATGCCTGTGCCACAAATACAAAACTAATAAACCGCTTTGCGCCAGGCAGAACCCAAAATGATGCATAGTACTTTGTAACTCTATGGAATAACTTCTGAAGTATCTTAGGCTCAGGCACTGGTACGGTCTCTACGGCGGACAGCATATGCTTCAGAGTATGAGTAATATGCGTCGGACGATGTACTTGAGCAAGCAAATGAACGATTCGCTGTTTTTCAGCAGGATCAAGATCTTGCAGAATGGCTTCTTCGAACTGATTTAATGCATTAAGTTCATATTCACGGTCTGTTAAGACTTCTTCGCGCCCAAGATAATTAAAAATTAAAAAAATGATAACGAATAACGCATAAATCAAACCAATTGTCGGTCTGAAGAAATAATTATTATCTTTGGTAATAAATTTTCCAAGTTCATCTATAAATAGACCGAAGCCAATTCCACCAACCAGCGCACTAAAATGCTGAATTCGCTCGCCGAGGAAGGACATCGTGAGTACAATGGCGGCCATCATTAAAACGCCCCCGTAAAGCATATGAGCAATGTGAAGACTTCCTGCACCGAGCTGCGGATAGTCGGTAAGGTACAAGAACAGTCTTTGAGCAAGAACTGTCCCGACGGCTGTAATTAAGAAAAGCTGAAGATGCTCTCTCGCTCGTACATTACGGTAGAACATATTGTGCATAGCTAGTAGTATAACTGAATGGCTTAATTACGGTTACGGCTTATTGCTTGTTGCTGATGTACCGAGTCTTATCTTGTGCTTATCAAATGCTGCCTTGATCTGTTTACGATATTCCCCTGCAACGGACCACTGGGCTCCAGGCTTTACTTTGCCCATTGCCTTTAAGACCACGCCGCTGTCATTGAAGCTCTCGACTCTCAGAAAACTAATGGGTGTCGTAATTAATTTATTAAATTCTTCATTTTCAAGCATTTTTGTGCCGACTTCATTCATTAACTTCTCAACCATGTCAATGTCGCTGGTATACTCTACGGTCACATCCATGAGTACATTAGAATATTTGAAGGTACGATTAACAATACTTCCGGCATCGCCATTTCGTATAATGTGCAAGGTTCCATCGAGATCGCGCAATTTGGTTATACGTAGCGTGATATCTTCGACAATACCTGATGCAACTGCAGGCCCAAGCAAGCCGCCGGACATGGATACTATATCACCAACCCTATACTGATTTTCAGTCAGGATACAAACGCCGGCCATGTAGTTTCTGATAATATTCTGAGCACCAAAACCAAAGACAACTCCAAATAAACCAGCTCCTGTCAGAAGTCCCGTTGGATTGACGCGTAAAATTGTCAGGATAAACATTAGAGCCATTATCCAAACACCTAGAGCGAAAGACGTATGGAACAAACCAATAACAGTGTCTTCCCGTTTCTTTTCATCGACTGGCGATTCATATCGATCCGCCCTCACTGCTCTGCGCACTAATCGTTCAATGGCATTCCTGCTAAATACTTGTACTGCTAGCGCACCTATGACGACCATACCGACGGCAAATACTTCGTGATGCGCAAAATGGTCTAATGTCATCTAATAACCATAACCAAAATCTCTAAACTTAGCAATTATAGGAGGCCTCGTTTGCTTGTTTAGTTACTCTATATATTTTATTACTCAAAATGCTACAATTATGATAATGCCAGCAGAAATTCGTACATATGAGCCAGGAACTAAGAAATTAGGGACCCTTGACTACCTATACCCTGGGCTCAGAACAGATTTAACGTTTGAAGATCCTTCGCTTCATAACAAATTGAGAACCTTAAGTGTTATATGCTTTTGGGATGACACTGAAACGCAAATTTACGAGAATGACGCTCCCATACGAGTGGATGTGATACCGGGCAATGTGCCCTGCTGTTATCAGGACGGGGATGGGGTTTTTGAAAAACCGATACACGTTCCCGGAGAATCCTCAAACAGAGTACTACTTATAGCTCATTTAGCAATTGCATCTCCCAATGAGAGCAGACTCACTAAGTCAGGTGACGGCGTAATATATCAAGAATTTTGTCAGAGTGTGATGAATACAGAATACCGTCTGCAATAAGAAGCAGCGGGAAAACTATAAATTTTTCTCCGAAGTGACCTGTAGTCATACGGAGTTTTTTGAGTGGAGGCATTCCAAATTTAATTGGTATTGGTAGGAGCCATGGCACTCCTTCACGCGTAAAACTATCCATTATTAAGTGGCTTACGACCCCAATCATAAACGCCCACCAGACTAAATCAATGTCGACCGAATGCATGATAGGATGTACAGCAACGAGTAGCCAATGCACACTAAAGCCGAATAGTGCCAGGCCAATGAGTGAATGCGTTAGGAAACGGTGGCCGCCATTAACCATGCCAAATAATCTACCGAAATACTTGCCAACCGGCAAATTACGCCAAAATGGTGCAGTTGGCTGGTCGAGATCTGGTGCGATTCCACCAACCAAGTTAGCAAATACAGCAACAATACCTGTTGCCAAAGTTACCGTCCTAGGCGGCTGTGCCAGCACAACTACTCCTAAAGCAGTAATTGCGGCGAGATCATGTGTTCTTCCAAGCATACCGCTTTAGTTTAGCACTAAAGTAAATGCAGAATCAGGATAAACTAGTATATATCTATGCTAGAGATTGAACTATTTCTTGCGCTTCTTAGCGTCGAGTTCTTTTTTGCGTAGTCGCAGGCTTTTAGGCGTGCACTCTAGGACTTCATCGTTTTCGATGAAGTCTAAACATTGTTCTAGGCTAAAGATCGTTGGAGGTGTTAATTGGACCACGCCATCAGATGATGACGAGCGCATGTTCGTAAGTTGCTTGGTTTTGCAAACATTGATCTCCATATCTTCACTACGAGTATTCAAGCCTATAATTTGACCGGCATATACACTCTCTGTAGGTCCTATGAATGTCGTTCCGCGAGCCTCAGCATTTTGCAATGCGTACGGTGTTGTGACACCGGTTTCGAAAGCTATCAAAACACCTGGGCGTAATTGTTGCAAAGCTGTACCTTCTTTTTCTGAGCCAACGACAAGGCTGTTCATGACTATAGTCCCCTTGGTATTGGTAAGTAGGATGTTGCGCATACCAAGCAAAGCACGGGTTGGCATTTCGTAGACTAGTTTTGTGACACCTTTCGGTGACGCAAACTGTTCCTTAAGAGTGGCGCGGCGCTGTCCGAGTTCCATTTGAACGGTTCCGACGTGTTCAGCCGGTACTTCGATAATAACTTCTTCAATAGGCTCCATCGTTACGCCGTCTTTGACAGTGGTAACTACCTGAGGGCGACCGACTTCGAACTCGTAACCTTCACGGCGCATGGTTTCGATAAGCACACCGAGGTGTAGTTCACCGCGTCCAGAAACAGTAAAACCGATGCCATCGTCTTCGACGCGTAGCCCGACGTTGGTTTCAAGCTCTTTTTGTAAGCGCTCGCTGATTTGGCGAGAAGTGTTAAATTCCCCTTCTTTACCCTTAAAAGGCGAGGTGTTAGGACCAAGATAAATACGGAGCGTTGGTGCTTCTACTTCAATTATTGGAAGTGCTTCTGGTTCATTGGCATCGGCAATTGTTTCGCCAATTTGCGCGTCTGAAACACCTGTCAGCTGTACGATGTCTCCGGCTATACCGCCGGCTACTTCAAACTTAGAGACGCCGTGACTCATAAATACATTATCAATTTTGGTCTTCGTGATAGTGCCGTCTTTTTTGCACAGCGCAACTTGGTCACCGGGCTTAACGCCGCCGCGTGTAATACGGCCAATAGCGTACTTACCCTTAAAAGTGTCGTGTGATAAAGCAGTTACTAACATTTGGAATGGCTTGTTGAGCTCAACGGTTGGTGCTGGAACGTGCTTAGTAATAGCGTCAAAAATAACTTCGAGGTCACCTTCTGCATTCTCGGCGTCTGCAGGAATTGCATCCCACGCTTTACCGGCACGGCCAATAGCGTAATAGACCGGGTAGTGGAGCTGATCTTCATGTACTGCAAGTTCTAAAAACAGATCAGCAAGCTCGTCTTCAACTTCTTTGATGCGTGAAGCTGATTTATCGATTTTGTTAATAATAACAATTGGCTTAAGTTCGTATGCAAGTGCTTTGCCTAGGACAAATTTGGTTTGCGGCATAGGGCCTTCTTGGGCATCAACAATCAAAATACAACCGTCGGCGAGGTTCAGTGTGCGCTCTACTTCACCAGAAAAGTCAGCGTGTCCAGGAGTATCAATAATGTTCACGCGGTAATCACCGTGCTGCACGGCCGTAACCTTGGCAGTTATGGTAATGCCGCGCTCTTTTTCTTGATCACCGCTGTCCATGATCAGATCTTGGCTCATTTCAGCTTGGTTGTCACGGAAAGTTTGAGATTGCTTGAGTAACCCGTCGACCAAAGTGGTTTTACCATGGTCGACGTGTGCGATTATTGCGATATTACGGATTTTGGTAGCGTCTTGAGTATTCTGCATGTGGGAGCCTTGCTAAAAGTTTATTTGCTGACGAAAGTAATTGCGTAACCAACGTTACCGGCGCGACCTGCGCGGCCAATACGGTGGACGTAATCTTGGTATGACTGTGGTTGCGAGTAGTTAATGACGTGCGTAATGTCCGACACATCTATACCGCGAGCAGCAACATCAGTTGCAACAAGCACGTTAGTGCGGTTGCCCTTGAAGTTATCGAGCGCGCGTTGGCGCTGGCCCTGGCTTTTGCCGCCGTGGATAGCATCAGCTTTGAAACCGCGCGTAATCAGCTCGTTACTAAGCTTTTCAACATTACGCTGAGTTTCATCAAATACAATAACTTTAGCGACTTCGTTACTAATGAGTAAGTCGTGGAGTTTTTCCATTTTTTCATGCGTACCACTAAAACGAACAACATCCTGGTGAATGTTTGCACCGGTTTCACCGCTTTTTACTGAAACGGTTTTAGGATCTTTTGAGAATGTACGAATGAGACCCTGGACACGAGGGTCCATAGTAGCCGAGAAGAAGAATGACTGGCGGATTGGCGCCATGCTATCGAGTATGAAGCTGACGTCGTTAACGAAACCCATGTCGAGCATACGGTCCACTTCGTCTAATACTACGAGGTTGAAAAGATCGAGCTTAAGCGTGCCGCGCTCCATGTGATCTTTAATGCGACCTGGCGTACCAATAACAAGACGTGGCTTGTTCTTAAGATCACGTAACTGTGTGCCCATGCCGGTGCCGCCAATGAGTAAGGCGCCGGTGAATCCACCGCCCTTACCAATACTGCGACATTCGTCTTCGATTTGCTGTGCGAGTTCACGGGTCGGTGCAACAATCAACGCACGGCTGTTCTGTGAGGTAACAATCTGATTAATGATAGGCACTGCAAAGGCAGCCGTCTTACCGGTTCCAGTATCTGCAATACCAATAACGTCGTTACCTTCTAAGCCCAGCGCGATGGTCTGATCTTGAATTGCTGAAGGTGTTTCGTAACCCTTTGCAGTTAAGTTATCGTGAATAATAGTTGCAACGGCAAAGTCTGCAAATTTGTGCTTTGATTCGTAAAGAGTTTCCTCCATTGGAGTAGCCGCTTTGATAAATCGTTCTGGGTTTATGTATTCACCGCGGCGCTTGTTGCCACCACCACTACGGCGGTTGCCGGTGTTGCGCTTTGCTGAATTGTAAACTGAATATTTGTATCCTGGCATATAAAAAATGAACCCCTGTTCTGAGATAACGCTGTTAACGCAGCGCTACACTTAAATAAATTGATGATAGATCGATTGCTTACAAACGAAAATCGAGTATCTATATCTCTTTACCTAAGTATCAGACCCGGATTCATTTTTCAAACAATACTCTTACATTAGCACGATTAGCCCACCCCGTCAATACATACAGTAATGGCATTTTTCTTACTCTTTAATGTGAACTCTGGTTAAATGCATATTCTTCAACGCTCCATCGAAGGCCAGGATATGCAGTATGATCTCGATGCGCCCCAGGCATTATAAGTGCCTCGATGCGCTCCTGCACATCGGTCTCATGTTTCACCGATAGTTTACCAAGCATTATGGCTTGCTGCATAAACCGAAATACATCCAATTTTTCATTATATAAGCGATCGCCTAACGGGATATGATAGGTGATATGTATTCCTTGTTGTCGATCCAGCGCTCGAGCAGTGTCAATTGCGGCTGGGTTATAGCCTGACTTGGTAGTGCCCCGACTCAAGGCGGTCATATCGGTCATCATTTTTATGAATCCATGTGTCTTAGAAGGCGCCTTTATTGTATCTGCAACATTTTCACTGACATCTTCAGAATAAATTCGTGGTACGAGCTTGCGGGCCTCTTCTAAAATTACATATGACATACACCAATCATCACTCGATGATTTATTTAATTTTCTGTCGTCAAGCATGTCACCTGCCAGCACACCCGCAGCCCAAAGCAATCTGCGATTATGATGACTTATATTTGGTCTACTTTTTTATATAAGCATGTGTAATGCTGCTCTTCGGAAGTGCCTGCATTAAAGCCGTAGCGTAAGCGCCTCCAGCAGAATTTGTAGATATTCGTGCTACTGTCAAATCTGGAAAATGCGACTGTATAGCTCTTTGAAGCGCAGCGACCGTCGGTAATGGCTTTGTGTCGTCCCAGGTAAATGAACCAGTTTTTTTGATATGGTCTTGTTCAGCTTTGTCCCAGTAGCTAGATTTTCCATTTCCAAAACTAGAAATATATAAGCGAGGTACCGTAGGGTGCAGTGCGGCATTCTCGGCTAGTTCCACGACATTACCCAAATTACTACTTAAACATGAGGTAAAGGTTGATAATTCCGCGTCAATTTCTGCTGATGTTGCACGCATTAGATTTGGAATTGCTGCCTCAAACTGTTTACTGCTGAGAGGATCATGCAGTACCTGCCACGAAGAGTTAATCTCCTCGAGTGCCTGATAATAATCGTCGCGTGTAATATTTGCACGGGGTATGACGATACTGCTCGAAGTTAAATTCTCGGCATCGTGCGATATTTTCCAGCGCTCTGCTGTGAATGTTTCACTGTTGCCAAAACTATAATTACTAACGTCAAACTGATGAGAGTGGCCTCGCTCCATAATGTCTATGTATCGTTTAAGTTTGTAGCATTCTCACCAGACTTAGTGAAGCTTAACCCATTCAACTGACTGAGCGAAGAGTAACGAGTAGAAGAGAGGGCTTTCACCTGCTAAATGAGGTGCTCCCACGGCTTCATGTCCTCTAGCACGTACTAACCGTAGAGCCGACTCTTTCTCGAATGCTTCTAATGTTGGATGTAAATTTACTTCTTTGCCATGCTCAGGCTGTATGTACTGCTCGATGTCATGTGTCAAGGCACTCGTCTCTCCCCAAGCGACTGTGAGCGGGAATATGCCTCTAGCTTTCGCGGCAGCTTCAAGATCAGGAAGCATTGTGCCTTTACGAAGTGCGAATGCTGTCCTCCAAGCGCCACCAAGTGCAATCGATTCCAGCATAGTTCTAGCAGAACCATTCTTGATATATTCCAAGTCTTTGCGCACCTGCGGACCTGACTCAGTCCATTTCTCTTCAGATTTTACGCCCGAATTGTTCTTTGGAGCCGGTTTATTGAGTAAATAATTAATTGCTAACTGCCCGATTGAACGATCTTTGTAGGTAGGAGGTTCAGCAATGATGCCACTTAATACGTCAATATTTTTGGAATGGCCAAGAATTGAATGCGCGACACTACCGCCCTGAGAGTAGCCTGCAACGTGGACAGCCCCATAACCTTCAGCATCGAGAATTTCTTCAGCGTTTTTCCTATACACATCGAGTTTGCCATGCATAAGCCCTTTTTTGTCATCTTTACTAAGTTGAGGTTTGTAGTCTTGGGAGTCAGCGCCAATGGCTATAACTGGGACCGTGCGACCTTCTATATCGCGCACGCCGAGTGCTTTCATTACGTCGAATAGATACACGTGCTTAATAGGATTATTCCAAGTATTACTGTCGAAAGCATTCGAGTCACCAGATGTCATAGCTTCTCTAGTTTGGGCTGCGCTCCGAACATTTGGATAGATTGGATTGCAGTATGGGAGCGTTACAGCTAGCGCAGTATCAGTTGAGGAACCATTCTCTTTCACGACCATGTATGGGGCGCCGTTTGCAGATATAGGCAAACGCGATGTGTCTAAGACTCGCTGGAAATAGTCAACAGGATTACGTTCATATGAATCATTGATGCGCTCAATAGCTAGTAATGTTTCCCCGCTCATGCCAGGAATGTTAAGCCTTTTATGTGCGTCAAAAATATATTCTTGGTCGACTGGTATCATTTCATGTGGTGATCGTAATTCAGACATTTCGCTATTATATCACTTGTTGTCAATAATAGCAATTCGGCTTATGCTTTTGGTCATAAGAGGGGCTATACTGAGTCCATGCACCCAAAACCCCTCGCCGAACGATTACGACCGAAAACACTTGTTGACGTTGTAGGTCAAAAACATTTGGTTGGAACGGGTAAAATTATTCAGGAAATTATTGAGCAGAAACAGCCGACGAGTTTAATCCTGTGGGGACCGCCGGGTTCTGGTAAAACAACGCTCGCCCGAATTATTGCTAAAGAAACTGGCGCCGAATATATAGAACTATCTGCAGTTGCATCTGGTAAACCAGACGTCGTGAAGGTCATTGAGCGGGCGGCGCAAAACCAGCGGCTCGGCATGCAAACAATATTATTCGTTGATGAGATACACCGCTTTAACAAGGCGCAGCAAGACGCTTTTTTGCCGCATGTTGAAGATGGCACAATTATACTCGTCGGCGCGACAACCGAAAACCCGAGTTTCGAAGTAATAAATCCTTTACTGAGTCGGTCGAGGGTACTGGTGCTCGAACCGCTCAGTAAAGAGGAAATTATAGCGATCGTCGACAGAGCCGCTGTACACGTTAAACTGAATGCTAAGAGTCTACCGGCAAAAAGTCGCGATCTGCTCGCCACACTGAGTGGTGGAGATGCCCGCGTTGCCCTCGGCAACATGGAGCTGGCCGCGCAACTAGCGGCGGGCAAAACTATCACGCCACAAATAATTGAAACGGCAGCGCAGACGCGTGTGCCGGGGTACGATAAAAAAGGCGAAAGCCACTACAACATCATCAGCGCATTTATTAAATCGATGCGCGGTTCGGATGCCACTGCGGCGCTTTATTACTTGGCACGCATGGTGCAGGCCGGTGAAGATCCAAAGTTTATCGCACGACGCATGGTGATCTTCGCTTCGGAAGACATCGGCATGGCTGCACCGGCGGCCCTCAATATTGCCGTCTCTACATTCCAGGCTATTGAGCGGATAGGCATGCCCGAAGGCTCATACAATTTGTTCCACTGTGCAACTGTACTTGCTAAGGCACCAAAATCACGTGATGTCTCAAATGCTATGTACGCTGCGCAGGCAGCTGCAAAGCAGTTCCCAGACTTACCAGTCCCATTGCAATTACGAAATGCCCCTACCAAACTCATGAAAGACTTAGGCTATGGCAAAGATACGAAATGGGAAGCTAACTTTAAGCCACAGCAAGGTTTTTTGCCCGAAGAACTACATGACGCTGACTTTTTCAACTAAAGCAGAGCGTTCAACTCTGAATCGAGTTGACTAGGATTCACGTCTGTTGAAGCAGTTTCATCGAGAGCTTTTTTAGCTTTACGAACATCCGCTGCATTATGTAAGACTGCGGGTTCGCTCGCTTTCATACTGACAGTGCTGTCATTGGAGCTCGAAGAATGCATAACACGGTAGCCTGCGAAACCTGTAACACCGACGACTAGTAGAGCAACGACAACCAGAACATGGCTAAAACCGGATTGGATGTTAGTTTTCATTATTGTGCGCTCCCTTCAGCGGTACTATCTTCAACAGGTTTAGCCGTCTCGAGTGCGGTCAAGACGTTCTTAACGTCTGTTCTAAATGCCCTTATATCTGAACGTGTGGCTTCTGCAGCAAGTTTAAATGATGCTACATCGCTCGCAACGCTAACATTATTGCAGTCCATTGTTGGGTTTTCTGCTTTAAGTGTATCTATTGAAACTTGTGTAACTTTTTCAGCTTTGGTTGCTGTTGCAATTAATGCTTCTAAATTGGTATCTTCGATTTTATTTGCTGATTTAAAGGCTAATCCTTTATCTAAAATAGCTGCTATTCGATCGTGGGTGCGTTGGCTATTGGTTTCCATTGCTTTGAACTTGTGTTCCAGCCCTTGCTTGTGTGATTCGCAAAGCTTCTCCTTCTGATCAGCAGATTTCTCTGTCTTGTCGCCGTGTTCTTTGCGCATTTTCGCGATAAGTTCTTCACCTTTTTTGTGAAGTTCTTCTTTGGAATCTTCAGGCTGAGTTGTTTCGTTCTCGGCTTCAACTTGATTCTCTGGGGCCTCGCCTGTCTTAGGTTCCGCGGTACGAACGCGTGGTGCGCTGCCGCCACCGGAACCAGAAGTGTGCATTTCGCCGCCGCCACTCGTGCTGCCACTGGTGCTTCCACCACCGCTGGTGCTGCCGCTGCCTGAAATATCGGTAGAGCTGCCTCCGGATCCTGATGTTGATGAACCTGAGGTGCCACTCCCCGATCCGGATGAGCCGCTAATGCCGCCTTCGGCAAATACTGCCACTGAACCTGGCGCAACTAAGGCTAATGCAAGGACGCTGAGAGCAAGTGCAATATTTTGTAACTGTTTCATGTTGATCCTTATTATATGTACTTTATATAATAACGGTTATGCTGTAGAAACGCAATCAAGGCTACATCAGTACAGGTCATATTTCGCTAAAGCTTTATAGCAGATGCAATTATTGTAACTGCTCCCATGGTAATTCGGTTTTTCCAAAATGACCGTAGGCACTTGTTTGGCTATATATAGGACGGCGCAGGTCGAGCGCTTCGATTATACCTTTGACTGATGTATCTATAAGCTTGTCTTTATATGCATATAGTTCTGTTTCAGTGACAGTTGCCGTGCCAAACGTATCAATTGTTTGCATCAGTGGCAGCGGCTGGCCAATTACATATGCGAGGCCAACTTCACATTTGGTCGCATATCCTTTAGCGACAATGTTTTTAGCAATATATCGCGCTGCATAAGCTCCCGAACGGTCCACTTTGCTCGGGTCTTTACCACTAAAAGCACCTCCACCTACTCGAGCATAGCCACCGTAAGTATCAACGACGATTTTGCGTCCGGTCAAACCTGCATCGCTTTCAGGTCCAGGTATATGCCAGAGTCCTGTACCGTTAATCACGATATCTTCGTTCGCAGGCAAACGAAGCTTATAGACATCTAGGACTGGCTTGACAATAACTGCTAGTGCGTCCTGACGCACACGTTCGGCAGGAGTTTGCTCATCATGAGCTACTGCTAAAACTAGCTTAGCGACTGCTACGGGCTTACCCTCTTCATATGCAACTGTCACTTGAGCCTTACCATCTGGGCGCAACCACTCTAGCTCGCCGCTTTCTCGAGCTTCATCAATGCGCTTTGTAAGGCTGTGTGCAAGAGCAATGGGCAAAGGCAACAGTTCAGGTGTTTCATTTATTGCGTAACCGAACATCATCCCTTGGTCGCCAGCACCATCTTGGTCAACACCTATTGCAATTTCAGGGGATTGTTGGTGTAGATCATTACTGAATTCTGATTCGCCGCTAAAGCCCCACGCCGGCACAGTGTAGCCGAGCCGTGCAACCGTTTCACGAGCTATTTTTTCGTAATTAATATCGGCAGTAGTTTTTATCTCTCCAAACAGAGCTATCTTGTTTGCGCCAGCAACTGTTTCGATACCTGCTCGGCTATGCGAATCTTGAGTTAGCGCCGCATCCAAAATTGCATCGCTTATCGCATCGCATATTTTATCCGGATGTCCGGCACACACTGATTCGCTCGTAAAAAATGTTGTCATGGCTACTCCTTAGTTTGCTACGGTTGCTGCGTTTGTTTCTACTGCAACATTATTAGTATTGAAAATGGCCAACGCTTCATCGAGAACTTTAATAAGGTCATTTGGCTCCTCAAATCCTACGCTCAAGCGAAAGAAATTGTCATGAATTCCTAAGTCATTTCGTTGCTCGGTCGTAAGGCTGCGGTGGCTCATAGTAGCGGGGTGAGCCAGTATTGTTTCGGGGCTTGCCAGGCTCTCACCGAATACTACGAGCTGACTCGTTTGTAATGAGTTTACGAACTGACGAATTAAGTGCAAATCTGCTGAGCGTAAATCGAATGACAAGGCTGCGCCGAATCCGTTTTTCATTTGCTTGATGGCAATATCGCGACCGGGATGATCGTCCAGACCTGGGTAATAAACCTTAGTAATTTGGGGGTGCTTTTGCAAATGCTCGGCGACAATTTGCGCAGACGCGCTAACTCGCTCCCAGCGCATTCCGAGTGTTTTGAGTTCCTGAATTACCCGGTAGCATTCGTCTGGTGATAGCACAGCACCTACCGACCATTGCAACCATACCAAACGGTCGTACAATTCCTTATTTTTTGTTACAACAGCGCCGCCGATAACATCGTTATGGCCCGCAAAATATTTACTGAGACTATATATGACGGTCTCTGCACCGTATGCGAACGGATCTGTTGTTACAGGCGGAGCAAATGTAAGATCGGCTATGAATCGCAGTCCTGTTGCCTTTGCGACTTCCCCTACTTTATGTAGATCGATAATACCAAGCTTTGGGTTAGTTGGACTCTCGGTCCATATGGCCACCGTCCGATCAGTCTGTACCGCTTTAACTGCTGCAAGATCTTGGACATCGACATAGTCGGCGTGTATACCAAAATCTTTGAAAAGCTGCTCGAATAATCGAATAGTGCCGCCGTAAAGTTCCTTGCAACAAACTAAACGATCGCCGGGCTTGAGGGTCAGCAAGAACATTGTAGTAGCCGCATCACCGGAACCAAATACCGTCGCTTGGCCACCGCCTGCGAGTGCTTCGAGCTTAAGCTCTAAGATGCTGCGTGTTGGATTTTTACCACGTGAATATTGCCATTTAGACTCTACTCCAAACACTGGTTGCGAGAACGTTTTTGTTCGAACGAGGACCGGCGCGATTGCTCCGGTAAGTGGATCTGGCGCCTCCCCGGCATGTACTAATTTTGTGGCGAATCCATAATTATTATCGGCTGACATAAAAATATCCTTTCTGCTAATCAGCGAGAAAGGATACCTATGGAGGGGCAATATCTTCCCCGCCTGAAGCGGGCTAGATGGAGCACCTTGCACTTATTGTGTAGGTTGCCGGCGGGTCAACGAGCTAGATCTCTTACCGCACTCTGTATATCTAAATTGTTAATGCTCATTACTATAGCAAACTTTTAACGTAGTGCAAATTTTAGCCAAGGATATTGACTGCGCGGGCAGCCACTAAGGCGACGGTTATCAGGGACACCAGTGCATGTATGCTCATCAATAATTTTGCACGATGCGTGAGTGGCAGCGTATCAGTTGGACTAAACGCTGTAGCGTTGGTTATGGAGATATATAAGTAGTCGTAAAAAGTTGGGTACCATGCTTTTTGTCGGTTTGTTGTGAACTGCGAAAACAAAAAGTCTGGCTCATCGCGCCGTGCATTATCGAGCTCCCAGTATAATATTCCGAACAGTATTATATTCGTCAAATATATTGCTACGCTCGACAGCAGTAATTGCTTACCAGAAACAGTGCCATTAGTTAGCAGCTGAACTACAACAAAACCCAGTGAACTAATATTTGCTACAGCGAGTACGGCAATTAACCCGATAGCGACAGCACGCTTCAGTTTGTCACTCATTTTTGCAAAGCTTACAATCAACAATAAAACGAGTTCTAAGGCAACAATAATATACTTAGATGCGAAAACAAGCTTAGGGTTGAGTAATAATTGGAAACCCATCGCTAGCACAATGGCAAACTGGACATGCCAAAAAGGCTCATTTTTTGCCCTATCGTGAGAATTTGCAAGACGCATAACAGGTGAAGTGTAGCATATTGTATGCGAAGATGTTTTTCTCTGTGTCTGGTCAGCAGCATTAGTAATTGAATGTGACAGGTTACAAGCAATTAAACTCTGCGCTCTGATCTGTTATAATCGATGAGTTATTGGGGTGTCGCCAAGTGGTAAGGCACTGGTTTCTGGTACCAGCATTCGGGGGTTCGAATCCCTCCACCCCAGCCAAGCATCATTATGCTCTTCGAATTTAACATTGTACTCATATGTCCTGTTAATGATTACGTCGTTATGTAATAATTAATCTAAACTATTAATTAAAACTTTTAGGGGAAACCATGGCCGCAGGTGATCAATTAAGACAGGCCGCTCAACAGGCTAAAACTGAGGCACAAAATCAAAGAAAGCAGGCTAATGAACACCGCAAATCGTCAGACAAAATGGAACAGTCTGCTAAAAAATTAGACGATGAAACCAGTAAAATGGAACAACAGGCCAAAGAGGCTGATGCCTCTGAGCAACGCGCTAAAAATGCTACAAATTAGTTATTTCTCTTGATTTTATTTAACTAAAAGTTATTGGTGAGTACTGCACAGACATTAATGTCGGCCGCCGCCCTTTATGGTTGTAGTTTTTGATGTAGTTGTTGCTGTTTGAAGAATAGGGTTGATAGCGACGTAAGTGTTTGCAGAAACCGTAACGGAACTATGAAGTGTTGTATAGCCATTTGCGCTAAAGTTTAACACGTAGCTCCCTGCATTGAGATCAACCTTGTACTGGCCGCCGGTACTCGCTGTTAAGGTGCTGACGTTTGGCGAGTCCGTACTCAGGCTGGGGACTTGTTTGCCGGTTGAATCAGTAACTGTAACGCTTGCACCGCCGAGCGCTGTACCGGCAGCATCTTTGATCACACCAGAGATACTTCCCAAACCAGATGGAGGCGCTGTAACCGTTATGGAAGTACTGACAGGGGCAGACTGCTTGTTAGAAGCGTCGATTGCCGTAACCGAGTAACTAAAGGTGTTGCCAGTGGCATCTAAGTTGTCAAAACTTGTAGTATACGTACTGCCTTGGTACAGACCATTTTCATAGACATTGTACCCGGTCACGGTACTGTCTGGACTGGCTGACCAGCCGAGATGCACGTGTCCTGTTGAATCCGGCAATGTAGCAGACAGATTTGAACCGGCTGCTAGTACGTTAGCATTGGCTTGTACTGCTGGGGGCGTCGTAACGGTGACGCTATTGGTGCGCCCAAGTATAGTTTGGCCGTTAGAAATTTCTACGTAGTAAGTATGGGTAGCATTAGGAGTAACACCGTATGCAGAACTTGTGCCTGCGTGGGCGGTTGATGTTTGCTGGGCATAGTCCACTGTGTTCACATAATTTCCGTTATCATAAAATCTATATACTCCGGTGTCTACCATGCCGGCTGGTCGAGTCCATGATAAATTGACCTGTGTTGGACCTACGGCCGTAGCAGTTAGCTGGGATATAGTTGGCGATACTGTAGCTGCATGGGACCCGATTGTAACGGCGACGCCGATTATAGCGAATATTGCTATAAACAGGTATGCGGGTTTGATTCTATTGAAGAGAAAAACCTTTTTGGGTGATTTTTTGGATTGAGAGGTCTTTGCGGTCGATTTTGTCATTATTTTGTTTACCATTTATCGTTTAGTTGTGTATTTTTTAAAGTATTAGCTTAGTTGTACCACTGCTGATTAGAATGTGTCAACTACGGCATGTCGATTAAGAGATCAGCGTGGACAAGCAGTATTGTTATGATTGTATGAATAACCTTCTACATTATCGAAGTAATAGCCGAGGTAGCCATTAGGCCATGCATCCTGCGTATAGTAATGATCGATAGCCGTGCCACCAGCATAGTATCGATTAAACGGCACTGTGTCGGCAATACTGCCATCGGGGAATACCCAAGCCGCTATACCTTCGGGTACGAATCCATAGGCAGCGAGGCTGGCGTCACTCTGGGTAATGCTGTAAAAATGATCTGTTCCTGCAGAGCTATAGTAGCGATAGAGCGGGACTGAGCCCGGCACTTGCTTGTCCCAAACGAAAGCTGAGCATCCTTTGTATTCGTAGCCGCCTGCCCCATACCCAAGTTCACCGAAGTATATGGTGTAAAAATTATCGACCACTGCTGCGCTCACATAATGATAGAGCGGCGTTTTTAACTGTATAGAGGGGGCCGGATCAGTCGGCCCGCAGTGATCTGCCGGTGGAGGAAATACATATGCCTCGACAGTATCGTAGTTGTAGTCAAGGAAGCCATTTGTGAAGGATTCGGTAGTATACATATGATCTGTTTTGGGTGCGCCTGCAAAGTAACGTTTAAGCGCAACCGTACCGGGCTGCTGGGTAGTGAATACATAACCAGTGATACCAACGTAACCATAACCATATGCAGCGAGGCCGGCATCATTGCGCGTCGTAGTGTAATAGCTGTCGCCTCCAAATGCTCCATTGTTACCACTATTGAAGTATCTGTAGAGCGGCACTGTTCCGGCGGACTGACCACCGTAGATTTGAGCAACACAACCTTGGTAAGAATATCCGTCTGTAGTTTTAGCGCTGTCGTAGCGATCTGTGGAGTACAAGTTATCTATGAGTGATTCACTATAGTATTTATAAAAATTAACTATTCCAGACCCGGTTGGTGCGGGGGCTGGTGCAGGATCGAGGTATGGCTCATAACGGAAGGTGGGGTCTTCTGACTGTAACGGAAACCACGTTTGGCTCGTGACGTTTCTTAGATAGCTCAGGCTTGATGATGCAAATTTACACCTGCCCAAAGTATTGCCGTTACAGGCATTTAGGCTCATTACCGTGCCGTCCGTTAGGTGATCGAGTCCGAAAGTGTGGCCAAGTTCGTGCGCATAAACACTATTTTGGTAACTAGAACAGCCATATGAAGGGTCAGCAATCGCAAGTCCTCCTGCGCCGACTCCGCAGTGATTTAATGACTTAAATCCGAGCACTACAATAGTCTTTACATCGGGGTCGCTTAGATTTATATTAGCTTCCTTGTAATAGATATTATTAAACGTATTAATTGTAGGCGCGTCAGCAGAGGTATCGGTTCCCCTAGGATACCAGGAGGCAGGATGCGATCCATATATTTTTTTAACCGTTGTATCTAGTCTAAAAGTGCGCCCATTATTAAGCTGGTCTTTATAAAACGACTGCACTACTTTAGTCCTGTTGAGCACGGTGGAGGTATAGATACTGTTATCACATTTATCGTTCGCACAGAAAATAACTACACGAACCATCCTAGGTGTGGCGGCATGGGATGACAGGGCTGTAGCGAGGCCAACATTAGCGAATAACAGTATAAATATGAGCAGGCGCAGTGTTTTGCGCCGAATACGGAATAGGGACGGCAATTGCAGCGATTTCATTTAAAATCTTTCGGCAATGGTTTCATATAATTCTTTTGTGAGTCAATTAATGGAGCGGATACTTTGTTGGATTCACCACCAATTCTAAGGGCTCGGTGTGTTGCCAACATGCCGACTCCGCTCAGTAACATCACTAATAGCACAACAAATAACATGTTCTCTATGAGGTATAAGGTACTATTTGGTTTGTCTTGTTTTTGTTGCATGTGGTGGTCTCGCTAAGCCGAGATTAACAGTATGCATAAGCGTTGTCAAATATATATGTCGCTGTTATGATATGCCTGAAGCAACGGCATTTACTCCGCGACCGTTTAGCCAGCCTTCGTTACCCTCAGAAAATGGGTGTCCGTTGTTAACAGTAACGATTGTAACAGTTTTAGAAGTAACATCGGATACCTCAAAGGGGTCCTGGGTGCCGCTTGGAAGTAACTCTGTCATATGCGTTGCGTTTTTAGGAGTAAGGCTCACACAATCAACTCTGTCTAACGGATATTCTGCGGATATGAAGCAGCCAAGTGTGTTTTCTTCGTTAGCTGTTACGAGGTGATCGACAAACGTATCATTAGTAAGTTTATGCCCATATACCCCAGGCTTAGCGGCGCTAAACACCGTGGTGCCTTTGCCGATCAGTAAATGGCCAACTTTGCGAGTAAGTACACGAAACTTATTACCAGCCTTAACGCTTTCGAGTTTTTTTACGGTGTCAGCAATATGCACAGTTTTAGGAGAAGGCTTCAAGTAGATAGGCGCAGCTTCAGCAGTACTAACTCCTGTGGCTAAAGCTATGCTGCCCACAGCAATAGCTGCCGTACGACGTAAGAATTGTGGTGATTCCCGTAAAGATTCGTTTAATAAGCTCATGAATAATATTATACATCTTGGTGTTGTTTTTGTCAATATCTATCCCCCCCCCCGTTCATGCACGTTTTTGACTCAAATCGGCTATCATCGCTTAGATAGATCAGTTGCTACATCTCTGAGTAATGTAATAGCCCCGTAACCAATCACAATACTAATAATTGCTGCAACAGCCGCATCGAGCCAGTATGCTCCATGCACGATAAAGACTACAGCCCCTACCACGGCGGCCGCGGCAGCCGCCACACCATCAGATATTGTGTCTAGAAGTACCGAACGCATGTGCAAATCTTCATTACCTGCTCCGCGACCTAAAATATAAACACCTGCAACCATAGCCACAGTCGAAATCACTGAAACTATAAGTACGGATAAGCCCTGAATTTCTGGGCTTCGGGTAAGTAACCGCTCAATTGCCTGAAATAGTACGGAAATGGTTATGCTCAGCAGCAGCAATCCATTTAAGAGTGCTACATATGTTGGTGCGCGGTGATTGCCATGCTTGTCGCGCAAATGAACAGCAATAAGTCCGAGTACAATTGCGGTCGAATCTGCAATAAAGTCCCCTCCAGCCGCTAATACCCCAAGTGAGTGCGAGGTAAGGCCGACTATAACGAGTCCGGTTATCATCAGTACGTTGAGTATTAGTACGTATGTTAGCCTGCGTTGTTGTGTCATGATGTTAAGTATAGGTTGTTTGCTGTAATTTTTCATTGATTGACGCTTGTTCGGATTGTTACACAGTTTTCAGCTCATTATTGTATATAATCGGCTCATGCCTACTCCAGTTCATACGTTGATTATTTTTCCAAACCAATTATTTGAAGAGATCTTGAGCCAGGATACATATACTCACATAATTCTTGTAGAGGACGACTTATTTTTTCGGCAATACAGGTTCCATAAACAAAAGCTCATCTTGCATCGGGCGTCCATGCGTGAATTTCAGGAGTTGCTCGGAGCTAAAGGATTAGATGTTACATATATCGAAACAAGCACTACGAACAGCATGCAGAAGCTGACGGTAGCGCTTAACAAAGCAGAAAAAGTCGCATATTACGATGTTGTCGATGATTGGCTCGAGCAACGATTAAGCGCGCTTTTTACAGAGCTTGGTTTACGCCCTGAGGTGCTGGCTACGCCGGCATTTTTAACAAATCGCGGCGCTATCGAAGATTATTTTGCACATAAGCCTAAGCGCATGCAATCATTTTATGAATGGCAACGAAAGCGTCTTACTATATTAGTTGAAAATGATAAGCCCGTTGGTGGCAAATGGAGTTATGACACGAGCAATCGTAAACGGTTGCCGAAAGACATTGTGTTGCCTCCGCCATACCCTTACGAGCAAAATCGTCATGTACAAGAAGCAATGCAGTGGGTTGTAGCAGTATTTCCCGACAATCCAGGAAATGCTGAAAGTTTTAGCTATGCCACCACTCATGATCAAGCACGCAGCGTTTTAGAATTGTTCTTAACACAGCGGCTAGCAAATTTTGGTCCCTATGAAGACGCCATAGCCAGCGAGCAATCTCAACTTTTTCACTCATTACTAAGCCCGCTACTTAACACTGGATTATTGACTCCACGACAAGTTGTAACAAGAACATTGCAGTATGCCGACACTCATCCCATTCCGATTGAGAGTCTCGAAGGGTTCATTAGACAAATAATTGGATGGCGTGAATATATGCGCGCAACATACATTCATTTTGGACGAGATATGCGCACTCAAAACACGCTGAAGTTCGAGCGAAAACTGGATAACAGCTGGTGGAACGGTACCACTGGCCTGGCACCTGTAGATAGAACTATAAAAAGAGTAATCGACACTGCCTACGCCCACCACATAGAACGGTTAATGGTTTTGGGGAACGCCATGTTACTTCTCCGCATACATCCAGATGAAGTCTATGAATGGTTTATGTGCTTCTTTATAGACGCCTACGACTGGGTAATGGTCCCCAATGTCTATGCCATGAGCCAGTTTGCCGCTGGCAGTCTAATAACCACCAAACCATATGTAAGTGGAAGCAATTACATTCTTAAAATGAGCGATTATACTAAAGATGACTGGTCAACTGTGTGGGACGCTTTATATTGGCAATTTATTGATGATCATAGAAAATTATTTGAAGCCAATCCTCGTTCATCTATGATGGTGAGATTACTTGATAGAATGCCTAACGAAAAAAGACAAACTTTAGTAGGGGTCGCGTTCAAATGGCTCTCTGATGAGGAGGCTTGACATTTATACCGCTTACGTATATGCTCCAACTAAGTTTACAAAAAATAAAAATTCACTCAAGGAAACTATGAAAAAACAATTTACTACCTTACTGATGCTTGCAGGATTTACCGTAGTTATAGCAGCTCCAAAGCTGGCTTCAGCGACAACACAAGCACCGGCGGCTGCATTGAATAACGCTATTGCTACACGATGCGAAGCTAGTAAAAAGTCTTTGGCAGCAGTGGCCAATATAATTACACTCGACCAAAACAGCTACTACAAAGATGTATCCCCCGAAAGCCTAAAACTGTACTACCCTGAAAAACCGGCTGTATTCTTAGACGGCACAACCCACAACGTTTACTCTTCGACCGGCAATGTTCCCCACTATGACAATAAAGGTAAAGTTGTTACAACGGGCGCTCCTCGTACTAATTACAAGTTAGTGGTCAATAGTAATAGGGGAACACTCGCTAGCGCTAAAGCTCTTGGCAAAGGCATCGAGACATCGCCAGCCTATACTTCTTTCAGTCAAGCGCTCGATAAAGTAGAAGGCGACGTTACAATGGCAAGCGCACAAGACGATACATTAATCGCAAAGTGGAACACATTAACCTCTCCCGCAGCAATGGCTGCAATGGATTGCTCAGCTTCTGCTGGACGTGATGCCGTTTTGAAGCTTCGCGTTGAGCGATCCACAGACTTAAAGGCCCTAAATTCATCCGTTAACACTGTGAAAAATGATACGCACAAACTAGTCATAGCTCAAAAACGACTGGCCGCTACATACCACAAATTAGAAGCCAAAAAGAGCTAATCGGCACTTGTAACTTTTTCAATGAGCATTAAAAGGTCTCGTGGTGTCATACTCGATTTTAGTACAAATTCTGAGGCCCCTAGCTCAAGCATTTCTTCTTGGGTTTTCGTGTCAGAGAGGTTAGTATACACAATAATTCGAGTGTCTGGGTATTCACTCATATCAACATTTCTCATGAACTCTTTGCCGTCCATAACCGGCATGAAAATATCGAGCAGCACCACATTGGGCTTTACTGCTGCAAGCTGCATTAAACCCTCCGCACCATTATTGGCAGTGTGGACAGTGTAGCCTTTAGAAGAAAGCACCAACTTGTATACGTCTTGCAAAATCTGCTCATCTTCAACTATCAGTATAGATTCACTCATAGCGGCAACTCGACAGTAAAAGTAGTACCTTTTTTGAGCTGCGAAATTATTCGAACAGTCCCGGAATGCTTTTCAACGATTTGCTTCACCCAGTATAACCCTAGTCCGCTACCCGTTACGGTATCAGAAAGGTCATTATCTATGCGAGTGAACTTATCAAAAATACGCTGTTGATCATCTGAGTTTATTCCGACGCCTGTATCACTTATGGTAATACTCACTGATTCCGCTTTTTTAACCACCGCAACACTTATTTCACTTTCGGAGTAACTGTATTTGCTTGCGTTTTCGAGCAGGTTTACAAATACCAGCTTCACTTCAGCTTTGTCCACCATAACGGGTATAGTTTTGTGACTACTCTTGAAACTGATGGTTTGGCGGCGCATTTTAAAGGCTGTCTGCATATCACTAACGGCACTTTGCACTACAGCGACTATATTATAATATTTATTATCAAGCTTGTACGAAGTTGCATCGATTTGAGCCGTTTTTAGTAAGTCATTTATAACGGTCAGCTGTCGCTCATTACTGTCATACGCAATTTGCATATACTCTTTTTGATCAGAAGTTAGAGGCCCTGCAAAACCATCAAGCATGAGGCTAGTATATTGCTTTACAGCGGTAGCGGGCGTCCGTAGCTGGTGTGACGCAAGCGCGATAAATTCATCCTTGATCTTGTTAACTTTAAGTAAGGCGTTACGTTGTTCGGTTAAAAGTTCCAGTCGTTTTTCTATTTCGTACTGTGCTTGATGCTCTATCTCGAGTTGCTTGTTCTCGGTAATGTCTATGACCATTCCATACATACGTATGGCTTCTGGGTGCTTGTCTTCCGAAAACACTGTGTTACCAAAAATGTGCAACCATCTCACTAACCCATCCTTATGATATACACGGTAATCAAGGTCGAGCTTGTGATCCCCTTTATAGTCAAGAGCCTTCGCAACAGCTCTTGCATATGTCTCCCGATCGTCAACGTATATCAGTGTTTCAAGTGATTCCATGAGTGATAAGGGAGTATCTTCGCTATACCCGAGTATAGCGTGCAATTGTGTATCATATTCTGTTCGGTCATCTTGTGGATACCAGACAAATGTCCCCATATTGGCGGCTTCGAGCGCCAACAGTAACTTGTTCTGTGATTCTTTAAGGGCCTCCTCGGCGCGTGCTCGTTCTACACGGTTCCATATGCGGGCCGTAAGTTCTCCCATTACTACAAGTTCAGTATCTTTCCAGTCGCGTGGCTTACTGTCGACAATATTGAGCGTTAAGCGCCATTCACCATGCCTCAAAAGTGGCATATTGACGTACGAGCCAACATTAAGTGCTTTCAAATTTTTTGCTATTGCCTTTGGCAAATTTGATACATCGCTTACAACTTCAGGTTTGCCAGAGCGCAGCATACGCTGCACTTTTAGGCTGTGGTAATCGGTAATACGTATGACTCCGCGTGGTGCGCCTACTTCGCCATTGTTCCAAAATTGTAGCGGATCAATTGTGCCTGCCGCTTCGTTTATTTCCGTGAACGCAGTGACAGCCGTATCAAAATGCTCGCTTATCATCCGACATAATGTATGCAACGTATTATCAATATTGTTCAAATTAACGAGTTCTTCATTCACATTGGCAAGAAATAGTAGATTTGCTTCACGTATTTTACGGCCAGTAATTTCTTCGAAAACTATTCCCACGAGACGACTGCCAGGGTTTCCGAGTCTCGAGTAATTAGCTTGATACCATCTTCCGGTATCTGCATTGTAGTTTTCGAGACGCGTCGGCTCACCCGTTCGCACAACGTAGCCCAAGTTGTCTAGCCAATAGCTTTCAATAAGCGGCATAGCTTCGCTTTTATTTTTGCCCAAGACATCACTTAGTCCAGTCTGCTCATCATGTGCGATATTAGTTTCTTTGTAACTAAAGTCTGTCACTTTACCAGTTGGGTCCTGGATCACCTCTAGAATACAGAACCCTTGGCTGCTTGAATTGAATAGCGTACGATATTTTTCCTCGGATTTAGCCAGAGCCAGCCTTGCTAGCACTCGTTCAGAAACATCGCGAAAGTAACAGACTACGCCATCCCGTCCGTCAGGTAGTGGTATGCGATTAATCCACCATTCGAAATACTCAGTTACTCCCCGGTCGCGCCTTTCTTCTATACGTTCGGGCGTATGGTACGGCTCTCCGGTAGCAAGCGTATCGCGAAATAGCTGCACAATTTCATCGGCGTAGTCTCTTAACCAAATTTCGTGTATAACCTCGTTAAAATTACGACCAATCAAATCTGGAATATCTCCAAATGTCAGTTTTGCGGCTGGATTTACCGCGAGTATTCGAAAATCCGCATCTATCACATAAACACCCATAGGCGTTTTATCAAACAACAATTGTAGCTGAACATTTTCGGCTTTAATGGGTACTTTGAGCGTGTTATTTGCTGGATATTTAGGACTTTTAGCCAACCTGGCAGTTGTTGTTTTTGTCTTTCGGTTATTGTGCTTTAACTTTGTCATAACTTTGAAATCGGTGATTTAAGGTTAGTAATGACAAATCCTATTTGTATATTTTTGAGGCGCAGTGATACTGCAAACATTTTCGTTAGTCTCAGAAAACGCGATACGGGCTTCATAGTAACTACCAATCCTAGTTGATTACCGTGCACTGTTATCCATACCATAGGCCTGGTCAACAGATATTTCTGTGAAGATTGTTACATGTTGTAATTGTCACTTGTCACCTCTAGAAAAATAAAGTATGATTTAGTAAATTAATTAAATAAAAAAGATGAAAAATATACAAAAATTTCAACAAACACTCACTGCACTGCTACTAATTTGCTTACTCAGCATGGGGTCTACTGCCTTCGCGGCAACGAGTTCTGATGAAGGAACTCAATATATTCGCGCTGACTGTAACACCAGGGTTAAGGAAAAGTATGTAAATAACGCTTCCTCATTACGTGCAGCAACTGACAAGCTTATCCAAAAAAGGCTGAAAACTCTATTGAGTTACGATTCTAGTGTTAGTAAATCAAACACCCTTACAGACAACCATCGCACTAAATTGAGCGCTAATATTGATATCGACACATCTGCATTAAGCGGTATTTTGAATACTACGTCAGCTGAAAGTGATGTTACAAAATTGGCACATAGTTACTGCGCAGTAATGTTTGACTACAGGATATATACGCTCGTCCGTTATCAAGTGATTTATGTTGCTAAAATAGACGCTTATGCATCTCCAGACAAGAGTGAACAAGCGGCATCAAACCAAAATGTATATAGTCAAATTCAAAAGCTGCTCACCAAAACCGGGCAGTCGAAAAAAGGTAACGCGCCGGCCATTCATGCCCGGCTTATAGAGCTACGTGACGGAAAACTAGCACAAATGGACAGTGCAGCCACTACCTTATCTGCAGAAATTTTGGCAACAGACGCTCAATCTCTCGATGCAAAGCCAGAATATTTCAAAACAGAAGTGCCCAAAAAGATAACTGAGCTTAAAGCTATGCGATCCGATATTTCAAATCAAATTAAATTAATAAGTAAGAGCAGCAAGAAACTCCAGGCACATGCGAGTCGCTACATAGGCAGAAAAGCCATACCGAGTACCACAGTACATGTGGGTGATATGTTTCGGGGCCCGGCATCTACCTATGGTTGGGACCCTGTGACGCACTATAAAGATCCCGGCGACAATAACAAACCGGCATTAAGTAGTGCTTCGAATGATAATCCAGGAATAGCCATCTACAACAGTGGGACTCTGGGTGGGTACTGGCAAGTTAAAGCTCCTAACGGCACCGAAGCAGTCGTACAGCAAACCGATTTAGGCCCATCTGCCAACCGATCAATCGATGTTAATTCTGTCGCAGCGCGAACTATTTTTCATTATCCTCAAGGAAATTCATTCCCTACTGATGAAGGAGAATGGTCGATGGAATACCTAGGCAAAGACAAACCTGCTGCGAACTGATCCATTATTTGTCGAAATAACAGACGCAAGAACAAGCATAAACACTATATACTTCAACTATGGACGAAAGCAGCGAAGACTATCTCAAAATAATTAGTTACATTAACAGGCATCCTGCAGCGGTAATTAGTACGACAAATGACGACGGCACGCCTCAATCTTCAGTCGTATATGTATTTTCGGTAAGTCATCATACTGTAAGTTTCGTAACTCGCAATTTAACACATAAATATCAAAATATTTTTGACCGGCCTAAGGTATCAATAACTTTTTTTGATGAGCGCGATATTACGACCTTGCAGATAACCGGCACTGCCTTTATTGCCAACGATGAGCATATGCTCACCTATACCATACAAAAGATTGAAAAACTGTTTAATGTTCGAGCAGATGCTGTATCCCCCGTGGCAAAAATGCAGCAATCAGGCGACTATGTGCTTATCGGTGTAGAAATGAAAAAAGCCGTTCTCACAGAGTTTCAGGGCATTGACGTCAATATCAGTAGCTCCTACGATGTTACGACAATTGGCTCGTAGCAAGAGTTATCTGGCCGCTTCGAATGCCGCCTCAAGTGGTGCTGCTTGGAGTTTCACCATTGGCATCATGGCTTGCATAACGGCTTTTTTCTGTGCCGCCGTCGCATTCGGATCGCTCATTAGCCTGCCTAAAGCACTAGGTGCAATCTGCCAAGTAACCCCGAACTTATCAGTGACCCAGCCGCATTGCATCGCCTTACCACCATCGAGTAATCGATCCCACACCGCATCAAGCTCAGTTTGATCATCGAATTCTATCAAAAAAGATATTGCGCCAGTCTTTTCAAACTGTGGGCCACCATCAAGGCACATAAACGTTTGGCCCATAAGCTCGAACGACCCATTCAGCACCTTCCCTTTGAGTTCTTTCTCACCGGGTATGCCTTGGTCGCCAGCATAGCGCTCAATATTTTGTATTTTAGAATTCTTGAAAGTATTAACATAGTAATTCATAGCTTCTTCGGCATTATTGTCGAACCAGATAAATGGCTTGATAGGATTCATATGTACTCCTTGTTATGTCGTTAGTATAGCAAAGCCAATACAGAGGGAGCAGTATACCCAAGCTGACTGATTACTTTAAACTTGTGGTTTTTCGAGCGAGATGCTCTCGTTTTGGGTGGAGGGCTTGAGAATATCGTCAACTAGTCCGTCGATTTGGTCATTCGTAAGATTGGCCTTAACTGCGTAACCTTCAATCCCATTTTCACGAATACCAGATGGCGCTTCAGATTCATTAAGGTTAGATATGATAAGCACTTTAATTTCTCGGCCCCAGTCATTGGTACGCATAATTTTCAGAATTTGATCGCCGGCGAGCTTGGGAAGCATTAAGTCGAGCAGAACTAAGCTCGGTCGTTCCCGTTCAATAAGAGCGAGCGCTTCAATGCCCTCATGGGCAACAAAGCAGACATATCCAAGGAGCTCTAAACGAGTTTTATAAATATCGGCAAGGCTTGCATTGTCTTCGACAATAACAATTTTTGACCAATCTGTCTTTGGAGCAATATCTGTTGTTGGATTCATAATATCTTTACTGTATGCCTTTTACAGCAGTATATCAAATCAGCGTGGCAAAGTTTGCTTGGTGTTATAGCAAAAGTTACTCGACTAAACTAGCCGTTCGTCCGGAAGTGGTTTATTGCTGCATCGACCAATGCTTGTGTAACTGGGTTTTGGGGTTGTCCAGTTCGTGCCTCTGTCATAGCTTTTTCAAGTGAAAGACGGCGGAATATCTCATTAATATCAGCACCGCTCATGCCGTCAGTAGCTTTCGAAATCTCAGGAACATCCACATCGTCACCAAAAATCTTAAAATCATCGGATTCGTGGGCTCTCATTGCACGAGTCATAACACTTGCTATAATTTCGGTTCGTGCACCCTCATCGGGCATAGGAACATACACCTTGTGATCAAATCGTCCAGAGCGTGTTAACGACGGGTCTATGGAGTCATAGTCATTAGTTGCTGCCACTACTAAAACTTGTGGGTTTTCTTCGGCAAGCGTGTTCATTTCCTGCTTGAATATGCCAGCAACAGCGTTCATAGCACGTGAACTACCCTCACCCTCATCAATACCAACTATGGACTCAAACTCATCAAAGAACAGGATTAGTGGCTTATCTTTATGCTGACGAGCACGCGCAAAAATCTCTTTGATGGCTTGCTCAGATTCACCAAGCCATTTCTGATAAATATCGGAGCTTTGAATAGCCCAAAAGTCGGAACCTATTTCGTTTGCAAGGGCTTCGGTAAGCATAGTTTTACCAGTGCCGGGTTCACCGTAAAGCAATACACCTTGAGGCCGTTTAGCACCCCATTTTTCCATTATCTCCGGATGCTTGAAAGACATTGCGATATCTTTCAAAGCGGCTTTAACATCATGCAGCCCACCTATATCTTCAAGGCTTAGCTTTGCGTCGGTCGGATTGATTTCGGGTAGGTCGGCTGGACCACGTTCTGATTGCTCACTTTTCTGAGAATTATTAGTAGCTATTTTGCCAATCTTCTTAGTAATAGAATTGTTTGTGGGCTGAATAATATTCTCTCCAATAGTAAGCTCGTACTGCCTCGAGAGCTGACCATCAGTCAATCTATGCGAGGGAGCATCAAGTCCTGATGCAATGTCCATAGATCGCATAAAGGTCTGCAGGAAACCAGTTAGCTCAGCTTCGGGATTACTAATGTCTCTTGGTTTGGCAACGACTTGTACTCGGCTTTCACTATTTTCGCCACCGCTATAAATGACGTTGTTTGAAATTTCTATATAACCCTTTTCAGAAATGTGAACAAGGCATGTAGCACCATCTGCATGGCTTACTCGGAACACATTTGAAAATACTGAACCATCTATTGTTAGAGACTTGTCAGTTCGGTTGTGTGATGGAGTTGCGAATCCAGTAATAAAGTTCTTTCTCAATTGTGCAAGGTCGTTACGACTACGGTCAAGGATTATTTTTGCGCCATATTCGGTACCAGCTTCATCGTCTTCGTTACGAACTTCACACGCCAGAACTTTTGCGCGTTCAATCGGTGTTCTAAAGTCAGCTCGATCATACAATTTATAATATTCGCCATTGCCTGGTCCATCGACCATCATTATTGCTTCATGGTCGTGAACGGTTACTTCAGAACCATTCCATTTAACACTAAAAGGTGGTTGTTGTTGCTCACCTCTGTCGATTCTTTCACTCATAACGTCACATAATACAGTAAAAGTAAAGTATATGCAATTGTCTGCATTACACAGTCTAACAATAAGATCCTGGACATGAGATACTAAGCCTTATGACATTCAAGAAATTTCGCTGGTCAAAAGTATATGAATCCTCTGAGCATGAACTGCTCGAATTGTTGAAGACTAAGAATATTGCTGCCAGCCGAGTCGCTTACGATGAATTCGAAGAAAGAAATGACGAAAAGTACGATCAAGACAGCCAACTTTGGTGCGTCGAAGGCTCAATGCTCATTACAGTCGAAGAAGTTACGATTAAATTACAGGCCGGTGATGCCTTAGTTGTCCCCTCTGTTCAAAAATATAACGTCGCTGCTGGGCTTGCAGGTTGCGTAGTTTTTGTATCTGCGGCACCGACCAATATCATGCAGGATGACGCAGTATGAAACGGCAAATAATAGGATTATTTAGCATAGTTTTACTGCTCGGGTTGATCGTAGTTTTAGTTAGTGATCGGAGCACCACTGATAAGACCCCGACTAATTCAACCCCGTCGAAGCAGTACGTTGCGTTTGGCGATTCGGTTGCTGCTGGCGAAGGTCTCCCTACGTACACTGATTCAAGCGCCTGCAACCGAACAAAGCAAAGTTACCCAAACTTATTTGCTAAAGCCAGTAACTACAGAATCCGTAATTATAGTTGTAGCGGCGCAACTTTAAGTGGCGGAATACTGGGCGGCCAGGTAGTTAATGATTTACCACTCGAAAGCCAGTTGTCTGCTCTGAAGACGAACGAGAAGCCTGACCTCATAACCATCACTGCCGGTGCGAATGATATACAGTGGACAACTATACTCAGGAACTGTGCAGTGACAGACTGTGGTACCGACAGTGATAGTGCAGAAGTCGATGCGCGATTACTGCAGGTAAAAGATAACCTAGCGACAGTTCTAAGTCGTATACACGATATGTACCCTGTAAATAGTCCCCGAGTCATTCTAACGAGCTATTACCAATTATTGCCTGAAGCACTGCCTAATTGCCTCGAGGCAACAGGGCTGACACAATCTGAGGTTACTTGGGAGCGGGCACAACAAACGAAACTTAATCAGACTATTGAAGCGGCTACCAAAGCGCAGGCTTTCGCTCAATATAAAGAAGTTGATTTTACTGGGCATGAACTCTGCAGCGCTGATCCGTGGATACAAGACCTCACGGCAAAAGCTCCCTTTCACCCTACAGAAGCCGGGCAAACGGCTTATTTGAAGGCGCTACTATGATTACCGTAAAACAGCTCTCCAAAGTCTATGGTAAAGGCGAAGGACTGTTCACTGCGCTACAAAATATCGATTTTACAATACCAACCGGCAGTACTGTCGCAATAATTGGTAAAAGCGGGTCGGGTAAATCAACACTGATGCATATCATTAGCGGGCTTGATCACCCGACGGCCGGACAAGTTCTTATTGATAGCACGGATTTGTATGCCATGAGGCCACGCGAGATCGATGAATTTCGCGCGACCCAAATGAGCTTCATTTTTCAAGCATTTTTTGTAGAAGCTAATCAGACTGCCTTTCAGAACGTTGCCCTGCCTCTAGAGATTTCTGGCGTGGCACTGCGCGAGCGCAAGAAGCTGGTTGCTGAAGCCCTCGATGCAGTTGGGTTGTTAGACAAGTCGATGGTTTTAGCCGGTAATTTATCTGGCGGGCAAAAACAGCGACTTGCCGTAGCGCGCGCTATCGTTAATAAACCGACCATACTTTTCGCTGACGAGCCGACGGGGAATCTGGATAGTGCCACAGGCGAAAGTATTATGGCACTGTTATTTGAACTAAACCGTACGCTAGGATGCACACTAGTTCTTGTGACGCACGATAACGATCTTGCGCGTCGCTGCCAGCAACAAATTACTATTAAAGACGGGCAGGTATCATCTATAAAATCTACATCTGATAGAAGGGCGAAGTAATGCGTTACCAAGATTTACTACGGAGATCTGTTCGTAACCTACTCAGCGCCAAGGCACGAACCTTGTTGACGGCAGGTGCAATTGCGGTCGGTACCTTTGCGCTAACACTCACGCTGGGCGCGAGTAATGGTGCGCGGAGTTATGTCAACAAAATCATCAACTCAAATTTCGACCCGACCGAACTCGTGGTGACTAAAGATACAAGAGCGTTCGGTAACGGGGATAACAGCACTCCACCAGAGTATGATGGCAGTTTTGGGAGTACGTTAGTGCCAGGCGGTTTAGAGACACAAATTAAGCGCCTAAGCGACGATGATCTCACGAAACTCAAGGCAATTCCTGGTGTACAGGAAGTGAGGATAGCAAACTCAGTCAGCGTGCAGTACATTACGGCGCCAGGCCAACGTAAATATGTTGCAACGGTAGTTCCTTTCAGCCCCGCACAAAAACCAGACTTACTAGCTGGCTCTGTGACACAGCTTAACGAGAATGCAGTGCTGTTACCGGAAGGTTTTCTGAAAGTACTGGGTTTCGATACTGCTGCGGCTGCCGTTGGCAAAAAAGTCACTATCGCTGTTCAGAAACAAGTAGACCAGACTGGTATTGTTAGTGCTCTGACGCAAGGCGGCGCACCAAATGCAATTGCCGACGCGCAAATGAGACCGAGCATGCACAAAGACTATACAATTGCGGCTGTAGCCAAAAAGCCGACGGCTATAATTAGCGCGAGTGAGTTCATAGTCTACGCGCAACCAAAAACTGCTCAAGCACTCCGAGATTATAAAACAACGGGTAGCTCAGATTACCACAGATATTTAGCAGTCAATGCCAAAATTCGAAACGGCGGCGATAAAGCCACGCTTACGCTGGTACAAAAGCGCATAAAAGCACTCGGTTACGGCGCACAAAGTGTCGAAGATACTCAAAAGTTTTTAACGCAAATTGTCAGTGTCCTGCAAGGTATCGTAACTGCTTTCGGCTTTATTGCGATAGTCGCTTCCCTGTTTGGCATTATCAATACCATGTATATCTCGGTATTACAGCGCACGCGAGAAATAGGCCTTATGAAAGCATTAGGTATGCATAAAAAAGATATTACAAAGCTTTTCAGAATTGAAGCTGCACTCATTGGTTTACTTGGCGGTCTCATAGGTGCAGTTAGTGCGGTACTGTTTGGAACGGCACTTAACCCGACTATTGCGCAAAAACTAAATCTCGGCGATCAACGCTTATTGGAATTTCAGCTCGGGCAAATTGTTATATTGATAGGGGTGCTTGTACTCGTTGCCACACTGGCTGGTCTCTTTCCTGCTCGTAAAGCCTCCCAGCTTGATCCAATACAGGCACTTCGCACCGAATAATAGTCGCGCTGTAACTATCCTCATAGCAGCTTGTGAATGTTCGCATCACACTACTCTTGTAACCTAAGGAGAAATTATGGCAGATGACTACCGCAACGAAGACGGCTTACTTGAAAATGGTGAAGCGGCTGTACACCCTTTAAGTGAGGATAACGACACACCGTTCAGCTTGCCGACTGATCATATTGATGACCCGACGTTGAGTATAGAGTCACGAGGTAAAGACAGCGTTGACCCCACGAGCCCCTTAACCGATTCAGACTTAGACCCTCACGAATTATATGATGAAGGACTAGCCGGAGCCGCCGAAGCACATACGCCTTCTGCCGGCGACTCTATTATTGGGTATACACCTCCCAATACATCTAAATGACCATAGTACTGTATGCTAGTGCTTAGAGCTTACGCTTTTAAGGCGCTTATACTACATTAATTTAGGAGATCCCATGCCACGAGACAAAGGTCGCAAAGAAGTAAAAAAACCAAAACAACCCAAAGTTACTCCGTAGCTGCTTACAGTTACTCATGCGTTAGCCCATAACTTTTACAATAGCTATGCTATAGTTTTGTCATGAATTTACACCGCACCACTGGCATACCAGACTGGGAGATGGTTGCAGTTTCTGAGCGTACTGCAATTCAAAAGCTGGCCGCTCAAACAAATGGTTATCTAACTCCAGCCAATATTGCTACCGTTATTGGATTGATGGGCATCGGCATAGCGCTTTACCTGTGTTCTCAACAGCACTATGGCCTCAGCCTTCTTGTTTTAGTTCTTGCAAGGGCCTGCGATATTGCTGATGGCCTGCTCGCAGAATACACTCACACAAAAAGTCCTCTTGGTGAAACATTTGATGCTTCTGCCGATAAAATCGGTTCAGCCGCTTTAATACTAGGTTTCATTGCATATGAAGTCCTATCGTGGCCAGTGGCGCTGCTGCTCGCAATCCCACAAGTTATCATCACCTTATTAGTACTCTACGGTTTACGCAACAACAAACGCATTCACCCTTCGCGTGCTGGTAAATTCAGCATGTTTGCATTGGGGCTAACACTCTTTGCGTTTCTAGCCAGCAAAACTGATGCACTCAATAATAGCCGACTTTTCGACGGTGTCACCTTGGGCGTTACAGCGGTCGCAGTTGCATTGTCACTGTGGGCGTTACAAGACTATGCTCGTCAGCTGTTGAAAGCTAAATAGGACTGTCCTTAAGACGCAATTTGAATCCAACATAACTTGCTAAAAGATGCATCACAAACCATACAACAAAAATTAGCGCATACTGGTGCAAAGATAATATGACGAACGGTAAACTTACCAGCACACCACCGATAACATAATCGAGTTGATCGAACACGAGCCAGCTCTGTCCTGACTTGATATTTCGGCGTCGTTTTATGAAACTCTCGAGTGCATCACCTGCAATAGCACCGAATCCAAATAACGGACCCAATAGTAATGGCAATCTAAGATATTCTTTTTCCGTCACAATGGTAGCAGCCCAACCGGTGTGTCTTACTAAGTATTGCTGGAGCACAAAGACAAGTGTCGCTACGACTATGCCGCTCAAAAGCCCTCGCCACGTTTTGTGAGGCCCCAAGATTGGCTGGTTTTTATATAACTTATTATAGTCAATAGGCGCGTCGAATTTGTTAAGTCCAGGTAGTACTGCAGTGAAGATTGGCGCTGCATTTGCTATGGCAGCCGGCAAAAGAAACCAAATAGCAAACAGGAAATTGTGCAACATAGCCTACATTGTACCGTATACTGCTTGTACCGATGCAACACTACGACACCATTTCTATTATCTATAATCCTGTAAGCACTGGTCCGAGTAAGTCCAACGCCGAAACCTTAGCAGCTGTATTACGAAAAACCAACTTTAAGACAACAATCACTACTATTCCAACAGATCACTCTGGGCATGCCGAGGTTCTGGCCCACGATTTAGCGCTGGCTTCTAAAAAACCACTGATAATTTCCTCGAGCGGTGATGGTGGGTACAACGAAGTGATAAATGGGGCTATGGAAGCCCAAGCTGCAGGCGCTAAGGTTACTGTAGGGTTATTACCCTCAGGCAATGCCAATGACCATTACAGCCATGTCCACACTGATGGATCAGATTTGGCTGATCGCATAGGTAGTGGCGATTCTTTACTCATTGATGTTTTGAAAGTCACGTATACTCCCGCTGAAAACGCTTCTGCGGAACAATCGGGGACAACTACTCGATTTGCTCATTCGTACGTTGGGCTTGGGTTAACACCTCACGCGGGTAAAGAGCTCAACAAACGATCGCTCAATTTCTTTAATGAAAAACTGGTCGTTATACGCTCATTCTTTAGCTTGAAGCCTATCACCCTCAAAGTAGACAACAGGCGGCGCCGGTACGACAGCTTAGTATTTAGTAATGTTCAGAAGATGGCTAAAGTACTCACGCTATCAGACAGTGCAAGCGTCCGCGATGGACTGTTTGAAGTAACCGCAGTAGTGAGTCGCCATAAACTACATTTGCTTCGTAGTCTTGCCAAAACTGCATTGGCCACAGCTCCTGACAGCACTTCGTGTAAATCTTTCGCATTCACGACAACGCGCACGACACCAATGCAACTGGATGGTGAAATAGTTTATATAAATGGGCGTAGCAAGGTGACTGTCGAAATCGTACCTCGCAAGCTCCGCTGCATTATATAGCAGTCGTTTAGCGCTCGAATCTACTGAACATATAGCCGTAAACTGCTATAGTTAAAAGATTATTTGAGGAGGATACATGCAATTAACTGACCTAGCCGAGTGGCAAGCCCTACTTACTCATTATGAATCCACTAAGCAGTTGCACCTCCGAGAACTTTTTGCTCAAGATCCGCAGCGAGCTGAAACGTTCAGCATGCAGGTCGGGGATATTTATGCTGATTATTCAAAAAATCGAATTACCTCGGTGACAATCGATTTGCTGTTAGCGCTTGCGCGAAGTAAGGATGTAGAACAGCAACGAGATGCCATGTTCGCCGGCGAAAAAATAAATACTACTGAAGACCGCGCTGTATTGCATACTGCGTTGCGCAGTCAGTCACATGAGCCGCTGCTCGTCGATGGCCAAGACGTTCGGCCAGAAATAGCCGCTGTGTTAGATAAAATGTCCGCATTTAGCAGTGCTGTTAGAGATGGAAGCTGGCAAGGCTATACTGGCAAAAAGATTAAGAATATTGTGAATATTGGCATCGGCGGTTCCGATCTTGGACCGGTCATGGCAACGACGGCACTAAAGCATTATGCAGATCCGTCCATTACTACTGCTTTCGTTTCGAATATTGATGGCACGCATTTTACAGAGACCGTGAAAGGCTTCGACCCAGCAGAAACACTATTTATTGTTGCCTCCAAAACATTTACTACAGATGAAACCATGACGAATGCGCATACGGCGCGTGACTGGTTGCTCAAAAGCCTGCATGAAGAATCAGCCGTCGCCAAGCACTTCGTTGCCTTATCAACTAACGAAAAAGGTGTCACCGAATTTGGGATAAACCCCGAAAACATGTTCGTATTTTGGGATTGGGTTGGTGGACGCTATTCTCTGCCTTCCGCCATAGGGTTAAGTGTAATGATTGCCATTGGTCCTGCTAACTTCCACGATATGTTACGCGGCTATGCAGCAATGGATGTGCATTTCCAAACGTCCCCACTCGAAGAAAACTTACCCGTCCTACTAGCAGTCATCGGGCTGTGGTACACAAATTTTTTCCACGCATCATCTGAAGTAATTTTGCCATACGATCAATACTTGGCACGCTTCCCTGCGTATTTCCAGCAAGGCAATATGGAAAGTAATGGCAAGACTGTTACTAAAGATGGCGATTCAGTTAGCTATTCGACGGGGCCTATTATATGGGGTGAGCCGGGCACAAACGGCCAGCATGCGTTCTACCAACTGCTCCACCAAGGTACTCATCTGATTCCCGCAGATTTCATTGGCTTTAAAGAATCACTCAACAGTGTCGGCGACCACCACGGGAAGTTAACAGCTAATTTATTTGCCCAAACGCAAGCTCTAGCTTTTGGCAAAACCGCCGATGAAGTTCGCGCAGAAGGCGTTGATGAAAAGCTAGTCAATCATAAAGTTTTCAGCGGCAACCGGCCGAGCAATACTTTGCTCGTGAATAAGCTAACGCCAAATAGTCTCGGCCAACTCATAGCCCTATACGAGCATAAAATATTTGTACAAGGCGTTATTTGGGATATCAATTCCTTTGATCAGTGGGGCGTTGAGCTCGGTAAAGTTTTGGCCGTTGAATTGTTCGAGGAAATTACTCATCCCAGCGAAAAGAAATTCGACAGCTCTACGAATGCATTGCTTAAAAAGTTACGCTAATATTGCGGTTGGACCTGTTTATTTAACTGCGATGCATTCAGTTTGTAGTTACGATAAAAGTATTTACCATAGGTATCGTCTATAGAGCACCTTGGCATTTTTGGGCTACAAATTACATCGTCATCATACGCATAAGCACTAAATATTTCACGTTTCAGCAGCGCATCCTCGTCCGATAAATTAGGCACCAAGCTGTTACCCGTATAACCTACATACGACAAGATATGAGCCTTTGAGTGCGCCACTGTTGCAGCCCTGGTTGCTATCAGCGCAACTGCTTTGTGGTCACTGTGGTCACCGACGCTCAGTGGCCCAGAGGCGGTTGTGGTCAATATGTCGTTGGGGTTATCTGTAGCAATGATCGTTGCAATAATTTTAGTAAGTTGCGGGTACGTGTACGTGGAAGCATCATCTACAGTACGGAGCGCATGTATGGTACGCGCGCTAAGTTTTTTAAGTGAGCCATAATTGTTTTGACGAAATCCATCACCATTAACGCCGCCATCTGGCAATCGCATAAATATAACGTTAATTGCGTTAGAGCCATTGAGCGTATACGTCGCCAAGTTTCTCCCGTTAATAGTTGCATGGAGCTCAGTCCATTCGTTAGGTAATCCGAGCATAGCGGCATAAGCATTCCTAATGCCTTGTTCACGGCGCAACCAATACTCCTTCTGCCGTCCATCGTCACCGGCCGTAATGTAAACAGTCCTTATGCATACTCCAGAACGCAATTTGTTAGTTACATCCGGATTCATGAATAGAATGTCATCATCAGTGTGGGCAACGATAATATCAGTTTTTCCGACCGGGCACGATTCAAATCTGTGCAACGTAGCTGTACTACGCTCAGCCGCCAAGGGTCGCGTCTGTGAAAGCTTATTCGGGGCAGCAAGAACTTGCTTGGCTTGGGCTGCAGAATATATCAGCGCGGATCCGAATCCTGGAATTGAAATTTGCTGTATGGGTTGGCCGATCTGGCTGATAATATCATTGGCGTAACATATATTGTTGCCAAAACTTATTCGATTATTCTGTAGGAGTACGGGCACATCGCCTTCGTAGGTGCTTAAAGCGCTGTAGGCTCCCCTGTCATAAAAAAGGAAAGTTGGCTCTAACTGATGTTGAGCTGAGCAGCCAAATGGCAAAATTGTAGCTCGTTGTTGGGCAAAGTATGTTGCTGTTACACCCGTTTCGCGGGAGCCTATAGCTAACGGGTAGTTATGTTGCTGCAAATAAGAAACTAGTTGATAAATATGGGCATCCTTGGCATGGCGCTGCGGCCAATGCACCACCAATCCGCCTAATACCATTACACTGCTACAAAAAATCAAACCCACCATTAGATACTGCGCGGGATGCAGGTATTTTGCTCGCAAGCGCGGACCCGTGCATGCTAGTAACAACACCAGAAACAGCGGTATCATAATGAGGTAGCGGTAGGTACCTGCTATATTTGCCTGCCCGCTAAGAACATAGACGACATAATTCACAACAATTATAAAAACCGCTACAAATGGCACTGGTCGTATTTTTTTCTTCCTTGTTGCAAGAATCAGAATCCCCACTATTGTTCCTAAAACTAAAAGGTTGAGTACTTCTCGTATGCTGTTCGCATCGAACGGATGGCTCAATAAATTAGCGCCCATTATTTGCAGCGAGCTTGAGACTGAGCCATGTAATGTACTTATGAGCGACGTGCCAGTAAATTCAAACGGCAGCCGAGGTGCATTAAGAAAACTCACATGGAGAAAGCGTCGCGCGCCCAAAAATAAAGCTTGTGCTCCGAAGTAACTGAGGATTGTTGCTGCACAAATACTAGCTGCTATAAATGCCTGCTGGCGAGTTCGCCTTACCGCCAGAGTTGCTAATGCATAGAGACTTACGCCTACGCCGCAGATATACAGCTGCAGCGTATCGACGAAGAAGACAATACTACCAGTCAAAACAATATAAATAAACTGGCTTAGTTGTGGCATGCGCATAAAGCGAAGTGCTATATACAGAAATAACAGCCCTCCAACAGTTTCAATATTGCGTGAATTAGCATAATCAATCCAAAAGATATTGCCAGCAATACTAGCTAGCCACATCACACCGATATAGAGCCATACGTTTTGCTTGACCCCGTAGAATGCAACTATTCGTTCTAACAATAAAAACAATGCAATAAATGTTATGACATTCAGTACAAGCGCTGCGAGCAGAATTTTATGCATAGGCGAGAGGCCCGGTACCGCATTTATACAAATGTACAGGGGCATTTTTACAAGATAATTTGTGGTACCTAGTTGTGCGCCGGCCATGGTGCCACTAGCCCACTGCTGCGCGAGCCCGATTTGACCTACAACATCGAAATTAACTCCGTTAGTAACATGGCGTAGCACAGTCCATGCCCCTACCATCATACTGCCGCCTCCCAATGCAATCCGACGAGCACTAGCAGCTAGCAACCAACTCTTCACCCTGTAATTTCCTCATTACTGAAAATATGCGTTTTATATAAATAGAAATTCCAGACAGTAGTGATGCCGAGCGCCATTGTACGTGTAATGACAGGCTGCAGATGGCTCTCTAAAGCTTTAGTAAGTAATAGCGTAAAACTGAAGTTCCATAGAACTAATAAAATAAACGCAATTATTTGAGGGATCAATATTTTATGATGCGTCCGCCTATCTTTGAACGCTAGTACTTTTTGTAGGACGAAGGACACAAGTAGTCCAATACTAAAACTCAGCGCGACTGCTGTCACTGCCGAGGCGCCTTTACGTTGCGCTGCAACTATAACAAATAGCTCAAGCACATAGACACTGCCGCCTATCAAAACATATCTTGTGAGTGGTCGCTGTAAGGCGCTGTGAAGTTTGTGTTTCATTCGGAGCGAGACCTAAGAGACTTTTTGTCATCTATAACATAGAGCGGGCGTCCCCTGCTTTGAGAATGAATATGTGAAATGTAAAGCGCTAAGACGCCTTGAGAAAGCAGCACGACCCCGACAAGGAATAACAGCAATATACTGAGCATGGCAGTCCCCGTGAATTTCCAGCCAAGTGGGTCATTCAGCAACAATTGTTCAACAAATATAGTTAGCCCAGACACTAATGAAACTCCAGTTATAAGTATCCCGAGATAGCCAAACAAGTATAGTGGTACGCTTGTTAGAGATACAAAGCTGTTCGTTGCAAGTTGTATCAATTTTCGACGATTATAACCAGCAATGCCGTGCATTCGAGCATTTGCTTGATATTCTATGAAGTTTCGTTCAAAACCGAGCCAGTCGATCAAGGCCCGCGTCATACGGTCGCTTTCGTGGAGTTCTAAAAAGGCCTTCTGGACCTCTCGATCGATCAGACGAAAATCCGATGAGCCTGGTACCAAATCTTGCTGGCTCAGTCGATTGAACAAGCGATAAAAATTTTTAGATCCGACACGCTTGAACCAGCCTTCATTGAGGTTGTTAGTGCGAACGCCTACCACTACCTGCGAGCCACTGCGCCATGCGCTTAAAAACTCCGGTATTAGGCTGACCGGGTGCTGCCCATCACCATCTATCATAAGGATGGCCTGCCCGTTTGCCTCTGCAATACCTGCCGCCAGGGCACTTTCTTTACCAAAATTGCGCGAAAAAGAAATAAGCTCTACGCGCGGACTTGATTTCGCAATAGCCCGTACAATCTTGTTCGTATCGTCGGTGCTGCCGTCGTCACAATAGACAATTTCATAATTATCTCCGACAGTCTTTGTAATGACTGTTAAAAGGCTTTTGTGAAATACATTCAATCCTGCAGCTTCGTTATAAAGCGGCACAACTACAGACAGAATTGGATTTAGAGTATGAGGCATTTGATATAACTTCTCAGTCATTATAGCAAGTAGTTGTATCTGTTACTAGTCCTATTGCTTAGTTGACATATTGAGTTATTAGTGCTATGATTTTGTATACATGATAGAGCACATTTCTTATGCTAATGCGAATCCTGAAGAGTTATTATGGCCCGACAATGCCCGTACCCAGATTGTGGCTGAATTAGCCGACGAATGCCTTTCAAAGAATTTCGAATTTCCTGGTGAATACGAAACTTTTCCTTCTCAAGAATATAGGCGCGAGCCGTCTCCTCCATCAAAAGAGACTATAGAGTATGTCATCGAACAAGTAGCCGTAAATTATAGACATTCAGTGCCCTTAAAATCGATTGCTAGATCTATTAGACAATCATTAGCGCACCCTATACTTTGGGATCACGATCTTGACAATCGACATTTGCATGATGCACTCACTGGGCTACCAAATAAAAGATCGTATGAAGCCGACAAGCTTATAGCCGATGGTAGATTTGATGTTAGTTTTGTGTACCTAGACATCGATAATTTCAAGACTATAAATGATTCACATGGCCACCAAGCAGGCGACGAAATATTAAAAACAGTTGCTTCAGGTCTACGGAACTCTCTTGATGGCATAGCCGATACAACTGTATACCATCTCCACGGTGATGAGTTCGTAGTGATTACTGACTTTGCTAGGCCCTCATATATTGTAGAGCGTTGTAAAGCAGGAGTACGCGAAGAATTAACAGCAAATACTGAGATTGTCACAAAGTCAGGGCGGGTTATCCCTATGGCTGCTATTGGAGAAGTATCAATTAGCGCAGGCATAGGTCATGACGAAGATGAAGCAGACGCTGATATGTATAGACATAAGAGAGCAGACAAAGCGGCCAGGCTAGCGATGCGCAGACTTCAAGACTAACTCGACAGCATAGATTGATCGTTCTACAATAGTGTCACATAGGGGGTTTTAATGTTCACACTACCTGCACTTGAATTCGAGTATGATGCTCTCGGTAAATACATCAGTAAAGACATTATGGAGCTGCATCATAGCAAGCATCACCAAACATATGTCGATAAATTAAATGCTGCTGTAGATGCGACACCAGAACTTGCTGCTGTTTCGCTCGACAGCATGTTACGCGATCTTGCGAGCGTGCCTGAAACTGTACGCACGGCTGTCCGCAACCACGGAGGTGGTCACTACAATCACACGCTTTTCTGGCAATTTTTATCACCGAACGACCAAGGTGAACCCTCCGGCCCGTTAGCTGATGCTTTAAAAGCTGAATACGGATCGTTCCAAGCTTTTGTTGATGTTTTTACCGAAAAATCTCTGGCAATTTTTGGGAGTGGCTGGGCGTGGTTATTACCTGATATGAGCATTGTAACGACGCCTCTGCAAGATAATCCTATCAGTTATGGACAGCCTGAACCGCTGATTGGTCTCGATGTATGGGAACACGCCTACTATCTCGACTATACCTATAAACGTGCTGATTACGTTGCTGCATGGTGGCATGTAGCCAACTGGGAAACTGCAGCTCAACGCTACAACTCAAGTGTTGCAAAATAACTAAGACACTTTTTTAGTTAAATTACTAGACATTGTGCAATGTTTCTGTTACAATTGCGAACATTAGGTTATTTAACATATATTTAATGTTCGTGGGTAATACTGTTCATTATGCAAAGACCTACAAAACTCCTACTTATCGAAGATAATCGCAGTATTGCGAATGCACTCGCGGCTGCCCTTCAAACAAATTATACTGTCGATATTGCCGCTACTGGAAAGCAAGGACTCTATAAATCTGATCTCACAGACTATGCTGCAGTCATTCTCGATCTGAACTTGCCGGATGTGCCCGGCCTGGCAGTTTGTCAGCAATTACGAGAAAGGGGCTTAACGGCCCCTATTTTAATTGTCAGCGGGGAAAATAGTGTTCTGAGTAAAATAAAATTACTCGATGCCGGCGCCAATGATTATGTTACAAAACCCTGCAGCCTCGGAGAACTTAAGGCACGACTGCGCAGTCTCATTCGGCAAACTGATGTAGCCATGCCACGGACGAGTATCCTGCAAGCGGGTGAACTCTCTTTGAATAGCGTGACGCATGCGGTTATCCGCGAGGGTATACCTATTAACTTGCGGCGTAAGGAGTTTTCGCTGCTCGAGTGCCTCCTGTCATATAAAGGCGGAATAGTGTCTCGAAAAACCCTCACTCGGTACGCTTGGGAAGGGAATGACGAGAACTGGACCAATACTGTCGATGTGCATATTAAGCACCTGCGAGATAAAGTCGATCGACCTTTTAACGTTTCGATGATCAAAACGGTTCATGGGATTGGCTATAGGATTGAAGTACCAAAGACCACCAGCCCAGTGTCACATGACGTCTTAACACTTCCGGTATAACATGCCCTCATTATACTCACTACTCCATGCAGCTTACAAAAAGCTGATTAAAGGTCGTAGCCGCTATAAAGCAGCTCGGCGCTATGAAATTGTGCTCAATGTATTATTTGTAAGTAGTCTTTTTGCATGCTTGTCTAGCGCTGTGTATGAAACAGTAACTCATAATTTTATGGCGAGCGACACCCTGCTCCGAATTGCGGTCTATACAACAGTTCTCATTATTTTGTGGTGGCTATCCCGGACCGGTAGACACACGTTGACCGCCTTCGCGTTTTTTGTGTGTAGCTTTTTTGCATTAGCTAATACTATGTTAACGCCGCGCTTTGGGTTGCCGCTATTCGAAGTAGCAGCTGCTCTGTGTCTGCTGATCATAGGTATGCTGCTTGAAGTACGCTTAACTCGCGCCGCTCTTGCTGCGGAACGTGATCAGCTCGAGCTCCGTGTTATTGAGCGGACCAAACAACTCGAGGAAACACAGCTACGACGCACCTTGGAACTACATAGGTTTGCAGAATTTGGGCGGCTGAATGCGCAGTTATTGCACGAAGTGTCTAATCCACTGACCGTAGCTTCGTTATACTTAGAACAGGCCGACCACCGCAGCTCTTCAGCTATACGGCAGGCGCGCCGCAGTCTTGTACAGCTTGAACGCTATGTTGAGTCAGCACGTAAGCAGTTGCAGCTCGAAAGTGAACCCAAACATTTTGCTGTGCGCCATGAAATACGGCAGTTATTCCGCGTTCTCAAGCCGATGGCCCAAAAAGCTCAGGTGCATTTGAAGTTTGAAATGACAGAAGAAACTATTTTGTATGGTGACCCCGTTCACTTTAATCATATTATTGCTAATTTAGTGTCAAATGCTGTCGACGCCTATCAAGACATACCTTTGACAGCACAGAATCGTAATATTTTCGTTTATCTGAAACGATCATCACGCTATTTGCATATTGAAGTGCAAGATTTCGGGACGGGCATATGTCCTGAGGCCCTCCCACAAATATTTGAGCCCTTCTTTACGACGAAATCGGCGGATGCACGAGGCTTGGGCATTGGATTAGCAATTGTTAAGCAAACCGTCAAAAATGAGTTCAACGGTACTATTTGTGCAAATAGTATGCCGGGATCAGGCACAAAGTTTACCGTTTTTCTGCAGCTTGAACCGACAACTAGCCATACCGATATATCTGAAGTTGCTATTGAGCGGAAGAACTTGAGCTTGGATCAACAGTTACCGTTGAGACAGCAATTAACTGATTAGTGCTGGGACGGTACAAAATAGCCTGTTTTGTTTTGCTATAAACGAGCACCTTGTCGCCGTCTTTGGCTTGCTTAAAAAATGCTTGGTTTTTGAGTTGGTCAGCATGCTTTACGGTTGCAACTGTAGGTGTTTGGTCCTTGGGCAAGAGTATCAACTTGCCGACACGCTGAACTGTATCTAACGTTTGCTGTTCACTGACAGCTTGTGAACCAGAGTACAACTTATTTGTCGCCTGCCTATACTGCGCGAACATAAAAGCTGCGAAAATGATAACCACGGCTGTAATCATCCAAGGTGCATTTTGAGCACTTAGTTTAGGAAACTTACGCGGCGTGCGCACTTTAGATGTTTTTTTGTCCGAAGGCTTTTTGGGTTCACCCGGCGAGTTGGGTCGAAAGGTCCGAACCGATGATGTCGATTGCATAATTCTCCTGATGTACTGCTATTGTAACAGATATCAGTTGTTGCTTATGCTCATTAAGGGGCTACGGCTTGAGGATTCTCTGCAGTCTGTGGGTCCAGCGCTGATAAGGCAATCCAACTCAGTTTAATATTGGTATCCGCTGGAGCTTTGAGTGAAATATCGAAACCTTTCGTCGTAATGTGATCAATCGTATACTCTGCAAATGATCCGTTTATACTATTAGCATTTACAACTGGCGTAGTTTCGTACTCATCATGGAAGGCCACATGCACAACAGATTCACCGGGACGTATGCTCGCATAGCCTGCGGTATCCTTGGCTACTGCAATGTGTTTATCGAATTGTACATCCTGACGGAACACTACTTTACCAATAAATGTCGCGAGCTTTTGGAACGTACTGAGCCCGCCCACTTGGAGGTCACCGGCCATACTTAAGCCGCCGCTTAGTTTCGCACTCGCCAAATTCAAATCTCCTGGCAGCGCCGCAGTACCTGTGGCATCAAAACGAATGGCATATACTCCAGTAGTATCAACAATTGTTATAGATGGAACTGTAGCAGAAACTGCTGTCGGCTTATCATTAGCGGGAGTGCTTGGATCAACAGATGGTGTAGGTTGCGTCGCAACAGATGAATGAGCGATTTCGGTTGCAGCAGCGATCGTGGACATATTTGCTTGTCCTTCAACTTCTAAGGCAGCGGGATTTGAAGATGTCAACAACGTAGTTGCAGGTGGTGGTGAATCCAATGATACTTCTTGAAGAAGTGAGGTTGAGGTATCCAGTGAAAGAGCACCACCAGCGATGGCAGTCGCTGAAACAACGCTGGAATTTGATGATGGGCTATCATATGAAACTCCGAGCTGTACAGTTACGCTGGCACTGGATTGTGATCCATCGTAGCTGCTAAGCGCTGTTCCTAAGATGCGCCCGGCTCGTATAGCCTTCATGGCTTCACCAGGCGTAGATGATGCAACAAGTTTGTCGCCGAGGTATATCGGCCCATTTTCTAAGTTAACTTTCACTGGGACACGACCAGATAAACCAATAATGACGGAATGTCCATCGTCGGCACTAGCCACTTGGTACGGCTCAGTCGATACAACGCCGACGATGTTGTTGTCATATGCTCCGCTCGATCGCTTAACTGAATTGTCAATGTCGCCGACGGTCAATATGTCGCCGGGTTGTGGCTGCTGTGCATCGCTATAGTGTACCCATTCGGCAAAGTCAGCGGTGTTAACAGTACTGGTTGCATTGGCCGGAGCAGCAGTCAGTCCCGTACCGCTGACTACCCATGTACCATTAGAGCGCATTAGAATAAAAGATCGAGTGTTGGTATTAGCGGTCGCAACGGATGCAGTATCGACGGTTGCAACTGAAACTCCCGCGATTTGTACGATTAGAGTATGGACTCTGGCGGTATTAGTAATACCTTTTACGCTGCTAGCAGTTATAAAGACTACTGTACCGTCTAAAGCAGGTAAGCCAGTAAGATTGAATATAGAATTATATGCGGCGTTAGTGGTACCGCTGTTATCGGTTAAGAAATAGCCAAGTTCAGATGCGCTTACAGTGTACGTAGCACCGTTAGTACTCACGCGAGAATCGGTTAAGAAGCCGCCAGTCAGGCTGCCAGTAGCGTATATGCTGCCGGTCGACTTAATTTGAAATCTTCTAACGCCAGCGTTTTCAAAACTTACAAAATCGGCAACACTACCTGCGCCCGAGGAAGGCGAAGCGACACTCAAATACGTTCCACCGTTGACAGATGCATCTCCGGCTGCCAGCGGCCCGCCGATTTGAGTGAGCGATGAAGTAGCACCAGCAGTCGGCGCACCCGTAATCAACGTACGCCCTGATGTGACTGTGAGACTTTTGCCCGACGCAATTGTAGTGTTTTGATTCAGATTTATGGCATTAGCATTGGTTGTACCAACGTTTATAACTGCAGCGCCACCCGTATCTAATGCAAGTGCAGTTGCGCCGCCACTGGCAATGCTCAGCCCGGCTGTAGCAGTAAGGTTCGTACTGCTTCCAAGGCTAACCGTTCCTGACCCTGCTTGGAGCGTGAGGTTTCCAGCACTGGTACTCAAAGTGCTGGCTGCATTGCCAGTCAAGTTTAGCGCTTGTCCGGATGCTGACTGAATAGCGGCAGCTCCAGCACCACCAAACGTCAGGGCTGTTCCGTTGAAAGTATTCGTATTAAGTGTGCCAGTGACAGATAAGTTACCCCCGAAAGTTGCATTGCCTGATAGATTTATATAACCCGATTGCTGGCCACTAGGTGACAACTGAATAAACTGGCTGGCGGTCAAGCCACCGAGCTTACCTGAATTATCTGCGTAATAGGCGTACGGCACAGATTGTAACTGTACACGAGGTGACATTTCGCCTGCTGCATCGGCGTTGAAAGTCATGCCTAAATACAATGTGCTCGCAGTAGAGAAATCGATTGGCGTGTTATTGTTACAGGCTGCGGCAATAAAGAAGGAACAGCTGCTGCCCAGATTTACCTGGAACACGCCGGCCGTAACTGTGACACTAGCCTGAGTTTCGGTCCATAGCGCGGTTCCAGCACTCGATACGCTATACAGCTTGAATACGAAAGAATAATTTCCGTCAGTAACATTAGTACCGTTAGCATTAACAACTTTACCCTGGAAGTTCATTGTCGTTGGGTTGACGGCTTCAGCTGGTGCAGAGCGGAGCAAACCAGCAAATAACACCGTAGATAGTACGGCAACTGCTAAAGCTGACCTAGTAAACCACTGTCGTTTCATTGTTAACCAATTTTGCTCACGTTTTGCTTTTTTGCGTCCTAGCTAAATCGTACCAAATTCCACAACTAAACACAAGCGTATTTACTCTGTTATTTCGCAATTTTGCGGCGAGTTTTTTGTGCCTTAAGTACATAGGCTATTCCGGCAATACAAAGCACTACCAAAAAGTAGGTCGGTAGGCTCACAAAATGGACCTGCGACGACTTTTTAACGGTTTTAAGAATTCCCTCATAGCGATATTCGACTTCTATACGATATACACCGGGCAGTAGATACTGGCTACTCACTTTGCTGAGCGGAACATAGACTTCGCGGTACGTTTCAGGCAGAACAAAAGCGGACTCACTATTAATGATACCCTGGGATAACACTTTACCACTCGGACTCTTCAGGCGAACTATGCCCCTCGGCACAACATGCACATTGCCTGGATTGTGAAACCGCAGTTGTACGGTAGAGGGCAAATGAAGTAGGTTACCATTGTTTTTGATATCAACCAGCTGTAAATCGTACGCTTCGCCACCAATTTTTTTGACTAAAAGTAGACTCAGTAGTTGTTGATTTATCACTATCTTGTTTTTTTTCGCCGCATCAATACTAATAACACTTGCAACAACCGCTCCATAGTGTCCGCCAGGTTGCATTGAGGCCCTGTTTTGGACTGTCACGGTTATAGTTCGTGACTCTTTTGGTTCAAGCACCACGCTATCAGTTCCCAGTTTGAGCCAGGAGACTAGTCCATATTTTTGGGTATACGTTTTCGAACCTTCGAGTAAAACTCCGCCAGTTTCGTTGAGCGAGCCAAAATCTTGACCGTTCAAACGCAGTTCTTGCACGCTTGGCGTGTTGTTAGTCAGTGTCAGCTCAAATGACCTATCAGTATCGCCCGGCTGCAATCCTATTTCTTGTTGAAAGGGACTGAGTGTAATACCAGTTGGTAACGCGTCGGAATGACCTGTAAACATGAAGAACAAGGCAGTTATAGCAATAAGATACCCGCTCAAATATAGTAATTTAGCCATTGCGTCGTTTAGCAGTTTTTTGCTTTGCGCTCCGGAATGTTCCACGTAATGCACTATACAAACCAAATCCGACCAAAGTAAGAATTGCTAAGCCACCGAGCATCAATTTCCATGGTATAACCCAAAACGTTACCGTCGATTCAAGTGGCACGTCTCGCTGGCCATCATCGTAGGCTACGAGCAATTTCGCAGTGTATTTACCGAAGCGAAATTTGTTTGCATCGCCAAAATTATATTTCAGATCCTGTACATAGAAGCCTTTTTTATCGGCGACCGGTTTGCCGTTAACGAGGCGGTCATGAAACGATGGAAAACCGTTTTTCCAGGGCACTGCAAATGAGCGAGTAGAATTAGGCAATACACTGCCGCCTATCAGGTTAAAATCGAGCGTATCAACGTGTTTGCTGCCCTTCGTAATAAAAATATTTCCAGCAGGAGCAATATAGATATTTCCGCTGTTTTTCACTTTGACATCAAATGTAGCGGGCAAATATTCATACACTTTATGGTTAGCCGTAAAATCATCAATGCTGATGACTCGCTTCTCGTTCGCGCCTTTCACGTCGAGGAGAACCAGAGTAGCAGCGGAACCTTTAAGAGTCGTCACGTTGCGCCCTCCTGGCACAGATGCCGGTGAGAACGTTACTGCGAGATAATAACCGAGGCTAGCCGTCTCAGGAACATCAATCCGCATTTTAACGGTGTTCCACACTCCTGGCTGGGCTAGGAACTGGTTCGGAGTAAAATGTACCCATGAAGCGTATTGATCTTGTTTCGACAGGTCAAGTAGATCCGCTTTGCCGGTTTTACTGTTACCTTTGAACTTCATAAGGCCGACTTTGATCCCTTCGGCCAAAGTCCCCTGATTTTTTATGCGCAGCTCGGTCTCGATGGTTTTTCCAGGAGACGTATTAATTTTGATCGGCAGAGGCGATGTTATGACATTGAAGCCTTCTGCGGCATAGGCTAGTGAGGGCGCGAACAGCATAAGAGCAAACGCTAGCACTAGTAAACTGCACAACCCTCTCAAACTTTTTTTCATTTACTCTCAGTATACTATGGACTAGAAATTACCGGCAGCAACAATAGTCAGCGTATCGGTATAGTCATTGGCATACGGCACAGTATTTGCTACAGTCACTCGTTCTTTCAGCGTGAACTGATCACTGTTGGTATAGCCTGAGCGTGAGACGAACGATGAAAAGCTTGTTCCGTTGAAAGCACCCGATTGGTTAGCGGCACTTATGAATGCCCCACCACCGCCAGAGTATTCGCCGTCATACGTAAGCGTCCCCGTACAAGTTCCGCAAGCTGTGCCTGTTATTGGTAAGAATCCGTAATGTGTTGTTCCGGCTGCAGTAGTATCAGCAGTACCGTTGAAGGTACCCCCAGTAATAGATCCGCTGGTAGCAGCACTGGTTAGCGCGGCATTTTTAGACTTCACATAAGCGGTATAGCCAAGTGGCGAGTTAGTACCTACTGACATAGTTACGCCTGGTGATGTGACGATAGCAGAAGGGTCTGCTGCAGGTACGGTATCGGTATTTGCACTCAGCGCGAAACTGAAGTTTGGTGAAACAGATGCTGATACGACCACCTGGTCCTGATTGGAGGAAGCACCATAGACGTAGGTTGGTGCTGTCGTAGAGTCGATGGTTGCACCACCACTCGTTTGGCTTTCTACCGTCGTAACATACTGACCTGCGGTTGCAGGGTTGGTAATAGAACCGGCAGGAATTATGAAGCCATACAATGTAGAGTTTACTAAACTTGCAGACGTTAAGCCTGACACCACGATAGCCCCACCAGCATTAGCGCCATTGGTTGTTACTGCGGCAGTTAATGTGCCGGGAGGAGCTGTAATGCTCGCGGGTGTAGCAGGAAACCCTGTAGTACTAACTGCGGGTGTACCAGCAGTCATGTTGAAGCCTGATGGAAACGCAATAGATATCTTACCGACTGAAGTTGGCGTGGTATTAAGTTTGAAGGTTACGAGCAAATCGTTATTATCAGACGCGCCACCACTTCCTGAGCTGATGCCAAGGCGACCGAGGCGGACACCAACTTGCGTTAACTTTGCAGCACTAGCTAATGTTGGCATGAGGAAACTGAACGTCAGCAGAGCTGCTACGAAGATGTACCGGATGTTTTTGATCATTTTGTATGTTTTTCTTTTATATTACTTTGGTAATGTTACGTTATATAACTCTATAGTACCCGAGTTATATATAATGTCAACATGCTTACCCTTACTTTAGTAATGCCTACTCATATTAAAAGTTACCTGCTGCAATAAACGTCAGAATTTCTTGATAGTCATTGGCGGCGACAGTGGTGCTGGCAGCCTTTGCTTTCAGCCGCAACGTTCCTGCTCCACCCGTAACAGGAACGGTGCTTGTATATAAGCTGCGTGCTGTAGCAGACAGAATTCCGACGTTATTGCCGCTTACGTTGTATGGACTCGAAACGGAAAAAGGGCCGCCTGTTGTTTGCGTGATCGTGACATTTTGGGCACCAAAGCCGCTCGCTACCCCTGTTAAGTCATTGGACGCCGCAGTTATGGATGAACCAGTAGAACTGCTTAGTAATGCCCCGTTTTTACCTTTTATATAGACGTCGCCACCGGATGTACCGTTTGTTGAAAGTGTCGTATTTATTGTATCGGTGGAACTATTGATGGTACCGGCGTCTAATGCGCCCAGGCCGACGCTAAATGGTGGAGATGACTGCGCACTGGTGACCAAATTAAAGGTAATCGAGGGCGCTGCAGTTGCTTGTGATAGTGCCGGACCGAAGGCCGATTCAGTTTTATCGCCTTGGGTTGCCTTTAGCTTAACCGAATATGTCGTGCTTGAGTTCAGCCCGATGACAAAAGAGCCCGAAGCGCCGCCCCAGGCTGCATAGGTTTGATATAAGGCCGTACTTATTGAGCCGGTCAGCGTTCCATCAGACTGCACATAAGCAATATTGCTGGCAAAATTGTCGGTACTCACTGCAATTAAATAGGTAGCATCCGTAGGGTTGTTTTGCGAATCAATCACAAAATGCAGTTTATTATAGTAGACACCGCTGCCGTTATCTAACGCTGAAAGCTGTGGCACATTAGCCTGCTGTGTCTCTGTAAAGCCAGGCTTTACTGTCGCATTTGCAGTACTACTAGTTTTGCCACTGATCTCCCCAACTGAACCCTCTAGCGAATATGTTGTAGTCTTAGTATTTGCTACGCCACCGGCACCAAAGCTATAACTATTGAGTTTGTAGTTTGTAGTAGCGGGTAATGCGGCAAACAACGCGAAACCTGCAGCGCCCAAATAAACCAAGCTTTTCATTAAATTAACAGTAGCATTTTGCCCCGATTATTGCCATCGCCAACCCTGTAAAACGGGTTCTATCGCCTTCATTTGAGTTTCATTGGATTCGTCACCTGAATTCTCTAGTCCGCTCGACACACCAATTATTGCTGCCAAAGTACCGTGCTTCCAATACGCAACGACTGAAGGAGAACGGCTATCGCTAAATATATCAACCGTAGTCCCCGCTACAACCTTTGTAATTTTTGTATAAGCAGCATTCGGTTGCATTCTTAGTTGATACCCCGACAGGTCGTTAAGGTTACCCGATCCAATGTCGGCAATTCCTATTGAAATAATTTGAGTGCCAGCGCTATCTCGTTTTAAATAATTTTCTTGAAATAGGGATTGCGGCGTTTTTTGACTCCCGGTTTGTTTAGAATATTCTGCCGGTAGTTTAAGCATATAGTACTGGTTTGACGTTGAAGCCGGTTCGGGCTCAGGCGCTTTTGGTGCAAGTTTTATGGGTCGTGTGCTGATGCTCGTTGTAGATCGGCCGTGCGCCGGGCTGGACAATACGTGTGCTATCGTCGTAACTCCGCCGACTAATAACACTAGAACAAAACCTACTTTTATAAACTGTCCAGTCGGTCTAGTCATCTGCTTGGCGACGTTCTGCTGCACGCCAGGCTTCTATTTCGGCATGATGGCCGCTCAAGAGCACTGATGGCACGGCCATATCTCTAAAGTTTTCGGGCCGAGTATACTGTGGAAATTCGATGGTTTTGTCATCGTCCTGGAACGATTCAATATCGGCGGATGCTTCACCACCGAGCACGCCTGGCAATAAGCGTACTACGGAATCAATGAGTATCATCGCTGGTAATTCCCCGCCAGTGAGCACATAGTTGCCAATTCTGTATGGCTCATCTACCCATTTTATGACTCGCTCGTCATAGCCTTCATAACGGGGACAGATAATAATCATGCCGCTGCCTTTTGCTGCCAAACGTTTTGCGTCCGACTGTTTGTAAAGCTTGCCCCGCGGCGTTGGTAGGTAAACTTTAGCAGTCGGATCTTTTTGCTTCGCCTTCTCAATTGCCGCAATCAGCGGTTCGGGCTTCAGTAACATGCCATCGCCTCCGCCATAGGGCGTATCGTCGACTTGGCGTCGGGGGCCCAAGCCAAATTCTCGCAGATCGATGCAGGAATACTGTGCAGCACCTTGCTCAGAAGCTCTCCAAAGCATGCTATTTCCTAAGACTCCGTCAAACATGGCTGGAAATAGAGTTATTATTTGGATGTTCATGGTGTCTGTTGGGGGTATTTATGTACTAAATATCTAAGTCATCAAGATCGTCGAGCTCTTTACGAGCTTGACGTAAACGATCGCTGGTTTGGGCGTCTTCGTCGTCCGCTGGCGTAGTGTTCGAAGGTGCAGCAGGTGTTGCCATAGCTGCTGGTTCATTTGCAGACGCGTCCTGAACGGTTTTATCAGAAGCAGTGTTCTGGGCAACAACTGGCGCGTCGGTGCCGTTTTGCTCGTGGGCTACGCCATTATCGACAATCTTCAGATTATATCGGGCATCATTTTTGGTTCCAAGTGCGCGTAAAAGCGTACGCAACGACTGTGCAGTAGCACCGCGCTTACCGATGACTCGGCCGAGGTCTTCGGGGTCGACAGTTAACTCAAGTAATACGCCTTTTTCATCAATTCGACGATCGACAACGACAGCGGCAGGGTTTCCAACGAGCGACTTAACGACAAATTCAATAAACTCTTGATCGATATTATTCATGTGACAGGCTCCTCAGTTATCTCAATCAATTATAGCAAAATCGCTTACGGAGCGTGTGAAATTTCTTGCCTGTTTAGGCTTTAGCTTCGTCGACTGCGTCGGCTTCTGGCTTTGGTACGACAGTTGCCGCTGCTTCGGCTTCGGTGCTGTCTGCCACTGCAGCTTCGTCGACGGTATCGCCTTCTGGCGCATCAGTTTCTGCAGCGGGCTCTTCTGGAGTCTCGGGCTCGGCTACTGGCTCTTCAGCTGGTGCTTCTTCTTTAGGCGTAGTACTGCGGCGCTTTTCAGCGTTACGGACACTGCTCGTTTTTGTAGCTAATGGTTGTACAACCCATGATGGTAATTCAACGCCTTGAGTTTTCAAGATGTAAATGACGCGGCCGGATGGCTGTGCGCCATGCTCTAGGTAGAAAGCAGCTTTTTCTTTGTTAAGCGTTATAGCTTTTGTATGTGGATCGTAACTTCCCAGTTGAGCGACTACCTTGCCGCTTGTTGGGGTCCGGCGTGAGTCTTGAACGACGACGCGGAACATGGCGTGGCCTTTGCGGCCTGTACGTTGCATGCGAATAACTAGCATTATTTAATTCTCTCTTCTTTCTCTGCTCTAGCGATTAATTGTTACTAAAGACAATCCTGTTATTTTACAGATTAGCGCCCCTGTTGTCAATGGTTACTATTTGTAGTGGTTAAGAGCGGCTTCGGCGGCTTTTTGCTGGGCTGCCTGTTTACTCGGCCCTGTTCCCTGTCCGCGTAAGTTAGAACCTACATAGACGCCTACGGTAAACGTTTTGTCGTGGTCAGGACCGTCTTCGTTCATCACTTTATACACGGGTGTAGCAGTTTCATTGCTCTGAGCAAGTTCTTGCAGGTGCGATTTTGGATCCATCCATGATCCGGTTTCTAAGATGTTTTCGAAGGTGCTAATAATTGATTCATGGATGAACTTCTTGGCGGCATCGTAGCCTTGGTCTAAGTACAGCGCGCCAACTACGGCTTCAAAGCTGTTAGCTAAAATTTGGGCGCGGGCACGGTCAGTGCCGCGTTTTTCACCTCGGCTGAGCCTAAGCAAAGGCTCGAAGCCAAATTTAGTAGCGGCTGCGCCAATACTTTCAGTACGCACGAGTGAACTGCGCCAGTTAGTCAAAATGCCTTCAGGGTCACTGTAATTAGAGTACAGGTACTCTGTTACTACTAGCTCAAGTACGGCATCGCCTAAAAACTCTAAGCGCTCATTATGTTCGCTAACGCTTTTCTTGTGCTCGTTCAAATATGATCGGTGCGTAAAAGCGGTGATTAGGAGGTTCAGGTCGTTGAATTCGGTATGGAGAGTGTCGCGGGCAAAGGCAAGATAAGTGTTAGTGTCCATGGTCTGTCAGTTAATGTTAGTTCAGTTTTCCTTCTCGTATTTTTTTCATTCCCAGCAATATTAGTTTCCCAATATCATCATAGGCGATTTTGTCGACGGCGTCTGCAGCGGCTAGCCATTTAATGTCAGTCAACCATTCTTCTGGATGGAGCTTATCGGTGTCTCCAAGGCCTTCCACTAGGTAAATGTGCATAGTCATGAGGACGAGAGTATGGGCACGGCGGTAGCGGAAATTCACTTTGCCGAGCCAGCTATAAACTTTCATTTCTTGTAGGCCGGTTTCTTCGTTTATTTCGCGCTCAGCTGTGCCGCGGGGTTCTTCACCTGGCTCTACATGGCCTTTTGGAATAGTCCAACGGTGCTTTGCGTCTTTAATAAGTAATATTTGCAGGCCGTGCTTCGTATGCTTCCGGAAAATAATGCCGCCAGAGGTAGTTTCGCGCACAACTTCATCAATAGTCGGTCTGCGTGTTACCAACTTTTTGATATTCTGAAAAGGTTTTGGCCGCTGCATAAACCTACTTTACTGCTTTCTTAGCGACGGGCTTATTTGCAGTTTTTACGACTGCTTTTTTGCTAACAGCCTTTTTTGCAGGTGCATTTTTAGACTTACTAGCAGCGGGTTTAGTCGTTTTCATTTCTGCTTCAGTAACAGCGTCATCGCCCTCTTTAGCACGCAGTAACGTTCCAAGCACACCATTGACGAACTTAGAGGAGTTGTCGCCGCCAAATGCTTTGGCAAGTTCTACAGCTTCGTTTATTACAACCTTTGGTGGTACGTCTGCTTCGTTTTCGAGTTCATATAAGCCTATTCGCAAGACAATGCGGTCCATGCGGGCAATTTGGTCAATCGGCCATTCAGGGGCGACAGGCTGTAGCTTTGCATCGAGTGCCGCAGCCTGGGCACTAACACCAATAACCAGCTTTTCAATGAAGCTGATGTCGTCAATAGATTCTTTGTAGCGCGTCGTGTTGCGCTTAAGGACTTCGTTGACATCAAAATCTGTGTCGTTGGCGTCAATGCGCAACTCTTGCTCGTAGAGCGTTTGCAAAGCGATGATGCGGCCGAGGTGGCGATTTGATGCCATATTGTTAATTTTCCTTTGGTAGCGACGAGCGCGTTAAGACTAAACAGTTTTTGCTGATTCGCGGACTGTGGTGCGAACTTTGACCGGAGATTTTCCGTTAACTTTGCGTGCGAGTTTCAGTACGAGATGACTGCGACGCGTACCCGTCTTGCGGGGGCTAGTTCGTTTCTTAGGCTTGCCCATTGGGGGATTCCTTTTCGTTAATTGACAAAAGTTACTTATAGATTAGCAAATTTCTTCGCTTTTCTCAAGGGGTAGATTGCTAAACGACGAAGCTGACGAGTTTACCAGGCACATAGATCGTCTTGCGAATGGTCTGGCCATCCAGGTAACCCGCTACTTTCTCGACTGCTTTGGCGGCTTTTATCGCATCGTCTTCGCTGGCATTTTTTGCAACTTGCACTTCGCCGCGTAGCTTACCGCTCACTTGAATTGCCAGCGTTACCGTGTCTTCTACAAGTAATTTGTCGTCGTAAGCAGGCCACTCACTGATGTGGACAGAGCCTTCTTGGCCCAACTCCTGCCATAGTTCTTCGCTGATATGCGGTGCAAATGGCGCCGTCAGCTGTACTAATGTTTCGAGCGCCCATTGCCATTCGCTGGCTGCAAAACCATCACGCTTAATGACATACAATTCATTCACGCATTCCATAATTGCCGCAATTGCCGTATTAAAGTTCAGCTGCTCAAGGTCATGCGTAACTTTTTTGGTCGCCTTATGCAGTGCACGCTGTAATTCTGGTGAATCTGCCGTACCGCCATCAGATTCAGAGTATTCTTGCGCCAGTGTCCATATTCGCTGAAGCACTCGGTGCGTACCGGCAACTGCTTCTGGGCTCCAAGGTGTCGTTTGGTCGTAGGGCGCCAAGAAAGCGATGGCCATGCGCAGTGCATCGGCCCCGTAACCGCTGTCGATGATGTCCGTTGGGTTAACGACATTGCCTTTGCTCTTGCTCATTTTAGTACCGTCTGTGGCCTGAATAATGCCTTGACCACGGCGTGATGCGTACGGCTCAGGAGTCGGAACAAGGCCTTGATCATACAAAAACTGATGCCAGAAACGGGAATACAACAAGTGCAGCGTGGTATGTTCCATGCCGCCTAAGTAAAAATCGACGTCTTTCCAGTAGTCTAACTTTTCACGGTCGGCGAATTTTTTGTCGTTTTGAGCGTCAAAGTAGCGCAAGTAATACCAGCTACTGCCAGCCCAGTTTGGCATGGTATCAGTTTCTCGCGTAGCTGGCTTGCCACATGCTGGACAAGTGGTGTTGACCCAGTCGGTAATAGCCGCCAGCGGGCTTTCGCCAGTATCTGTAGGTTCATACTGATCGACATCCGGCAGGACAACTGGCAGTTGATCATCTGGCACTGCAACGGCGCCATGCTCTTCGCAATGAATAATCGGAATCGGCTCACCCCAATAATGCTGTCGACTAAACACCCAGTCGCGAAGCCGATAGTTAATCTTTTCTGCTGCCAATCCTTTTCTAGCTAGGTCTTTTACGATCTGTTCTTTAGCATCTTCATTCGTCAAATTATTGTATGCGCCAGAATTAATGAGCGTACCATTTTGGGTCGTTACCCCCCCGTCGAACGCATGCTGAGCCATCAATTTATACTCGAGCTGTAATTTGTCTAAAGCTTCCTTTTGTGTGACCCATACAACTTTATAAGCGTCTTTTTCATAGACATCGCTGCCGATATTGCCGCTGTGATTATCAGAAAGCAATGTTGCAGTGACTACCATACGGACTGCGCGGTGGCTTTTTCGAGCTTCATCAGCGTGATATGTAGCAACGGTGATAGGCAGAACGTTATCGATCGATATATCGGTGTAGCCTGTCTCCTCTGCAAATTCTCTTTTGGCTGCTTGCTCGAGGGTTTCACCGTCTTCAATGCCGCCGCCCGGCCAGCAATCGAGCATGTTTTCTGAGCTCCATTCTAGAATGCAGTACTTATTCGTCTTTGGATCGCGTGTAATTATGGAAACACTCGGCCGATCCACAGCATTTTTGTCATAATTTCGGAATGATGGGGCTACTACTGATATGACCGGCAGGTGATATTTGCTAGCGAATGCGTAATCTCGTTCATCGTGAGCTGGCACGGCCATGATCGCGCCGGTGCCATACCCGGTCAGTACATAATCAGCAATCCACACTGGTATTCTTTCACCGTTGACCGGATTTATGGCATGTGCGCCGGTAGCCACCCCTGTTTTTTCACGGTCGGTATTTTGTCGGTCAATTTCGGTTTTGCCTTGTGCGACCTTAACATAGGAGTGCACTTTAGCGCGTTGCTCATCCGTCGTAATAGCCTCAACCAGAGTATGCTCCGGTGCCAACACCATAAATGTCGCACCAAACAGCGTGTCCGGGCGAGTCGTGAACACGCGAATATTTTCGTGGTGCCCTTCTATAGCAAAATCAATTTCGGCACCTTTTGAGCGTCCAATCCAGTTTATTTGCTGGTCGGCGATCCGACTTGGATAGTCGACATCTTTGAGTCCGTCGATTAAGCGATCGGCGTATTCAGTGATTTTCATCAGCCACTGCTTGAGCAGTTTCTTTTCAACTAGTGTGTCGCAACGTTCGTGCCGGCCGTTCACAACTTCTTCGTTTGCTAGGCCTGTCTTACAGTGCGGGCACCAATTGATCGCAATCTCAGCCTGGTACGCCAAGCCAGCTTTGTAAAACTGCAAGAATAGCCACTGTGTCCATTTGTAATAATTGGGGTCGCTAGTATGCACCACCCGCGACCAATCAAAGCCATAACCTAAGGCCTCAAGTTGACTGCGGAAATTAGCGACGTTAACTTCGGTGGCAGACTGCGGTGTAATCTTGTTTTTGATGGCATAGTTTTCAGTAGGCAAACCAAATTCGTCAAAGCCCATAGGATACAGAACGTTATGGCCCTGCATTCGTTTAAAGCGAGCGATCATATCTCCATAGGTGTATTCACGGGCATGACCAATGTGAATACCTGTCCCCGATGGGTACGGGAATTCAGTGAGCATTACGTATTTTGGACGCGCGTCAAAATCGACTGCCTTGTAGAGGTCTTGGTCTCTCCATATTTGTTGCCATTTTGGTTCTATGTCTTTTGGGTTGTAGCGCTGCACGGAAATATACTCCTGAATTATGTCAGTAAAAACCGATTATCTTTAGTATAGCTGGTATGCGAAAAAAATGCCCTAGTGGGCGAGGAGTTTGAGCAGGAGTTTGTTAACTGCTTTCATACCTATATTATATCATACTTTGTCAATGTGTGCCATTTACTGTTCTGGGAATTGTTTTTGCTTGACGCTCAGCCAGTATGGCGATTGGCGTACCAGCTTATTTGCATCAGATGGGTATTGGAGTAACAGCTTGAGAGCCTCTTCGGCAAAAACACCGTTTTGAGAACCTTTAGCTAGTATTACTGCCCCCGGCTTCATGACGTTAGCAACGTAACGCCCGGCTTCGTATGGACTCATAAATGACTGGACAGTGCACCCTTTAGCTGCTGCAGTTGGCTTCAGATATTGAGCAGCAACATCGCCGATAGTAACGACGACGTCGAGCTTATTCGGGTCGCAGTGCTCACCTACAATGCGATGTTCTTCTTCGCTAAACTCTCCGAGCTCATTCATAGTTCCCAAAATTGCGATGCGTTGCGGTGCTTCAAGACCGTACAGTGTGTCTAAAGCTGCCTCAACTGCTAGCGTGCTGGCATTGTAGGTGTCATCAATGAGCGTCGTGTCATTGATTCCTTGCAAGATTTGCATGCGACCGGATACGGGGGTAATCTTCGCCAACCCCGCGGCTATTTGCTCGCTGCTCCAGCCAAGCTCATTGGCGATTGCAGCTGCAACCAAGGCGGACTTTGCCCCCTGTTTACCTTGCAGATTCACTTCCGCATTTAACAGACCACCAGGCGTCTTGATTTCTAGCTGTTGAGGGTCAAGCTGGTGTTGATTACGTTTTGCTACGGAATAATCGGCATGCTGATGCACGCTCATACTTTTATAGGGCGACTGCGGTAGGTACATTGGATCAATATCATCAATATTGAGCAAAGCTGTTTCGGAAAAAGCCAATGGCGCTAATTCCTCCTGAGCTATCGCGTCAATCGTCTTGAAGAACTCAATATGTTCAATTGCGATTGACGTTAGCACGAATAGTTCCGGATGCAAATATGCAAATTTTTCGAGCTGCCCTGGGCCGTCTGTGCCGAGCTCCAGCACAGCAATGTTATATGAAAACGGCTTAGAAAGCTGGCGTTCATTAGCCAGCAAAATCTTTGCCCACGCAAAAACATCAAAAATAGCCGGTTCTTTATGCCCAAATAATACCAGCGGCACCGTTAAACGATCGTTATAATTCCCGTCTTGAAAAATAACTTTTTCTTGCGACTGAAGGGTTTTGGCGATGGCCAGTTTAGTAGATGTTTTACCAAGACTGCCGGCGACAGCCACAACAGTAAAAACGTTTTTAGCCCGCAGTCGTTTTACCTGGCCCTCTAACAACAAACAAAGAATATTTTTGCCAACAGTTTTTATCATTCCCTAAGTATACAGTCTTACTCTGCTACCTATCAGATTATTTAGCTACAACTGCGACGGTTTACTCAGCTAAAAGCCACGATCGCAAATACCATTGAGGAATAATAAATTAACCAGAAGATACCCTCTATAATCAGCGGTAATAGACGTCTTTGAACAGCGTATGCAACGCATATAATCTGAAATAGTACGTAGAGCAACCAACTAGCAAGCGCGAGACTTTGAACGTCATGGGTCGTATAGACTTTGTAAACTTGTGGAGCAACAGTAAGTGGATATAGAAAAGATACTACATACATCAGTTTATCTATAGTTTGTAGATCCTGCTTTTTGTGCGTCTTCTTGGTTTTTATATTTTTGTGTACTTGCACCGTTGCTCAAGTATAGCAAGAAACGTTCTATAATTTATTGTCGCGTTTATTGCTGTTCGGCCATCATGGTCTAGAATTGCTGCAGATAATTAGTCCTAAAGCTAGTTGTTAAATTACTTCGGGAGGCATGGCGTTCGACGGCGTAATCTATGAGGGCTTCTACGAGCGCGACTGAACTCACGCCGGCTTGGTTCCAGTTGTGAGCATAAAGGCCGCCGGGTAGCGGGTTTACTTCGTTGAAGTACACTACGCCTGTTTTGCTGTCGATGAGCATATCGACGCGGGCGGTGCCGGTGGCGCCGATTGCTTTATACACCGCAAGACCGAGTGCTTCGGCGCGGGCATACACGTCTTTCGGTAATTCTGCGGGTAGCTGGCTATAGCCGTGGCTGCCTTTGCTGCCTTTTTGGCCTTTGCCTTTTTTGCCACCTTGCATGTATTTGGTTTCAAAATCGAAAAAGTCTTCAGCTTGGGTCAACGGCTTTTCAAGCAGCGCAGCCCGGGGTTCTTCATTGCCCATGATTGGTAGCGTTACTTCTATCAAGTTGTTGACGGCCTCCTCTACAATGATGCGGTCGTCATAATGCGCAGCGACTTCCAGGCCGTTGGTGAGCTCAGTGTCATTAGTGACGCGGCTGATGCCAATACTAGAGCCAAGGTGGGCTGGTTTAACGAAAATAGGGTATTTTAGCTCGGATTTTATCTGGCCTAGCGTTCCATCAGAATCAGAAACCACATCGTGCCGGGTAAACGCCAGAAACTTACTCACCGGCAAATTGTTGGCTACAGCTATTTGCTTGGTGAGGACTTTATCCATGGCTATGGCCGCTGCTGCAGTGGAGCAGCCGACGTAGGGGATGCCGGTCATATCGAGCAACCCCATCAATGCTCCATCTTCGCCGTATGTGCCATGCATTGCCGGAAACGCAATATCGATTGTGATAGATGAACCACGGCTGGCGAGACCGCCTGGCTTTACGAGCTTGAGCCCACCGTCAAACTGCAGAGTGACGGGCTGTGCCTTTGCTATAAAATCTTTGATCTTGCCCGTGGTATAGACGCTACTATCTGTAAGTTGCGGGTCACTATACCAGGCGCCGTCTTTAGCAATATATATCGGTACAACTGTGTATTTTTTAGTAAGTTCGAGTGGCTTGATGACACTCGAAAGCGCAGTAATAATAGACACGTCATGTTCAGTTGACCGGCCGCCGAAGAATACTGCTACTGTTTGCATCTATTCAGTATACCAATAATGGCTTCAGCTGATTAGACGTAGTTATCGGTCCAATCATTCTGCATTACCACCAGGTCGCCTTTGGCAACTTGGTGAGATAAATTTGTATAAAATTCGAGTGGCGTATCTTCTAGTCGAACTCGCCCTTTATATTTTCCGAGTCGCAATCCCTCTTCAATATATACCGTGACCGAATTTTTCATGAGTATTGTAACGTCTGGTGCGGCCTTAGCTATCAGTTTACCAACTTCAACATGCACATCCTCAGTATCATCACCTTGATCAACCAGGCCCGGCGTCACATATAATTTGCGCTTTGCCGTTATGTTTTTCAACAAATTGGTACCGGCGCGGATGCCCTCCAAGTTTCCATTGTAGGT
>JARXKL010000002.1 GCA_030272735.1 Patescibacteria group bacterium | reverse complement strand
CTTTAGGCCACATATTATCATAATTATATAGTTGCTTAATAAGCGGAATGGTGGGGGTGGTAGGAATCGAACCTACTACCAAGTGGTTATGAGCCGCCTGCTCTAACCGATGAGCTACACCCCCAAATTATGCTAGTAGCATAATTTGTAGACACGAGCGAAGCGTAATGCTTCAGCAGTTGTCTAACAGATCAGAGTATACCAGATTTAGCTAAAAGTTATATACTAGAAGTTGAACAATATGCAAATAAAAAGTCACCATAAAGATTTTGCGCTGGGTTATATTCAGCGACTGAGCGATATCCGCTTTGCCGGGCAGGTTTTATTTGTGATTATTGTGCTGCTGATCAGTTGGAGCGGCATCAAGACTATCGAGACAAACTATGGTTTGCAGAAACAGATTTCTAAACTCGACCAAACAAATAAACTACAAAAACTACAGAACGAGAACCTCAAATTGCAAAATGAATACTTTAACAGCCAGCAGTACTTAGAGTTGTCCGCACGGCGTAACTTCGGATTAGCCGCAGCAGGCGAGAAAGAGATCATCGTGCCATCGAGTGTTGCCCTTAAATATGCGGCAAATGTAGCGCCGCCTGGCAAAACTGCTGAGAAACCAGTTGTTAACCAGCCGTTCTATCAACGCAATGTTCAGGCCTGGGTAGACTTTTTCCTGCACCGCAAGTAGTTGCAGGAGCGCATACATTGACATAATGACCTCTGTTTGCTATGATCATATGAGCTTCAAAGCAGACAGCGCGGGATGGAGCAGCGGCAGCTCGCGTGGCTCATAACCACGAGGTCCCAGGTTCGAGTCCTGGTCCCGCAACCAAAATAAGGCAGTCACCGAAAGGTGGCTGTTTTATTTTGGTTTTGGCGTTAGGGCTATACGAACGGTTCGGTCGTTAGTCTAATGCCCGAGCAAAGCGCGGCGCATAGATTAACGTGCGCTGTCCTGGTCCCGCAACCAGGTGATAGTTAAGACTTATTCGGATGTGTTTATGTTTGCACAAGACCTATAAAAGTGAAATTCTGTTAAGTTCTAAAACTTACAACGGTGTAAAACAGGGGTAAAAGTAGTATGATTAAGCCATGCAATTCGTAATTATTGGATTAGACGGTACTGACGATGAGGCTCCTGCTCGGCGACAAGCAGTACGTCAAGACCATATAAAACGTGGCGATGAGTTATTGGCATCAGGCAACCTGTTGTACGGAGCAGCCCTCCTTAATGATGATGGCAGCATGAAAGGCTCCATGTATGTCATGAGCTTCCCGAATGAAGAAGAACTCAATGAATATTTGAAGACTGAGCCCTATGTAATTGGTGACGTCTGGAAAGATATTACGGTTCACAAATCTAATACTCGTGATCCGTGGCAGTTCAATCGACCCGAAGAGTGGTTTAAAGATCACCTATAAATTCAGACAATGTTTTAAAGCTGCGCGATTCGTTAAAAAATGAAGTAATTATAATGTGGATTAACGGTGGCTGATGTGATGATGCTTTGCTTGGTGAGCAAACACATGAGCCTCTGTACTTAGAAATTGCAGTTGAGGTTTTTATTTAACCGATGTTGCTATTGGAGTCATCCGGCGCTAACCACGAGGTATATTTGCTATGATAATAATATGGATATAGAAGTTACGAAAGTAAATGCGTTTGTTGCTGACGGGCGAGGTGGTAATCTTGCGGGTGTTATGCTGGATGCAGGCGCACTCAGCACTGAACAGATGCAATTTATTGCGACTGAAGTTGGAGCTTCTGAGACAGCGTTTGTAGGTCCAACGGAAGAGGCTACGAATCATCTACGATTTTTTACGCCGACTGTTGAAGTACCACTCTGCGGCCATGCGACAATTGCAACTTGGTGGTTATTGAATAGCCTGGGCCTGCAGAAACCCGGCGAACATACGCAGATGACAGCGGAAGGTATTTTGAATATCTCCCTCGATGAAGCTGGCAGGGTATTCATGGAGCAGCCGCCCCAAGAACTGAAAGGATTTGTTAACCCAAACATAGTTGTAGATGCTCTCGGTATTTCGTTGGATGTTTTAAGTAAAGATTTACCGCCACAAATTATGCAAAGACAACTTATGATCGGCCTCACATCCGAAGCAGCTTTGCACGAGTTGCGGCCAAACCTAGAAAAAGTTAGCAAGGTGAGCGAAGAATACGATTTCTTTGGCTTTCACGTCTACGTATTGCCTGAAAACGAGCAATATCTGGCATCCGTCCGCAATTTTTGCCCAAGAGTGGGCATCGATGAGGATGCTGCTACCGGCACCGGTAATGGGTCTTTCCTAGAATACTTGCGTTCCTATAATAAGCTTCCCGAACAGGACGTATACCAAATTGAGCAGGGTATAGCTATGGGTCAACATTCACGGCTATTTGGCATGTTCCGCAATGGTAGGGTATGGATAGGCGGAACCGCCTTGCCAGAAGGCCAACTTACTATAGATATCTAACACCTAGTATTTCGGGCTAGAGGAAGTATCAGAGAATCTAAATACTATAGTAAAATTGCTTTATGAAACGTAAATATGGCATCTGGATTCTCCCGATAGGAGAAGAAAAGCAAAAACTCCAATCATTAATAAACTCTATTGCTGATGAGTATACGGCGCCTAAATTCATTCCACATATATCGATTGCAGGCATGCTTTGCGAGGATAGCCAGCTCGACACCATGAAGGCCAGGGTAGACCAGCTAGCAAAAAAGATTAATGCATTTACTATTAGCCTCGGTGAATATGGAACAATGGAAGAACGACATCGCTGTATATATATGTTAGCTAAGTCAAACATGTTGACGGAACTTTTCGATGAAACGACGATAATATTACCAGAAGCGGTAAAAATCGAACGAAATAGAGCAATGCCTCACATGAGCATCGTATATGGAGAATACCCTCAAGAAATAAAAAGGGAAATTATTTCTAAGCATCTCTTTAATACAATAACCATGGAAGCTAATGGGCTAGACTTATGTCTTTCAGAAGGCCCTGAAGAAAAATGGCATTCTGTTTATCATGCAGGTTTTAACCTGGCTTAAGCAATATTGCAGGTTATAGTGTTGCACGGTAGAGTTACTTAACACTGAGCCACCCCTATTTAATTCCAACTAACGCACTAAACCCGAACAGATAATGTTCCGATTTGATTGTACGTACTCAACTATTTAGAAGTTACAGATTGAGAATCACAAGATTGTGAGTCTCTTTTTATTACCACCTCTGTTTGTTAAGGACGCATATTCCTTAGTTATTTGTTATCATTTACATTAAATGAACGATCTTTTTACGCCGCAGTTGTTTGGGATTTTAAGTCTAGCGACGATATTTTTCGGATTAGCACCGTATTACGTTGACATCATAAGAGGCAACACAAGACCTCAGCGTGCTGCAATGTTTATATTTGCTGGCTTATCAGTAATTTCGTTTAGCGGTCAATTGGTTGAAGGCGCTCAGGCATCCTTATTTTTTGCGGGGGCATTACTCGCTAATCAGCTGATATTGTTTGCCCTCGCTCTTAAGTACGGCATGGGTGGATTTGATAAGAAAGACAAAATAGCATTACTAATGGCAGTTTTTATACTAGTCATTTGGTACTTTACCAAATCGGCGGTAGTTGCTTTGCTCTTAACAACACTGGTCAATACTATCGCAAAAATTTTAGTAACAATAAAAGTCTATAAGTATCCACATACAGAATTACTGTATGCCTGGAATATGAGCGTTCTCGCAAGTATTTTTGGAGCATTGGCAGTCGGCAAATGGGACTGGGTATTATTACTTGTGCCAGTGCAAAACGGCATTACAGTTGGAGTAATTGCACTTACCATATTTTTGCGAAGATCGAGAGTTAATATGCCTAAGCAAGATCCTAACTAACTTCAAACAGATAGTGTTCCGATTTGATTGCATCTTCGCAGTATAATAAAACTGTGTTACATAATTTCGTACTATTTATTAGTGTCTTCTTGGCTTCGGTAGTCGAAGGCGTCGAGGCGTTAACTATTGTGCTCGCCATCGGCACCACCAGAGGCTGGCGTTCGGCGTGGTACGGTACTATCGCAGCTTTTATTATTTTGGCATTATTTGTTGCCGTTTTGGGCCCCGGGCTGACCGTTATACCAATCAGTGTTTTGAGGATTGTAGTTGGTGGTTTACTGCTTATCTTTGGACTACAATGGCTACGCAAAGCAATTTTAAGGGAGAGTGGTTTTAAGCCAAAACACGACGAAACAGCCATTTATAAAAAGACTGCCGCAGCTGCTCGCACTACAAAGGGAATAATTAGACATGGGGCAATTGACGATTGGTATGCTTTCACTGTTGCTTTTAAAAGCGCGCTCTTAGAGGGTCTTGAAGTGGCGTTCATAGTAGTTACATTTGGCGCAAGTCAAGGTTCTATTCCGCTTGCCACTGCGGCCGCACTCACGGCAATATTCGCAGTCATCCTCGCAGGCACAATTATTCATAAGCCATTAGCAAAGGTGCCAGAAAATACGCTCAAATTTGTCGTTGGAATAATGCTCACTAGTTTTGGTATTTTTTGGAGCTCCGAGGGGATTGGTATTCACTGGCCTGGCAGTGAATTAGCGCTGCTGGCTATCATTGCATTTATAGCGGTGACTTCAGTCTTGCAGGTGAGCTGGCTCAAACAACTCCATGCCACAGTAGGTAAAAAAGCATGAGTTACATAAAAGGTTTCATCACATTTTGGTATAAATTTATTGTTGGAGATGATTGGCGTATTGCCATTGGGGTTATCACCGGTCTAGGCATTAGTGCAGCTTTGGTGCACAAAGCGCATTTGCAGCTATGGTGGCTGTTGCCTACAGGTGTAGTTGTGATGCTTGCTCTGTCGCTATGGCTCGCAGTGCGTAAAGTAAGATAGTAATTATTTGATACGATTTAGTTATGCAGTTATACCGATTCAGTCCACTAAAAACAGCCGAGGAATGCCTTCAAGTTTTTGATTATATTGATGAGAGGTTGCGTGAACTATCTAGCTTAGTAATCGAGGAGAAACCGCCAGTTAATACGTTAAAAATTTTTGCACATTACCAGGACGAATATGTTTTCATCAAGAACTGGGTTGATTCAGTCGGCAAGAGTGAAGATGGTGGTTCGTCAACGAGTTATTATGTTAAGCCATTTCGTCCAATGACAATACATGATGATCCAATCGAATACGTAGGTATAAGAGTGCCTGACCCTTACCGTGCTCACGTTGGCTGCGGAGATTATGTGGTTGAAAATTATGAAGAATTCAAAGCTAAATACTTAGGTAACTCACCGTACACTCGTGAAGTCCCGCATGAGAAATATGAGATGCTGGAGTTGTATCATCCTGACATTGATGTTTTGGGCTACATCGTTAAGGAGTATAACTAGGATTAAGTGCTATCAATGCTATTGCCTCGGCCAACGCTTAAGCTTATGCTTAAACTAAACAATCAAATTAAGGACTTGCTACCATGAGTAAAATCCAGAATAACCAAAGTGGTTTTAGCGCAATTGAAGGGCTGCTTATCTTGGCGGTGGTCGCAATTATTGGCGGCACAGGATGGTATGTCTACAATGCGAACAAAAGCACTAGCAATACTTATACGACATCTTCGCGCTCGACTACACCCCGTTCTCGGCAAACAGTACATACATTTACGCAACCAAAAGACACTACAACCACGTTCAAATACCCTAATTCATGGACAATTGGAAACGCAGACGGACCGGATATTGGAGATGGCACCAGAAACGTATCAGTAAATAGCCCTAATGGCAGTGAACTAATTCTCGTAAGTGCAGGTGCAGGTCGTGGTGGCGATTGCCTCGAAAATGAGCACTCAACAGTTAGCTATGCTAAAAAAATACCCAATACGCCTAATCTTTACGTTGTGGAGTGGGAGCTTATAGGTGGCGACACTACGACTGTAGCTGGACTAGACGTTCTCAATGCAAGTAGTCAGGGTGCTGAAAGTTTCACAAAAGTGGGTGACCATCCAGGGTGCATCCCCCAGTACTTTAGTTTCTCTAGTGCTAAGGGGAATAAAGCCGGATACACTTTTGGACTACAGAGAGGCAATGGTAGTAGAGGACTCAATACAAAAGACTCTGTTATGGCAAAACAGATTCTCGGCTCCTTAACCCTCCAGTAAGTTACTATTAGGGTATGAAGATCCAATCTCATATGTCGAAACGCAAGCCAGTAACGATTTTGTTAATCATACTTGCCGTTTTATTAGGACTCACAATTTGGCTTCATTTTCCACTCATGCAAAATGCCGGTAGCTCTAACGGCTACAACTGCTCTCGCTTGCATATCTATATTCCTAGAAGGCTCGATTTTCTGGGTTGCAGAACAGTTACTGGAACAATAAAACGTATCAAAATCGAGCCTGATGGCGATAGCCACGCCTTGCTTATGCCAGATAAACAGTTTGCATACCTGCTCACCAAACAAAATTATCAAAAACAGGATGGCTACTTAGTCATTGAAGACACCTGTCACTCTAACCCAAAAGATGTGTTGGCGCATTTGGTGTGCCTTAACTACAGAAGCCCCGTTCCATCACCGAGAGTGGGAGAGCGGTATGAAATAACGGGGAATTATGTCATCGACGAATGGCATGGCAGTTGGGCAGAAATCCATGGTGTCTCAGAGCTAAAGGAACTAAAATAATTATTTTTTTCGAGCCAGTGCGAGCGTCGAAATATAGGATAATGCCAGGCTATCACCATAGTCAGCTCGTATTAATGCAGCAACGTCGGTTAAGAAATTAGATCGGTTAGGTTCTGGAGTTACGCTAACTGCCGAGAGCGTTGCGAGAAAACCGGCGTAGGCAAGACCTGAATCAAAGGCATGGCGTGTTTTTAGGGTAAAAAATTCTGGTGTATCAAAATACTTATCTTCTATCCATGGATGTATTGTCAGTTCATCTTCGCGAATTGGAACAAGGCTGCCTTCCATTTGATGCGTACGAGCTAAAGTATTCAAAGAATCATAAAAGGGAGCATCAGTCTTAGTGAACAACGGCCAATTATAGAGAATTGCCAGGCGACCACCTGTCTTAAGTAAATCTGCCGGTTTGCTAAAACGTACGTCTTCGTTAACCCAATGCAATGACATTGCTGCGAGTACAAGATCATAGTTTTCGCTTGGCAGTTGAGCGTTCTCAAAGCTACTTACTATAACCCGAGCTTTCGGATTCTTAGTTATTTTTTCTGCTGTCACCCTGGCAAGAGCATCACCTGGTTCAACAGCAGTGAGGTTATATCCACGTGCAGCAAGTGGCACTGTGGCTTGGCCGGCACCACATCCGATTTCCAGAATATTTGAAAGCTCGGTGAGTTCGAGCCTTTCATCAATAGTAGAGAACAATTGGTCAGGATACCCCATGCGAAATTTGTCGTAAAAATTAGCCTCTTGGTTAAAAGAGCTTGCTAGAGATCGCTCATCTACAGCTTGTTCTGCTGAACCAGTTTCTTTGGAAGACATGAATTATACAATACAAGGATACTTACGTAATGACAATGTACAGAACCATAAATGAACGATAAATTTAGTACTGGTTCTTACAGTTTTCTGTTAGTAAAATAATACTTGCAAGCCAGTCACTACGGCGCTAAGAGTTGTTAACGCAAATGGGCATGGAATTCGATGTTATAGCAAGTAGTTTTGGTGTAGAATCTTAGACAGTCAAATTACAAGCGCCGGTAGAGCAAAAAACAGTCTAGTTATTACTCGCTGATAGATGAATGATGCTCCGCATATTGTTTTATCGCGTGTGATAAAACGCATAGTTAGAGGGTAAGAATACAGGCTGAATAAATTAAGCACGTGTACTAGCCTCTTAGTAGGAGGATAAAGTTATGGCACTTGAAGAACTACATTTAAAGTCAGGCAGCTGGTTAGCGGTAAATTGTGGGAGCATGCCAAGTGATAAAAACTGTCAAGTTTTAATTATGGCACCCGAGGATCAACGTGACGACTTACTCGACGCAGCCGCGGAGCACGCCGCCGCAAAGCATGGCCACACGAACAACGAAGAGCTTCATGCTGGGATCAACTCAATGCTCCAAGCTATCGAAGTCTAGATTTTTGTAGGTATTTGATTCCGTTTATGGTAATCTAGATGTGAAATAGCCACTTATTTGTGCAAAAAAAGGTGAATAAAATGAAAACACACATAAAAATAGTCAGTTTATCGCTGTTAGCGACTTTATTATTTGCGCCATCGGTTAGTGCCGCGACGCAACCTAACCTTGGAATGGCTGATAGCTTCAGCATACTTTCAGGAACATACAGTAATACTACTTCCGGGACAACTATAAATGGTGACTTGGGGTATACAACTCCCCCGGTTACAGCCCCTACGGTAAATGGCACGACTCATGTGGCAGATGCTACGTATAATCAGGCCGGAATCGATCAAGGTACGGCACTCAGTGCACTGAACAGCCAGCCTTGTACATTTAATTTTGCACCTGGTGCAATTGATCTAGCTACAGACACTACTCACGGGGTGGCTGGAGTTTATGCTCCTGGCATTTACTGTGTATCTGGAGCTGCTGATATCGGAGGCGGTGGAACAATTACGCTTACCGGATCCGGAACCTATATATTTAGAATGACGGGTGCACTTACGACGACCGCAAATTCAGTCGTAGCAGTTGCTGGCGGTGCCTCCGCCTGTAACGTTTGGTGGACACCAGGTGCAGCTACGACGCTCGGCGCAAACTCCACTTTCGGTGGTACAGTAATCGATGCTTCGGGCATTACAATTGGTAACGTTGTGGTATGGTCAGGCCGAGCATTGGCCTTTGGAGGAACTGTTTCCACAGTGAGCGACACTATTAGTAGCTCTTCTTGTGCGGCGGTCCCAAGTTCTAGCACAAGCTCAAGCGCATCTAAAACGGCTGCTGCTTCGAACAAGACTCCCGGCTTACCTAACACGGGTCAAAGCGCAGTAGCGCACAATAATTCAATCAGAAATTTGGCTCTAGTAAGTTCCTTATTCGCTACTTTACTTATTGTGAGACAATTCGCTAAACGATCCTGAACGTTTTTGACGCGGTATGAGCTATCACTACCAGTACGGCACAAAAAATCCCAAACGTTACAAACCACAACTGCTTCTGCTATGTTTACTGTTGTTAACTGGCGGCGTGGTGGCAGGCACAAGTGTCTATAGAACGAGCGTTTCACCCGAGCCGAAATCTCCGCTTGCAAGAGTAGTCACATCGAGTACTAGGCCAAAAGTAGCTCAGACTAGCATCAACTATGGGCTACCAGTGCGAGTACAAATTCCAAAATTAAGCATCGACGCCCATGTTATAAACGTAGGCCTCACTAAAGATGGCAATATGAGTGTTCCGAACAATGTTATTGATGCAGGATGGTACAAATACGGCGGACTTCCGGGAAATAGTGGAACAGCTGTTATTGCGGGGCACCTCGATGGATTGAGAGGTGAGCCAGGGGTATTTAGTAGCCTTGATAAGCTTGCAGCTGGGGATGTAATTACGGTGAGCGGAAGCAACGGCCAAGCCGTATCTTTTACGGTTCGTGAAACTCGAAGTTATGGCCAGAACGAACAACCCCCTGAAGTTTTCAAGAGCACTCTGGGCTCACATTTGAATCTCATAACTTGCACCGGGAGCTGGGACAGGTCAGCCCACAGATTCGCGAAGCGCTTAGTCGTATTTGCCGATAAATCTACCTAACTCTCTGGAATCTTATGAAAATCTTTACTCTATATCAAGATGCTGCCCAGAATGGTAGCTCATTAATAGGGCTAATAGTAAAATGTACTCATTTAGAGTACAATTTGAAACATAAGCACGATAAAATAAAATTACAAAGGACACATTAATTATGAAACAGCTAAATCAAGGCGGCTTCTCGCACATTGTAGGTGTTCTGGTGGTAATAGTTTTCGCCATATCAGGCATCGGCTACTTAGTGTCTTCTTCTGCGGATACTCCAACAGCAAGTGCTGCAGTAGTTCAATTAGGCAAGATAAACGTTAAAACTCGAAGCACGAATGGCGCAGTATACAATGAGAACGGAGAGGGTTGGCAAGGGACTAAACCATCTAAGGACGTACTAATCGTCGAGTCTCTCGACGGCAATTGTAATGGTGTAAGCATTAGAGGCAAGGTAACTCTTGGAGTAACTAGAACCTTGAGGTGTAAGCCGGGAACATACAAGGTTTCGTTAAACGCCAGTACCGAAGTGAAGCTTGCCGGTGGAGGAAGAGTTTACAAGCAGAGCTCAACAGTAAACGTTCACGATAAAAGCAGGGCTACAGTCTACTTAGGCAGTAAATATTAAGGATAAGCAGTCGTGAATAAAATTCGAAGTAATCAGTTAGGATTCGGTGCAGTAGAAGTGCTGCTAGGTTTGATATTTCTTGCAATCGTGGCTTTTACCGGTGTGTATGTTGCGAACAATCGGGATACTAAAACTGAGGCCTCTAGTAGTTCAGCAAATTCCAAAGTTGTCGAAAACAAGCCGACAGCTACAGACCCAACGGCCAGCTGGACAAAATACAGCGATCCGCTAGGTAAATTTGATATTAAATTTCCGAAAACTTGGGTCACGGTTACGAATCCAACAGCCTGCGGCAATACCTCAGAAACCGGCGTATTTTTACTAGGCGCAAATAGTGATTCTGTGGGTAAATGCGCGTCAGAAAATTTTGGGCAAATGACTGTTACATGGCGCTCTGATAGAACTAGTTGTGAAGATTTGAGCGCAGATGCATGGACGCAAGATTCTAAACAAACAGTAACTGTTAGTAGTGTTGCTGCAACAAAAATCTCAGCGACCGCTAAAGAGCCTGGCTTTGGCCTTGGCGCAGTTCCAGAAGGCACCAAAACAGTACAATATTGTGCTATAGCAAACAAAAAAATGTATATTGCAAATTACTTACAGCTCACCGGCTCCCCAGACGTTCTGAGTAACTTCAACACAATGGTTACTAAGACTCTCAAGTTCAATTAAGCCCTATACAAACTATCACTTACTAAGCTTTCAGCCACTTGCTTGATGTGCAATATATTACTTGCGGCCGTAGTAAGCTGGCATACACTACTAGTATTGTAGTTCATAAAGGAAATGAGGTATGTATGAGTAGTTCATCAGATAAATTCAGCGGTAAAGCTAACCAGATAGTTGGTAAAGCCACGGGTAACGATAGGGTTGAAGCAAAAGGTGAAGCCCAAGAGTCTAAAGGCAAACTGAAGGACTCGATTAAGCATGCCGGCGACGCAATTAGTAATAAAATTGATAAAGTTTCTCGTAAATCGGACTAGCCATGAGCGATTCAACCGATACTACTACGACTAATGCAGGGCATAAAACTACGCTTGCAAAGGAGCATTCTAAGGCAGGAAACGCTTGGACAGCATTGGCCGTTTTTGTAATCTTACTTTTATTGTTGGCAATTTTCATTTTGCAAAATAGCAACAAGGTACAAATAAACTTCTTAAGTTTTCACGGAAGTTTGTCATTCGGTGTAGGCATGCTGCTAGCTGCGATTGCAGGATCGATTTTAACGCTGCTTATTGGATCTGTAAGAATATTGCAGCTAAAATCTCAAAGAAATAGAGCCGTTGCTACTCACGCTTGGTGACGATGATCTTCGGAGAATAGCTTGTAAGACCAGGTTTATTGTATAGACAGGGTTGTGAATGAAGCTTGTAGTTTACCTCACATGAAAAAATTGCCTACAGATAAGATAATAAGCTGCTTTTATGATTCTAGTGAAGACTGTGTGAAAGTAGTCAACACTGATGGTATGCTGATGTCTTTCAACCCAAATGGTCTCAAAGTTATGGAGATAGATGACGAGAAAGAAGTTTTGGGGCAGGAATGGCTAAGTTTTTGGCGTGGTGATCTTCAGAATGAAGCACGCACTGCACTCGCTACAGCTAAACGTGGTAAGTTAGCCAAGTTTGAAGGCTATTGCCCAACCTATAAAGGCACTATGAAATATTGGAAAGTTTCTATTGCACCATTATTTGACGATTTCGGCGGCATTAATTGGCTGCTAGTAATGTCGCGAGATGCTACGAAGCAAATCGAACTAGAAAAGCAGCTCGAAGCGCTCAAACAAGAAAACAAGCGACTAAAAAAACAGCAAATGGTGCCTCAGCAAACTATTTAAGTAACCGCTTATTCTTGCAAAATATGCCGACTATGTAACAATAGTGTACTAATAAGGAGCATGCATGAGATTACCAGAACTCGGCGATGGTGTAGCATTTGGTGTCGGTGGCACAAATTATCGTATTGGTCATTGTGATATTGAAGGCAATATCGACAAGGTTGTTATAAAGCCAACCCCGAAAACAACAGATGAATTCTTCTCGCGTACTGCGCTCGATTTGTTACGCGCTGCTGATAGAGGTTCAGAGTGGGGTGTTATGGGCGTGCCAGGACCTGTAAAAGTACGCACTTTTCCCGATGGTCATGTCGATCAAAACTTTCGCGTTACTCAAATTCCTGCACTGAGTCGCCAGGAGGGCTTCGACCCGAGAACGGAATTAATCAAAGGCGATAGAGCTGTAGAAGAACTATTTAGAATGAAAGATTTCAATTTCTTGGTGGTTAATGACGGTGATCTAGCCGCACAAGCTGCTGCGCACTTTTTCGGTAAGCCAAATGAAGATAATGAGCAGTTTGATGTGATCGCCGACCTAATAAATGGTACTGGCACGGGCGGTGCACTCGTCCGCCGCGACGACCGTTTTCCAGGTGCAAATCTTTTCCATCCCGACCCAGGACTTTGGGAAGTAGGACACCGCCCAATTTCACCTGCGTTTCCGAGTCGTACCATTGAAAAAACTATTTCTGGTCCTGCTGTGGAAAAACATATCGGCAAACCTACTTCAGAAATATCTGCTAAGGACCCCATATATAAAGAAGTCGCACGAGGGATGGGTAGTGTGGTCCTAGACTTTGCCTTAAACGGCGGCGCAGACTTGGTTGTGGTTAGTGGCGGTTTTGCTGTACATACTGAACCTTTTTATAGCAAAGAACTCAAAAATTACCTCGATGACTTTGCGAATTCGCACAACCCAATGTCGGACAAACTTCCAGCAGTTACTTTTGTGCAGCCTGAACAATGTGATGAATACGAACTGTATGGTGCGCGCGGAGCAATGCTCAGTTTCCTAACTCGTCGTGCAATCGACAAAATCGTGGCTGAAAGTAACTAGCCGTTTGATATAGTTTAATGGTGAATAAGACAAAACTTATTATCATTGGCGGATTCGCGGGAGCTGGCAAATCTACTGTTGCTGCCCGGTTATCAGCGGATCAAAATTACCCGATATTTAGCTCAGATACTATCAACGATGCGCTTAGATTAGCTCTGGAAAAATCATTTAAAGAACTCTCGCCAACAGCGTACAAAGTTATGTGGCATTTGGTACGGAAGCAATTGGAAAACGGCGTTACGGTGATAGTGGACACACATTTGGCTGCGGACCATATTTGGGAAAGCCTGGATTTACTTAAGAAAAACCTGCCAGATGTAATAGTATTGCCTATTATATTGCAGGCAACGCTCTACACTCACCGCGAACGTATCGAAGAACGGGGCCGCACGAACAAAGAGCACCTGAACTTAGGCGGCGACAAACTAGAAGATGTATTGTTCAAATACGAATACATTGAAAAATTGCAAAGGCCAGATTTGATTCGAGTAAATGCTAATGGCTCGCAAGACGAAGTGTATCAGACAGTTAAGAAAGCAATACGCGAGCACGCAGTATGAAAATTATTTCAGTTGAAACCCCTCCAATCGTAAACGACGGTACTACCATCTTTCAGGTGCTCGAAAATGCGCTGCCAATAATTGAAGAAGGCAGTATTGTAGCCGTCACATCCAAAATAGTTTCTATTTGCGAGGGCAGGATAGTGCCGGTTGAGGAGATTGACAAGAAAGAGCTTGTTATTCAGCAGTCAGATTTATATCTGCCAGACACATTAAGCAACTATGGCTTTCAATTTACCGTTACGAACAATACCCTCATCCCGATGGCCGGGATAGATGAATCTAATGGCGAAGGCTACTACATTCTGTGGCCGAAAGACCCACAAGCTTCGGCTAACCAGATCAGAAAGTATCTTAAAGAACTTCATAGCTTGCAGAATGTCGGGGTGGTTATCACGGATAGTACCTGTCAGCCACTGCGTCGAGGAACGACGGGCATTTCCCTCGCACATAGTGGATTTTTGGCACTCCGGAATTATATAGGCGAGCCCGACATCTTCGGGCGACCATTAGGTGTAACGCAGGCAAATATCGCTGGCGGACTTGCTGCGGCATCAGTCTTGGCAATGGGCGAAGGCGCCGAACAGACGCCACTATGTGTAATGACGGATTTGACCACAATAGTTTTCCAAGATCACGATCCTACCCAGGATGAATTAGCCGAAACCAGAATCTCTCTGCAAGAAGATTTATTCGCTCCTATTTTAGCTGCCGTAGACTGGTCCAAAGGAAAACGAAGCAACTAATCACGCTAATACATATCGAATAGAGTGGTAACTTATCGCGCGCCGTACATATAGTTGCGCTATAGGTATATAATCAAACTATCACCTAAGGAGGAAACAGCAATGACCAGCACGACCCTGCACTCCAACATAAAGACATCTGGGAAATTACGTAAACGCATTGCGATGGCAGTAGTGGGATTACTGTTATTAGTCATTGTTGGCATGACCCTGCGCGCTAACGCGGTATCATCTACTACTACATTTAATTTCACGCAAGCAGAACTAAATGACAACTGGGGTCCAGAGCGAATCATTCCCTCTGGTGGATACTCATCAGTCGGTCCATTCGCTGGAAGAACTAATGTTGCTGAGATTCGCATTGACAGCTTTAACTCAGCAACCGATACGTATCACCGGACAGAGGGTATAAAGACTAAATACGGAGCGACGGATAACTTCAGCAAACCTGGTAATTTGGGGCAGTCTGTTTCTGTAGACTTATATCTTGACCCAGTGTGGGGAACTAAAGCTGTTCGTGCAGGAATGTGGAGTGTTGGCGATAACGGGAGTAATGGTACCGACGCGGGGAATTATCCTTTTGGAATCCTTGAATTCGCACATGTTGAAGGCTACGAGGGATTCAGGTTTGCTGGAAATAATAATTGGGTAAAAACCCGTGCATTTGAAGGATATGGTAAGTGGGTGACGCTGAATGTCTCACTTGATTCAACATCGCATAAGTACGTTTATTCAATAAACGGAACTAAAGTCGGGTATGCAAATGCGCCTAAAGTAAGTACGTACTTGTATAGTGTTATCCTGAACCAACGAAATTTTGGCCGAGACCCACAGGCTAATTTGTCTGCCACAAGCTACGACGTGCATTGGCATGGCAGTGCGGCAAGCCAAACTGAACCAGATGATAAATAAGTCTGAACTCACGACCTGCAAAGCGCATTAGTGACAGCAGTCAAAATCGGGTGTGCGTAATATGAAGATAGACAGAAATAATTGCAGCCTTGACTTAACAGAGTAATCTGTTATAATGCAGAGGTTATGAAACGATATAATCCAACACAATTCACTATTATCACCCGCAACGCAAATTGCGGCACTGCTGTAGTTGCTGGCATTCTCTCAGGCATGAATGTGTCGGACGTATCGGTTCTTTCTCTGTAAATACAAAAGATTATAGTTCACGATACGTCTCCTAAATGGAGACGTTTTTTGTTTATTCAAATAATAAAACAACTGCACCAAGGAGGCGGATCGGGTCTTAGAATCTCTAAGAAACCCACGTTGTCATCACCTTAACAATTCTTGAAAGGAGTTCAGATGGATGGATACAAGCAGAACGCAAAATGGCTCGTCTATTTTGCACCGTTTCGGTCACTTTCCATAAGTGCGGCGTACCTTATACCGTTCTTTTTGGAAAAGGGTTTGAGCTTGTCACAAGTCTTTCTACTGCAGTCCATATTCTCAGCTGCATATTTGCTCTGGGAATTGCCAAGTGGCGTCGTAGCCGACCGTTATGGTAGAGCACTTAGCATCAAGCTGAGCGTTCCTGTGGCGGCCGTAGCGATGATAGCCTATGGTTTCAGCGGAGAGTTCTGGCAGTTTGTGGCGTGTGAGCTACTACTTGCTTTGGCCAATGGCCTAGTAAGTGGAGTAAACACTGCGCTACTGCAAGATTCCCTGAAAGCTGACGGTAGAGGCGACGAGTTCGTGAAGTTGAGCCAGCGCATGGATGCGCTTGGTTACGCAGCGGTGGCAATAGGTGTGCCCGTAGCAATACTATTGGTGCATTATGTCAGCGTTAGTTCGACGCTCGTTGCGGATGGAATCCTGACTGCTTGCGGCATGGTCTTCGCGCTTAAACTTGTTGAAGCACCACGCTATGCCGCTCGTCAGGAAGACGAACGATTGACCGCTTGGCATGCAGTATGCGCGCTAGGCAGTAACGTTGAAGTTCGCTGGCTTGTAGTGCTGGGAACGGCATTGAGTGCAGCGACCTACCTGGCTTTTTGGCTTAGTGCACCGTATTTTACGGAGCTCGGGGTACCAGTCGTGTATTTCAGTGCAATACTAGCTGTACGCAGTTTGTGGAAGGCGTGGCTCTCGCACCGCTTTACGCAGGAGCGACACCTCGAGCGAAATATGCTCGGCTACGCAGCGCTAGTCGGACTCGTGTACTTCGCGATGGCTAGCGGCCAACTTTGGTTGGTAGGGCTATTGCTTGGACACGACGTCGTACAAGCTTTGCATAAGCAGCCCCTCACAAATAGCCTCAATGTTCATATGGACCAAGAATTTCGGGCCACCATGAACAGTACAGTGAATCTCGTGCAGCGACTAGTGTTCGCAGTTGCTGGTCCACTTGTGGGCTTGCTAGCGGACACCGCAGGGCTATCGGTAACGTTTGTTGTGACGGGTGTAGCTTGTAGCACAGTGGCTTTTGTGGCCATAGTTCGGCTGCACCAGCTCAACACTTTTAATGAAAGGAGATGACAACCGCCCGAGGGGTAATTTTTTACCTCTCGGGCCTTTTCATTTGCATTATATAAATTTAGTGATATTATACTTGTTATGATTAACCTAAATCAGCAAAATAAGCATTGGGCCAAGTTGTACCGTCAGTGGACGGCTTTTGCTGATTTTGGTCATAAATATACACAGTAACTTTTAGACTTCGAATAAGCATAAGCCGCCTTCCACAGGCGGCTTTTTAATTACAAAAGAATAATCACTAAGGAACAATTATGGAAAATTTAACTATTACAAAAAATGATCAACTGAGTTTGAACGATCTCGTAGAGCTCCAAGCGCAAGGTTTTAGCGTATTACGTAGTGCGCACATCGGCAATTTGTCACCGTACAATATGTCAATTGCCGCACTCGGCATCCCGTTACTCTGTGTCGATCACACGATAACTGGCATCGATACAAACTACTTTCCAGAACTAACATTAAGTTCAAATGATACTGAACGAGTTACTCGCGATGGATTAGTAGTGTGCCGCGCAATAGTAGATGCAAAAAATGTAACCACGGCTAAACAAAAACAGTTTGTCGATGAGCTACAACTTTCATCTGTACGTGCCGCAATTCCAGAGGCTAATGTTTTTACAAACACTGAATATCTCCGAAAGAATGAATCGGTGGTTAGTGAGATTGTTGCGATAGCAGTCGCAAACTTCCCAGAGCAGTTCACGAGATTAGCATTGGCGGATGGCGCTACGCGTAGAGATCAAAATGCTGCTAGGCGCATTAGTGATGTCGGCGTAATGCAATTAAATGACAATCCACGCGCGTCAGAAACCGCCGTGATTTTACCGAATCTGGTTGATATTATGGCGAATTTTGTCATTGAAGCGCTGGACTCTGAACAGGCAATACAGTACCACTTGTCTGGTCCAGATATGGTCCGCTATATTAATAATCTAGTTCCCGATATGCAGAGGTTCTACGTAACACTAAAAAGTACTGCAAGCTTCAGAAACTTACTGCCCAAACAATTATCGGTAGAAATGATTCCAAGCGCAGAGGCTAGATTTGCAACAACAGCTCGGAGGCAACCTAATTTAGAGGGCTTGCTCAGTGTTTTGCAACAGACGGATCAAGACTTGCTAATGCTTGCTGGAAAAAGGAAACAGTTTTTTACGTCTACCCCTAAGAATAAAGAAGACGAGCAAGTATTTAGTGCGACTATAAAAACCCAGCAGTCTAAAGTTGAACTTGAAATTGCTGAAGTGGCACAATTAGTGCCAGAGCTTTTCGTGCCCGCGGGCAGTACAGGTTTTGTCACCCAAAACGATGTATTGGCTGAAGGTGGCTTGTTTATTGCGCCCATAAACAGAGAGCTTTCTATGGCAGAACTGTCAAAGACTTTTAAGCGTTTGGTAAAGTTACGTGAACGGATAAGGCTATGAAAACAATTGGAATTTTAGGTGGTATGGGCCCGAGGGCGACGGTAGTTTTTGAGCGAATGTTACTTGATGCGCTGCCAGGCAGCGATCAGGATTTACCAACAATCATTACAATAAATGATGGATCAATTCCTGACCGCAGCAACTTTATTTTGGGCATTGGGCCCGACCCTATTCCCAGAATGCAACGTAATGTAGCATCCTTAGAACATCTCGGGGCAGATGTCATTTGCATACCTTGCAATACTGCCTGCACGCCAGTGCTGTTTGACCGACTTGTTGCTGAAAACAGCCAACTGTTCAATTTGCCTATATTGGTTGTTGAGCGGCTTGTAGAACAAAAATGTAAGAAAGTATGTCTACTCGCAACTTCGGGCACAGTAGCTAGCAAAACTTACCAAACGCTCTGCAAAGCTCAAGAGATTAGCTGTCTAGTACCATCAAGAGGTACTCAAGCAATTGTCATGCAGCTCATTAGCGCAATTAAAGGCGGTTACCTTGCCAAAGCGCAACGCTTAGCGCGCCGCGTAGCGAGAAATGTTGCGATTATGGATTGTGACGCGGTTATTCTAGGTTGCACTGAGCTGCCGCTTCTAGCCGATCAGTTAGTGCCCATAAACAGCCGGGGCATTGATACGCTGGCTGTATTAGTCGATGCGTGCGTGCGCTATAGTAACTACAAAGGAGAAACGCATGGAAACAGATTTATATACGCTTGATGAAAGAATGGTCGATGTCGGCGACGGGCACCAGCTATACGCACAACTTTGGGGTAAAGCCGACTCTGCCCGAACTTTTGTGTTTTTACATGGCGGGCCCGGCGGCAGTTGCAGTGATAGCTCCAAGCAACTGTTTGATCCAACAACCGACCGCGTCATCTTTTTTGATCAACGTGGTAGCGGCAAAAGTTTGCCGTACGGTTCACTGGAAGCTAATAACACCGATGCGCTTGTGAAAGATATAGATACAATTGCTACTGCGTTCAATATTGATACATTTGCGCTTGTTGGTGGATCATGGGGCTCGTGCTTGGCTCTGATTTACGCTATTCGTAATCCTCAAAAAGTCCAGCGGCTAGTACTTCGCGGAATTTTTACTGGCCGTAAGTCCGAAATAGATTTTATGGATAAAGGTAAAATTGCTGCTTTTTTCCCTGATGTATGGGAGCGTTTTCTGCAGACAGTTCCCGAAGGCCAGCAATCTAATCCACGAGACTATCATATGCCCCGCCTGTTTGGCTCTGACACGTCTGCGGCGTTACAATCGGCTATGGCATATTCTGACCTAGAGGGCTCAATCGTTGCCCTCGATGACCGTACCAAGCCAGTTGATCCTGAAAAATTTAATCCTGTACCGATTACTATAGAGTGTCATTATTTAGTGAACGGCTGTTTCATACCCGAAGGATACATCATAGAGTACGCCAACAAATTGACTATGCCCGTGGCCATTGTTCAGGGTAGGTACGATATCATTTGCCCGCCCTTTACGGCATATGATCTTCATAAGGCTGCGCCAAATAGCAAACTCTTTTGGACAGTTGCAGGTCACTCCGGTCATGACCGAGGAAATTTCGATGTCATGAAAGCAATAATCGCTACAAAATCATAAATAAGGAGTGGCATTGGGGATAATTTGGCGAATTTTTCCACTGCTTTGCAGGTGTAATGCTATATATGGAAGTGATTCGCTATCTTCAGCTGCTGCAGCCGTAGTGCAAGATATCAGGATGACAAATTGCTGCAGAAAGACTATAATCGCGAGCATCATCTAAGGAGACACAAACGTGCTACGGAACAATAAATGGCTCGTTAGTCTGTTCGCAGTTTTCATCATAATCTATGTTGCTCAATCACTGCTCCATGAGCCGCCACACGCTACTCTCGAAAAATTTCACATAACTGCAACGCAATTTAAACTGCTGTTGCTAACTATTGTTGTGCCATACATTTTGATATGGATAGTTGGTCTCTTTGGCTATTTACACCTTAAGTCCTATGTTGAAATTATACGTGGTAGCAAAGATGGCGAAGCGTTTAACAGCATCTCAAAGGGCGTTCTGGGCTTTGTGCTATGGTTGCCGCTTTCGGCGCTTGCAGCTGCATTTGCCGAACAATATTACACAGCTCACCCAGAGTCGACAGCTTCACTAATACGAGCGGTCAATTACTTTAACTTACTCGTGCTCATTCCAGCATTCTATCTGGCTTACAGAGGGTCAGTGAAGCTCACCGCACTTGTCAAAGGAAAAACTCAAGCATTGCCGCTCAGTATTTCTATGGCGTATATAGCATTTTCAGCGCTCTATGTCATGCTGGTGCTTGATGATCCGGCAATAAATGGTCCGACTAACACAGCTACCGTCGGTACATATTACCAACCAGACTGGTTAATAATAACTACTATCGTCATTCCTCGATTACTTATGTGGCTTCTTGGCGTAAGGGCAGCACGCTACATCTACGAGTATAGTAAGCGTGTAAAAGGTATGCTCTACCGTGACGCTCTTAAGCACTTAGCACAAGGACTTTCAGGCATTTTACTATCTGTAATTGTGCTGCGTGTGTATCAGTCCTTAAGTTCGCAGGTAGGCCGCTTGAGTCTTGGCGCATTATTGGTGGTGATTTATATACTTTTGTTAGTTATTAGTATTGGCTTCATTTACATCGCTAAAGGGGCCAAAAATTTGCGTAAATTGGAAGGTGCATAATGGTAAAAAGTCATGCATTGTATAACGACATAACTAAAATATCAGAAGATTATTTTGGGCCAGCCGCGCCACGATTTGTAAGCCGTATTATTACCAATCACCTAGGCAAACGTCCAGAGGATGTGACGCACAAAGACGTGCCGGAACTGCTTACCTGGATGAAACTGACAATGGCCATGGTGACTGATAAGCCAGAAGTCGTTCGCGAATTCGCTGGTCGCATTAATGAACTATCGTAACCGATTTCGTAGCCTACATGCTTTGGTATAAAATACAGGCATGCCTATGAGCGAAAAATCTTCAACTGATCGTCTTGTTCGAAACGAGCAACTCATCAGAACAAAAAATACCAAGATAAAAAACGGTATTCGCAAATATTTTCGTGGTCACAAGACCGTCGTCAACGCACCACTGGAATTTACCTGTGAGTGCTCACAGCTAAACTGCAACAAATTTGTTGAAACGACCATCGAAAACTATGAAGCTATACATAAGCGCCGTGACCACTTTACGATCTTCAGAGGTCATATCACTCCTGCAGTCGAAAAATTAGTCAGTGACGATGACAGTTTTGATGTTGTCCAAAAATATCAGCTTACAGCCTAAGCAACAGTTATGAAATATCTAGCCCTACTGCGTGGCATCAACGTTGGGGGTAATAACCTGATACCAATGCCGGCATTACGCGAGAGCTTGACTACAGCTGGCCTCAAAAATGTCCAAACGTATATTCAGAGTGGAAATATTATATTTTCATCTGATAGCAGAGATGCGGTTGCGTTGAGCGGGTTAGTGCACGAAACAATAGCCCATACATTTGGTAAGCATATTGATGTCGTTGTGCTGAGTGCTGATGCGTGGCACAAAATTATTGCTGTAGCACCAAAAGCATGGGGCCTCGACCCAGAATGGAAACACAATTTACTTGTTCTTCTTAACCCAGACTTAGTGCAACAAGTCGTTGATTCTATCGGGGCTATTATACCTAACATCGAGTTGCTCAAGCCCGGAGAGGGCATACTATATCAATCTGTTTCTTTTGCAGATTATGGCAAATCGGCAACCAGCAAACTTGCGAAGAATCCGTTCTATAAAAAAATGACGATTCGGAATTACAATACTGCCGCGAAACTGAATCAATTACTTCAAGCAGAAGCGGAATAAAACTGTAAGCAATACTCTTGCAAAAACAGCTAAATTCATTTATTGTAAGGGCAAATACTCAAGAAGAACTATCTGAAAGGGGCATGTATGGAGCGATTCAAACGATTGAACTGGTTGCGCGTTGGTATAGCTTTACTGATACTCATTATCCTTGGTAGCCTTGTTTTTTCTCTGGTACATAAAAAATCTAATGATGTAAAAGGTAAGGATGTCAGTGTAGAGTCAATAGAGAAGTCGCTGAAAGATAAAAGTGCATCGACACAAAAACAGGGAACAAATACCGCACCTAAGTCTGCAACACCTAACACACTCGGCGGTAGTAGTGATGGTTCAGTTACTCCGCCAACAACTTCAAAGCCGACGCCAGCCACTCCTAAAACTGGCTCAAACGGACAAAAATTAGCAAATTCTGGGCCAGGCACAACAGCATTGTTGCTGTTTACGGTTACTGCTATTGCCGCAACGCTCTATCAATATCGCCGCCGCGTATTTATACTTGCCAATCAGCAATAAGTGGCCGCAGCACAGCTATTTTTAGCAGCAATTAGCTGCTCGTGCTTTATACTAGTGAAATGGCAACTTCACTGAGTACGGGTAACGGTAGTGGTTTGCAGACCTCCACACAAAGCCCACAAACATCTTCGGGCGCAACCGATACTTCTGCAGCCAAAGGCGGTAGCGTTCAGCCGGGTACCGCAACTGATTTACTGAATAGCGATAAGTCAGGCGTATCGCTGCAAAATAAGCCATTATCAATCGTCACCCTTGGCACACGTCAGGCGCAAGTCAGCCAGTTTACGCCACCGCCTCAAAAGCACACCAATCCTTTGGCCTATGGCGCATCAGGGGTCTTACTGCTCATTGCCGTAGTTATGGTCGTGCTAACGGCGCGTGCTGCGAAAAACACAACGGAAGAGTAATTTATTGCTTGCTGCGGCGTTATCCAAGGCAGTATTATTATTTTAGATCTTACGAAACAAAAACGTGTAGAGTAACCCCGATTTGACAAAATAGCAAATCCGTGTATAATACGTAGTGTTAGTGATCACAAACAAAAACTACAAAATCAATAAAAACTTAAGGATAAAAAGATGAAAGCCAGTAACGGCCTCTCATTCGAACTCGCTTCAGCAAGCACAGGATCTTTTTCAAAAATCGATCGACTGCTCAAGAAGCTATAAGAACTGAGAAAACAAAAAGACCCGGTAGATTCCGGGTCTTTTTTTATGCTGCGAGTTGACGCTTCTGATATTTGAGCAGGTAACTGCGAGCCAGAACCGCTACAAGAGATGCTGCATAAAACAACCAGACTACACGGAACCAACCCTCCATCCGCAGTTCGCCGCCTAGGCGCAAGCCGTGGTACAAGATAGCTAACATAGCGAAGTCTCCTGCGGCAGGTATAAGATACCACCATGACTTTTGTGAAAATACCCGGCGGAATTCATATGCAATAAATATCAGGAAGCTTACAGTACCAAGTAAGGTTACCCAGCCGAGACCTGGAGCAACATATGATTCATAACTCTGAGGTGGTAGACCATAGCCATCACGGAAACGCTGAAATATCAAAAGACCAGGATGCAAACAGATGAGCGCCAATACTGCATAACCAGTGTATTGAAAGTAACGCTTAAACGTACGACCAGGAACCTCAAAGATATTGCTAAATGTCCCCACCATATAATGCGCCCACATAAGCCCAAACGCCATGAGTCCTAATAAAGGGAATAGCTGGTAGTTCATGATAGGAAAGAAATGTCCGCCATAGTTTTTAGTCCAGGCTGCAATAGATATCGCAACTGTCGTGGCGCTTAGTAACCATGCTGCTACAAGAAAATTACGGGATTTACTGGTATGTTCTCCAGGGGAGTGAACTTCGATTTTTGACATAATATTATTTTTCCCTTATTATTGTTAAGTAACTTAATAATAATTGTATCATATGAATTTACCTACCTACATCACCGGCTCAATGCAATCGCAAGCGTATCGGACGTTACGAGAGCATGTTTATACTGTCTTAGAACAGTATGAGCTTACTCCTACCTATTGGTCAATGCTCGGTAGTATTATCGAGGCCAAAGATGGCGTACGCCAAGTCGAAATTGCGCGGGAACTACACGTAAAAGCTCCGTTAATAACTGCAATGGCCAAGCATTTAGAGGACCGTAACATCGTACAAATTGTTCAAAACCAATTCGATGCTCGTGCTAAACTATTAGCACTTACGCCGGAAGGTAAAAAGTTAATTAAACAAATAGAAACAGACCTGCATAGTCACTTGCAACAGTTACTTACGGGCTTGACCGAAGATGATATGAAAACGTACCACAAGGTTCTAACAACTATAGTTGCTAATGATGCCGCTATTGCTAAGAAGTAAGTTGTTGCAATATTTGCAATAAGTAAAAATTCTTACAGGCAAATATATAGTTAAGTAATTTAATAGTAATTACATATAAATGATAAGGGCAATGCCCAAAGGATAAGATTATGAATGTACGAAAGAATGAACAAGGCAATATTGCGCTCGCTGCAGTAGCTGTCGTTGTTGGACTTGTAGTAGGCTTTGCAGTAGCAAGTGTCTCAAAGAGCGATACAAACAATAACAAAACTGCTAGCAGTACTCCTGCTGGTGGAACAAGCCAGAAGGCATCTGACCTTCGTGCTGATTTAGTAACCTTAGGCGTCGACCACATGACACTGACTCAGTCTGCTGTTGCCCAGACCCTTGACGGCTCTAAGGGTGCAGAAGCTGCAGCTGCAGCCCTCTACGCTAATGGTAATGACATTGGTGCTAAAGTTGGTAGCGTGTACGGCGCAGATGCAGAAAAGACTTTTGACTCAGTTTGGAAGCTTCACCTTGATCAGTTCGTTGCATACGCAGGCGCTGCAAGCAAAGGTGACGAAGCTGGTAAAAAAGCCGCTTTAGACACCATTGACTCACAGTACACTAAGCCATTGAGCGCATTCCTTGCAAAGGCAAATCCAAATCTTCCTGAGAAGACTTTGAACACTGTCCTTAGCGACCACGTACAAATGACCGCAGCAATGATCGATGATCACGTAGCAGGTAAGTACGCCGACGAGCAAGCTGCGCTAAAGCAAGCTAACGAGCACATGGCTACAATCATGAGCACCTTAGCTGGTGGCATCGCAAAGCAGAAGAACCTTTAAGACTAATACTAGACGTCTCTAAGGCTGCTTGCAGCTATGATAAAGCGGGGAAGCACCACAGTGTGCAACCCCGCTTTTGTCCTACAGTCCGTTTGCGATACTATCAAGAGAGCAATATAAAGGAGAACACATGAAGAACAATAAAGGATTATTTGCCGGAATTGCAGCTGTGTTGGCAGTCGTTATCATTGGGGCACTCTTGATGGGTGGTAGCAAGAAAGATAGCACTGCAACGCAATCATCAAGCAGTAGTAGCAGCATGGCTATGCCAGATTCAACCAATAAACCAGCCGGCAACTCTATGCAAACGGTTGAAGCCAGCGATGTTATGATTAGCGACTATATGTATAAGCCAGGTGCTATTAAAGTTAAAGTAGGCACAAAAGTTACCTGGACCAACATGGACAACGTTAAGCACAATGTTGTACCAGATCAAGATTCAGCAGATTTTAAGGCAGGACCGCTTATTGCAAAAGGTGAGACCTACAGCTATACCTTTATGAAGGCCGGCACCTATACTTACCACTGTGATCCGCACCCTTACATGAAAGCTAGCGTTGTGGTAACAGAATAAGTTAGCGTAACTATTGCCATGAATATTATTAGTCGCACGCTCAACCAGTGGAAAGGTGGCGTGCGGCTTTATATAGCAATTGCCACCCTGGCGACTACTCTCGAAGTGTGGTGGTGGGCTAATGCGAGTTATAGCGGAACAGCTTTGTACGCTTCCCGCATGGCTGAAATATTTGCTTGGCTTGGCCTGGCGTTGATTGCAACAGCCGTCAGCATCGGCCCATTTTATAAAGTATTTTCACGCGTTCCTGGGCGCCGTCAATGGTTTGAAGCGCGCCGTTTGCTCGGTGTCAGCGGTGCATGGTTTGCCACGCTTCATTCGCTGATTGCTTACGGTTCGGAGTTTAATTTTGCTAATCCTACGTCACTCCCCTCTGTCTATCAGCGAGCCTTTATAGCCGGAGGTATTGCGCTCATCATTTTATTGGCTATGGTCGCAACCTCGTTCGACAAAGCTTTTACTGCCATGGGTATCTGGTGGTTCCGCTTACACCGGTTTGTCTATGTTGCTTTGGTAGCAATACTAGGACATGCCTTTGCGATTGGCGTCCACGCTACGCAACATGCAGTGTTGCTCGTATTATCGCTTGCAGCTGTCTGGATTGTTGGGTTGCACATTTTCCGTCAGAAAACTCGGCCAACCATCTGGCAGCTCGCGGGTCTTACCGCCATGGCGATCGCATTATTCACCGTTTTCAATTACGGTTATTCGAAGTCACAACAAAACCAGTCATCTGGAGGTTCGTATGCGTATGCTAAATAGAGTGTTAGGGAAGAGTATGCTTGGGCTCGTTGTGATGCTGCCTATTATTGGATTCACGGGGGGCGCTGCCAGTGCTCATGTGCTCAAACAAAACGGAAATATCTCAGGAGTTCTACACGTACCGCCCACAGATGAGCCTGCTGCAGGAGTAGACACCACGTTGTACGTTGCATTCGCAGATAAAAGTCATGCTTTTAACCTGACTGATTGTGAGTGTGAACTCCACATTGAACAAAACGGCAAGAATATTCATGAGGAGCCAATTAAACCCCAGCTCGCTGGATCTACATTAACGAGCCAGAATATGTTCAATTTTCCGGCAATTGGCTCCTATGTAATTGAAGTTCACGGGCATGCGAAAAATGGTCAATTCTCAGATTTCGGGTTGGCCTATACTGTTCGGGTCACTACCGATTCTCGCTCATCCGCACCAGTTGCCCGTAATCAAAATACGACGGCAATTGGAATCATAAGTATAGGTGTCTTAGCGGGTATTGGCGTCTTCGGCGTAGCGGGCGCTCGAGATAGTGGCCGCTACCGCAAAAGCCCAAACAAAGTATAGAGTCCAAAACCGAGTAAAACAGTTCCAGTTACGCGCTGTAATATCTTAGGTGACACTATCGAAAAAGCTTTTGAACCAGCAAAGATAGCTAAAGCACTGACTGACCATAACGCGACAGTCGCTCCAATGCCGACACTCAATGCGTTATGATATTTAGCAGCATAATTTGCGGTGGCGATTTGTGTTATGTCTCCAAGTTCACCAACAAATACTACGCTAAAACTTGTTATGAAAATTCTGAGCGGACTATGAACATCCGGAGTATTAGGTTTTTTAGCGTGCACTTCTTGACTCTCAATTCCGTGCTTACCAAAAAAGATTAGGGCAGCACCGAGCAAGAAAAGTACCGCGACGACGGCTTCAGTTACTTTATGCGGTAACAATGTTAATAATTGTCCGGCAGTAACCGCAATAACAACGTGCACAAAGAAAGCAGCGCAAGCACCGAGCCATACATGTTTACCTGGATATTTGCTCCCAAGTACCAAGGCCGCAAACAACGACTTATCAGGCAATTCAGCAATAAATATAACGCCAAAAACTAGTGCAATAATTCCAAAATCCATTACTCCACAGTATAGAGGTAAACAGGGGGAAAACAAGTAGACTTGCACGTAATAAAACCGTATAATAATAACCAAATGACTAATAGCCACGAGACCCCAATTGCAGAAGAAGAATTCGTAGAAATTTACGGTCATGAAACATTCAGCAAACCAGGCAAAACACACAGGACTTTGAGAGAAGCCATACAGCTAGAAAAAGATATGTGTCCTGTTGAGCCAGAAGATCGTATGGATGAGCAGACTCGGGTCAGTTTCTTAGCCAAGCAAATTGGCGCGGATGTATTATTGCCAGAGCATAAATATTTAGCCTCACAGTCTGCTGAAAATTAGGATACACCATGAATGAGGGCGCGCCCCAACAAGAGTTTGTAGATCCTCGGCCAAATGAAGCTGAAGTTTTGCGACAAGCTTCGTTTATGGAGCGATACGGTGAGCAGATAGTTGACTTCCCAGGCTTAGGACCGATGTCTTTAAATGCTGCAATGGAAGAATGTCCAGTAGATCTAAGTAGCAAAACACAAGAAGAGCTAGATCATTATGGAGCTAAAATCGGAACTAAATTCGGACTTGAAATAGAGCCCGAAGATGAACACTTCCTACAGCCATTACCTAAAAAAGTTGATCAAACAAAAAAAGAGAAAGATATTTCAGATAAGTCTGCTGAAAAACCGTTAAAAGACACCACACTAGATGTAAAGAGCGCTAAGGAAGTTGGTGCTGACGTTCCAAAGATTCTGACAGATGAAAAGTTGGAACTGCAGGTAGAACCTATTTCAGCGAATGAAACTACTGTTAATGCGCGCGCCGCAACGACCGAAATTGTTAAAGCAGTGGTAGCAGTTGAAGAAATAAATCTTAGTAACGAACTGCAGTTTCATCACGAAACCCAAAAAACCATTCTAGCACCAGAAGTTACCGCAGAAGCTACTGAGATTGTTCCAATGCTCGAAGCTGCTAAGGAGCCACCAATAGCTACATCGCTACCAGTAATAGTTGAGACTATAGAAGAGAGAGTGTATAGCGTTGAAAATTCAGAAGTTGTAAAACCATTAGCAGATACTACATCCAGCGCTGAGCCAAATGAAACCCCAAAGCCAACAATAAACACCACAGTTGAAGAACTTTTCGGTATTCCAAGTGTTCAGCCAGAAAAAGAAGATTTTGTGCCCGTACCATCGATTCTCGAAACTCCAGATTTTATGGCGGAGAGTGAAGAATCTGAAGTACATGGCCATTGGCAAGATGATATTGCTGAACGATATGATTGGATACTTACAGATGAAGAACCGGTGGACAGCGGAGCTGAACTAGTTGAAGCCGATTACCTAGACGATCTGCTAAGAGATGCACAGATCGAGGCTATGCTGGTGCCTAATGAATTTGATGCTGCACAGACTAGTGGAGAAGCCTATGAGACTCCGGCTGTGTACACGGGCCAGCTCGCGGTCGAGCATATAACCGCAGCACCGCACCTCGAGGTAGAGCAGAAGGAGCAGGTGGAAACACTTGTTCAAACCATGCCTGAAAATGTTCAAGAAGCTTTTGATACGTTTGTTAAAACCGCCAAGCCAGAGCGAATCGAAGCAGTAGAAGAATTAACGGTTACGATAGCCGCAGTTGCTAATAGGCTGCATGTTCTGCACAAAGAGAACAGAGGCGACAGCGAGGAATCACAGCAAATTGAAGCAGTACTAACGAAGCAGTACGAAGCATTGCTAACCCACCTCGGTCTGCCGGCAGATGAGGAAACAGTCAAAGAATTTATTAGACTTGTTTGTTCTGCTGAATATGAGTATGAGGTCGTGCAGTTACAAGAGGACAGTGTAGATCCTATGCGTGAACATTTAGGCTTAGCCAAATACGCTCGCGGCAATGATCCCGACAAGCACGCTCTACGATTACTCTATGGTGTCGAAGGTCTTGCGCAGCTTGTACTGAGACAAACTGCAGCACTGCGATACTAAATATTGACGATGGCTTCGGAGTCGATGCGTTCTCCGCGAGCGTGTTTGACGCCAATGATTGCAATGATCGAAGCAGACAAAGTAAAGAAGGCTGCCACGAAGAATGCATCGTGGAATCCAGCTATTTGAGCTGCTGGGCCGCGAGCGCCGTGCATGGATGCATTTTTGATCGATGAAGCAAAGATCCCAGATAGAATTGCCAAGCCAAGGGCGCCGCCAATTTGCTGTGACGTATTTAGTAACCCAGATGCTAGTCCAGCTTGGTGCTTCGGAACTCCCGACGTGGCAGCAATGGTAATAGATACAAACGAGAAACCAAGACCCAATGCCATAACGGCTAAGCCTGGAAGCACGTTACGCAGGTAGGTGCCGTCAACAGGCATGCGGCTGAAGATTAACAATCCAGTAGTAATGAGTAATGGGGCAATCACCATTGGGGGTTTGTAGCCAATTTTGCTAACAAGTCGTGAGACCAATTGTGATGAAATGCCTATGATAATCGTGACAGGGAAGAATGCTAGACCAGTTCGAATCGGTGAATAATGCAGAATATTTTGAATATATAATGACAAAAAGAAGAACATTGAGAACATTCCCGCGGTGATGGGAAGTTGTACCATATTCGCGGCCGTAAGGTTGCGGATGCGGAAAATCGAGAAGGGCATGAGCGGTTGTTTTGCACGCAATTCGTTTACTACAAAAGCAGCTAGGAGAACTGCGCTGCCACCTAGTAATTCAATACTGCGGTGGTCAGTCCAGCCATAACTAGGGGCTTTCACCAGTCCGTATACCAATGTCATTAGACCTGCAGTTACTAATAAAGCGCCGGGCAGGTCAAGATTTTGGTGCTTAAGATCTGACTTGCTTTCAGGTATATTCCGGGCCGCAAAAAAGGCTACTGTTAGCCCTACAGGAACGTTGACGAATAAATCCCAGCGCCAGCCAAGGTACTGCGTGAGAACGCCGCCCAACAAAAGTCCTGCCGCAGCACCGCCAGCTGCAACGCCGCCCCATACTCCGAGCGCTCGGTTCCGTTCAGGCCCTTCTTTAAAGGTATTTACAACTATTGATAATGCCGCGGGCGACATGAAGGCCGCGGCCAGACCCTGAACGCCGCGAAGGACAATAAGCATGCCACTACTCTGACTTAATCCAGCCATGAGGGAGGCGAGTGAAAAAGCTAATGTACCGATAATAAACTGGCGGCGGCGTCCAAAAAGGTCAGCTGCGCGGCCACCAAATAGCAAAAAACCACCAAAACATAAGGTGTATGCAGTCACCACCCACTGCAAGTTTGCCGCTGAAAAATGTAAGTCACGACTGATGTTCGGTAGGGCAACATTCACTATTGAGTTATCGAGGACAACGACGAACTGTGCCAGGGCTACAAGTAGTAATACCCTACTTTTGTTAATTTTATCAACCATACTGGCTCCTTTATATATTTGCTTTTAGATTATGCGAGATACTTGACATTGTCAAGCATTGATCAAGTCAAGTATACTATAGGGTATGGCCACACAATCAAACACCTATCGTAAGCTCATGTTACTCATGATGCGCTCTAAGCAGCACATGGCTGTGATTATGGAGCAGCACCAGATGACGCCAATTCAAGGCATATTATTGGTGCTTTTTGAGCCTGCGGAGGGCCGGACCATGCAAGAACTATCAAGCATGATGGCCTGTGATGCATCAAACACCACGGGGCTCATTGACCGCTTAGATACACACGGCCTGATTGAGCGAACAGTAGACCCTAATGACCGACGGGTTAAGGTAATTTCACTGAGTGACAAAGGTTTTGCGCTCCGCGCAAAAGTTCTTGAAGCTATAAGTAAAAATGAAGCCGCTGACATGCAGCGACTCACCAATATTGAACAAGAACAGCTAGCGAAGTTACTCAGTAAGCTGCTCAAAGACTAGATAAGAGCGTTTTCCTGGTTAACATGGACAGGTCGTGCAAATAACGGTGCAAGAACAAATCCTAGTGCAAAACCTCCTACGTGTGCTAAAAAGGCAACGCCGCTGGACTGCGCGGCAACATTTCCGGTTAGTGTCGCAACACTGCTAAATATTTGCATGAGGAACCAGTAACCAATAAATAGGACTGCTGGCAGGCGAATAGGAATGAGTAATATGATAACCCAGAAAAAGCCCTTAACTTTCGCACCGCGAGGATAGAGCGCTAGGTAACCCCCCAGTACACCTGCAATGGCACCGCTCGCACCTATCAGCGGAACCGGCGAACCTTGGTTAAACAGTGCATAAATTAAGCTAGCTCCCACTCCACAAATGACATAAAAAAGTAAGTAACGCACATGTCCCATGCGGTCTTCAACATTATCTCCGAATGGCAACAAATACATCATATTGCCAATCACATGCAAAAAACCAGCGTGTAAAAATAAAGAAGTGAGAAGTGTAAGCTGTAGTACGCCGGCACCTAAATGAGCGGGAACAAAGGCATGCTGGTTTATGAATGATTCAAAACGATCAGGGCCAAACATGCCGAGCAAATATAGCTCAATCAGAAAAACTAAGACATTAACTATCACCAAAAAGACATTTACATACGGAAAACTTCTGCGGGGCGCAGGCTCGGCTGTGCCGTAGGGAATGAAAAACATGTTCTTACTCTGCCTATTTTTACTGTTTTAGTAAGTTAATTATCTTGCAGCTCTTGTAGTAATGCAACAGTTAGGAATACTACAGCTAAAACTGTCACTTAGTATTACAGTTTCTGTAATACTACTCATAACAGTACGAACCAAATGTACACTAGGACCAATAATGAACTTATCCAAAAACTTCCCCGAACTAAGCGAAGGCCAATTACGAATGCTCGAGCGCTATGTGCAGGACCGCGAGCAGCATGCAATCAAAGAAGCACTTACAAATAGCCGTAAGGTATAGCAAAAATAGCCGTAAAACTATTTAAGCAGTTTTTTGCGCATGTCCTGAAAACGCTGTTGGTCAGCTTGGGCTTTGGCCTCTTTGGTTAAAGCTACGGTGGGCTTAGTACTAATTGCACGCTGGCGGCTCGATTGCTGTTTGCCGTCTACGACATTAATTACTGGGATAATCACAGGGCTCGAACCGGTCTCGGCATAGATTATTTGAGCGAGATGATCGCGGAGTTCGTTTTTGAAACGGTCGAGGTCGATACGTCTGAAGCGCTGTTGCACAGCTCGGCGCAGCTCATCGCGCAGCATGTTTACCATCTCGTTGTTATCGCGCATCGCAATGAAACCGCGGCTGAGTATATCGGGGCTCGAGACTAACTGGCCTGATTTTTTGTCTATCGATAGTACTACTGTCACTATGCCTGTTTGACTGAGCATGACGCGGTCTTTTACGACGACACCTGGCACCGTGTTGCCATTTTGATCTATCAGCGTACTGCCATACGGAACTGCCGGGGCTGATTCAACTGCGGTTGTAGTAAAGAAATAGCTGTCGCCATTTACCGGAAGCAATACATTCTGGCGGGGCACGCCTTCCTGAATGCCAAGTTCAGCGTGGTAGTTGCGGCGCAATGCGCCGCCGTGCACGGGTATGAAGAACTTCGGTTTTATCATTTGCAGCATTTCACGGAGTTCATCGCGTTTTGCGTGTCCAGAAACGTGCAGTGGGCCACACCCATCGAGCTGGTGCGTTGGGTGGCGAAACAGCCGCACGCCTTTTTGAATGAGGCGGTTGCTCAGCGCGTCGTAGCGAACTTCGTTGCCCGGTATTGGCGAAGAACTAACGACAATTGTGTCGCCGGCTTCAAGATTCACATTGCGGTGCTGACCTTCGCTCATTCGTTGCAACGCGGCATTAGGTTCTCCTTGTCCGCCGGTGCACATAACAAGCAACTGGTTAGCGGGCAGAGAACCGGCCTGGTTTATTGGTATGATCGTGCCCTTAGGCACTTTCAGTAAACCCTGTCGTACCGCTATTTCGGCATAACTTAACATGCCACGGCCATCAAGTGCTACATTACGGCCAGAAGCTACGGCGGCATTTATGATCATCTGCGCGCGGTTCATGTTACTCGAGAATGCTGCAACAAATATACGGCCTGGTGCTTCGTCGATGATGTCGTAGAAGCTTTGCTGCAAGGTGCTTTCGGTCGGTACGCGGCCCTCAGCGTCTGCGTAACTACTTTCACTCAATAGTAATAGGACGCCTTGCTCGCCGAGCTCGCGCAACCTTTGAGTATCGGTCGGCTTACGGTCCAGCGGTTCTGGATCGAGTCGAAAGTCGCCAGTAGCCACGATGCGCCCGACTGGAGTCGTAATGCAAACTGCAGCAGCGTCGGGCAGAGAGTGCGTCACGCGAATATACTCCACGCTAAATGCGCCAATTGTTTCTGGCTTGTGCGAATCAATATCGACAGACACGAACTGTGGTGCAACCGCTAAACTGCCAGTTGGCAGGTCATCGAATGATTTTCGAATGACGTCCAACGTGAAGGCCGACCCAAAAATTGGAGCGGGGTAATCTGGCACGGTGTGTTTAAGCCCGCCCATGTGGTCGAGATGGCCATGCGTAATAACATAGGCTTTTATTTTATGTTTGATGGTTGCCAAGTATGCCGTGTCATTAACTTCGTAATTGACGCCGGGCAAATCGATACTTAGGTTATTGCCGCAATCTAAAATGATCGCGTCTTGGCCATATTCAATGACGGCCATATTCTTTTCGCCGACATTTTGTAGGCCGCCCAAAAATGTGACCTTTAATTTGTTGTTGGTGTCGACAACTTTGTTAGCCCGCTTGGCGACCGGTCGGTCAGCAGCATGGGCATGTTGATTGACAATGCGTTGGGCGTCGTCAATATTGCGGCGCTGCGCCCTTTGGGCGGCACCGCGGTTTTTAGCGGATCCGCCGAGGCGTTCCGGTTTATTTGTATTGTTCATAGTATTTCCTTTATGAATTATTGTTATTTTTAGCTCGCAAGAGGCGAGAAGATCTGCTGTTTTACAGATTATGATAAGAAAGGAGCAAAGTTCAGGCTGTGTGTAATACGCGTTGCGCAGGTGATAAATTGATGTTTCTCAGATGAGAATACAGGTGCGATACAAAAGAGAATTAGTAACTTAATGCTATTATAGCAAGCATAAGCTAATAAGTCAATAGCTATAAAACAATGTATTAATAAGTTGGCGCCATAATTATATATTGATCATCAAATCCGACACTGTATACTGAAGCTACATTAGTGTGGTGGGAGAAGGATACAAATGTCTTCAGAGGTATACCGTAACACCATTCAACAGCCGAGTGATCGAGTAATAGTAGCTCTCGATAAAATGAACTGGGAACAAGCCGGTGAAGTTATGTCTGAGGTTGGAGAACATGTTGGAATGGCCAAGGCTAATTCCATTGCACAAAAACTAGGCTGGATACACGCAGTTGAAAAAATAGCTAGTTTTGGTGCTGCTACGATGGCTGATGCCAAATATCATGATATTCCAGATACAGTACGCTTGCACATCGCTGAGGCTGCAGACTGCAATCCCCAATTTATTACTATTCATGCGAGTAGCGTAGTAGAAATGCTTAAGGCAGCTGCCGAAGGTAGAGATCAGATACGCGAAACTAAAAAAGGCCATTACAGCGATGACGATGTTGCTCGCATAGGTGGCATTCTTGGTGTAACTGTACTGACCTCAATTGGCGAAGAAGACTGCGTTTCAATATACGGCGACTCCCCTAAAAAGAAAGTGCTACAGTTTGCGCGAATCGCAAAAGAGGCCGGCATAGATGGTATTGTCTGTTCAGGCAAAGAGCTTAAGATTATACGAGAGCAAGATGATCTCAATGATTTGTTGACTGTTGTACCGGGTATAACACCTGCTTGGGCTCAGAAAGCCGGCGACCAGAAACGAGTTGTAACTCCAACTGAAGCCATTCAAAACGGAGCAGACTTCATAGTTGTGGGCAGAGCGATTACTCAACCACCAGAAGGCATTAGCAGAGCAGAAGCAGCACAAAGAATCGCCCAAGAATTAGGAGAAGCATAAAATGGCAGACGTCGAATCATTCAGAAACCACGTACTTGAAGCAGGGGTTTTAGACCCTGAAGGCACGCATCACGAATTTGTAAGTGGTATGCATGGTCGCAAGCTCGATTTCGATAAGATCGCAATTGGATCGCCGTTGTACGAAGAATGGACAACTGTAGCAGCTGATTATATTTCGGAGGAGTATTCTGAGCTGCCCCAAATAATTTTGGGAGTTGCGAATGGTACAAATAGAGTAGCAATCGATACCGCGCGGCACTTCAACGGCGATGTAATAGGAGCAGTCAGCGAAAAAGATCCAGAAAATTCTAAGAAGCTCTATTTAAGCGAGATGGCAGGTAAACTTATCACCGCTATGCAGCCGGAACTGGTAGTAGTTCTTGAAGATGTTGGTACAACGGGCTCGAATTCTGTGCAAGTCGCTCGACATGCACTGGCTGCTGGGGCTCAGGAAGTTGAGGTCGTATTAACATGGCAACGTCAGTCAAAATTGCAAAAATTACTTGATTCGGGCATAGCTTACCGCGCAATAATTAACGAACCACTACCGACATATGACCCAGAAGAATGCGAAAACGTTGGGTATTGCGCAGATGGTTGGGGCTTCATTCCGCGAGCAAAATAACCTTTAAGTATAAGCACAATTGCTATTAAGCATGTTATTTGGGTGCCCGTGCTTTTGTTCTATATACTTCAACTACCGACTACTGCTGTCATGAGTTTCTGCGCCTTCGACTATAGCCATCCGGCCTGCTGCTGCAGCGATGTTGCCAGTAAAATATCTTGTCTCGCGGGTTATTTTGGTCATATGGCCTACTTCACCGACTACGGCATTAAATCCTCTGCCTGCAAGCAGAACTGCGGTCCTGTAATCTTTACTGTCCTCAACATCGTATGTGTCGAAATCTGCAAAGGCTATTGCACGCTGTGCTTTATGTAGCGGATGTACTACAGATGCCCTGTAGACAAACTCTGAATGAGATTCAAAGGGCATTTGAGCTAATTCGCCCTCTTCTATAGGAGCAATTTTGCGAGTGTGTATTGCGACAGCTTGCACTTTCGATTTAGTGCCTGCGTCCATTGATGAGTAGTCGTTTGGATCCAAGCGGTCCATAATGACGGCCATATTGCGCATAATAAGTTCTGCAGCTATGTCTTCAAACTTTTGGGTATGAAGCGCTACATTCTCCGCAACTTCTTCTGTTTGTTGAGCAATCTCATAAATTGAAGCCATTACGCTACAATAGCACATAAACAAACAAAAAGCAAGACTAATTATGATATATCGGTTATCGTACATGCGATTGGCGGATATAGGAGTAGAATGAAGAATTAATAAGGTTCCTGAACACAATTAGGAGCATGTGCAATGGTGAAAGTCCACAAAGAGCAAGTGCTCGTTAGCCTTGAAAAAGCTCCTACCGGAATAAACGGCCTTGATGAAATAACAGAGGGAGGCTTTCCAAAAGGTCGCCCAACGCTCATAGCTGGAAACGCAGGTTGCGGTAAAACGCTACTGGCCATGGAGTTTCTTATAAAAGGAATTACTGAATGTAACGAACCCGGCGTATTTATTAGTTTCGAAGAAAGCGCCAAAGATTTAGTGCTGAATGTAGCATCGCTCGGCTACGATTTGGACGACTTTGTGGCAAAGGGTAAACTGCGCATTGACCAAGTTATTGTCGAACGCAGTGAAATTGAAGAAGCCGGTGAGTACGACTTAGAAGGTTTGTTTATACGCCTGGGTTATGCCATTGATTCGATAGGCGCAAAGCGGATTGTATTAGATACGCTTGAATCGTTATTTTCTGGTTTTACGAATCAGGCGATACTGCGCGCCGAACTGCGCCGCTTATTTCAGTGGCTCAAGGACAAGGGAATGACAGCAATTATTACTGGCGAGCGTGGCGACACGTCTCTGACACGCCAAGGTCTCGAAGAATACGTTTCAGATTGTGTTATTTTGCTCGACCATCGTATAGAAGACCAAATTTCAACCAGGCGTTTACGCGTTGTTAAGTATCGCGGCTCAACGCACGGTACCAACGAATATCCATTCTTAATTGACGAAGATGGCATTACTGTAATGCCGGTAACGTCATTAAACTTAAACCACCCGGTCTCAAAAGAACGCATTTCTTCAGGCATTGAGCAGCTTGATGTCATGCTCGGCGGAGGGTTCTATAAAGGCTCTAGTATTTTAGTTTCAGGCAGTTCTGGCACCGGCAAAACGAATGTATCGGGTTATTTAGCGGACGCCACCTGCAAAACTGGTGCTAAATGCTTATATGTGGCTTTCGAAGAATCGCCGCAGCAAATTACGCGCAACCTGCAGTCAATTGGCATAAACCTTAACCCCTACATTAAGCAGGACCTGCTACAATTCCGTGCTGTGCGAGCGGCGTCCCAAGGGCTCGAAATGCACCTGGCTTCTTTGTATAAAGTAATCCAAAAGTTTAAGCCCGAAGTTGTTGTTATCGATCCTATTACAACGCTTGCCAGCTCAAGCAACGTGCGCGATGCCCAAAATATGTTGAGCCGTATGATGGACATGCTTAAGGCAGAAAATATTACGGCCATGATGACATCGTTAACACAGGGCCACGAAAACTTAGAGCAAACCGAAAATAGCGTGTCGTCGTTCGCCGATACTTGGCTTTTACTGCGTGATTTTGAAGTTAATGGCGAGCGTAACCGATTGATGTACGTATTAAAATCTCGTGGGACGCATCACTCAAACCAAGTACGCGAGTTCATAATTAGCGATAACGGTATAAACCTTGTTGATGTCTATCTTGGTCCAGAAGGAATGTTGACAGGCTCAGCTCGTGTTGCGGCCGAAGCTCGCTATAAGTCGGCTGAGCTCGTACGCAAAAACCAGATGGGAACGGCCGAACGTAAGCTCGAGCACAAGCGTCTGCTTATATTGGCGCAGATTGAAAGCCTTAAGGCAGAGTTAGCCGTACAAGATACCGAGACCGAAAATAGTAACGCTAATGAAGAAGAACGCGGTGCGCACGACAGCATAGACAAAGCCGCATTCAAGGTTTCAAGGGGCGGTAAACAAAGTGGCTGAACATAAAGAATTTGAGTTACGACTGTATATAGCCGGCGAAACGCAACGGTCTAAAACGGCCCTAGAGAATCTCAAACGATATTGTGAGGAGAACGTAAAAGACCGGTATAGTATTGAAATTATCGATTTACTGGCTAACCCACAGCTTGCAGAAGGCGACCAAATTTTGGCAGTGCCGACGCTAGTGCGGCGAGTCCCTGTACCTATCCGTAAAATTATAGGCGACTTATCTAATGAAGAACGTGTGCTCGTAGGGCTCGATTTACGAGAGCGGTCATGAGCAATGATTCCTCGCTCGCAGATGAGAAGATAGTGCTGCGCTTATATATAACAGGCGCCACCCATCACTCCATGCAAGCCGTCAGGAACATACAAAAACTGTGCGAGGAATATTTGGAAAATAGTTATGACCTCGATATTATTGATGTCTACCAGCAGCCTTATTTAGCCAAAGAAAAGCAGATAATAGCCGCACCGACACTCATCAAAACCCAGCCTTACCCCGTGCGACGCATTGTTGGTGATATGTCCGATACTGAAAAGATTTTGACGGTCCTGAATGTGCAAAAGGCTACGAAATGAAAATGACGGCCAACCGAGCTAAACGTGAATACACTGAAGCTGAAATAGCAGATTTAGAAGCGCGGCTGCAGGAGGCAGAAGACACACTCGATGCAATTCGTGACGGTTCAGTAGATGCGCTGGTAACGAAAAACCCGCAGGTTGGGCAGCAGATATATACGCTCAAATCTGCCGATTACACCTACCGTGTTCTTATTGAGTCGATGAGCCAAGGGGCGCTCACAATTTCAGAAGAGGGAATAATACTCTATAGCAACGAACAATTCAGCAGGATGACTGCAACGCCACTAGAGCATGTGATTGGGCAGAAAATTGCAGCTTTTGTAGATCCAGACGATGCCAGATTGGTCGCAGAAATTTTACAACAACGCTCAGCCAATGTGAATGGATCTGAGCGTACCGTACGGCTCAAAGGCCCACATCAAAAGGAGGTCATATTCTCGGCTCGCAAGTTACCCAGCAATGGCGATAATGCTTTTATTTGCCTTGTAGTAACGGACATTACAGAGCGTAAACGGGCCGAAACTGCCAAGGACGAATTTATCGCACTGGCCTCGCACCAGTTGCGCACACCTGCGACAGGTGTAAAACAATATATCGGCATGCTACTCGAAGGTTACGCCGGCACGTTGACAGAAAGCCAACGCACTTTTGCTCAAACAGCATTCGATAGCAATGAACGACAATTAGCAATTATCAATAGCATTCTCAAAACTGCGCAAATTGACTTCGGCGGGTATCAGCTAAAAATCATCAAAAAAAATCTAGCCGACCTAGTATCGGAAAGCCTTAAAGCTTTCGAGCCAATAGTAGCCATGCGCAACCAGACCATAACATGTGAGTTTGAGCCAAAAGTTTGCGCGCTGATTGAACCCATGGAAATAAGCTTGGTCATTTCTAATCTGATTGAGAACGCCAGCAAATACTCGTCTGTAGGCGGCAAAATAAGTATCAAGATATACAAAGACCCTAAGCATGCTTACGTTGCGATAACAGATAACGGCGTAGGTATTCACGAAGAAGACCAAGCAAAAATATTCGAAAAATTCACGCGCGTTAATAACGCTTTGTCAGATACAGTTTCAGGTAGCGGGCTCGGATTATATTGGGTAAAGAAAATAGTTGAGCTGCACGGCGGCGAAATTATACTTACGTCTGAACTTGATTCAGGGTCCACATTTATTATCAAATTACGGTCATGTTAAATAAAAAAGTACTAATTGTAGAAGACGAATCCATACTCCGTGATGCCTATGCAATGGTGCTCAATCGTCATGGTTATGAAGTAATGACGGCGAGCGATGGTGAGCAGGCAATAGAACAGATCGAACGAGATATGCCCGATTTAATACTGCTCGACATGCTCATGCCAATATTAGGTGGTGAAGGCTTTTTGGACAAGTCCGATATATTAAATAAGCACAAGAAAACTAAAATAATAATTTATAGCAATTTATCCGACCGTGAAACCGTCCAGCGACTCATAGAGCGCGGTGTCCATGCCCACATCCTTAAATCGAGCATGGCCCCGCATCAACTCGCGGACTATATCAAACAAGCCTTAGCATAAATACATTGTGTCGTAGAGCAGAGTTGGACGAATTGGAACCTAATCAGGTCTGAACTGTCGGAGATGCACGACTTGTTTAAGAGCAGTAATAGGATAGCTCAGTTAGCACTTACCAGCTGAGTATTGAACTTAACATTAACACCTTAGCGATGATTAATTATAGCCTAGCTCTTTAAGTATGGCTTCGTCTAGTACTACATAACCACTTTGCTCGGCTTCTTTCCTAGCTGCCTGCGCTCTTTCGCCGGGTAGCCGCACTTCGCCAGTTTCAGGCTTTTTACGAGCGGATTTAATCTTGCGGATAAGGTCAGTACAGCTTGATTTAAACTTCTCAGCGTCTATAAGCAAGTCTGGGTCAATTGCTATAAACAATGCGCCCCATTCACCCTCTAAGTCCGCATATGCCGCATTTACCAAAGGCCCAGCCATAATCTCTATGGCCATGCCAATACCTGAACCTTTATAGCCACGGTCAAAGGGCAACAAAGCACCGCCCATTGCCTGTGCAGGGTCAGTGGTTAAGTTGCCATCATTATCTATCGCCATGTTTTCTGGTATTTGTTCCCCACGAGCTTTTGCTAATACAAGTCCGTACCAAGTCATGACCGAAGTAGCCATATCAAACACTAATGGGTCATTTTGTGTTGGAAATGAGAAGCCAACTGGGTTAGTGCCAAACAGAGGGTCGATAGTATTAAATGGAGCAACAGACGCAGGCTGGCTGCATAGTACTATACCTATCAAATCTTCTTTTGCTATACGTTCAGCGTAGTAAGCCTGTGCACCGTTACTAGAAAAGTAATTGTGAACTCCGACCAATCCAAAACCGTGTTCTTTCGCTTTCTGAATAACCACATCAGTGGCAACACCCGACACTAATGGGGCTGGGTTAGCACCAGCATTTATTAGCTGTGATAACTTAGTGTCTCGTTCTACTTTAATTTCGTGCTGTGGTTTTATGCTCTGTAATGGCTCTGTGCCAGTCATCTTAATCAAGCCCTGGGTTTTGTTGCCGGACATGTCAGCCCAAAGCAAATAGTCGGCAATGATGTTGGCTTCTTCCATAGTGAAGTTCGCTGATAAAGTGTTTAGGATTTTTTGACGCAGTTCAGTAATTGCTATCTTCATTTCTGCACTCCTACCTTATTTAAGCTACTATTATCACCAGGTATGTATTTTTGCTTAGGTGATTCCGGAAAGTTAACTTCGTCCCACAATGATATTTCAGTTGGTTTGAACACCCAGTAGCTGCGTCCTTCGGAGTCGTGCCTTTTCATATCTTCCAAGTCATAATCTTTTGCACCGTATTTAGCTTGATACAGTTCATGCACTCGTTCTAGGTCTTCATCTGCTACCTCATAGGCCATACCATTTATTTGCAAGGCCTGTTTGCGCTCGGAATCTTTAACAATCGTTACGGCAGCTTTTGGATCATTGAGTATTTCCAACGAATGCTGCCGTGTGCGGCCGGAGGTCCAATATAAATTGAAATTATCATCATAGACAAAGTAGACAGTGCAGATCCATGGCTGCCCCTCAGCAACAGTCGCTAACTGCATATCATTCTTGCCCTTTAGGTATTTTTCAATGAGCTCTCTCATAGTTATATTTCCTTATCTAGTTCTGCAAGGTCACTTTCGCTTAATTTAATTTTTGCGGCCGCAATATTCTCATCGATATGCTGATGATTGATTGCTTTCGGTATAGTGAGTGCATTTTGATTCAGTAGCCAAGCTAGGGCTATTTGCGCTGGCGTAGCATCATGCTTATCTGCAATGGTTTGAATGATTTTACTGCCTAACACTTCTTTACGCTTAATGGGCTGATATGCAATGAGCTGTATATTATTTTGTTGACAATACACCTTGAGATCATCGGTTACTTCGATTTTGTGTAGCACATTGAAGTTCATCTGATTGGCAGTAATGGGGTGCCTGGCAAGCTTGTTCGCCAACTTTATATCTGCGACGGTAAAGTTGCTAACGCCAAAATCACGCACAATGCCTGTATCTATTAGCTCGTCTATTTGCGAAATAGCTTCTTGCCAATTAGCATCTTTGAAAGGTGCATGTATATAAAGCATATCTAAATAATTAGTTCCGAGCTTTTCAAGCATTTTCTGCACTGTTGGCCATACAAGTCTTTTTTCTAGACTCGTTCTCCAGAGCTTATCGGCAATGTATAGGTCGGTTCGCTCTAACCCTACAATTGCTCGCCCGACTATTTCATCGGTATAAAATGCACCGTATAGCTCAGCGCAATCAATATGGTTTTGTCCATTTGAGATTGAGTAACGTATGGCTTCAATTTCAGTCTCTTCATTGCCATAAACTGGCTCAGCACCTTTGTACTTAGCGGTTGGGTCATTCGGATTGAAAACACCACCAATATTCCATGTGCCTATGCCAATCGGAAACAGTGGTTTGCCAGATTTAGTCTGCATAATTACATATTAACAGTGGTTGATAGCATTAACCAGAAATTATTATCATACATAAGTAAATTCAAAATATGGTAGAGCAGAGTTGGACGAACTGGAAACTAATCAGGTCTGAACTGTCGGAGATGCATATCCTAGGAACATAATGGAATCCAGGAGAAAATTATGGACATTATTTCAAACAGATGATTTAATTCTGAAATGAGTGAAACATTTCCAAAACCTGATTCTCACTTCGCTTTAATTGACCTAGATGGAACGCTTGTAGACGAAACTTATAACCAAAACAGTAACGACCTAATAGATACCGTTACAGCCGCTCAATCTGCCGGCTGGACGATAGGTTTAAGCTCAGACACACCGTATGAAGCTTTGAAATCGTGGCATGAAAAATTTAACATGAATGGACCTATACTTGCTGAACGTGGCGCGGTGGTGGCTATCAACGGAGTGTTAGAGTACAGCAGGCATCGTGCCGAAAGTTATGCAGTTGCACGAGAAAAAATCGGCGAATACTTTAACAAGCAGTCAATTAAAGTCTGGTATGGAAATCCGGTAGAAGCTATAACTCAAAAAAAATCTATAGCGGAGCCCGGTGAGGCTGTGATGATGGTGAGTGATCAGCGTCTTTGTAGCCTCGGTATTTTTGCGAGGAGAGTTACGGCTAATGGAGTAATTGTAGTAGACAACAATTTATTAGAATCGCAGATAGACAGTATACGAGATTGCTACCCTGTAGATTTGGATACGAGTGAGGATTTGAACTATGACTACGGACTGGTTATAGCAACTTGTAGAGACGTAGATAAGCGGACTGGTACCAGGAGTTTACTTAGTAAATTAAGGTTAGGGAAAATAGCGATGATAGGGAATAGCATGGCCGATTTCCTGGGTCATGATGTAGCCAACCACTACAGTGTAGGCAATGCTGATGAAGAATTCAAAGCCGTTGCAGACTATAGCGATCCACTGAAATATACGTTAGGTGTGCAGTCAATCTTGAAAGGACTATCAGGAATAACTGCACGTGAACAGTAATTTCACTTGCAATATTCAAGTTATATGCTACGATTTGGCTATCAACTCTGGAGGAACGAATGCCTGAAGGTACTAAGCAACTGTATGTAGTCTCTGCAGATCTGGAAGCGGTCACTAATCGATGGGGGAAATCTGAGGGCATTATCACTCCCCAGCCAGAATATTACGAGCTACACCATAGTGTATTAGCAGATGAACTTGCTAAAGCAACGGACTGCGAGATAGAAATTGTTTCCGCTGACGATATTAGTAAGGGAATGCACCAAAAGCTCAAAGGTACTCATTTGCCAATAATATCCTTAGACAGGGCTTATATTACTGACGACGATAATGCCTCACACATAGAGTTCACTCGGGCAGTTACGGAAGATTTCAGTCCCATATTGGGGTACAGAGGGCTTGGGCTGAGTCCACGACCTGGAGCGTTAGATATTGCCTCCCAGATAGGAGCACTTTCTGCTAAATCTCGTGAACCTGTTTGTTTGGTAGATGACGTTTTATTTTCGGGCGCAGGACTTAAGGCAGTAGCTGAGATGCTTGAGGAAGTGAATCGCCCAGTTGAAAAAGTAATAGTTGGAATAGGTGTAGGTAGCGGCATAAACTTGCTCCGAACGCTTGGCGTAGAGATAGATTGCGTAAAAGAATACGACGAAGTATACGATGAAGTATGTGAGCGTGACTTTATCCTAGGTGCTCCATTATCTGGCCGTACAGTATTGAAAGATGGGGGTACATGGTGGAGCGCTCCATACCTTGAGCCGTTTGGCTCAACAAGCTGGGCTAGTATTCCAGAAGATAAGTCAGAGCAATTTAGCAAGGTCTGCACCGACCTTTCGTATCGCTACTGGAAAGAAATTGAACGTTTAAATGGATTTACGATTCCCGGCGATAAAATTCCTCGTCCGGTTAGAGCCCTGCAAAAAGCCCCTTCAATTACAAAAGCTTTGCAAGAAATTTTATTAGAGACCGTATAAGGAGTTGATTATGGCAGCAGAACAAGGACCAATGTCAGGATTCCGCGACATGCTCGCAGAAGAAATGATTGCCAGAAATGGCATGATCGGAACTATTCAGGGAGTATATGAGAGTTACGGCTTCGTACCACTCAAAACCCCAGCTCTAGAGCGTCTATCGACGCTCACTGGTAAATACGGCGACGAGGGCGAAAGTTTAATGTATAAGTTCAAGGATAATGGTGGGCGTGATGTTGCAATGCGCTATGACCAGACCGTTCCTTTGGCTCGTGTCGTTGCTCAGTATGGAAGTCGACTTCCCATGCCATATAAAAGGTATGCAGTCGGCGAAGTATGGCGAGGCGAAAGCCCTCAAGCTGGCAGATATAGAGAATTCACACAGTTTGATGCCGACATTGTCGGTACCACGAGTTCTATCGCCGATGCAGAAGTTATAGGTATGATGTCGGATACCATGACGGCCTTAGGCGCAGAATCTGTAATACGAGTAAATAACCGTAGCTTGTTAGATGCCTTAGCAGAAAAAGCAGGCTACACAGAGCGTGCTGACGCAATGAAAATTATAAGTACTATCGATAAAGTCGACAAAATCGGAAAGAATGCGGTTGTAGCTGAAATATCGGAAGGTTTTGGAGAAACGACGGGGCAGTTGGTCAGCGATTATTTGTCAGTTGATGGTGCTCCTTTAGATAAGTTAGCCAAAATACGAGAACTCCTCGGTGGAAGTGATTCAACTACCATAGGCGCAGATAATTTGACAGAGATATTCAGTATGCTGCAGTCATCTGGTTATACAGAAGACCAGGTCGTTTTCGATCAAAGCATTGCTAGGGGACTGAGTTACTACACCGGAGTTATTTACGAGACCACCTTGAAGGGTGCCGAAGAGTTAGGCAGTGTATGTAGCGGGGGCCGTTTCGATAATTTGGTGGAATCCCTTGGAGGCCCAAGCTTACCTGCTGTAGGAACATCTATCGGAGTAGATCGCCTCTTAGAAGGTTTGAAAAAGCTCGGTCGAGTAAAAGAATTCAAAACTACTACCGAAGTACTAGTAACTAACTTCGATTCAAATGATGCTCCTAATTATGTACGGGTTGCACGTGAATTGAGGCAAGCAGGAATTGCTTCTGAAGTTTATTACGAAGACGTAAAACTAAAAAAACAGCTAAGCTTCGCTAATCGAATGAACATTCCATATGTCGTACTTATCGGACCTGATGAGGCAGAAAAAGGGGTGGCCGTTCTTAAAACATTGGCATCAGGTCAGCAGTTAGAGATTGCAATTGATGAGCTGCCGACATACATTGCACAACTTAAAGCTAATGCTTTGAAAACAAATTTGACCGATTGAGAAATATACCCAATAATATCAAGTATAAGAATGTTTATCTAAGAAATGAGTATTTATGGCTGAGCAAGCACCCCATGTAAGCGAAGAATCAACCTATATTCTAACTATGGATTTGGGTGAAAAATTAAAGTCTCTGATACACATCGGCATAGATGCGCCCGGCCCGTTAGATGACTATACTCGCGATTTACAAAGTGAACTGGCAAGTGTATTGCAGCAGGCAATGCCAGAGACGAAAGTTATCCCAGTTCACATGCGCGACCTAGCTGATAGTGTGCTTGGAGCAGCACATAGAAAGGTTAAAGATTTAGGTTTAGAAAATCCAGTTGTAGTGAGTACCTGCCCGGAAATATTTTCTCCAATAGACGGGGCTCATTTACAGATCAATCGTATTTTCGACACCAAAGGTAGGGCTATTGGCATTGGACCACGACCAGGTCATCCGTCTCTTGATGTTCAAATAGATAGCCAGGAAAAACAACTACGCGGAAAAGACGTGGTTATTGTTGAGGACGGAATTTTTACTGGCTCAACCATACGCCATAGCGTTAATAAACTCCAAGAACACGGCCACGAAACAAAAGCAGTCGTTGTAGGCTTTGACTGTAAAGGTACAAGTCTTAGCTGGTTGAAGCATACTAAATACGATTTAGTTACTACAGAAAAGTTTACAAATGTTAAAGACTGGATTCCTGATCACGATTTCATTCCATTTGTGCCTGGTTGCGGAAAAGTACTCGGTGTCATATTCGATGATCAGCCGTATCCATTTTATGACGAAAATAGATCATCGTATGCAACACCATACATTCAGCCATATGGCCCTACAGCTGAGTGGGCGACTATCCCGCACGATAAGACTAGTGAAGTGTCACGTAAATGCATTGAGCTTACGAGAAATTTGTTTGAAACTATTGTTAAGTTAAATCCTAAAGAAGATATTACAATTGGTAAACTTCTAAATACACGGCAGCGTACTAGCATACCACTTCCACTCGGTTCCACTAAGTTTCCAGCTCTTGATACTAGAGTCACCGACTATTTGGCGCAAATTGACCAGCGTTGAATTTGACGTTTGAAGCTCACTTCGGCTATACTGAAAGTTATAAAGCGTTTGAGTTCCAGTCACGCCGGAGCAAGCTGAGTGCCAAAATGCACTACGGGAGTCTAACCGTTAAGTAAGTCAGCCGTTGTCGCGAAAATACGTGGAGTCGGTCTCTCTTAAATGGTATGTTATGAGAAAAGACCCTCTTTGGGTCTTTTTTTGCTTATTAATATATAAACTCATATGTATAGGAGCTCACATGGATGTACAGAAAAAAACACGACTACAAATCGGTGTGATGGGTTCTGCAGCAGACTTACATTACACTAAAGACTTTGAAGCTGCCGCTGAAAGCATAGGTCGTCTGATAGCCGAAAGACAAGGCATACTCTTTTTTGGAGCCGAGAAAGATTACGACTCGTTATCAACCGCTGCCTGTCGTGGTGCGCAAAGTGCGGGCGGACTGACGGTAGGGATTACCTACGGTAAGGGTAAAGATATATGGCAAAAAAATGCGGATATTATTATACCTTGTGGATTAGAGCGTGGCGGCGGTAGAGAGACAGTACTAGTTACCGGTTGTGATGCAGTCATTGCGATTAGTGGAGGATCCGGTACGCTTACAGAGCTAGCGATTGCCTATCAAGCTAATATTCCAACTGTGGTGTTGACGGGTTATGGTGGCTGGGCAGATAAATTAGCCGATACATATATTGATGCGAGAGAACGAACGTTAACTCACGGAGCTAAGACGCCGGAAGATGCTGTTGAAATAGCATTTCGGGAAGGCGAGATTTATCGTGCCCAATTCAAGTAAAAAGCCTGTTTCAGTTACGACAAAATCACTAGTGGTGCTTGATATTGATGGCACCCTACTAGACGAGGAGTATCAGAGTAACTATCCAGATCTTACAAGCGAAATTACTCGTCTGTCCGCATTGGGCGTGTCTTTCTGCATAAACTCAAACCGGGCATTGCATGATCTTTTACCTGTTGCGCAGCAATTTAATATTACGGGCCCACTGATTGGCGAAAATGGTATATTTGTTTATGATCCTACAACAAATAGCACAGGTTATTTATTGCCAAAAGAAATGCTCGGCGAAGTGGAGTCAATTAAGGAAAACGCCGAAAAATTATTATACGCAGTTCTTCAAGAACAGTTCCCCAACACAGTAGTGCATTGGATAGATGAAAATACTGTGGAAGCCATATCTCATCATCAATCTAGTATGTTCGAGGAAGACTCAATCGTAGTTCTCAATAATAAGTATCGTCAGTACACTGTCAGTGCCCATCTAAAACAAAGTAAAGCGACCAGATTAATTTCCATGACTGAACAGGTGTCTAAAGTTGCCGAACTTTTAAGCAACCACCCATCATTACCTATAAATTGCACGGTGAATTATTCACAGGCATTTGGAAATATTTTGATGCATTCGAATTTTATTTCTAAACGCACAGCATTACAAAAGCTGCGTGAGATTAAGATGTATGATCAAATATATGTCATCGGCGACGAACTGAATGACTTTGAAATGGTTGATGGTTTTGGTACTTTTCTTGCGCCAAATAATGCCGAACAAATGGCCAAGCATGCAGCAAAGCATGTTGCAAAGGCCCGGTACACTGAAGGGGTCCATGAGCTACTGCAATTTATAAAATAATTGCCTAGCTTCTCGATATGCGCTATATCATTATGTAATGAATACTTATAATCTTTTGCATATTACTTACAGAAAGCTGTGCTACAGTGCCATTAGTAATTCCGGGAGTGATATTAAGAAAAATAATAAAAGTCTATATGGACGTGTCGAAAAGTTTGATGAGTAAACTCGTTACACATTTAATGTTAAGTATAACCCTCTGCTAAATGATGAATATAGATTCAAAAATTTATAAAGCCTTAGCCGAGATAGCAATTATACATGAGTTATCCGACGTTGAGACTATGTCATGCGGCCATACAGGTGCATTTATATACAGATGCAAAGATCGTATAGGCGGCAGCAAAGTTATAAAAATTGGTAGTGAGCCACTTGCGCGTAAAGAAATACAAAATAATATTGCCGGCTATAGAGGTATTGCCAGCGCAGGGGCTGCAGATATTATCCCCTACTATGTCCACGGTGAAGTAGATGACTTTCTGTATTTATTACTTACGGATTTAGGAAATAATGTAAGCGAGTCATCCAAAGCCGGTACTCTAGACTTCACTAGTGCACTTGCAAGCATGCATACACTATTCCGAAAATCTATTTCTGCTGACATTGAAAACTTTAATCAGCGGTCGCTACAATACGTTGCAGAAGAAACAAAAAAATACTTTACCATGGCGTTACATAAAGGCATGAATGCTCAAGCTGGCTTGCGTGCTTTAAACAAAATATCATTCGAAGGCGCGTATGGTGATAGGTCGGCTTGCTTCATCGCAGATTTTACTCCTGATAATTTATTTTTTAAAAATAACAATATATTATTTATCGATCCATGGGAGCAACCAGTATATAGAGGTGCATGTATGATAAATATTTCTCAGTTTAAAACACTCTCGACTGTAATTTACGATCTACCCGGTTCACTGAAAGCTGCGTCGGCCTATGCAGAAGTAGAGGACGGTTTAGGAGAAGAACTTGGGTTAAGTGACTATTCACGCACATTCCAACTAAATCTAGGTGCATCGCTTCAGTATGGCTTGTCTGCATACAATCGATTCGATACTGAACCCGAATATGCGCAGCATTTGTTAAACAAAGGTATGATGATGCTGACCGACTTGTTATAGAAATAATTCGCAAAGCAGTCATGGAGTAAAGGTATCTGCGGTGTGGTAGCGGCGACGGGACTTGAACCTGTGACCTCCGGCTTATGAGTCCGGCGCTCTAACCAGCTGAGCTACGCCGCCAAGTGTGTCTGGCAACGCTCAATATAGCATGATTCATCCCTGTTGGCTAGGTCCCGAGAGTTAGTAATCCTTGAAGACTAGGTAAATTGCAGTCGTAATACCGATCGTGATAATCAGGATGCGAATTGCATGCGAAGAGAATCGTTGCGCGCCGCGGGCACCGGCGTAACCGCCAACCATATTGCCTGCGCCCATAATCAGTCCAAATTTCCAGTTAATGAGATGTGACCCTAGCAAACATACAATTGATGTTGCGACAATAACGGCAGCCATCATGTTCTTGAGTACGGCTACTTGGTGAATCTCATGTATCTTTGTGAACCCAATAAACGCCAGCATTATAAAGCCCATTCCGGCACCAAAATAACCACCGTAAATCGCTAAAGGAAACATAGCGACGCACAAAATGTAGACTGGACGGTTACTCTTTCGAAATTTAGCCAACCCGTGCATATGTCGGTGTACCATTCTGTGCAAAAAGGGCTGGTACGCAAACAGCAGCACCGCAAAAAGTATCAAGCCGGGCACCAATTCCTGGAAGTGCTGTGCCGGAGTATTTCGTAATATATATGTGCCGATAACCGCACCGATAATACAAGGGATGATCAGCAATAAATACAGTTTAGGTATCTTGCGCAAATACGTGCGGTAAGCATACGCTGAACTCAGCTGACCGGGTAAAGTAATGACGCTGCTCGTCGCGTTGGCTATAAGCGGAGAGATGCCGGTGGTTAGTAAAATAGGAAAACCCAGCAACATGCCGCCGCCGGCAATCGCGTTCATGGCACCGACAACTATGCCGGATAAAAAAAGTACTAATTCTGTCATATTTGTTTTGAGTTGCTACTATTCAGTCTATCAGACTATATAAGCATTAGAAGCTTAGCGTCGTTTCGTGCTGTCATTGCTACAATAATAAGGCATGGAAATTGTAGTACCTAATCCTGGAACGTATGTGGTTGCCGTCAGTGGCGGCGTCGATTCTATGGTGCTGCTCCATTATTTACACACGCATGCCGCTGAGAGCGATGAACCGTATAAACTTATCGTCGCTCATTTAGACCATGGTATGCGGCAGGATTCGGTAGACGATAGGCGTTTGGTGCAGGCGGCTGCGCAACAGTATGGCTTGCCCTTTATATATGACAGTGCACATTTAGGCGCAGGGGCAAGTGAAGACCAGGCTAGAATAGCCCGCTACAAGTTTTTGGAAAAAGTACGGGCAGCGAGCGAGGCTTCAGCGATTATTACTGCACACCACCAAGACGATGCCCTGGAAACTGCGATTCATAATATGATTCGCGGCACCGGTCGCAAAGGAATTACAGCGTTAGGAACGCGCAACGGCGTTTTGAGGCCTTTTTTGCTCGTGCCAAAACATGAGATTATTGCGCACGCCCGTGAGCATCAGCTCGAATGGCACGAAGATTCGACTAATGTCGATACTGCGTATGCCCGCAATTATATTCGCCATAAAATATTGCCGCGATTCGAAGCGGAACATAAGCAGCAGCTACACGATATTGTAGTGCAGCTCCGTTCAACAAATAGCGAGCTCGATACAGAATTACGGGAACATCTAGCAATGCATACCGTCCAACACCGGCTTGATCGTCTGTGGTTTATGCAGCTTCCCCATAAAGTATCCTGCGAAATTATGGCTGCCTGGTTACGAAAAGAGGGCATTAGTGGATACGACTCAAAAACTATTGAACGCCTCGTAGTGGCGGCGAAAGTTGCCACGCCAGGTAGCCGGTTCGACGTGCTGCAGCGCGCTTCAATGCAGGTTTGGATCGATAATTTAGCACTCAGGGGCTTGGAGCGCTAGTAATAATTTGTCAGCAGGGGTATAATTAATATCCATGGATAAGAAACCCACCCGACCCAACCATAAGCCAAATAAGTCCACCAACAGGGGCATGAAGAACGCTGGCTTCATAGCGCTAATCGTTATTTTTGGTCTTATAATATTTGCAGCCGCCAATCAGCCAACAAAACCCGGTTTACCCGTTTCTACCGTAATTGCCGACGCCAACGCCGGAAAATACGATAAAATAGAGGTGACCGGTAACCAATTAGACATTACTAAAAAAGGCGAATCTAAACCAACCATCAAAGCCTTCATCGATCCGAACGCAAGCCTAAAAGAACAGGGGTTAGATACGAAAAAAGTAGCAGTAACCTACAAGCCAGAAACTAATGGCAGCTCTGCCTGGGTCAACTTGGCCGGGCAAATTATACCCGTAGTTCTGATTGGCGGATTGCTGTACTTTATGCTCCGCAGCGCGCAAGGCCAAGGCAACCAAGCAATGAGCTTTGGCAAAAGCCGCGCCCGTTTATATGGCAACGAAAAAGACAAAGTTACTTTCAAGGAAATTGCCGGTAGCGACGAGGCCAAGCAAGACCTTGAAGAAGTTGTTGAGTTCCTGAAGTTCCCTAAAAAGTTCTCAGGCATGGGCGCGCGCATACCAAAAGGCGTGCTATTGGTTGGTCCTCCAGGAACCGGTAAGACCTTATTATCGCGCGCAGTTGCTGGTGAAGCTAACGTGCCATTCTTTAGCATTTCAGGTTCAGAATTCGTAGAAATGTTTGTTGGTGTTGGTGCCTCTCGCGTACGTGATTTATTTGCGAAGGCCAAGAAGAACGCACCATGTATTATTTTTGTCGACGAAATTGACGCTGTTGGACGCCGCCGCGGTTCTGGCATGGGGGGTGGACACGATGAGCGTGAGCAAACCCTCAACCAAATATTGGTTGAAATGGACGGATTCGATCAGGGCCAGAACGTTATAGTACTCGCTGCCACCAACCGTGCTGATGTCTTAGACCCAGCCTTACTACGCCCAGGTCGTTTTGACCGCCGCGTAAATATTGGCTTGCCTGACCGCAAAGACCGCGAAGCAATTCTTAAAGTACACTTCGAAAAGAAGCCATTAGCTAAAACTGTCGACCTCGATGCTCTCGCTGCTAAATCGGCTGGCTCATCTGGTGCTGACCTCGCCAACATGGCTAACGAAGCCGCAATTATTGCAGCCCGTAACGGTCACTCCGACATCACGCAGCATGACGTCACCGAAGCTTTTGAACGTGTAGCCATCGGGCCAGAAAGAAAGAGCAAAGTGATGACTGAAGCCGACAAAGTTATGACGGCCTACCACGAAGCTGGCCACGCAATTGTTGGTCACGTCTTGCCAGACAGCGACCCAGTGCACAAAGTTACTATTATTCCTCGTGGCGGTACCGGTGGTGTAACCTGGTTTATCCCACCTGAAGACCGCTATTTTACTTCTGTTATTGAATTCAAAGACGTATTAGCACGCGCGCTCGGTGGTCGCGTGGCCGAAGAAGTTATTTTTGGTAAAGACCGTATTACTACTGGTGCCGGCAGCGATTTGCCGAACGCGGCAGCCATTGCCCGCGACATGGTCGTGAACCAAGGTATGGGTGACAAATTGCGCAACCAAGTCTTCCCAACTGATGAAGGTATGATGATGGACCGCATGATGCAGGAACGCGCTTACTCTGACGACACTGCCAAAGCTATCGATGAAGAAGTCGAAAGTTTGATCAACGAAGCAACTGTTCGTGCTCGTGCCGTGATCAAGGCCAACCTCGATAAACTCGAAGCACTAAAGGATCGATTACTCGAGAAAGAAACGGTCGACGCCGACGAAATCCTGACCGTATTCGAAGGTGCAAAACTGCCAGCGGCTGCGTCACTTTACTAGAATGTGCAACATTACGTGCTAATAGCCCTGTTAACAGAGGGGAACCTGCTTTATACTAGAAGCGAGTAAACCTTTTATGGCTATTGCATGAATCAAACTGACCACCACAAGAAAAAGCCCAAAATTAATATCGGCAATGTTGCCGCACTGCTTATTGCGGCATCGTTATCTGGCCAAATCCTGGGTTTTTTGCGTACCAAACTGGTCAATGCCAACTTCCCAACTTCTGGCGGTCAAAGTACGGATGCTTACTTTGCTGCCTTTAACATTCCGGACTTTTTCTTCTTTACTCTCGCTGCTGGCGCCCTCGGCGTAGCCTTTATGCCGGTGTTATCAGACAGGCTGTACAAGAATGACCGTGCTGGCATGTGGGAACTTTCTGCATCACTTATGAATTTCTTGGCCATTCTGATGGCTGTTGTTGGCGTTATTATGTTTTTGTTTGCCCGGCCATTAATCCACACCTTTGTGGCCCCAGGATTAAGCGGAGAACAGCTTGATACAGCTACAAATATCATGCGATTCCTGTCATTCAACCCGCTACTGTTTACGATTTCTGGAATTCTGACCAGTTTGCAGCAAACGCTTGGCCGTTTCTTGTTCTTTGCTATCGCGCCACTGTTCTACAATCTTTCTATTATCGCCAGTATTTACCTGTTTAAAGACAATATAGGCTTGGCCGGTCTTGGTCTCGGTGCCCTTATAGGCGCAATTGCTCAATTACTCGTTGTAATGTGTGGACTGTACAAGACTGGGTTCAAGTGGCATCCCAAAATTGCATGGCGCAGTAAGGACTTTCGCAGTGTGCTCAGGAACCTGCCACCGCGTTCACTCGACCAAGGAGTCGACCAGATTGAGAACATTGTAGAAACCAATATCGCGAGTGGGCTCGGTTCCGGCGCGATTAGTTTTTATAATAATGCCTTCGTGCTTAGCACCGCACCAATATTGCTGATTGGTACAGCTATTTCTACTGCTGCATTTCCGCGTTTGAACGCACGACTCAGTCAGAACCGACCAGACTTGTTCCGTAGAGACTTCCTGATGGTCATACGGGCCATGATATGGATTAGCGCACCACTTGTAACCGTATGTTACTTCGCCCGAGGCTACTTAGCTCGATTAATATATGCAAATGGTAGCCCGCAAATTGCTACAATATTTGGGTTCCTGACGCTGGCTATTTTCTTCCGTATTATGTATTCCATTATCTCGCGCTGGTTTTATGCCCAAAAAGATACGCGCACACCGCTGCTTGTTTCGCTGTTTACTATCGCGCTCAACATATTCCTGGCTTATTCGCTTACGCGTCCAGGTGGCTATGGTGTTGCGGGCTTGGCCATAGCTCAGTCCCTGGTCTCAATGATCGAAGTCGGCATATTGGTGACAATAATGCTGTACCGCGACCATCAATTATTTAATGCTGAGTTTTGGAATGGCGTCATGCGGACAATTTCGGTCACCGGATTTAGCGTGATCGCTGGGTTTGTTACGGTGACATTGTACCCTTTGGGTGCTGCAGACAAAGGCTTCGTTACGCTCGGGAGCAAGTTGTTACTGATTGCGGTCGTAATATTTGGGACGCACCTTGCGCTCTCTACCGTATTCGGACTAGAAGAAGTGCGTCCGATATTTAAACGTGCCCGAAAAATCGCTTTTAAGGCAATACGTGTTTGAACATAGTTTGCGGTAAATGCCAGTATGTACACCGACCTCTGTTATACTAGATGCAATGACCCAAGACCGTATTAGAAACTTCTGTATTATTGCGCATATCGACCATGGCAAATCGACGCTCGCTGATCGCTTGCTAGAGCTTACTGGCACGGTGCTCAAACGTGATATGAAAGCCCAAATGCTCGACCGCATGGATTTGGAGCGCGAAAAAGGCATTACTATTAAGCTAGCGCCAGTACGCATGGACTACAAAGGCTACCAGCTTAACCTGATTGATACCCCTGGGCATGTCGACTTTAGCTATGAAGTGTCGCGAAGCCTCGAAGCTTGTGAAGGCGCACTGCTTGTGGTTGACGCGAGTCAGGGTATACAGGCGCAAACCTTAGCGAATGTGTACTTGGCCATAGCTGCCGACCTCACAATCATACCGGTACTCAATAAAATAGATCTGCCCGCTGCTGATGTCGAGCGCGTCGGTGCCGAAATTGTGAGCTTACTCGGCTGTAAATTCGAAGATATATTACAAATTTCTGCTAAAACCGGTATGGGTGTCGAGAATGTTTTGGAGCATGTGGTCGCCGATTTACCAGCACCAATACCACGCGATTCCGGCGTAACGCGTGCACTCATTTTTGATAGTTACTATGACGATTACCGCGGCGTTATATTGTACGTACGTGTATTTGAGGGTGCTATCAAGAAGTCATCACCAATTACGATGTTTGCCACTAACGCGCATGGTATTGCACTCGAAATTGGTGCGCTTAAGCCGCAAATGACAGCCGGTACGTCTCTAGAGACTGGTGAAATTGGCTACATAGTTACAAACCTGAAATCTACGCGAGAAGCCAAAGTAGGCGACACTATTACGCTCACTAACAACCCAGCCACCGAAATGCTGCCGGGTTACCGCGATGTACAACCGTTTGTTTATGCCGGTTTTTTCCCGGAAAGCAACGAGTTTTACCAAGAGCTGAAAGATGCCATAGAAAAGCTCAGTCTGAGCGACTCCGCTCTGCAGTTTGTACCTGAGAACTCACCCGTCTTGGGCTTTGGTGTTCGCATCGGTTTCCTAGGGTTGCTGCACATGGATATAATTCGCGAGCGCTTGGAGCGAGAATATAACCTCGAACTTGTCGTCACTAATCCGTCGACGGACTACCAAGTGGAACTCTTGAGCGGAGAAACTGTCGATATTCAAAGCGCAGCCGATTTGCCCGATCCCGCAAGGATTAAAGAAATTCGTGAACCGTGGATAAAAGGTGAAATCGTAGTGCCTCAGGACTACATAGGTCCTGTAATACAACTGATTAGCAGTAAGCGCGGCCTACAGAACAATATTAGCTATATTGATAAGCGCGCGATGATAAGTTTTGAGGCGCCGCTTGCCAACTTACTAACTGATTTTTATGACCAACTCAAAAGCTTAACGAGCGGTTACGGCTCATTTAACTACGAACTCGATAATTACCGCGCAGAGGACCTGGTTCGTTTAGACTTTTATGTCGCGGGAGATATAGTTAGCGCGTTAAGTATTATGGTCCACCGCACCGAGGCACAGAGTTTAGGTCGCACAACGGTAGAAAAACTGAAAGAAATTATCCCTCGTCAAAATTTCCAGGTCGCCTTGCAAGCAGCAATTGGCGGCAAGTTTATTGCCCGAGAAGATATTAGCGCATTCCGTAAAGATGTGACAACCGGCCTGTATGGCGGAGATGTATCGCGCAAGAAAAAGGTGCTTGCTAAACAAGCTAAGGGTAAGAAACGCATGAAGCGCTTCGGAAAAGTAGACATACCCGCCGAAGCTTTCACCGTCATGCTCAAGCGCGACTAATCCGTTTCAGACATTGAAAAACTAATACCCATAATAAAAGCTCCAAAAGAATATGAGTTACGTTGGTTAATAGGTATATGCAGAGTAACGTCAGTATCCACGCGAAAATTTGCTGCTCTTTTGAACCGGTAAAGCCTCGTCGTAGTGCTAATAACAATAGTGCCAGAAACACTATGCCACCAGGCCAGCCAATCATCAGTACCCTATCTAAAAATAGTACATGACTACTGTTAAAGTAGTAACCATCTTCGCAAGTCCGTTGTAACTCATCTGCGGTTAATTTGTCGCATGCTAATGCGTCGGCGAGATTTCCAGGACCATAGCCCAGTAACGGATGAGTCGAAGTAGCGGCTATACCTGCTTCGAATAATTCCGTACGGTAAGTTACGCTTTCGAACAAATACCCACGATTATGTAGGCGTTGCGGCAGTAAAAATACTACGACTAAAATGCATAGCGCAGTACCGACGGCTGCGTAGCGAAAATATCGGGGATTAGATAGCAATTCTTTTAAAGCAAGAACAGTTATCGCTAAAAGTAAAAGATAGATAATACTACGAGTCTCAGTGAGTACTAGCATTACAGAAAGCAAACAGATAGCTGTAGTAATTGCCCTGTTATAGGGAGTATTCATGCGAACTATGCTAAAACCGAGTATGCACGTTACGCCAAGTAGGCAGGCCATTATATCTGCTTGAGCAAATATGCCTCCAAATCTATGCAACGAATGAAGCGTTATAAGTGTATATGGAATAGATATAACACTCACGGCGACGCCCAAACCGAATAACCAAGCGATGGTCCTTTTAGCGGTGTACTGCTTACATAGGAGCCCAACTGCAACACAAGATGCTAGTCCTAGACTACCCAGTCGCACTTGTGGTGCTCCAAGCAAATTGTAAATAAGGTGCGGCTGGGTCAACGAGCTGCAGATACTCAGTAGTAGAAACATTACAATGAGGAGTCGCGCATAACTAAATGCCGTAAATTTCTTGATATTAAGGCTAAACAGAAGACTTGCTAGGGCAAAACTACCGCTGATAATAAGCAGTATTCCCTGCATATCAATATTCTTACGGGGTGAGAATGGAACTGAAAACACGAGCGCAATAGCGATACTTATGGCAATCCGCTTGCAGGTAAGTGCTGCATCAGTTTTAGATACAGCTATGTTCTTCATTGCATGATCGGATTATTTACGTGCACTAAATGCTGCAGCACAGTTGAAAGCAGTATGTAGTTTCACAGTACGACTTATTGAGCAGGCTTTATTGGAAGCGTCATGACTGCGGAGCATGCGGGCTGGTAGCCGTTCTGAACAAAGTTGGCATCGTATTCAATCTTAGAAACGGTTGCAGATGCATAGGCGACTTTATATGATTTCATTTTATGAGTAGAGGTGCTTCCGGGTCGTAATTTTTGACTAAAATGCTTCGATGAAAGTACGCCACCCTTAGTAGGATTGTTGTATGCGAGGACATCAGTATATGCGTTAAACGCTACCTTAGTTTTCCCCGCATTCGTAACAGTAAACGTTGGGCGAACAATCTGACCCTTAACAGGGTTGGCGGGAACGCCATTAATGGTACACGCTAAATTTGACGTTGCGCAATTACCGCCTGATACAGGACTACTGACACTACTTGAAACTGCTCCGCTAACGCTAGAAGGAGGGTTACAAGAATCAGCATGGCTGGCTACTAAATAGCCGACTCCGACTACTGCGAATAGTACGACAAAAGCGATCAAGGCAATCTGATGAGCGACGCCGCGGGTATCTAATTTTTTCATTTTATTTTCTTTATTATTAATTTTTTTGATTATATCTGTTGTAAGTATCGCTCCATGCAACCGGTTTGTCAACAAATTTAATTTATTAACTATAGCCATTCTGAGTTGTTTTACCCCTGTATTCCTGCTATAACTATACGATGAACAAACTAGATCATATTGAAGAATTCAAAAAGCATCTAGCTGATTACAACCTTTCTAAGTCCTCATTACAGGCGCTGTCTCAGACGCAATTGGTGCTATTAGTGGCGCCGAGTTCATCTGGCCGCAACACTATTATTCGTGAGCTCATGAAAACCGGCGATTATTATTTTATAATTTCCGACACTACGCGCTTAAAGCGTAGCAACGATGGGATCATGGAACGCGATGGCGTAGAATACTGGTTCCGGCCTGAAGAAGACGTGCTCCAGGATATCAAAGATGGTAAATACTTAGAAGCAGCTGTTATCCACGAACAACAGGTTTCAGGTATTAGTATTCGTGAATTACAAATGGCAAACGACTCAGAGAAAATTGCATTAACTGATGCTGAAATTGCCGGAGTTGATAATGCTCTCAAGCTTAAACCGGATACTTTAGCTATTTTTGTACTCCCACCGAACTTTGATGAGTGGCAGCGACGCATAAAACACCGTGGTGAAATGAACCATGAAGAGTACAAAAGACGCATGGAGAGTGCGGCCGTAGAATTTAAAGCTGCATTAGAGCATGATTACTATAAATTTGTTATCAACGATTCAGTGTTGCAAGCGGCTGAGCAAATTCATACTCTAGCAAAGCTCGATTACATTGACGATGAGGCGCAAGTGAAGGCCCGCGAATTGGCCAAAAGACTCTACGTAGACACACAAGCCCTCCTCAAGTCGCTTTAGTCTGGCACTCTTGACTAGCGAGTGCTAAATGAGTACGATATATGCATGACTTTGCGTCAACAAAATATCTTAAGCGCCATTGTTGAGCAGTATGCAGAAGTAGCCGTGCCCGTTGGCAGTAGTTTGCTCGCCAAAGTGTTTAAAGTCAGTTCAGCCACCATTCGTGCCGAAATGGCAGAACTTGAACGTTGCGGCTTTATTATGCAACCCCACACCAGTGCCGGCCGTATCCCTACCGATAAAGGCTATCGATTATATGTGAATACCATCAACGATAACCCAGCTGTTCCAAGCTTACCTGAGCGCCGAGGCGAACGTGCCTTGGCTTCTCGTGTTCAGAACGCTGGCGCCCCCGAGCGTATGATTCGTAATGCGGTAGACACCCTTGTTGAACTTACGCACAATTTGGGCTTAGCGACAATTGGTAACCAGTTGTATATTAGCGGGTTAAGTAATTTATTTGGGCAACCAGAATTTATGAACGGCATGCATGGGTATACCAGCCAAAACAACGTGCAACAAGTCGCTCAGTTACTCGACAATTTGGAGCCGTGGTTACGTGAAGCTGCACCAAATGAGCCCTTGAGTGTCTATATAGGACAAGAAAACCCAATCGGTCGGGCGGCAGGCTGCTCACTTATTATTAGTCGTTTCCGTAGCCCTTTCAGCGACCGCAGCTATATTGGTACTCTCGGTCCAACTCGCCAAAGCTACCGCGACGTCATGACACTTGTTTCACGAGCTGGCCAAGAATTAGAAGAGGTTTTATATGTCTAATGTTTATCACCTAAGGCCCAAAACAGAAACTCAAACGGGAGTGGTACACGATATACGGGAAGGGCAACCTCGCACTACAGTGCCACTTTATGTAAATACCACTATGGAGAATGGGTCACCTCCGCCGCTCACCGATGCTCAAGTTAAAGCCGAACTGACATTTGTTGCTGCTGCAGGGGTGGTTGCACTTATGGGAGCTCTTAAAGCCATTAAATGGGGAATAAATCATGTCCGATAAAAAGTCGACCAAAAAAACTAATAAAAAAGAATCAATTGATATAGCCGATCTTGAGCAGAAAATTGCTGATTTAACTGAAGCATTACAGCGTGAGCGAGCCGATGCAACCAATATTCGTCGTCGCCATGACGAAGAAATAACTCGGCTGCGCACGCGTCTTAAAGCGACAGTAATCAAAGATTTACTGCCAGTAATCGACAATTTCGAGCGTGCGCTCAAGCATGTTCCCGATGACCTGAAAGATAACGACTACGTTAAAGGCGTGCAAGGTGTGGTAAAACAATTCGAAAAAACGCTGACAGATATAGGTGTCGAGCGCATTAAGACTGTCGGCGAGCCTTTTAATCCAGATTTGCATGAAGCAATCAGCATGGAAGAAGGCGATGGCGACAAAGAGATCGTGTGCGAAGAACTCCAGTCCGGCTATCAAATAGGCGATGACGTGATTAGGCACGCCATGGTCAGAGTAATGAGCGAATAATGGCCGAAATTCTTCGAGCATTAGAACCTTCTAAAATAGATCAGTATCATCCACACTGGTTATTACCCAAAAGCCAGCAGAATGAAATATACGAAACTGTAGGCGAGTTCCTTGTTAATTTGTACGAACTGACAGAAGATATGGCCAAAAACGACTGTGGGATAATTGCTGATAGTGGCGACTTTCTAATAAAACTTGATGATAAAAGTTTAGCTAGTTTTTCGTATGCCTTAGAAGGAAAGGTAGCCTAAAAAACAACAATTAGCACTCTTGACATGCGAGTGCTAACTCACTTATAATTAGGCCATACTCCCTTATAACATTCACGAAAGGATATATCTCTATGGGTAAAATTATTGGAATCGATCTTGGAACTACAAACTCTGCAATGGCGGTTATGCAATCTGGTAAGCCAGAAATTATTGCAAACTCTGAAGGCAACCGCACGACACCATCAGTGGTAGCTGTTAACAAAAATGGCGAACGCTTAGTTGGCCAGGTTGCTCGCCGCCAACAAGTTACGAATAGTAAGAACACTATTTACGAAGTTAAGCGCCTCATAGGCCGCAATTTTAACGACAAAGAAGTTCAGCGCGACCTTAAACTTATGGGCTATGAAATTATCAAGAGTGGCAACGGCGTAAAAGTAAAAATGGGCGACAAAGAGTTTAGCCCTGAAGAAGTAAGTGCCATGATCTTGAGCAAGCTCAAGGCTGATGCCGAAAGCTTCACTGGCGGCCCTGTAACTGAGGCGGTCATTACCGTACCTGCTTATTTTGACGACTCACAGCGCCAAGCTACTAAAGATGCCGGCAAAATAGCAGGCCTTGAAGTAAAGCGCATTATTAATGAACCAACTGCCGCTGCTCTTGCATATGGCCTCGACAAAGGCAGCAAGACGGACGAAAAAATCGCCGTGTACGACCTCGGTGGCGGTACGTTTGACGTGTCTATTCTCGAGCTCGGTGATGGCGTTTTCGAAGTTAAGTCTACTAACGGTGACACTCACTTAGGCGGTGCCGACTTTGACCGCGTGGTCATTAACTACTTCGCTGATGAGTTCAAAAAAGTACATGGTATCGACATTAGTGGCGACAAAGCAGCTATGCAGCGCCTGCGTGACGAAGCTGAAAAAGCCAAAATTGAGCTATCAACTGCACAAGAAGTTGACGTAAATTTACCATTCCTTACCGCTGATGCAGACGGTCCTAAGCACTTCGAGCACAAACTGACCCGTGCTAAGCTCGAGAGCCTTGTTTCAGAACTCATTGATAACACCGCAACACCATGCGAAAAGGCATTAAAGGACGCTGGCCTTAAGGCGAGTGATATAGACGCTGTCGTATTAGTAGGTGGTATGACACGCATGCCGGCTGTACAGGAAAAAGTTAAGTCTATTTTTGGCAAAGACCCTATGAAGGGCGTGAACCCTGACGAAGTTGTGGCCATTGGCGCAGCCATCCAAGGCGGTGTCATGCAAGGCGACGTTAAGGACGTGCTCTTGCTCGATGTTACTCCACTGAGCCTTGGTATCGAGACTATGGGCGGCGTCATGACTAAGCTCATCGAGCGCAATACCACTATTCCAACCAGCAAATCTGAAGTATTTAGCACCGCCGCTGACAACCAACCACAAGTAGAAGTGCATGTTGGCCAGGGTGAGCGCGATATGATTGAAGGCAATAAAAGCCTCGGGCGCTTTGTACTCGACGGTATCCCTCCAGCTCCACGCGGCGTTCCACAGATTGAAGTGACCTTTAATATTGATGCCAACGGTATCTTGAACGTAACTGCTAAAGACAAGGGAACCGGCAAAGAGCAGAGTATTACTATTAGCGGTTCTGGTAACCTCGATAAAACTGAAGTCGAGAAGATGGCCAAAGAAGCCGAAACCCATGCCGAAGAAGACAAAGCTCGTAAAGAAGCGGTAGAAGCGCGCAACCTGCTCGATAGCACCGTCTACCAGGCTGAAAAACTCAAGAACGACAACGGCGAGAAGATAAGTGACGATGACAAAAAAATTCTCGATGAAGCCGTAGAGGCAGCTAAAAAAGTAGTCGAGAACAAAGACGCCTCAAAAGACGAACTTGAAGCAGCTGCTAAAGAGCTCAACGACAAATTGATGCCAATTGGCGCCAAAATGTACGAGCAAGCTGCGGCTGAAGAGCCATCTGCCGAAGGCGACTCAGAAGCTAAGAGCGACGACAAGGACGAAACAATCGAAGGCGAAGTCGTTGACGAGGACAAGAAGGCCTAGTTTTGACTGAGCGTTATTCGGCAGATGAGATTGATATAACACTTGATTTGATTGCCGCCGAAAATGCCAGCCATGACAACGATCTTGTAGCCGTGCTGGGGATCCAAATACTCGGCGATACTGACGCGGTAAACGACACCAGGGCTGGCATATTAGAAAACTATGACCATGACTTACTCCTGAAAGAAATTAGAGATGACTATTTTCTGGATGCATTCGGGGTTGAGCTCGCGGTCGCATTAGCTAAGCGTCGCATTACCAAGCAACTCAATAAAAGAAGCTCATAAGGTACAATACATAACCATGGCTAAACGCGACTATTACGAAACACTTGGCATCGGCAAAGATGCCTCACCAGATGAAATTAAGAAGGCGTTTAGGCGTGCCGCAGTAGAACATCATCCAGATCGCGGTGGCGACGAGACGAAATTTAAAGAGCTCAATGAGGCCTATGAGGTGCTAAAAGACACCGAAAAACGAAAGCGTTACGACCAATTTGGCCACGCGGGTGTCGGTGGTGCAGCTGGCGGCAATCCATTCGAAGGTTTTGGTCAGGGTCAAAATGTCAATTTTGATTTTGGCGATCTTGGGCTCGGCGATATATTTAGCAGCTTCTTTGGTGGAGGCGGTGGTGGACATCATTCACAGCGCCAAGCCCGCGGCCGCGATGTTGAAGCCGGTGTTGAAATAGGTTTTGAAGAAGCTGTTTTCGGCACCGATGTAGACATAATGCTCAACCTTGATGATACCTGTGAGCATTGCAATGGCGATACTGTTGAGCCTGGCTACGAATTGAAAACATGCGACCAATGTAAAGGATCAGGGCAAGTTGTAACTGTGGCGCGAACAATTTTTGGCAACATACAGCAAGCTGCTGTCTGCCCAAAGTGCCATGGCCGCGGCAAAATTCCTGAAAAAATATGTACCGTTTGCCATGGCAAAGGCACGCAAACTAAGAAGCAGAAAATCCAGCTCAAAGTACCAGCCGGGGTTGATGACGGGGCGACTATCCGCTTGCGTGAGCGCGGCGAAGCAATCGCTAGCGGGCCAAAGGGCGATTTATACGTTAATATCCGAGTCAAATCGCATAAGCACTTTACGCGCGAAGGCGACCTTATACTGAGCGAAGAGCATATCACGATGGTGCAGGCGGCACTCGGCACTGAAATTGATGTAGCAACTGTCGACGGTCCAGTCCGCATGAAAATTCCGGCCGGTACGCAATCAGGTGCCGACTTTAAGTTATCCAACCACGGTGTGCCGCACCTGAAGGGCACAACGCGCGGGGCGCATATTGTGACAATAACCGTCGACACGCCAACAAAGCTCTCCAAAAAACAACAAGAGCTCCTCCAAGAGTTTGCCGCAACCAGCAGCAAAAAGAAGCTTTTCTAAGCACAAATTCGTTTTTAGCCATAAACAGTTTATTATGTAAGCACTATGGTCCGTTTCCCGCAAAACCAATCCGGTTTTATCCCTCTGCTTATTAGTGTCGCGATGATCGTGCTCGCAGTTCTTTATATTGTTTACAGCCGTGTTACCCACGCTGCACAGTAATTCCGTTGAAAAATGGCTAAAAATATGTTATCATTATATTCATGCCTTTTACAGCTCAATACGATATTGCAATACTGTTACCCCAGATAAATCCTGATAATTATGAACGAAGCAAGGTCCGATACCAAGGACTCAGCGACGAAATTCATACGTTAGGTTTTACGGCCTGTTTTGCCCATTCGCAAGTAAGTTATGACGCTGATACATCGACCTTCGAAGCAGTCACGGATGCAGAGCATAGTCAATTAGCTGCGCATGCTGCGGTAAAAGTTGTCAGAGATTTAACTATGCCAAAGAATCCGGATCTAGCAGATTTATATAACGATGTGAACCGACCAGCACTGGTACACGCGCCCGCACTCAATGATTTTTTACGCAATAAAGCAGATGTGTTCGCGCTAGCGCCGGAAATACACCCCATCACAGTCGTTGTGTCACATGAAGATGTTGCTGAAGCAGTAGCTGCGACGCCTGGCTCAAGAGTCATCGTTAAACCAGTCACCGGTATGGCGGGAAAAGGTGTAGAGCTCCGCGAAAAGCACTCGCAATGCTCCGAGCCACAGCCTGGTGGCTATCTTGTGCAGGAATATGTAGACAGTTCAGAGGGTATGCCAGAATTCGGCGTAACCGGAACCCACAATATTCGTATTATTTCAATTGGCAGTAAAGCTATAGGTGCAATAGCCCGAATCAACCCCGAACAAAACGATATGCTAAAAAATGACGTATACGGCGCTTATATTGACCCCGATACGCTCCCGAATACGATGAAATCGATAGTTGACCGAGTGCACGAAGTGCTTTCGAAGCTTGCAGGCAGTGGTAGTAATGTTATAGCGATTGACGTTATGCGAGGAAGAGATTCTTCCGGGAAAGTCGTTGATAAATTATGCGAAGTTAACCGCCGTCCCCAACGCATTAGCCTTTGGGACGCAATGGGTAAAGAAGCAAAGCGTAATACCGATTTGCCAGGTATTCGTAAATTAGCAAAACAGTGGGATATTGCTGAAGCAGAACTCCTCGTCAGCCGTGTAAGATAACAGTATATGAAGCGAATTCTCGTCATTGGTAGTAGCAAAAAAGATACAAATGAAACTGCTGTGGTCGAAGCTATGGCTGCGTATTCACATAAAGCAATAGGATCTGACATCGTATCCCGCGCTGATTTTTGCCATTTAGATGAGATTGGCTACGTTATACAGAATGATTCTGTGCAACTTTTCAATATGCGAGATTCCCTCGACTTGTCTGAGTATGATTTAGTATGGTTTCGCGGCAAGCTCGCCTCAGCAATAAATATTGCAGCCACAGCTTCGCAGTACCTGCAGGCAAAAGGCATTCCGACGGTGAATACTGCCTATGCGAATCGCCGAGCAGTCGGCAAAATTGCTCAAATGTGCCAGCTTGTAGACATGAATTTACCTATACCTAAAACAGTTAGCGCAAGCGTAAAGTACTTACCCGATTTGATTGAAAAGCATTTAAGTTATCCGGCGATAGTAAAAGACGTAAAAGGTGCACACGGCAACAATAATTATTTGGTTGCGAGCAAAGACGAGTTACTGAGCATACTCCATGGCAACGAACATATGGATTTTATGGCTCAAGAATTTATAGAGAACGACGGCGATTACCGAGTGCTATTAGTTGGCAATCAAACGATGATTATTAAGCGCAAAGGAATCGACGGCTCACATTTGAATAATACGTCTCAAGGCGCAACTGCCTCAATTATTCCACTCGACGAATTTCCAGCGGAAGTTGTTCGTGATGCTCGTATTTTTGCTAAGGCCTGCGAATATGAAATCGCTGGTGTCGATGTTATATTCGATAAAAATACTAATAAACATTATTTCTTAGAAATTAATTCCCAACCACAACTCGCTAGCGGGGTATTCCTAGACGAAAAATCGGCAATGCTCGGGACTTACTTCAGGAACTTACTGAGCAGCTAGTTTTTAGTAGTTCGCATAGGTGTATTTGCCATAATACAGAGCACATTGCGGTGCTCGGATTTATCGAGCGTGCTGTTCGTAATCTGAGGGTTCAGATTATGTCTGTCGATTATAAAATGCCCATCATCTGAAACCGATAACGCTGCTTCATGATTGATACGAGCCAACAAATCGGTTGTATGTCCGACCATCTGGCAGCACACCAAAAACTCATATTTATTATCTAAGTTAACTGAGTCGTAGTTAGCTGCAATAAGTTTTTCTAACGAAACAATCATTTGCTGGTATGTGTTTCTAAATTGATTTGGCAAACTACGGGAATAAAAGAGCGATTCGCCTATAATGCAGTGCGTGTAGAGGTAAATAAGTAGCTGAATATGTATGGGATTTTCTAAATCATACTGCGACTCGCCAATCTCCAAAAATTGCTGAGGTGAAAGGCTTGCATCATCTTGTTTTATGAGGCGCTCGTATAAGTACAAAAAATTTATGGCATGAGTCGACAAGATGGCAATTGCTTCAGTATCTGCTACTAATGATCGCTGCATAGTTTCGACTTCGGACAGAGGAAAACATTCACCAAACAACTGGCGGGCATTTATATCGTAAATAGTTTGCATAAAACATATCCGAAATAACACCGATACATATTGTTTAAGCATTGGGTAGCGCTCAAAGTATTGTCTGCGAAGCTCACCAGCATTTTTGGATCCAAAATTTGGCGACTCTTTTGCTAGCCGCAGTACTTCCTGTACAGCGTGCTGAGGCTGATCGTTAAATGTAAATTCGTTCTTAAAATCACCAAGACACTTTTGCATGGCTGTATCGCCTGACCATAGATACAGCCGGGACGCGAAATGGAACTGCTTGTCTAAAGGCAGCTCTGTGAGGTGGTCTACGTAATAGTTATATATTTCGTTGCTTAAAGTATTCATTTGTTATATACTATACAAGAATTTTAAACAATTTACTACACTATGCAAGACAATTCATTACACAAAGAGCTATCAATTATTGGCCGGGCTGAGCGGATTGATTTTTTGGATGATTCAGCTCGCGGCATTCCGGCCAAAATCGATACAGGAGCTGATCTATCGAGCGTGTGGGCAACAAATATTATTGAAAATATGGATGGGTTATCTTTCACATTGTTTGCTCCTAAAAATGAATATTACACTGGAACAGTTATCTCGTTACCACACGGTAAATTTAAACGCACGCGAATAGCAAATTCATTTGGCGAAAAAGAGATGCGGTATGTAGTAGTACTCCGTGTTTTAGTGAAAGGCCGACGAATTAAAAGCACCTTTAGTTTGGCAAATAGAAGTAGTAAAATCTATCCGGTATTACTCGGTCGGCGTCTACTTAATCGAAAATTCCTCGTAGATGTTTCTACGGGCCAGCCACTCATCGATGCCGAGCAAAAAAAGCATGCGAAATTACAGGTTGAATTGAAGCGTCAACAGGCGTAAGCTAGGCTAATCCATGAGAATTGTTATTTTATCGAAAGGGCCGGGCAACTACTCCACGCGGCGTCTTAAAGAAGAGGCGGCTAAACGTGGGCATGAGGTGCGCGTCATAAATTACGCCAAGTGCTATGTGACTGTCGAGCGCGGTAATCCTGCTGTGCACTATAAGGGTGAAGAAGTTAAAGACGTTGATGTTGTTATCCCTCGTATCGCATCGAGCTTAACAAAATACGGTACTTCTATAGTCAGGCAATTTGAAATGCAAAACGTTCCAACCATAACTAGTTCAATCGCAATCGTCCGCTCACGAGATAAACTGCGTAGCATGCAACTTATGGCCAAAGCTGGGATTGGCATCCCGAAGACGGTCTTTGCCCGCGAAGAAGCCGATCTGGATGTAGTCTTGGAACAGGTTGGTGGAGCACCGGTTATTATCAAAGTCGCTCGTGGTACGCATGGCAACGGCGTGGTACTTGCTGAAACTCGTAAAGCAGCCAAAGCCGTTATGCAGGCATTTTATGTGGAGAGTGTGAGCTTTGTAGTCCAAGAATTTATTGCTGAAAGTGCCGGTGTTGATATACGAGCATTCGTGGTTAACGGCAAAGTAGTTTCGAGTATGATGCGCCAGAGTCTTGACGACGACTTCCGCTCAAATTTACATCAAGGCGCTGAAGGCATAGCTGTTAAATTGACACCAGAGGAACGCAAAACTGCCCAAAAGGCAGCCAAGGCCATGGGACTACCAATCTGCGGCGTGGATATGATGCGCAGCGAACGCGGGCCACTGGTACTCGAAGTAAATTCCAGCCCCGGGTTTGGTATAGAAAAAGTAACGGGCGCAAATGTAGCTTGTAAAGTAATTGAACACGCCGAATTGGTGGCCAAAGCTGGTCGACGTAAAGATAAAGTCGGCGCCTAAAACCCAATAATTCGCTTATGGTATGATTAGGGGTAATGACCCCCGTTATTATTCTCGCAGCATTAGTTCTTGTGCCAGCAATAGTGCTGACTGTATTGCGCGTGCATGGAGCCCTCGTCTTTTTGAGTCTTTGTTTAGGCGCTGTTTTGATGCAGTTTGCTTCAGCAGACGTAACAACCCTGACACAAATTTTTTCTGCTCATAACCCTAACGCACCAACCGATAGCAATACAATAAAAATTGCGCTCCTATCGCTACCGGCAGTTCTTACAATCCTATTTATGATAAGAACCGTAAAAGGGAAGGGCAGACTTGTTCTGAATATATTGCCAGCCCTCGGCGTCGGAGTATTGGCAGCGCTGTTAATCGTACCGCTGCTGCCGGAATCATTGAGAACGGACATAATGAATACAACCTACTGGAACCAAGGCCAGCAAGCACAGGGCTATATTGTGGGCCTTACAGCGACCGTCTCGCTGCTTACAGTATGGATGCAGCGGCCAAAACACCACCGCGATGACAAGCACGGCAAACACAAGTAAACGCCAGCCGCATTGACAATTTGACCAAAATACGGATAATGTAAGGAGTTAATAAGACAAAAGTACTCAAACTTTTGGGCCCATAGCTCAGCCGGTTAGAGCACCTGCCTTTTAAGCAGGGTGTCGTGGGTTCGAGTCCCACTGGGCCCTCCAAATAAAGAACGTCAGCAGAGCTGGCGTTTTTTATTTGGTTGGTTCAATGGACTACAGAACAGGTTCGTAAATTAGGCATGCCAGTGACATGCCTAATTTAGAGCGAGCAAAGCGAGTGATCCCACTGGATCTTGCTCGACCGAGCTTGAGATTAAGGTTTGAAAGTAAAAACTTTGTACCAATTCCATGCGTGCAACAAAATCCACAAAAAAATGCCAAAAGCTATAAGAGTAAGTATCTTTAAGTTCTTATGGCGAACTATAATCGTCCAACTTATGTATGGTAGTGTGGCAAAAATCGCGAAAGCTAGCGGATTCATAAAAATAGAGCCAAGCTAAATTAGAAAGAGTGAACGTTAATAGTGCTGCTGATGAATGGACTCCAAAAACCGTTAATGCTAATTGTTTGTTTTCTGTCTTTGCAAGTGTAATCTTCTTCAGCCATAGAGCCGTAAATAAGCCGGTGCAAAACACAGTGATTGCGTGAGCATACACAACATATGGCAGCGCTGCAAAATTATTCTCTCCTGTAAAGAATTCCAATTTGACTTGAAAACAATATCATTAACTGATATAGTTTTCAAAATGTATACCTCAGGCAAGACGCCAGCAGAATTGTTAGAATCGGCAAATATGGCCTATGCCGTCTTAACTAATTTGGGACCATTTTATGGGAATGATCAGGAAGCCAGACCCACTTTTAGAGTTGCAGCGGAACCACTCACACTCCCTTATGAATACAAACAAGAATTCTATCGAATCGGCGAAGCTATTTTAGAGTTGGGTGATGCGATAGAATCAAACTATAATTTCTTTGCTGGCAAATTGCATCCAACTACGCCGATTTCTTGGCGCATAGACTCAATTATCGATGAAACAGATACTCTAAAAGTCAATGAAATAAACATTCCAGATGGCGCAGATGCGCTTATGACAGCAGAGCAAAAAGCGTATTCACTGGATCCGCCGTATGGCATCAGCACACCGAGCGCGTATGTCCGTTATTTTGACTCCTTAAACGACAAAAAAGAGGTACACCGGATCGCAATAATAGCAGAGAGCGTTGGCCTGAGTCCTTACACTGCAAATGTAGAACGAATGGCAGAGCTCATCGAACTAGAAAGTGATGGAAGGTACCTCGTAACTGTTATCGATCGGTTCAACACTCCACAGATTTCAGATTGGAGCGAGTTTTTTCTAGTGTTGAATAATGGAGGTTACATTAGCCCCTCTTTGCTAGCTCAATACGGCTTAGCAAATGAAAAAATTATAAGTGCAGGAGGTTATTCTGCACTCGGATCCAAAGCAATTTTTGCTGCTATCCACAATGAAAATGATCCTATGTTGCCTAACCTACCACGCGATACCAGGGAGTATTTGAAAACTGTTATTCCATACACTGAGCTTGTTGAGGGTTATGATTCTACTGTCGCTGCGCTTAACAGCAAGGAATGGGTAGTAAAAGCATATTATGCACCAGATCAGCAAATAAAACGACTCGAGAGAGGACGAAGCGTTGTAGGGCCTTGGAACAGTACTGAAGATAGACTTAAAATGGTAAAACTTTTAAATCTAGGCGTAAAATTTGTCAAGCAAGTATATGTTCAGCCAAAGAAGTACGATGTCCATTTAAGGGCTAGGGGCGGAAAAGGGCTTGACTTTGAATCAAGGTTTAATAGGATATGCGTCAAGTATGTCAATATACCCTATGAAAACAAATATCCCGTTCCTACAGCCGTAGAAGCTACTTTAGGTACTAAAGTTGTTCCCACTGGAAGAGATACGTGCTTTCTACCTGTATTATTTGCTGAATCATCGTTGCGATAGTGCCTATTGTGGCACTCCAACACCCTCATGAGTACAGCCCCGCTGTTTTAGGGAGTATTTGTTTGTTATGATTGATTCATGCCAACTACTACTGAATGTGTATTCTGTCCAGTGGATACTTACGAAAGTCATAGTCTGATTACTGCCAATGAGTTAGCTTATGCTATATGGGATTTTAAACCAGTCGCACCTGGTCATTCGTTAGTTATACCCAGAGCCCATCGGGAGAATTATTTCGCACTAAACAACGGTGAGATTAACGCGATCCTCGAGCTCAGTAAAGCAGTTAAAACGATAGTCGATGCCCAATTTAGCCCTGCAGGCTATAATATATTTAGCAATGTAGGTAAGGCTGCAGGCCAAGTAGTGATGCATGCGCATGTACATCTTGTGCCTCGATATCCAAATGATGAGTTTATTAGACTGGGTGATCGCAATCAACCTGATGAGCTAGTCTAATTTAATTTTAGTATTAGTTATACTAATCACATGTAGCGTAAGGTAATCGATACCTGCATTTTCAATAGTCAGCGGCAGAAGATCTACTGGACCTAATTTAGAGCGCTCGTAAAATCTGCCCAAGGCAGAAAAGTGAGTGATCCCACCGATGTAAAATTATTGACTTATACACCCTAAAATGATATTAAATATAGGCTTCGTAGAGATAGAAATATTTCCGAACGCTCATTAACAAGTAGACAATCAAAATGAGGATCAAGTGCATACCACTTACGCTTTTGCCCCTCATCTTGTGCATTCAATTAGCGAAAGCACGCCAAGCCGCACTTGGGGCCAATGAGCTAATGAGGAGAAAGTGGAACAAATTTTTATTACTTAATCAATTATGAAACAGCGATAATTACAGCGCCAACTGTCATTATGATGCTCCCCGCGAGCTTAATGCGAATATTCTTTTCATCCAAGTAGCGCCACCCGAGCATAACTGAAATTACTGCGTCTAAGCGGCGAACTGCAGTCGCATAACTCGTGAAAGTATTTGCGAGCGCAAGTATGTGAAAGAAGCTGCCTGCGAATGAACTGAGACTTCCGCCGAGAACGGCTATTTTATCAGATGGTCGGATCGCTTTGAGCTCATTACGACGTGAAATTGGCACATTAACTAGTAGCAGCCATCCCACCAGAGTCGTGACATATAGAACAACAAATGCGCTGAAATGATGGTTTGTGAGTATCTTCATAAGAATAGTATTGATTGCATAACAGAGCGCTACTCCCAAACTCAATCGCGCGCCTGTACTTGTCAGTAGGCGCTTGAGCGGATCAGTCCAACTCACGCGATCTGGTTTAATGCTCACTATATATGCCCCTGACACTACGAGAGCAATTCCTATCAGGCCAAATTTTGGTGGAGTCTCGCTCAAAAACGGCACAGCAATTGCTAGTGTAAAAACTGGCACGAAGGCATTGAGCGGGGCTGTATATGATAAATCTTCGCGCTTGAGCGCCTCCAGATTAAGCTGAGTAGCTACCAAGTAGGATAATGCTGCCCCAAAAACAACCGCAGGAAATTTAGTGAATGAGTCGAGGACCTCAGGTAACTGTACAAACATAAAAGGCGTCATTATGAGCAGAATAAGTGAATACCCGATCCAAATATACGTTGACCCACCTATGCTATTTGCAATTTTCTTACGAAAAAAACCTGCATACGATTTACCAACGGCTCCAAGTAGTGCATATATAAACCACATGCGGATTAGTATAACTGCACCTAATAACAATACGAAGTACTCACACTGAAGCTAAAACGTGACAGGGTGAATTGACGTATACCCCATGGGGGTATACAATCTAGGTATGGATGGAAACATACGACAAGTAGCAATTGGAGCAACCCTGCACTGCATAACAGGTTGTGCAATTGGTGAAATCCTCGGCCTCATTATAGGCACGGCGTTTGGCCTCACAAATCTTGTCACGATTATCATATCTATCGCGCTGGCATTTTTGTTCGGCTATAGCCTATCTATGCTGCCGCTACTAAAGGCAGGCTTAACAGTTTCAGCAGCACTCTCCGTCGTTGCGGTTTCCGACACAGTATCGATAGCTACTATGGAACTAGCCGATAACGCGGTAATGGCATTGATTCCAGGCGCCATGAACGCAGGGTTAGTAAACCCGCTATTTTGGGCGACAATGCCGATCTCACTTTTGATTGCTTTTTTTGTAGCAGTGCCGGTAAACGAATACCTACTTAAAAGAGGAAAAGGGCATGCCCTAATACATAAGCAATTACATGGAGGACACTAATAGTATGAGCAAATATGGTTACGCCGATAACAAAGAGCAAGTCCTCGTACGACTGAAGCGCGCGGAAGGCCAAGTGCGTGGCGTTGCTCGAATGGTAACGGAAGACAAATATTGTATCGACATTATGACCCAGATTACAGCGGCCCAGGCAGCCCTCGACAAAGTAGCAATAGAGCTGCTCCGCGACCACGCCAAGCACTGCATAGCGAACGCTAAAACTCCCAAAGAACAGGGCGAAAAGGCCGATGAGCTGGTCGGTGCAGTCAACAGAATGTTATCAAGGTAATAGGAGGTTATATGGTAAATAAATCATTATTATACGGAATAGGTGGGTTTATAGCAGGCGGGTTATTGGTATCGATTGCCGCTACAACATTTGATAAAAACGATACTGCGCTGACAAGCTCGTCAGCAAAAAGCACCGATAGCATGAGCCACATGGTTGCCAGCTTAGAAGGCAAAACGGGTAATACTTACGATAAAGCGTTCATGGCAGAGATGATCAAGCACCACGAGTCAGCTGTAGCCATGGCAAAGCTCTCTAATGGAAATGCGAAGCACCAGGAAATCAAAGACCTGTCTACGAATATAATTGCAGCTCAGGAAACAGAGATCAAACAGATGCAACAGTGGCAGAAAGATTGGGGCTATAATGTTCAGTCGGATACGAATTCTATGCACGGTATGGAGCACTAAATACATGAGTGGTAGCAAAGCTTTTTGCGTCGTCATGCAGGTTATGACCGATAAGAAAACGGCTCGCAGTAAGCGCAGGGTTCGCGAGTATAACGGGAAAACGTATTTTCTCTGCTGCGATCCATGTGTAGTAGCTTTCGATAAAAATCCAGTACAGTATACTTATGGCCAATAATCATCCCACCGAGCACAATGAGCACCCTCACGACCACGCAGACCATGACCATGGGCATAGTCATGATCAAGCACACGGACATAATCATGGTGAACCTCATGGTCATAGCCACGGGTTAGTTGATGAATCAATCATCCGCTCCAAAGAAGGTGTAAAAGCTGTCAGCCTCAGTTTTGCAGTGTTGTTTGTTGCATCAATGCTGCAGTTGTTTGTGTACAGCTTCAGCGGCAGCATTGCACTGCTAACTGACCTTATTCATAACGGCGGCGACGCACTGACTGCAATTCCTCTGGGCTTAGCATTCTTTTATAAAAGTAAAAAAGGTGAGCGCTGGGCTGGCTATGCCGTCGTCATGTTCATTTTCATTAGCGCACTAGTAGCCTTATATGAAGTTATCAATAAAATTATACATCCGTCGACACCAACGCACCTCTGGGCAATAATGATTGCCGGCCTCATAGGTGTAGCAGGCAATGAAATCGCAGCGGTAATCCGCTGGCGAGCGGGCAAGCATTTGGATAGCCCGGCTCTGATTGCAGACGGCAATCACGCCCGCGCCGATGGCATAGTGAGCGCTGGAGTAATACTGAGCGCGTTCCTAATTTATATCGGACTCCCGATTGCAGATCCAATCATAGGTTTTTTGATAACGGCGATGATACTGCAGGCTACCTGGCAATCGTGGCAGACCATTCGAAACTCTAAATAATCCACAATTTATGACCACGGCTCTTTTATGGTATAACTATTTAAATGGCAGTAGAACTTTTTCTCGTACACGGCAAGCCAGGCTCGGGTAAATCAACAGCATCGAAATTAGCTGCTGAGCAGCTCGAAAATGTCTATAACTTCTCGATTGGAGAGGAACTTCGTGCACGGGCTTTGCACGATAAGCCTTCACGACATAGCGATGAACTGAAGCAATATGCTGAGCAGTTGAGGCAAGCATTGCCAGTGCCATCGCATCTTCCTGGCTTAGTTTTTGAGGAATGCATCGAGAGCAGTCCTCACCAAACCGTCATCGTTGACGGTTATCCGCAATATGCTGACCGATTGCCAGGATTCACTGAAACAATCGAGCGAGTAGGTGGTAAAGTTTTAGCTATTTGCCTCATTGAAGTGTCAGATGAAACCGCGGCGGAACGTATAGCGGGCAGGGCGCGGAGAACAACTTTGGTGGCAGAAGACGAAGTGTACATCACAAAGCGTTTAGATGGCTACAGAAAGAACGCCTTACCAACAATAGAAGCCATGTCTCAAGATTATCTTGTGCACGTAATAAATGGAGAAGCTGACCAGCAAGAGGTATCAAACGAATTAGCTACGTTTATTAGTAATCGCTAATACTAGTCACAGGAGATAGTTTCAGTAGCCTTGTTAGGCGCAGAAGTATATGAAAAGCTCATTGCATTCTCATAATGCTAATGCTATTGTCTAGTTAGTAAAGAAAAAAACCAAACGTGAAAATAAAAAAATTAGCTATCGCTTTATTTGCCGTACTTTTAGGAGTAAACGGAGCATTGTTACCAACTGTTAAGGTAGGTGCATTAGGTGGGTCAGGTACCCAAAGTAGTGTGGCTACATTGAATGCACGACTTAGTATTCTAAATCAGGACACTACCGTAGCCCAGATTCTAGCTGACGACCAATTATTTGCCTCCCAGTATGGGTTAACTATATCACTGGCCTGTCCTGCTCCAGCAACACTCAATGGCAATACCTGTTCTGCTACAACTGACGCAAATTTTGGGCAACTTAAAGCCTACTCAGTAATGCTTATTGAAGAAATGTCCAAATGGCCAACAAACATTATCCAAGGACTATCGGATAAAACAATGTACCTCGTCAGCGCATCAGGCGTTGCAGGCCCTAATGGCATAACTGGCCAAGTGGCTGGTGTGTATTACCAAGGTTACGGCATTGTATATCATGTAGGCTACAACAACTCTGATTACTACAGGCGTTTTATTCAGCATGAGTTTATCCATTTACTTGATTTTCAAACACGAGGCGGCCCAAAGGCCTTAAACCAAGCAACATGGCAGAGTTATAACCCTAATGGTTTCACTTACGCTAACTATGCTGGGTCGACTTGTTATGAAGGTAGTGCGGGATGTTCGGCAGGTTTTCAGACGGGCAATGGTTTTATTTCGAGCTATGCTGAAGCGGCTTATGTAGAAGACGTCGCAGAAACAGGGGCTGCATTGATGACAGAGATCGGCGACCGAGCGCTGGAACCACTATTAGTCACCGATACTAATCTCTCGAATAAAGTATCATTATTGAAGTCATTCCTTGCCGGACTAGACCCAAGTATTAGCGGTGGTTATTACACAACTATGCACTCATACGGACAACAATATGATGGTGAACTCAGCAGTTTCTTTGGTGATAAATCAAATGATGGTACTACTCAAACAACGATTATTCCTGCAAGTCAGGATTTTCATGGTCTTACATGGGGCATGGGCGTTAAGAGTGAAAGCGATCTACTGATTGTAGACGGTAAAATAGGCGATGTGGATGTTCAAGGGGGAACACTTAAAGGCACGGGCACATTAGGAGCGGTTCATGTTTTTGCTGATACTGGAACAATTGCTCCAGGCCATAGTCCTGGATGTTTAACTATGAGTAGCTTAACGATGAATGGCACCTATACTGCTGAAATTGGCGGCACAACAGCCTGCACAAGTTATGATCAGCTCATTGTTAACGGCGCTGTAGATGTTTCGGGAGGCACCTTAGATACACCACTAGTTAATGGATTTGTTCCGACTGTAGGTAATACGTTTACTATTATCAAAAATAATGGTGGTGGTACGGTCACAGGAACATTTAAAGGCTTAGGAGAGGGAGCGAGCTTTATCAGCGGAGGCGTTACCTATACAGTGACCTACAAAGGTGGGAGTGGCAACGATATCGTGCTAACTGTCACGAAAGTTGATGCTGCCGTTGCAGCTGCTGCTTCTAAGCCTGCCGATACTCCACCCAAGACACCTAACACTGGCTTCGGGCTTATTGCTGCCCAACCATTTGTGTCATTAGGATTTACTACTTTAGCTGCCGGAACACTGCTCTATATTGCACGGCGCTTGAAGCCAGCTACTCGACACTGAGTTAATTCATACACAAAGCCTATTACTAAGCAGCTGCGTCTGGAGGCGCTGATGGAGGGACGAGTTGCATTACTCGTCTACCGACTCTTCGAGAAGTGGCAATGCCTCCAATGATTCCAGCATCTGCAGAATCAGGATTCTTTTCGATAGCTTGGGCGAGTCTTTCGGCAGCAGTTCTGGCACTTGGTTTAAGGCGAACGGCCTCAATTTGAGTGCCATATTTAAGCATATCCTTGTCGCACAACTCTTTGGTCTTTCTGGTAATTTCAGCTTTATCAGATGTGCTGAGTTTCTTTAATCGCTGATATGTCCAGTCTCCTAATACTAGCCCTAGTCCTTCGCTACATATCCACTCAACTGTCTGCTCAAGTTCTTGAGTTTTGTTTTTGAGCCGTGATTCTTTTTCGTTATTTATATTGAATAGCGCTTTGAACGGGTTATCGAAATCACTCCGCACTCGCCACGTTACGCTGGGTGTAACCAACATTTGAGTGTCTTCTTCGCTCTCAAGTTCAAACGGACTAATAACAGTCGTTTGATCCGCGACATTTATTTTAGGTACGTGGTCTATAAAAGGCCTCAACCATACAACGCCGCGTCCAACGATTCTATAAATTCCTTCTTCTCTAATTTCTTCAGGTAGTTCATCAATCTTTTCATTTATTCTTTCACGCCGCTCGTCCTTTGGGAGTTGGTTAATCTGTGAAAGGCATCGAATTCGTCGCTCTGGTAACTCATCGCAGATTTCCTGCAATATACGGTTACTTATTTCAGGCTTGAGCATAGGTGCTCCACCGCGAGTACGAACGCCCATTTCGCTTTGATGGACTATTGTAAATGATTTGGCTGCAGATGTACCGGCGATAATAGCTGCCGGAGCTGCAGATATCAATGGTAACGGGCTGCTTATGAAGGCAGATATTTCGAGTAATTCTGGGTTTAAATTTGGCATAATTTTTGGCTAGTGCCACTCTCTTGCTACTATGCACTCATTAAAAACTTAATGCAACTTGGATTCATTGTGTTTAATCCAACAGCTGTAGCAGACCGATGCATAGCCGAATATTATGCTAAAGTGGACCATGTATGCCAGAAAACTTTGTGCAGAAATATGTAATTGTAAGTCTCATACAACCAGTAGTGGATGGTCTGGTATTTGATGCATCCGAGTGGCCTTTGCATACAACAGTAGCGCCTAGGTTCACGACGGTTGTTGGCGTCGACGATTTAGTAAAGACACTAGAAAAGTTTGCAAAAGAATACGCAGCTTTTAACGTAGAAATCGGTGACGATGCAATGTTCGGAGATAAAAATGACCTGCCAGTTTCGCTTGTCGTTCCTACCGAAGTCCTTGAAAATCTGCACACAGCACTAATTACTACACTGACTGCCAGTGGAGCGATATTTGACGAGCCGTCCTATATTGGCGATGGCTATCGCCCGCATATAACCGTGCAAAAACAGGCTAGGGTACGTAAGAGGGAAAACATATACCTTACGTCACTCTCGTTAATTGACATGTTTCCGGACGGAAATCCACATAACCGCAAAGTTCTCAAAACTGTTTCGCTAAATAAATACTAAAGCGTAAGTCATCAATAGTATGTGATTAACATATTCTGCCTATAGGTGCACCTCAGTGTTTTTATTTAGGTTTATCGGTAAATAAATCTAATAAATAGTTACCGGCGAGAATGGCAAATGAACCTAAAAGGGTTTCTATTTGTTTAGGTACATTATTTTTGGCGCCAGCTATCTCGTATAAGTATTCATGTGGCGATGCTATGCCAGTGCCACCAATCGTACTCAGAAAAGTTTTATCAAAATACTCTGCATCTGGGGGTGTAGGCCCGGCGGTTACTGATAGTGGGAAGTTTAGTTTGTCGAGTTCATCGAGAATTTCGGTATCAGTTGCCGAGAAGAGCAGGCCAATCAAGCGGCCGTCTTCAGTTTTATGCTCAATATGATTCGCGGCGGCACATTCTATGCTATAGACTTTGCGAAGAGTATTCGTATAATCAAATGCCAAAACTCCTAGACTTGTGTCATATTCGACAACAGGAATAACACCTATAAAATTTTGCTCATCATCATATATTCGTTTTTCTGCCATAGTGTCTTAATTCGAATAGTACGAAACATAAGCATTATTGGCAACGCGATAAATATCACATTTAGCGCTGGCGCAGTTTTTGTTCGTAGATTTTGCGCGGCGATTGCTTGGGCCAGTGCAAACGCAAAGTGTGGAGTGCTTTGCTGTAGCGCTTGATCAGTAGCAATGGATGCTTAAAGGGCCGAGTTGAAATTAAAACTGGGTTGTTTTTGTCGTAATAAATCTTTCCTTGGCATAGCAAGTGATAGGTCAGATCAATATCATCATGGACGGCATCTGAATCGTTGTGCACTTCGTTTCGTACATTTTTCCAGGCACTAGCACGCATTGCGGCATTAGAGGCAAACAGTGGTCTCGTGCCAAGTGCACTGCCAACTAATAGAAAATATGGAACCATATAGCTGTAGTAAGCAAGGGCATTGCCCAAATAATTGCTGTCGTAGAATTTACCTGGGCCGGTTACGGCAATTATTGTAGAGTCACTCAAAAATGTCTGCTCGATCTTTTGCAGCCATTCTTCTGGCATGCGACTGTCGCAATCTGCAAAGGCAATAATATCACCGGTCGCCGCATTGTTTCCGGCTGTTCGCGATGGCCAAATACCTTGCTTCTTTTGGTTAACAATATGGATGTTATAGCGCCGCGCTTTAGTAATTGTGTCGTCAGTGCAATTGTTATCGACCACAATAATTTCATCCGCTGGTCTGAGCTGGTTTTTTAAGCTCTCAAGGCAACCTTCAACTTCGGCCGATTCATTATGGACGGGAATAACAACAGATATTTTCATAATTATAATAAGCATAACCATACACTAGGTAAGCAAGCAGATTTTTCACTGTAACAATTACCTAACAAATTTATAGTTGTGCATACATTATTAATGTAGCACAGGAGGTTCGCATGGCAGGAAACCAAGGATTCGCATCAATGGACGATAAGAAGGCTCGTAAGATACAGAGCATGGGTGGCAAAGCAGGTGGCGCGAAGTCGCAGAAGAGCAGTGGCACCAGTTCACGTGGCGCAGCCGGCCACACAGAAGCGGCAAAGCGCGGCGGCACAAACAGCCATCGCAACACTACCAGCTAATCCCACTTTATCGTAAGTTTTCCATATGGAGCCCTTCGGGGCTCCTTTTCTTATTAACTTTTTATTAACTTATTCGCGTTCGGCAATAGTTTACTTTTACACTGACTCAATGGCCGCACTGTTTTCCCCACCAGGCCATCGGTTCAAGCGGAGTACTCTTTATTTATGCCTGTTTTTGAGTATTTTAGTAGGCATTGGTGTGGCACATTGGGGGTATGTCGTGCCAGGTATATGGTGCCTGCTACTTGGTGTGTTAGCTGTGGTCGCATGTGTTCATCGTAGCTTCATGGTAATAGTAGCTGCTGTGCTCTTTGGGCTGAGCTGTGGCTTATGGCGCGGTGCTGCTTACGCACACCGACTACAGGCGTACGACGCACTTTTCTATCGCCAGATAACTGTTACGGCGGTTGCCAGCGAAGATGCTACCTATGGTAAAACTAAACAACTGACTTTTGCTGCGCACAACATAACGCTGGAAAACGGAATAATATTGCCCGGTAAAATGTTGGTTAGCGGGTACGGTGTTAACGCAGTTTTTCAGAATGATGTTATATCGATAAGCGGCAAAATGTACCCGAGTCGCAGCGCCAATCAGGCTCGAATGAGCTTTGCGAACCTCAGCGTACTTGAAGAACACCCCACTTTAATCGCTTCTTTCCGGCGAAAGTTTATAGTCGGTACCCAGAACGCTTTACCCGAACCATTAGCGCCATTCGTTATGGGGCTGCTCATAGGCCAGCGCGCCACGTTACCTGACAATATCAAGACCGATCTGCAGAAGGTCGGCCTAACGCATATCATTGCTGTCTCTGGATACAACCTGACAATTATCTTACAGGCTAGTAAGAAAGTATTCGGTAAGCGGTCTAAGCGCATATCGACGCTACTATCGGTGCTATTAATTGGCGTATTTTTACTGATTGCCGGCAATAGCGCTTCTATTGTAAGGGCAGCAATTGTTAGTCTGCTGAGCATAGCTGCCGGCTATTATGGGCGGGCTTTTAAGCCGTGTAACTTGCTCGCGCTAGCTGCGGTCATTACCGCCTGGGCGAACCCAGCATATATCTGGAGTGACCTGAGTTGGTATTTAAGCTTCTTAGCTTTTTACGGGGTTATGGTGCTTGGCCCGCTGATTCAAGCTCGATGGCCTGGTAAATGGCATGATTCGCTAATTATGAGTATTGCTCTCGAAAGTCTTTGCGCAGAACTTCTTACGCTACCGTTTATTTTGTTTATTTTTGGGCAAATGTCCAAGATTGGCCTGCTTGCAAATGTGTTAGTAGTGAGTCTTGTGCCGCTCGCTATGCTTTTGGGAGCTATTGCAGGACTGGCTGGTATGTATTTAGGATCAATCGCCGGCTGGTTTGCGTGGCCGGCAGTACTTATGCTCAATTATATGCTCGATACCGCCCATATTTTGGCGAGCGTTCCCGGTGTTTTTATAAACGGAATTGGCTTTCCGCTGCCTGCGCTCATCACGAGTTATGTGATAATTATCATGTTAACTATCGTACTCATGCACAAGACAAGGGGTCAAAAACCTGCTACAATAACAGATAGAAATGAACCGAAATATAGAGGAATGTTGGCATGAGCGGACACAGTAAATGGTCTACAATCAAACGCGAAAAAGGTGCTAAAGATGCAGCTCGTGGCGCTGTCTTTACTAAATTAGGTAATGCGATTGCGATTGCAGCCCGTAGCGGGACTGACCCAGATACTAACTTTGCACTGCGCTTAGCCATTGACCGTGCCAAAGCTTTCAATATGCCATCAGCGAATATCCAGCGCTCGATTGACCGGGCTAAAGATAAGGACGCTGCTCAACTGACCGAAATTATGTACGAGGGCTATGGCTCAGGCGGAGTCGCCGTAATGGTTGAATGCGCAACCGATAACATTAACCGTACCTATCCCGAAGTGAAGTTGGCATTTTCTAAGCACGGCGGCAGTATTGCTGAAAAAGGCGCCGTTGCTTTCCAATTTGATCATAAAGGCATGATCCGTGTTGAAGCCACTGGAGATGATTGGATCATGACAGCAATCGATGCCGGCGCTGAAGATGTGCAAGAGGAAGGCGATGAGTCGATAGTTTTTACCGACCCTAAAGAACTTGCAAAAGTACGTGATGCACTGAACCAAGCCGGCATCAAAGTGACTGAAGCTGAGCTGACGTATGTGCCAAATAACACCGTAGAGATTACCGATGCAGCAACCGCCGGCAAAATCATGCGTATGATGAATGCCCTTGAAGACAATGACGATATATCTGCCACGCATGTAAACTTTGATATTCCAGAAGAGTTGCTAGGATAGCATGCCTACGCTAATGCCTGATCCAAAAATATACGATCAGCTTGAATCGTATGTACATGATCGGTGCTCTGAATGGTTTCAGGAGGCTCGCAAGCGATTGCCCCAATTGCCGGATACCATAACGATTAATATCGATACCAGTTGGATTGTGCCAGGGACAGCATCAGGTGGCTTCACGCCAAGCAGCTCCGCAATAACCGTTGCGTATGACCCATTTTTCAAAACTTCGTTAGAGGCTAAAGAAAAAAGTCTCAAGGCTTCGGTGTTCCACGAGTCATTCCATGTTGCGCAGGGGTTTACTGGGGAGCAACGCACGGCGGCTCCGCTAACTGAGGCAGTTCAAGAAGGCGCCGCGACCGTCTTCGAAATGCTACGTGTTGGCACACGCCCGGACTGGGGCAATTACCCAGTAAGTATCAATGAGTGGTTCCAAGAAGTCATGCAATTACCACTGGATTACGACCGTACTAAATGGAAGTTCTATGACCCAGTCGGCGATAGAAAATGGGTGTTATACCGCGTCGGAACCTATATTGTGAGCACGGCACTACAAAAAAATGCCCATCTAAGCATAGAAAGTCTGGCCACCAAACAGCCTGAAGAAATACTGCAACTCTCCGGATTATGAGAATATTAGGCATCGACCCCGGTACGGGTATACTCGGTTTTGGGGTTATTGACTATGAGCGGGGTAAACTCAAGCTGGTCGACGCCGGCGTTATACGAACACCAGTCAAAGAAAATGACGCGGTGCGTTTATTAACTATTTACGATGAACTGACAGAGATCATCAAAGAAACGAAGCCGACACATATTTCTGTAGAAAAACTGTTCTTCGCTCGTAATGTGACCACTGCCATGACGGTTGCGCAAGCAAGGGGCGTCGTACTGCTCTGTGCCATGCAGTCAGGCCTAGAAATATATGAATATACGCCAATGCAGATCAAACAGGCCATTACCGGATACGGCAAGGCTGATAAAAAGCAAATGCAAGAGATGGTGCGAGTTATTCTACAACTCAAAGAAGTCCCAAAGCCTGATGACGCTGCTGATGCGCTGGCTGCGGCTATAACCTATTCGATGACTGTGCGATAATAATTTGATGATAGCTACACTGACTGGAATAGTTGCCGAAAAACTACTTAACGTTGTTGTATTAGATGTGCGTGGTGTAGGCTATGGCTTGCTCGTACCAACCGAAGATTACGGTCGATTAGTAAGCGGCGAGTCGGCCAAAGTGTATATATACGAGCACATCCGCGAACAATCGCATGATTTATTTGGTTTTATAACCCAGGACAGCAAACAACTCTTTGAACAGCTGCTCGAAGTGAACGGCGTGGGGCCTAAGATGGCACTTAACGTGTTAAGTATCGGTACGACACAATCCGTTAGACAGGCAATAGCTGGTGGTGACGTAAAATTTATACAACAAACCAATGGCGTCGGTAAAAAAGTAGCAGAGCGTATTGTAGTAGAACTAAAAGACAAGGTAGGCCTGAGCGGTGTTGACCTCGCCAGCACTGGATTATTACAAAGTGACACCATGATTATGGGCGATGAAGCGGCTGAAGCATTAGCTGCGCTTGGCTTCTCCCCGCAAGACGCTATGAAGGCATTAGAAGGTGTTGATAAAACTCTCCCGACTGCTGAGCGTATAAAACAAGCACTGGCGAGTAAATAATGGCTGTTCCAACTATCGAAATCGCCAGTGGCGTGCATATACCACAAATCGGGCTCGGCCTCTGGAAGGTGAAAGACGAAACGCAGTTTGCAGAAGGTTTCCAGTCTGCCATTGATGCTGGTTACCGCCACTTCGACACAGCTCAAATTTACGGCAATGAAACCATGCTCGGCTCTGCTTGGAAAGCCAGCGGCTTACCTCGAGAGGAACTGTTTATCACGACCAAAATTTGGCTCAAGAACTACGGCCAGCGGCACCTCCAAAAAAGCCTTGAAGCATCACTCAAAAATTTGCAAACTGAGTATGTTGATCTGTTACTGCTACATTTTCCAGTGACGGTACTGCGCAGAAAAGCTTGGAAAATACTTGAAGAGCTCGTCCAAGGTGATACGGTTAAAGCCATCGGTGTCAGTAACTACACGGTGCGCCACCTCGAAGAAATGAAGAAGTATGCAACCATTACTCCGGCAGTTAACCAGGTAGAGCTACACGTATTTTTGCAGCAACCTGAGCTCGTTGAGTATTGCCGCCAAGAGGGAATCAAAATTGAAGCGTATTCGCCGCTGGCACACGGCAAAGTTATGGACGACCCAACAATCACGGAAATAGCCGAGAAGCACGGTAAAAGTTATGCGCGAATTATGCTGCGCTGGTGTATTGAGCAAGACGCCGTGGTGCTTGCGAAGTCAATTACGCCGAGCCGGATTATCGAAAACTTACAACTGTTTGATTTTGCTTTCGACGACGAGGACAAGGCTGCACTGCAAACCCTCGATCGAGATCTGCGCACTTGCTGGAGCCCCGTTCACGTACCATAATCATTCCGCTACTGTATACTAGTAGATAATGATTGATCGCATTGTAAATGCCGGTGCTGAACCGGATGAACCTCAGGAAGTCGAGTTAGAAGTAACGTTACGACCACGTGACTTTGCCAGCTATACCGGGCAAGAACGACTGAAGCAAAACCTCAAATTGTCGATAGAAGCTGCCAAAAAACGCGGCGAGCCGCTTGACCACGTATTGCTGCATGGTCCGCCAGGGCTCGGTAAAACAACCATGGCCAGCGTAATTGCCAATGAAATGGGCGCTCAGATACGCATTACCAGCGGCCCGGCTATCGAGCGTGCTGGCGATCTTGCAAGTTTACTTACAAATTTGCAGGACGGCGACATCTTATTTATCGATGAAATACACCGCCTGAACCGCAATGTGGAAGAGGTGCTCTACAGCGCCATGGAAGATTTTAAGCTCGATATTATGCTTGGCAAAGGCCCATCGGCACGTAGTTTACGCCTCGATTTACCGAAGTTCACGATTATCGGTGCCACTACGCGGACGGGTACTCTCGCGGCGCCATTGCGCGACCGTTTTGGGATGATTCACCGCTTAGAGTTCTACAAGCCAAATGAAATCCAGCAGATAATTGAACGAGCCGCCACGATTCTTAATGTCGAGATACATAAGGATGCTGCTGAAGAGTTATCGCGTCGGTCACGATTAACGCCGCGTATTGCTAACCGCTTATTAAAGCGAGTTCGTGATTATGCCGACGTTAACGGTGATGGAATTATAGATACGACGCTGAGCTATAAGGCGCTCGAACTGCTCGATGTTGATGAGCTCGGACTGGATACCGCCGACCGAATGTTACTCGAAGCTATTATTGACCGCTACGATGGTGGACCGGTTGGTGTAGAGACGCTCGCAGCCGTTACCGCTGAAGAGCGTAGCACTATTGAGGACTTTTATGAGCCGTATCTTATGCAGATTGGTTTACTAGAGCGCACGCCGCGAGGGCGCAAAGTAACAGCCAAAACCTATCAGCATCTGGGCAGAAAGCAATCTCCTGCAATGCAACCAGAACTGTTATAATTATTTTTGATGAATCCTGAAACTACCTCCCCAAGCAACGAACCCGGACTACCACCGCAACAGACATCATCCGGTAACCCACTGGAGGTCATGCAAGCGGGTGAAAAAGAACTGTTTAACATTAAGCGTCATCCCTTTGGGCTGCTGGCAATGTTTACGTTTGCCGCCCTCGTACTGTTGGCCTTGGCTATGCTCCTCTTTGTAGTACTGCCATCACTATCACCCGGTAATAAGAGCCAACTAACTGCTATTGGATTTATTATATTTCTAATAATGGCACTTATAATGATCGTATTTACATTTATAGCTAACAAAGTTTACTGGGGTAATCAGTGGATCCTGAGTAGCGATAGCCTGACGCAAATCAAGCAAACGAGTTTGTTTAACAAACAACAAAGCCAACTTCCACTCAATAAACTAGAAGATGTAACTGCCGAGAAAAAAGGTATGCTTCAACAGATGTTTAATTATGGTACTGTTACCGCGGAAACAGCGGGTGAACACAGTAAATTCTCATTCCCATACTGCGCAGACCCATCTGCCCGCGCCCAACAAGTACTAGCCGCTCGTGAAGCTATGAGCCAACACTAATTCGCAAGTAGTAAAGACTATGACTACTGATTGAACGGGTTGCTACGCGCCTCGTCAAATAAGGCTTTGACGCTGACGCTGTTATCTTGGAGGGATTCTAGCTGTTTCACCACTGAAGGATCAATACGAGGAACTTTAGCAGCTTGTATCTGACTAGAAACTGAATTAGCAGTAGGTTGCGCGGCATTAAGCGCATGAATGCGGAACAGGACAAACCCGTACAGTGAGCCAACGAGGATTAAGAAAATTGCTAAGCTGTACGGTCGAATTTTTTGAATAAAATCGATAGCCGATGTTCTAACTGATTTAATGTTGAGTGATGGTGCGGTCATGGTTTTATGTACTCGTTTAAGCTGAGGCTAAAAGTTAAGTTATTTCGATTCTCGGAATCTGGTGACAGAGTAATGTTACTAACTTGAGCTGTTCGGCGGTTATGCTCGAGATCGCGCAAAAAAGCAATGAAGCGGCTATACGGGACAGATTGTTGCGGATCGCCTTGGACGGTAATGACCAACAAGTAGACGCCAGGAATGTCTTTGACGGGCTGCAGCTGAGACAAACCAGCCATTTTGAGATTAGCGGCACCTGCTGCGGCTGTCGGTGGAGCAGTGCCACTTGCACCGGCAGTAGCACCTGCTTTTGTGGCGCCGAGTGTAGAAGCCGGGAAGGTGATAGACGCTAAATTGATGTTGTTGGCTGCAGCTATCTTAACGATCTCACCAACGGCCTGAGCTTGATTTTTATCTTCAGGTACGACCGCTCGGGTGATCGACTGGAGCTCAGTGTATTTCTTAAGTTCATTTTTGTACGTGGCTAGCGTCTGATGTTCTTGTTCAAGCGCTAAACTCTTAGACTTAAGCGCGACGAGATCATGGGATTTTTTTGTAAGCAAGCTATTAGCGACATAGACACCACCGAAGAGGGCGAGAACAGCAACGCCAATTAACACTAGTTGGACCAAAAACAGACGTTTACTGCTCATTTTTTGAGGCCTTTACTATTCACAAACAGGTAAGGGTTGTTAGCTGAGAAAAGTGCGCGGATACTGACGTTACAGGGGTATACGCTCTGCCCAGCCGCAGCTACTGCACCACCTTGGCTGTTACAGCTAATGCTGACAATATCGGCTTTACTAAATATCTTATTAGCTGGATCGCTGAGGTTTACCTGTATTTGCGTGGCAGTTGCATAGTCTGCAGCTGTGGCCGAAATATCGAGCGCGCTCTGTGATTGATTTATGGTTAGTCCAGTTAAACTCGCCTTTGCAGGCACAGCAACCGCTATTTGCTGCAATAACTGAGAAAACAGCACTTCATTACCGAGAACTTTAACGACAAGCTTAAAGCTACTGTCTATGTCTTTGACTTGCTTTTGTGTTTCGGCAAACTTTTCTTGTTTAAATAAATCTTCGGTAGCGGCAATTTGTTTCTGATACCGAGTGGTTGATTGCTGCATACTCAAGAGACCAAAAGTAATAATCGCACCGAGACCAACAAGTGCCAGCGAAAACAGGATAAGCCAACGACGTAGGCCAACATTACGCCGCGAATAATTATAACTACTTTTTACTTCTGGTGGCAGCAAATTAATCATGCGCTGAATACCTCGGTATAATTAGCCAGACCTAGGCCGGCAACGGTGCTGTACATCGGTTTGTCGGCATCAGAGGGCAAGGGTAATCCTTTGGGGTCAATATATTGCCAAGGATCGCTGTGACGGACTGCCAGTCGTAATGTTTCAGTTAAGTACTCACTGAGGCCAGGCATATTGGCGCCACCACCGAGAGTAATAATTTGGGAGATTGGTCGGTCAGCGCCATATCGCTCCTCATAGTAGCGCATCATGCGGCGAATTTCTTTAACAATTTGCTGGAGTGTTGGCTCTAAAGCCTTCTTGATTTCTGCTTGTTTTTTGGAGGCACTTAGGCCGTAACGGGTTTTGATAATGCCAGCTTCCGCCTCAGTAACCCCTAACGCTTCTTTGATGGACTGCGTAAAGTTTACGCCGCCGCCTTGGACGGTGCCGGTGACAATAACGTGCTTGTCAAAGATACTAATATCAGATGACAGCGACCCGAAATCTATGACAAAACTGGCACTTTCACTGCGCTCATCAATAGTGAATAAACGCCCCGAACTACTGAGGGTTGGTTCAATCAGCACGGCTTCCAATCCGAGTAACTGGGTCAAATTAAGGTAAGAATCAACAATATCGCGCGGGACTGCTATTACAAACAAATCAGTAGAGTCTTCGGTTTGCTTTACGATTTCATAGTCCAGATATAAATCTTCGAGTGGCAAGGAAATGTACTGTTCGGCTTCGAGCTCTACGGCTTCGCGGAGTTCGTTCGGTTTAAGTTTTGGCAGCTGAAGAGAGCGGGTAAAGGTACGATAGGCAGGAATCGCAATGGCCACGCGGCGAGTCGTTATATCGCCGATTAAGTTGTTCTTGAAAAGTTCTTGAGCAGCCTGAGCAATAATTTCTGGTTTCACTACCACGCCGTCCTGCTGGGCAGATTTGTCAAAATTAATAAAGCCGTATCCAACTACTTTAGGCAGGTGATGTTTGGCGATAACTTTTTCGGCTGGATCGCTGAGCTGCATGACTTTAAGCGAACCATGGCCAATATCAAGCCCGAACAGGGGTTTATCGTGATAGAAATTTGAGATTTTTGCTTGTTTCATGCGTGCGCCCACCTAGGCATTGTAACTTGAGTTAAGTATAGCAAACATAAGCACCTTTTACAGCGTTGGAACATCATCCGGGCAGGTATCGGCATAAGGGCTGGCAGATACATTCCACTTACTCCGCAAATAATTTTCAATTGAAACGGTTTGGTGGCAAGACAACGCATGATCGTAGACAATAATTTCAGCGTAATCGCCGTTGAGATAGCTATTGCCCGCTCCTCCTGTATTAGAGCCATTACGTGTTCCTCCCACATAGAGCTGGTCAATGCTGAATGTATAAGGGTTACCCGGCTGGTAATTGTCATTTTCGGCCACTTTCACTCCATTAGCTGACAGGAAACTATCGGTAGTATTGAGTCCACTGTTTATGAACCGGCTATCGAAAATGTTGGGAACACTGGCACAGTTTGCACAATTATATGAAGTGCGGAAGGTAGAGCTGTTACCGCTATATATACTGGAGATGCCGCTGCCCGAGCCATTGCGTAACAAGGGGACTATACCAGAACCGCCAGTCGTATCGTTTGTACCTGTTGTAGACATACCGCTCACTACGCGGCCGTCGGCAGCACTGGTTGTATAGTTAGGCTTAACGACTGCAAAAGTCGTCATTTCACGTTGGTTGACCATTGGGTTGGTTAGCGTCGATAACATGTTGCCATTACCAAACCGGATCACGGTCTTGGCATTTATTTGGTTGTCTTGTCGGGTAGCTGCTGTACCGTACGCGAAAACCGCATCGTTGCTATGCCCAGACTTATCGACCCAGACGCCTAGGGGGTCGCCATTATTAGCTGGAGTAACAGAAGTGGTAGAGTATGAAATACTCAAGTTGTTCCCGTCCTTGTATAAGTGACGGCTTCCAGCTCCGCTTTGGTATTGGACTCCAAAGCCCATTCGTCCACCATTGCCAGTGCCGGTTGGGTCCCAATTGGTATTGTTAACCATCTCCTGCGCTAAATCAGTTACGTTATACTGCGTATCATTACCCGGCTGGCAGTTATTCTCAGAAATATCATCGTACTTGGTGGTGTGCAGCGTCGAGGTAGCAAGCTTGGTTTTAAGTTGATTGGTACCAGTCTTGGTAAACAGCGCTGGGTGAGGATTACTCGCCGACTGATAAATCCCATAAATACGATGCAGAGTTGATCCACTGGTCCCAGAAGGTGTTGCGCAGTGCAAGGTGATGGTAGCGTTGGTGATGGTAGCGTTCTTGGGAACGTTAACATTAGAATATACAAAGCCAACATTAACGTATTTGGTGGCATTGGCCGTACAGACAGCATTGCTGAACTTTGCCGGGTCACAGATATGCATTTCAAGATCATTGGCTTGCCAGGCGGCGTTGGTTGTCGTGCCATCATCAGCTCGTTCTTCAAGTGTATCGCGTATGGTGTCGCTCGCCATGCCAAAACTGGTCGTTGGTGTGACGGAACTAGTAACTGTCCCAACTTTTTTAAGGGTCGAAGTGTCGCTCGCATCGAGCCACAGCAGAGGGCTGTAATTGTCGGGCGATTTACAGGTGGCAAAAGTGTTTACGATTTCGGAATTTACGCTAAAAACATACCGAGCACTGACAGAGTTTTTAGGTAAGTAGACGCTGCCGGTGCCTTGAATAGTTTTGCTTAGACCATCCGGAGAAGTATTCAATACATCGGATTTGAAGGTAACACGGTAATGGCTGTTACTTACCATATTTTGCTCTGCAGTTCCCGTATAGTTACCGCAAGTAGCGTTATCAAACTGCTCCTGAGAGTAGTCTATGGCCGCTTTGGAGGCTACGCGCGCCATTTGTAGGTATGATTGGCGATAACTGAGCCCTAGGCTGTTAGACGTTTGCACAAGCACGGTGTAAGCGGTCATAGCCATAAGGGCTATGAGCAGAATAATAACCGGCATAGCAAAGCCTTTTTGGTTACGGACTATATTCATTGGTTAATCCTTCGCAAAGTCACGGTTGTATTGGCGCTGACGTTTTGAGCATATGCTTTGTCTTGCAGCGTTAAGCTTATTTTAGCTAAGCGAGCTTGTTCAGGAGTGGTTACCGTCGCACCAGTTAGGTCAGAGTACGTTACCGAGAATGACTGTAATTGGTCGGTAATAAGTATGTCTTTTGCGCAGCTCGTGGTGGCGTTTGCAGCAGGACAAGTCGGTTGCAGAAAACTTGTACCGCAGAGACTGGTGCTGCTCGGTGACGTTACGATCCGTTTGTAGAGGTTGGAGCCACTGACGAAATAAATTATATTATTGTACAAAATGTCATTTTGCTCCTTTGTGCTCTGGGGCGAGCATCCGAGCGTATTTATAAAGACTGCTTGTTTCGAAGGATTACGGTGACTGGCTGTAAGGGCGGGAGTAGAAATTATAAAAACTGTCGGAGAACTGGAGGTAACCCAGCCGCCGGTCGGCGCGTACGGGTCCGAAACAGTAGTATTGAGGTTGCTCACGAAGCGATTAGCAAAATAAATGTCATCTTGCATGCTAAAGACGTCTGATTGCGCAGAAATTTGCAGATTAACTTGAGAGTTCTGTACGACGAGTTGCCCGTACTGGTTAAACATATAATTCATCAGGAATGCTATGACGGCCATTAGTATAGGGCATATAACAAGCAGTTCGACCAAGGTAAACCCAGCGTTAGAGGTGCTAAGTCGTGTGTTTGACCTCATGCTACAACCCGTTTTTCTGTATAAAGTCAGCATAATCGATAACTTTTTGGTCGTCACTACTGCCATAACGGATGCTTACAACAATTTGTTTCAGCGTTGGTGATACGGTATTAACGTACACTATGCCCGTGCGCGGTGCGCGGAGATTAGTCGGCAGGGCACTACTGAAATCTTCAACCTGAATCAAGCTGCCCGTAGGTGTTGTTGTGGGCAAACTGGTGTAGGCAAGGTTTTCATATGCTTGGACTTTCGCAAAAGCCAGTTGGTTCGCTACGTTAATATCACGAGCTTTTTTTGTAATACCTTGGATAGTATTGTAAGAGCCTGCAAAGCCAGTAAAGGCTACGGCAAGGACCACTAACATTACCACTAGCTCAATAGCGGTAAAGCCCTCCCCATTGTTTTTTATACTGCTCATGCTTTATGCCCATTATAGCGAAGCCTGTCTCTATAAGATAGCCATAGAAAAAGCCCCGCATGGAGCGGGGCTTTTATATAACGTAAGTAGGCTTAGTTTAAGCTGTTCTTAACGTAAGTTGTAGAGCCGTTAACAGTACCTTCGTAGGTAGCAGTTAAGGTGTACTTAGTACAGTTGGTGTCAACAGTACAAACAGCACCGGCCGCATCTTTAACTTCGTAAGCATACGATTTAGCAACTGGTGCAGCTGCCATGGTTTTGCTTTGAGTTGGGTTAGACGGATCGATAAACGCTGTAACGTCTAAGCCTTTGAATTTAGCTGCGACAAAAGTAGTATCGTTCACTTCAGTGAGTGTTGGATAAAACCCGTTATCGTTGTAAAACGCTTCTAAGTGCGTTTGTAGTGCTGCCAAGTCTGTCTGGCGCTTACTGTTCCGTGCTTTGCCTTGGATGCCGCTGTACGTTGTGATAACGAGAAGCGCTAGGATACCGATGACTACGATGACGATCAAAAGTTCGACGATCGTGAAACCTTTATTATTTTTTAGCTTTGTGTGCGAGATCATGAGAGCCCACCCTCCGATTTATTTATTGTTTACTATATGATCTTCGTTTCAGATGCATGCATCTAATAAGAAAGTATCTGAGTATGATTATAACCATAAGCGTAAGCTAGTCAACTATAACTGGGGATAACTTTTTGCGATCAAGCGAGCATTATGTGCCAATATTCTTGGAAAGATTCGAGATTGGCCCCATAACAGAGGCAGCAATTAGGCCCACCCCTGCACCCAAGAAAATTATCATTACCGGTTCGATAATTGCAGCCAGCCCATCTATGAGCACGCTGACTTCCTCTTCGTAAAAATCCGCGATTTTAGTCAATACCGTATCTATTTGGCCTGTTTCTTCACCAACGAGTAACATTTGAGCCACGATGGGAGGGAAGTGCTTACTGCGGCTAATCGGGTCACTCAAGGGCTTGCCATTACGTACTTCTTCGGCGGCTTCTTTGAGTTCCTGTTCGATCACCTTATTGCCGAGTGCTGCGCCGGTGACTTCAAGGGCATCTAGTACACTCACTCCCGCGCCCATCAGCGAAGCAAATGTCCGTGAAAAGCGGGCTACAGCTACTTTAAGTATGATAGTTTTTACGATGGGTGTTTTGAGCAGTAATCCGTGAAACCTGAACTTACCCTTCGGTGTCTTTATATAACGCAGCCCATAAAATCCGCCGACGCCCATGAGTGCCATTAGGAACAGGAGGTTCGGGACATGCGGGATAATTGAGGCTTTCACGCAGAGCTCACTAATATTAAGTAGGACTTGGGTGTAAATTGGCAGTTTGGCATTTGGACCACCCAGCCCTGTTAAAATTTTGCCAAGCTTCGGGACAATAAACAGCATAATGCCAAAAAAGGCTACGACAGTCACCGTCAATATAACTGTCGGGTACATCATCGCGCCCTTAATCTTTTTACGGATCGAAGCGTCTTGTTCAACCTGTGTGGCTAAGCGTTTCAAAATATCGTCAAGAATACCGCCTTCTTCGCCGGCTCGAACCATATTTACGTAGACCTCAGAAAAGACATTAGGATACTTGCCGAAGGCATCGGCTAAAGGTGCACCACTTTCGATGTCTTTGCTGACACTCAAAAGCACTTCTTGCATGTAGGGGTTTGAAGCGTCACTTTTGAGCGCATTTAACGAACGCGCTAAGGGCACACCGGCGCCAATCATGGTTGCTAACTGGCGAGTGAATATGACTAAGTCATTGAGTTTAACTTTTTTCTTCGGTCCAAAAAGACCTCCGCCTTTTTTGGCTTTGCCACCCGCTTCAATGAGCACGGGATGTAAATCTTGCTTACGTAATAAGCCAATGAGGGCTTGTTTGCTGGCAGCTTCGGCTGTGCCAGAAACGGTTTTGCCTTCAGCGGTGCGTGCTTTATAGGTAAATGTCATGTTATTCCTGAACCGTTACGCGCAGCACTTCTTCGATAGTGGTTTGGCCGCGTAAAGCCTTAACGAGTCCGTCGAGCTGCATAGTAAGCATGCCGCCATCGATTGCCGCTTGCTCAATAACTTCGCTGGTTTTAGCGCCCACAATCATTTGCTGAACTTCCGAGTTGTTATTAAGAACTTCATAAATACCAATGCGGCCTTTGTAGCCGGTATGATTACAGCGGTCGCAGCCAGTTTCGTGGGCTTTCCATAATCGGGTAATTTCGGTAGCACTGGTCCCGAGCTCATTAGTTGGTCCTTTTTTATCACTGGCAGCACCGATACCATCTTTAAGGGCGGTTGTTTCTAGTTCGTGAAGTTTTTTGATGCCACCATTCTTGTGTATGTGGAAGGTGTCTTCGAGGTGTTTCGCATAGGTGGCATCGGGGGCAAAGCTCTCGCGGCAGTCGACACATAAACGCCTTACTAAACGTTGCGCAACAATCACGCGGACGGTGCTAGCTATAAGGAACGGTTCGACGCCCATATCGAGCAGGCGAGGTAGGCAAGTTGCCGCATTATTGGTGTGCAACGTACTAAACACTAAGTGCCCAGTCAGGGCAGCTTGGACGGCAAGATCGGCCGTTTCGCCGTCGCGCACTTCTCCAACCATGATGATATTCGGATCTTGTCGTAACAGAGCTCTTAAGCCATTCACAAACGTCATTCCGGCAATCGGATTAACCTGCACCTGATTGGCTCCAACAATATGGTACTCTATAGGATCTTCAACGGTCGAAATATTAACATTTGGCGTGTTTAAAGTGCTCAATACGCTAAACAGTGTCGTGGATTTACCCGAGCCGGTTGGGCCAGTCACCAGCACCATGCCGTGTGGCTGAATGATCGCTTGGCGCAAGTCAGTGAGAGCGCCACCCCAGAATCCGAGCTCGGTGAAATCGGCTGGCTTCGTCGATTCATTCAAAATACGCATAACCACTTTTTCGCCGTCCAAAATTGGCAGCGTAGACACGCGCAGGGCATAGATGAGCCCGCTTACTTCAACCTTAAAGCGGCCATCTTGTGGCGCTCGGTGTTCATCAATTTTGAGGTTGCTGAGGATTTTTATACGACTGACAAGCGAGCCGAGCATTTTGCGCGGCAATTTGTTAGCTTCGCGCAATAAGCCGTCTATGCGGTAACGCACCACAACAAAATCTTCACGTGGCTCAATATGTACATCGCTCGCACCACTTTTTACGCCGTATTCAATAATAATATTGACGGTCTGGGCCACCGGTGAGTCTTCAGCAATATCATTCTCATTAACTTCATCCGGTATGTCGGCAAGGTCATCATCAGTGATAACTTTTGTTAACTCGCTACTAATGTTGCCGCGATATTGGTCGAGCGCAGCCTGCAACAAGCTGGCCGTCGTAATTGAAACTTTTATGTTGGCGCCGAGTTGCTTTTGCAAGAAGTTAAGCGCTTGAATGTCGTCAGGATCCTGCATGGCTACTTGCTTTGCGCCAGTTTCGTCAATTTCGAAGACTACCGCGTTGTATTGTCGGGCGATGCGTTCTGGGAGTTGCTTCAGGATATCGTGCTCAATTTCGCGGGCATTCAGCTCCACAAAGGGTACATCTATTTCTGCAGCGTAGAGCTTCGTCAGCTCTTTCTCGGTAATAACATTGTTGTTAATTGCCAGGTCCTGCATGGCCTTTTTTTCAGTGCCTTCTTGTTCGCGTAGTGTTTTCAACTGCTCGTCTGTGCAGGTGCCGCTATCTTTCAGAAGTTGTTCAACGAGTGAATCGGGTATACGCATAGCTAACCTTTAAAGACGTCCGTCGCGCCACCGCAATTAATGCAGTACCCTGGGTGGTTTAAGGGTTTACTCTGATGAGCTCGGCAGCCACCGCTGATGCAATAATAGACCGAACTATAGCTATCCCAGCTACTCGTTACCCATGGTTCCTTCGGGAAGTTTTTTTGACACGTTGCGGTATCACCAGCAGCGCAAAAACGGATGCCAATTTCGTAGGTTTGACTACTGTTAATGGCGTCAGGCGCCCAACTTTCATAATCATAGGTACTCCCAGGCCAAGGCGCATCTGGCCAAGTGTCGTTAGCGCCGCCGGCCTGAATAAATTCTTTAATGCCATTGGGGATACCGCGTCCGGTGTCTGCTGGATAGTCGTTGTACTTTGATGCGTAGAGACTTAAGGCGTTGGCCATGGTATTCATCTCAGACACGGCACGGCTAAATCGGGTCCGCTCATGATAGCGGGGTATAACCTGGGCTGTCGTAATCAGCGCTAAAACGCCAATAACGCTCATAACGAGCAGCAGCTCTATAAGCGTAAAACCTCGTGCAATATTTTTATTTCGGTGCTCACCCATCCTGGTCACATCATAACAACTCCTGTCAAAAAGCAGAAGCGTTTTGTGCATTGCACACCTTATTTATTAAACAAAAATTAAGTCTTTCAAATTGATAAGCTGTAGCAATTTCCACTGAGTTGTAACCTAGGTATAGTGCTAAACTAGGTAGACCTGGTACATACCACTTATGACAGTACCCACAGTAATTGACCTAGGAGGTTAGCAATGGCAGACATCAAAGAACCTAAAACTGCAAAAGCACCAAAAGAAACTAAAGAAGAAAAAGCCTCAGCTGCCGCAACAGACGGCAAAAGCAAAGCCCTCGGTTTAGCGCTCGAAACTATTGAAAAGCAATTCGGTAAGGGCTCAATTATGAAGCTCGGCGACGCTCACACCACTAGCGTAGAAACAACACCTACGGGCAGCTTGTCGCTTGATCTCGCTCTTGGTGGCGGCATTCCCCGCGGTCGCATTGTAGAAGTATATGGCCCTGAATCTTCAGGTAAAACTACGCTGACACTCCACGCGATTGCTGAAATCCAAAGAGCCGGTGGCACCGCAGCCTTCATTGACGCTGAGCACGCCCTCGATCCTTCATACGCCAAGCGTATAGGAGTAGATGTTGAGAACTTGCTTTTGAGTCAACCAGACAACGGTGAACAAGCACTTGAAATCACCGAAACTTTGGTGCGGTCTAATGCTGTCGACCTGATTGTTGTTGACTCCGTTGCAGCGCTTGTCCCACGTGCCGAAATCGAAGGCGACATGGGTGACAGCCACATGGGCTTGCAAGCGCGACTTATGAGCCAAGCTTTACGTAAGTTGACCGGTGTAATTTCACGCTCAAACGTAACAGTAATTTTCATTAATCAGATCCGTATGAAGATTGGGGTTATGTTTG
>JARXKL010000010.1 GCA_030272735.1 Patescibacteria group bacterium | reverse complement strand
TGTCGCAGTTTTCGACAACTCCGGCAATATCTGAGATTGCACCGGCCTGCATGTCACTGAGGGCCTGGTGTGCCCTGCCAACGCCAACTATCTCGACGGTTGCGCCATCTTCACTCACTTTGCCAATTAGCGCCTTAACGTATTCTGTCCCTATATCAAGGGCGACGAGGTAGCGATCGTCTTGCTTACCCGCGCGAGCCTTAACCGTTGCAGCCGCTCTGCTCGAGGCTTTAGTGGCGCCCTTTACGGCACCGCTGGCAACTTTTCCGCTGACCGTTTTGAATTTTTCAAGCATATGCATTATTTTAGCACACTTACCCCTATCATTGAGCGTGCCGATGCCTGTTTTTGGCATGGTGCGGACGGATAAGTTGCAGCTCGCGGCGCTCGCCGAGCCAGAAGCTGAGAAGCATGAGACTGACGATGCCATAGCCTGGCCAAACGTACTGCAAGATCTTCTCAATATAGGCAGGTGAGGAGTCGATACTGAAGCCTCCGTTATTGCTCCCAGTACTACCGGCCCCTGCTACTGGCGGATCGTTTACGATCGTAATAAGCTGTAGATAGGCCATTGAGCCATCAGCATCGCTGGCGCTAAAATTAGCCGTATATGAGCCTTTATACTTGCCAGCTTGTTTGTACTGATGCTGCAGCAGGAAGCTCCCCGCATGAGCGCGACTTATTACCGATGTCATACCATCACCCCACTCTACGTGTATCGCATAGGGTTCTGTTCCGCCATCTAAGCTCAACTCCCAATTTGTTGGAGTGCCCGTATATACACCCATGTATTTGAACATTGATTTAAACAGAAGCGGTCCACTCCCCGGTTGGACAGATGAGTCCGTGGTTTGCTTCGACGAGCTGCTAGCTTTTGGCGAAGTGGCCGCAGGGCCGTATATTTGTGCGGGCGGAGTATTCGGCGGTGGTACTGGCGGGCTATACATTACAGTAACCGGATCCGAAGGCGGCCCGGCAACATCTGTCCGGCTATATACCTGGGCGAGTAATGTATTACTGCCAACAAACAGCCCTGTTTTGACACTAAATGTACCATCAATTTTACAAATACCTACGCCGCTAAATACTCCGTTTCGGGAGAGGGACACGTAGGTGTCTGACGGACAGTTCCCGGTTACATATATTGGCTGCTCAGTAAAAACAGTGTTAACAGTTGGTGAAGTTATTGTCGCTGGCAAAGTTGGTGGTGGCCCAGGCACTCTTAAGTTCACGTCATACGTATCTTGTTGTGCGCCCGGAAAGGGTCCAGCAGAGACAAACCGCGTCCAACTAAGTAATAAGACGCCGACGCACAAAACAATCATAAATAACACTGGGTACGAAGTGTTTTGGCGCGGCAATACATGGCCGCTATGCTTGCGGTGCGACACGCGTAAATGCCGGCTCGTTTGAATAGCCGTCAACTTCTTAGGGGGCGTTTTACACGACCGAGAGCGGGACTGTTTTTTCATAACTAATTTTTGTTTTTATCGAACTAACCCTACTATACCATACTGTTTATGTACTAACAGCTTATTGCAGGACGGCTTTGATGCGGCGGATGCCGGCGCTTGATGATTCTTCTTTGGTGATTTTGAATTTCTTGCCTTCTTCGAAGAGCTGCAATGTGTGATCTACATGTGGGCCACCGCATATTTCGAAGCTGAATGGCTTTTCCGCGCCATCGGCAATCATGGAGTAGACCTTTACGGTGTCGCCGTAGCGGTCGCCGAACTGGCCGAGGGCACCTTTTTCTTCTACTGCAACACTAGTCGGGAATTCCTGGAAGGACACTTTAAGATCTTTGGCTATTTGCTCGTTGACGATTGCCTCTACCTCGTCGAGTTGCTCGCGGGTTACCTTTTCGGGATGACTAAAGTCAAAACGCAGTCGCTCTTCAGTTATATTTGAACCGCGCTGCACGACATGATCGCCAAGGACATCACGCAGCGCTTGGTACATAAGGTGCGTCGCCGTATGATATTTTTTATGCTGCAGGGTTTGGCCGCCGAGGCCGCCCTTAAAGACCCCTTTGCTCGCCGTCTGGGAGCGGGCACGCTGTTCGGCCATCAATGCTGTAAAGTCTTCTGTTGCCGTCGGCTCTATAGCTGTACCTTGCTTAACTGCCTCTTCATGGGTCAGCTCCACTGGGAAACCGTAGGTGTCGTAGAGTTTGAAGATAATTTCGCCGGTCAACCCATCGATGCTTAATTTATTAAATTCCTGTAAGCCTTTACGAAGGGTCTGGCGGAAAACTTTTTCTTCTTTAACTAGAATTGCAATAACTTCTTCACGTTTGGCGGCAACTTCGGGGTAATCCTCATGGTACATATCGGCAATAACCGGTACTACCTGCTCGAGGAAGTTCTGTTCTATACCCAACTCAAAGGCAAAGCGAATGGCTCGACGCAGCAATCGGCGCATGACATAACCCTGTTCTTTGTTGCTCGGCGATATGCCATCGACAGCCAGGAAAGTGGCTGCCCGCAAATGGTCAGCGATGACGCGCATGCTTTCGGTATGGTCGGGGTACTTTTTGCCGCTAATTGACTCAAGTTGGTCAATAATTGGTTTCAATATGCTTATTTGGAATACGTCAGGGCTATTAATTGCAGCTGCAGCAATTCGCTCGAGTCCGCCACCGAAGTCGACGTTTTGCTTGGCTAATGGCACAAAACCATTGGCGGTGCGCTGGTACTGCATAAAGACCTGGTTACCAATTTCCATGAACCGGCCGGAATCGCTGGCCGGATGTGGCAAACCGTAGCCCTCGGCGTGGTTGTCATCGCCAAAGTCGTAAAAGACCTCGCTATCGGGGCCACAAGGGTCGCCGATAGGTGTTTTATCAAGTCCACCGCCGCGACTCCACCAGTTTTCGCCGTCGTCATAAAAGAAGATGCGGCCGCCCTGCATGCCGTTTTTGTTACCGTCTTCTTGTGAACCAACTTCAACAATCTTGGCATCGATCCCTTTTTCGGCAAATAGTTTTTGCCAAATGTTGGCGGCTTCGTCGTCGCGGGCAATGCCGTGCTCTGGGCTGCCTATAAAACAGGTGGCATAGATTTTGCTGGGATCGAGCCCTACGATATCTACTAAAAACTCGAAGAACCAGCGGATCTGCTGCTCCTTAAAGTAATCGCCGAGGCTCCAGTTGCCGAGCATCTCAAAGAACGTGGTGTGGCGGTTGTCGCCAATGTCTTCGATGTCTTGAGCGCGCAAGCAGGTTTGGCTGTCGACCAAGCGCACACCATCCTGGTGCTCATCACCAAGCAAGTACGGCAGCAGTGGCTGCATACCTGAACCGGTAAACAGCGTGGTCGGGTCGTTGTATGGCACGAGTAGTGCACGCGGAATAACCTTGTGCTGGCGCTCTTCGTAATATTGGAGATAGGCGGTGCGGATTTGGCGTGCTGTCATCTGTTACAGTCTAGCAGAAACTTGACAATTTGCTATAATGATAAGCTATGGTTAATTTTGAAAACTCTTCTCAAACGTATCGATTAGCTGCCGAACAAGTAGAATTTATGCGCCTTTGTATAGAGGATAAGTTCGAGGCCGGAAAGCCCTGGGGAGAAAAACCATCTTCCCATCTGGAATTAGAGAAAGACTTAGCCAAACAAGTTGAGCAAGCTTCCGCCCTAAAAGGCGCTGAGCTCCCCATTGGCTTAACACCCTACAATTGTGATTTCTTATTAGAATGTATGCCCGAAACGACAGAAGAAGCCGAAGAAATGACTGCGCGTACTTTAAAACTTGCTCATGAACAAAAGGATGCGGATATAGATCTTATAGGCATGTCGAGCTTCGAGCTGGAAAATCTCGCAAAGACCAAGTATGTATATGCCCAGTTTTTGCTACATACGGCCGCGCCAATCAAGCTCATACTGACGAATTAGAGCAGACTGCTAATCAGCTTATAGTCGTGTTCAGATAAGCGGTGTACGTTGCCCTGGAACGCGAGCGTCCAGTTTTTGGCTGGCCACTTCCGGGCGTTTTCGTAGTCTTCTAAAAAGCTCTCGACAGTAAGGTAGTCTCCCTCGTCGCGGGCTTTGAGCATTTCGACCGGGAAACGCCATGGATAGACTTCGCCTGGCTTGGTTGAATCCCAAATGTGGGTTTCATCGAAAAAACTTTCGCCAACCACTTTGGCTTCGCCCCCGATAGATTTAACACCGGTGAGATAAAAGAATACCGTATCGCCAGGCTGCACTTCGCCGGCAGCTTTTTTCCAGCGGGTTTTCATGCCGGCGATGTCAAAGCCGCGGGCTCGGGAAGTTTCGAAATTACTTGGAGAGGATACGAGGAGCCAGTGGGTCATAGGAAGATTATAACAAATTGACAAAGATTAATATTTCGTTTATAGTAATAAATAATGAAGGATTTAGAACAAAGACTAGCTCACGCCCAAGCTACAGAAGCTATGGAAAAAACCTACGAACGCGCTGGTAATTTGACGTTAGCCGCTGACTCGCTAGAATGGCTTGCTGGCATCGTTGGCGATAGTCCAATCTTAAAGCGCGACTTACTTACCGCGCTGAGTGCAAAAGGACATGAACTTGAGCCCGTAGACGCCAAAAGCTGGGTGATGGAGCTATCGCGTGTAACAAAAGCTGTAGCAGATCAAGAAGTACGGATTGGGGAGTTACTCGACCAACGTTCTATAGACGCACTCAAAGATTAAGTATTGCGCCCCCGAGGACATACTCGCCATCATAAATAACCGCCGATTGTCCAGCAGCTAGACCACGCTGTTCATCGGCCAAGACAATTCTATCTCCATCGATTGTGCAGTCCACCAGTGGGCCGCGGTAGCGGAGGCGTGCCTGGTAGGTGCGGCCTGGCTCTGGCGGCTGATTGATCCAGTGCTGGTCATGCACTGTGAGTTCTGTGGACCAGAGCGTGGCGTCGTTAAGGTCGGTGGTGACATACACCGTGTTGGTAGCCATGTCTTTGCGGGCGACGTAATACGGCAGGCCGCCACCAATATCAAGGCCGTGGCGCTGGCCAATGGTGTAAAAAAGGGCACCGTCGTGCTCACCGATGGTGCGGTCAGCGTGGTCAACAATCGGTCCGGGTTTTTGCGGGCCAAGTTCAGTCAATAAAAAGTCCTTAATGCCGACCTTGCCTACAAAGCAAATGCCCTGGCTGTCTTTTTTGGTTGCGGTAGCCAGGCCGCGGTCGGTGGCTATAGCTCGTACCTCATCCTTAGTCGCGTATCCGCCAATGGGCATAAGTGTTTTACTGATGGCGTCCGCCGTGATGCGGTACAAAAAGTAGGATTGGTCTTTAACGCTGTTGGCGGCAATTCGCAAACGGTCGCCTTCGGTGCGACTGTAGTGGCCAGTGGCGATCATATCGGCACCGTCATTGAGCGCCGTGTTAAGAAACAATTTAAATTTAACCTCTTGGTTGCACATGATATCGGGATTCGGTGTGCGGCCGGCCTGATATTCTGCGACCATGTAGTCGACAACTTTGCTGCGGTACTCAGTCTCAAAATCATACATTTTGAAAGGTATATCGAGCTGCACAGCTACTCGCCTAGCGTCCTGATAATCTTCTTTCCAAGGGCAGGCAAAACCGGGCAGATCTTGGCTCCAGTTTTTCATGTACACGCCCGTAACGTCGTGCCCCTGCTCCACCAGCAAGGCTGCGGTCACCGATGAATCGACGCCTCCGGACATACCAACATAAACTTTTTTAGACATAGACTGTATATCTTAGCAAATTTTCCCTTTGTTTTCGAGCCCTAGCCTTGCTCTTTATCCCGAGATTTCTCAAGTTGCTTACGCAGGGCGAAGAGTTCTTGGCGACGCCCAACGAAGAAAGATAATATTATCAATGGAAACATCGCGATTGCTGGCCACCAGAGTATTTGGGTTCTTACGATCGAGTTATTTCCCCCATCTTTGCCGTTATTGCTTTGTCCAGCACCCGTAGCTTGCCCAACAAGTTGTAAAAATGCCGTTGAACCATTCTTATCGGTCGCCTTAATGATGACTCGGTAGATGCCGGGGGTCTTATAGGTATGCTTAATGGTAAAGGTGCCTCCAATATCTCTCGTAAAGACTTCTGATGGGCTGCCGTCGCCCCAATCAACACTAATTGCGTATGGGCCAACACCACCATTTAATAAAATTGGCCAGGTTAGTTCTTGGCCGGGAGGTGAACCGCGCTGCGCATAGACGCTGCTCAGTGCAGGGCGCGTTCCAAATTGTGCAAATTGGGCATCATTGAACGTTACGGTTACCAGGTTAGAATCAGGGCCAGCTTGGTCAAGCGCATCATATACACGAGCAATTAAATCATTTTGTCCACTAAATAAACTAATCTGCAAGGAATAGCTACCGGTGGCACAAAACACCGAACCAACGAACACGTTGTTATCAAAAAGCTTTACGAGCGTGCTTGTCGGGCAGGTTCCATTTACGGTTATTGGCACAGTACTAAATGTGGCTCCGCTGCTCGGTGTGGTTATCGTTGCGCCTTTAGTAGGCGCAGATGCAGTGATAGTTCCCTGCAAGCCTATTGAACCCTGTTTAGTTTCATCGGGGAAAGGGCTTGCGGCATGTGCGATTGTAGTCATACCAAACAGAGCTATCAAAAGAATGCCAATGACTACTGGCCAGTTCAGCAGTGATTTAGCGGCGACGAGCATTGCGGATTACCCGACGGTTATAGGCCTTAACCAACCGTGGGAGTCCGAACACGAGGAATACGAGGAACAACACGAAGCAAATGAACAGTAGCACGTAAATCTTAGGAATTACATAAAAACTAGTGCTCGCACTTAGTAATTGTCCGCTCGCGCCGTAACCGAAGTTACCTTCGACTTTATACTTGCCGAATTTGCCCACTTTATTGATCGAAATAGGAAATTTACGAATGCTATCTGGTAAAACATTTGCTGGTGGTGTCGTATTATTAAGCTCAAACTGCGTTATTATTTTACCGCTACTATTTTTCAGTAACACTTTTCCAAACGGAGATTCCTGCAAGTTACCCTGGTTTTGGAAGCGAACTGTTGCCGTAAGATCTTTGTTTGTCGTAAAGAAATTGCTGGGGCGATCATTTTGTCTAATATCAAAGCTGGCGATGCTCAGTTGTTCGCGAATATTTCCGGGTACCTTTACCAGTATGAGAGAACCGACACTTCCAGCTAGGCTGACTGTCTGATCTGGGCCACTTGCCACACCGGCTGGCGCAAAACGCACTGCACCGTAGTAGCCACCAGCCGCGGCATCTTTCGGCACGGTAACAGTAACAAGCACTGGCTTCGTTTGGCCTGGCTGCAAAGTGACATTAGCGATAGGACCCACAAATCGTTTCAAACTATGGCTTGGTGCAAATTGTTTAGGGTCTAAGATTATGGCCGGATTACCGGATTCATTAGGATTAGCCGTAAAATCATTAACAATAGTTTGCAGAGTGGCCGCTTGTGAGGTCACATTAGTTACCGAAACAGTGATTACTTCTGATTTTCCAGGTTCAATCGTGACATCCTTGCGCACTGGCGACACACGCAGGCCATTTCCGCCTGTTCCAGAAATAGTTGGCCCAGCAGCGCTACTTGGCTGTACAAAGCCAATCAAGGCTATCATGAGTGCTCCGACTGATACCAGAGATAGTCGTAGTATTCGACTCATTGTGTATGTTTTCATCACTTTCTTATTTCTCATAGTACCAAACCGCTTGCGTATACACAACAAGCCTCAAAAGTTCGCCAGACAGATATACGTTAGGGTACTCACATAGACTCCAGCTGCTTGAACAGTGGGTATATTCGTTATATAAGCAGATGTATATAAGCGAACATCGTCGGGTTTGGACACCGATACCAACGTATCATCACTGACAAAACGATAAAAATTGGGTTGGTTATATAAGACATCGGGCGATCCTACACCAGGTCCTGTTGGTTCTTTGCCGCTACCGGGGGTGCTATTAGCTCGCAAATTGAAGCCAAATTGCGGTGTCCCTGGCCGTGAAACATCTTTAGGTACTATCGCGGTAATCTCATTGCTACCGCTCGTCAGTGTGGTGCCATGCACACTCACATTAAATCCATTTCCAGCGTTAGAAGCCACCAGAAACTGCGATGTGCCCTTAGAGGCTCGGCTCGGCGAAAGCTCACCAAAATCTATATAATCACCGACGGCCTGTGCACAGTTCAAACTGCCAATTGTTACCGCTGTACAGAATATTAAGTACGGTGGCACCGTTGCAGTTACCGCCAAGGCATTATTAATGCTAATTGCCATACCGCCGTAGTCACTGCTTGGTCCGGTCCCATCATTTGAGGCAAAAGTTTGAACGCGCGCGTAGTATGTCCCCGGCGATGAGGGGTTTATGATGCCGGAAAGTTCATAGGTTGCGGCAACAGGAGTAATTGGTGTTGGAATTCGCTTTAGAAGTATTTTATTGGCAGGTGATCCTGAGCTAACCATAAAACCGGCTGCCCCCGATTGTGAAGTTAAAGCGACGCTGGTCGTGTCCATACCTGCAGGAGCAATACAGACGTGCTGCGGCAAGGGATCGTTTGAACAAAATGAGATAGCGATAGAGCCCAGCGTACCAGATGTTGCATAGGTAAAAGACATTCGATAGATGGAGGAAACTCCCGCATCAGCATTACTCAACTGCAATGTTCTAAGACCCAGATTTACCCCTGAGCTCGGCGCTGCAAACTGATACCCAGCTACTACAACTAATAGGGCAGATAGTCCAACTAACAGGCCACGTTGAACGTTGCGGTGCATCCACGCCATATGCCCGCCCTTTCTTACCGTTAAAATGTACCTGTTGCTACCATGCTCAGGTTGGCGGTATAGATACCGGCTGGAGTCGTCAAGGAAGCAGTGGCGCCGAGAATGTACGTATTATTGACGCGGAAGATAGGTTGGGTAGCATAGCCAAGCGTACTACCATACGTGCCTTTAACATTCCCCGTAAGCGTACGTGGCACAGGGCCAGGGCCTTCTACTGTATTGTTGTCCATGCCATACCAAAGGTCACCAGGGAACGTCGTATGAGCGGGATCGTGGTAGGCAGCAGTTGCAGCAATAGAGCCAATACCGCCCGTAGGGTCGGCAACGCCGTTACTTACGTACATTCCAAACGCTGCTGTACCGGAAGTAATTGGACCAGCAGTATACGGTGAAGGAGTATTACCTGGAACTCCTGGGATTGCACAGGTAGTACCATTATCTGCACTCAAGCCACCGCACGTAGAGTTACTATTTCTCATATTAATAACAGCACCGTTTAGTGCATTGGTCGAAAGTTGACTATATATGGTCGCTGTATCAACGGCACTTGGGTCAAGTATGGGAGTCCCTCCCGTTACGGTGTGCCCGAGTGATAAGGTTGGATAATTAGCCGCCAGCCCTACGACACTGTCACTACAGTCGTGCGTACTCGTCCAGGTTGTTGGGTTTGCTTTAGTGACACAAAAAGTTAGTGTCTCTTGCACGCGAGCTGTGACAGAGATAGTGTTCGTAGTACTCATGGCTATGCCGCCATAGTCAACCATGCCGCCACTGGCTGGTGCTACGGTGTTTGCAGTATTGGTAGGGCTGACATAACTACCCCAGGTATTGTTCTGGTAGCTGTACATACGGGCATAAAACGAACCAACAGTGCTCGGGTTAGTAATGCCGCTGAGTTCAAATACTTGTTGCCCTGCAGCAATATTTCCGGCAGCTGCTCCAGTGTTAGCAAGCTTAACTTGGCTGGCAGTATTGGTCAGCGTCCAACTGTTTGTGCCGTAGACATTTCCCGTAATTTGAGCTGAGTTTAGCGTTGCAGCAGCAACTGTCATACCCGTCGGTGCCGTACAGGTATCGTTGATAATCGGATTCGTTGAACAAAAATCAATAACCATACTGGCAGCTGCGTTCGCAGCGGTAAAGGATACTCGGTACTTCACTGCGGTGCCACTACCGACGCCGGTGACTGCAACAGTATTGCCGCTGGCACCGGCATCGCTAAGCTGAATACTCCGCATGGCAAACTGGTTTGCATGTGCACGACCGTTTTGAAACAGAGGTAGACCGGCAAGAATGAGTAGCGCGATCAGCATAGTTGAAACTATGCGAAACGCTACAGTGGGCCTAAACGTGAACTGGGTATTCATTTGTTGTTATATTTTTTTGTTTATACGATACCTGTAGAGCATACCATGTCTTATCTGATGTTTCCAAACAAATTAATGGGATTATTAGTGACTTATCCACAGCTAGTACGTTGCCGTCGCTACCAGCACATGGCGCATGTTGTATGTGCCGCCTGGTGTTACGTTGCTCACATTGAAAATATAGGACAGCGTATAGTTCGTGCGGCTGGTACTTGCAGACGAATAAGCTACCGTGTCACCCTTGATGTACTTATACAAATTAGTGCTGTTATAATCCGCGGCAACAACGCCAAATCCAAAACTATTATCTGGTGCCTGTGTCGGATCAGCCCCAAACGTCGCTGGCTGTGTGTTAGCGACTAAGTTCATACCGAACTGTTCTGTTCCTGCGCTCGAAGCCGTCGGAACAGACAAGGCGTTCATGGTGTAAGAAGTATTTGTTGGCGGATTGGAGGCATTAACAACCGAATAACCATGCGACAAATAGCTTTTTACTGTAAAGGTGGCATTGGCAGTTTTTGTGCTTGCTGTTGTTAAGGTTCCGAGATCGACGGTGGTGTTGCTGACAATGAATTCAATAAAAGGTGCTCGATTAGTATTGAATCCACCCTGCGCAACATAATTTGGGCTTGATGTTTTTCCGTTAACGACTTCTCCGGCTGATTGCTTAGAGCAGTAGTTCGTGGAGCAACTACTCAACTCGCCACCGCTGCCAAAAAACACTTCATTGACTTGATAATGAGGTGACGAAGTCTGCGCAGCCAAAGCAACAGCCGGCACGAGTAATAATGCGAATATCGCACCACTTAAAAACCGCACTGTTTGTTTGAACGTCATCTAGTAATATAATGCTGCACTTCGGCCAAAAAGGCAACATGTTTACGCTTATAGCAGAGTCTTGTATGATACTAATAGAACGAGTAAACAAAGATGGCAGTTTTGAACTATGGCAGATGCAGAAACTCCGCCGCCAGCTGAACCAGCTGATGAGAGTGGGAACGTAGAAAACAGTGATATAGACGCCCTTGAAAAGGTCGATACTGTTGTTGATGCTACCGGTGGGAGTGCCGATAGAAATACTGCGGCTCCTAAGAAAAACCTTAAGCAAAAACTTCGCCAATTTAACCTGTATTTTGTACTGTTTATTTTTATTTTGCTCATTGGGCTAGGCATACTTGCAGTAGCATATTTCCAGAGTAAACAAGCCTCAACAACCAGCGTATTAAAAACACAAACCTTAACGCAAAATGCGCTTCAGCAGGTCGCAGCCAGTGATGCAACGGTGGGAAGTTCTGGCACTATTTTGAATGTGCAATCAAGTGCAGTTTTTGCGGGTAAAGTGCTCGTTCGTGATGGGCTGGAAGTTGGTGGTAACTTACAAATTGGTGGCACAGTTTCACTGAATGGTATAACCGTTTCGGGTCCTTCGCAACTGGGACAGTTACAGGTTAATAAAGATCTCAGTGTCGCCGGCGAAACAGCGCTACAAGGTGCATTAACCGTCGCTAAGACTTTACAGGTTTCTGGCACTGGTAACTTCAGCGGTCCATTATCTGCACCGCAAATCACAACATCGAACTTACAGCTTAATAGCGATCTAGTATTAACGCACCATATCGTTGCCGGCGGACCAACGCCAGCAGCAACTCGCGGCTCTGCTCTCGGCAACGGCGGCTCGTCGAGCATCAGCGGATCTGATACAACAGGTACTTTAAGCGTTAATGTCGGTTCCGGTGCTTCTAGCGGCTGTTTTGCTTCTATTAACTTCTCCACTAAGTTCAACAGTACGCCGCACGTCATTGTGACGCCAGTTGGGCCCGATGGCGGAAAAGTCGATTTTTATGTCACTCGCAGCGCAACAACCTTTAGTATTTGTACTGCAACGGCGGTTGCCGGTGGTTCGTCATTTAGTTTTGACTATTTTGTCGTAAATTAGTTTGTCCTATTAGTTTATTTACACATCTAAAAAGATAATTATTCGGTCGCTTTTGACGTGCATAATCCCGCCAGAAATTCGGATGCGCTGCTCACCTTTATCAACACTGCGAATAATCATTTCACAGGGGCTTAATAAAGAAACAAAGTTGTGGTGTTTCGGCAAAATATCAAACGGACCTGTTGCGTTTTCTGCACTTAAACTAAATGCTTGCCCGTCGTAATAATCATTAAACGGCGAGTGTACTTTGACGTACATGCTGAGCTCACCATTAGCCTCAGTATTGCTATATTCTGATGCCGCTTTGCTATGCTCTTGCTCTTCCTTAGTCAGGGATGCAACGCCCGCTTTATCCAGCGCTTGCTTATCGTCAACTGCTAGCTCATCCGGCTTGTCAGCATCGCTCATACTACAATTTCTTCAATACTCTTTAGTGTGTCTTCACGGGTAAAGAAGTCACCTGGAACCCCATTATGCTTGGTCATCACGTTCATATTTTGCGTAAAGTTATCGATTAATTTTTTAGCCTTGGCATAGTCAGAACGGTCGGCCGGCGACAGTTCATTTTCACCGATGATTGCGATAATTCCTTTGAGGGATTCATACTTTTGCAGCAATGATTGGACCTGTACGCTCAGCAAGTAGTGACGTTCGCCGACAACTTCTGGTGTCAGTAAAGAAGAGGTTGTTAGGTTCAAATCCACTGCAGGACGGATGCCTTGTTCGGCAACCTTACGAGACAAGACGATAATGGAGTCCATTTCGTGCTGAATAAACTGCACAGCTGGGTCAGAGACATCATCGGCTGGGACGTAAATAGTCTGCACTGATGTAATCGAACCATTTTCATTAGAGCTCAAGCGGTCTTGCAATACCTTCACGTCTGAGAATATGGTTGGCTCATAGCCACCTTCGTTTGGCACCTGGTCCAAAATGGTCGCAAGTTCGTTCCGAGCCTGGATGTAACGGAACATATTGTCGGCGAAAAACAGAATATCTTTACCTTGCTCATCACGGAAATACTCGGCAGACGCAGTAGCTGAAATTCCAACGAGCGCGCGTTGCACTGGGTTCTCATTCATTTGTGCAAAGAACATGCAGGTGTTTTTGAGCAGGTCGTTTTCTTTAAGCGTTACGTATAATTCGTGGCCCTCACGAATACGTTCGCCAATTCCCGAGAAAAATGATAAGCCTGAACCCGAGCGCGCAATATTATTGATCATTTCCATAGTCAACACCGTCTTGCCGACACCGGCACCACCAATAATGCCGACCTTACGGCCTTTAACGAAAGGCGTAAAGAAGTCCATCACTTTGATGCCCGTTTCAAGAATTTCAGGTTTGGCGACGGTAAAGTTGGTGCTTTTTGGCGGTAGCTTCATAATATCTTTTCGCTTGACTCCCTCGCCGCTGATGGCCGGCTGGCCATCAAGAGGATCGCCCAAGGCGCTCAAGATTCGGCCAATAGTTATGTCGCCAATCGGAATTTCGATACCCTTGTAAGTCCGCTCTACCGACATGCCTTTCATAATTCGGAGGTCGGACCGTACATTAAGACAAAATGCAATGCCGCCGGGTTCGAGGTGATCGACCAGCAGCTCGGTGTCATGGCCATTACCTACTTTAATGAGCTCATTCAGGCTTGGTGCATCATCATCAAACTGCGCGCGTACTACGAGGTCTTTTACGGTTACGATGGTTCCGGGCATTAGTTTGTCTCCTTGAGGTTCATGATCGTGCTGCCTGTGTCTTTTTGATACTGTTAATCGATTCTTTCAAACGCGCATCTTTGATATTTCGTCGAGCTCGGTTAAACGACAAGTGCAGTTCATTCTTACTTTCGTCAGCGCGGGTATGCGATGCACTCATAGCGCGGAAGCGTGAAGCATACTGGGCAAGTTTAGAGTTGAGAATTAACTGGCTAATAGCAATCTGCATCATCGAACGCTCCAAGTGAGCAGCCACGGCGTAAGTACTTGGCTCAAATATGTAGGTGTCTTCGCTAATAGTATCGGGGTTAGCTTCGCTTTCGCTTCCCTTTTCGCGGACAGCACGGCTCAGCTCAATACGCTTCACATCCTGTACGGTTAAAGATATGTATTCTTGGTAAAAACACTTAGTGCTAGCATATTGCTGCACTTCGCGAATGATCGGTGAAACATTAATGTTTTTATCTTTATTCGGTAGCTTAAAGTATTTTTTATAGGCGACGCCGCGCTGAGCTAGCTGCAAGGCGCCATGGTGCCCGATAACAATGATGTCGTTTTTTTCTGGATCATAAGTCTCAAGCATTAACATGACCAGTTTTTGGTCAATATCTCCACTAAAACCACCTTCTGCAGTGATGATGATGTAGAGCTCTTTTGGTAGAACAACTACTTTAGATGTTTCACGCCCAAAACTAAATAAGCTATCGACGCGTAGCTGCGAATAAATTGCCCAGAGTTCATCGAAGAATTTCGTCGATTGAAGTACCTGGTTTTTGATTTGCGATATGCGCATACTGGCGATGCCCTCAAAGGCACTCGTGAGTTCGACCAGCGTAGCCATTGATCGCTCGTCGCGAGCTATTTCATTTGGTTGCTTCATGTTTTTGCCTCAGCCAGTTCTTTTTCAGATTTCTCAGCGGCCTTATCAGCTGCTTTTTTATCTTTTTCGGCTTGTTTTTTCTCTTGTTTCGTCAGTTCAGCTGGTGGGGCGGCTGGTTCAACTGGAGGAGCGGCTTGCGGCGCACCCTTTAGTTCTATGAGGCATTTTGCTTTTAGCTCATCACGGACGGCATCATACTCTTCGTCTTTAGTAATTTTTTTTGAGTATTCATTAGCATTTATTTTCATCGCGCTAATATCGAGCTGTTCACCGTCCGCAAGATTTAGGACAAGATCGAACATTAATTGTTGCGCCGTTAAGTTGAAAGTTTCTATAGGGCTTTGAGTGAGCACTTCGAATATTAATTTACCGGTAGCAAGCGCTCGTTTTGCTTCAATTGCTAACTCAGAACCGAAGTGAGAGAATTCTTCGGCTTGGCGGTAGGCAGCCAGTGTTTTAAGTGTTCGTGCAGCAAATTCTTTCTGGCGTTTGTTGTGACCGACACCACCGGCACGGGTCACGCTTAAACCAATGTTGAGTGCTGGGCGTATGCCCGAACGGAAAATACCCATATCTAGAATCCACTGACCATCGGTGATGGACATAATGTTGGTTGGCAGGTAGGCTGTGATGTCACCGCTCGCAGCGTGAACCATTGGCACGCTGGTGAGTGAACGGCCGGTCGAATCTAAACGACCAGCTCTTTCAAGTAAACTAGAGTGCGCATAGAACATATCTCCTGGGTAGGAGTCGCGCCCAGGGCTGACACCTGACATCAGCGCCACTTCGCGGTAAGCATGGGCATGACTGGTTAAGTCGTCGTAAATAATAATGGTGTCTTGGTCGCACTCCTGCCACAAAAATTCGGCGTGTGCGCAGGCCACGTAAGGCGCAATATAGCTCATTATCAACGACTCAAACATCGTCGACACGACGACAATTGCCTTTTCCATGCCGCCACTCTCTTGTAAGCGGCTAAGCAGCGTATCGATGTCGCTGCGACGCTTAGCAATCAGGCAGTACACTACAATCTGGTCGGTGTTCTTCTGGTTCATGGCAATCTGAGTTGCGAGGGTACTTTTACCGGATTTACTGTCGCCCAAGAGAGCCATACGCTGGCCACGCACAATGGGGAACAAGGCATCAATGGCGGTCACGCCGCTTTCCACTTGGTCTTCTACAAGTTTACGTTCATACAGCGCCGGCGCAGTGTTAAACACGGGTCGTACGGTGGCCGCAGCAATGGGGCCTTTGCCGTCCAGCGGATCCCCGGTAACCGACACAACGCGGCCTACGAAATCTTTGCCAACTTTAGTTACCAGTTCTTGGTGTTGCACTACAGCAATCGTACCGGTTCTGAGGCTTTCAGAACCGAGATGCAATACCATGACGTGATCGGTGTTCACTTGGTGCACGAAACCTTTGGTGCCGTCATCAAACATAATCAGCGCGTGCACAGCGCAGGGCTGTAAGCCATGGATTTTAACCAAAAACTTTTCAACGGCAATAACTTCTCCGACTGGGTTACCGAGCTCGACTAAACGATCAAAATGCTTGTTACCGGTGCTCATGCCGCTACCTTTTGCGCCGGCACACCCGCAGTAGCAACAGATGGAACGACTGCTGGCGCGGGCACTGGCGGAATGCCATTAATTTCATCGAGTTTTGCGATAAGAATACCTCTGCTGTTAGCAAAGTTTTTACGCAGCGACATATCAAAGTATTTGTTAGTACTACGCACGACACAGCCTGCACCCAAATTGGGCTGCAAACCGACGGTCACTAACACTAATGGATGGATTTCACGTCGTAACCAAGAAACCAATTTCTCCATGAATGGCACAGTTGGGTCAGCACTAAAGCTGATGTGCAAAACTGGGGCAGACTTCTTAAGATTGGTTAAAAAAGTTTGAAAAGCTTTGCGAGAGGCTGGCTTTGTGAGGTCAATCTTATTCATAGTGACTGTTTGGTCCATGAGGCTGGTGAGTTTCGGAGCGGCCGCTTGCTTACCACCAAGTTCAGTTTGCAACATAGCATTCTCAACTGATTCGAGCTCACGTAATAAGCGCCCTATGTCACTAGGTGTCGCAACCAGAACTGGCAGCCCGACCATGTCTTCCGGCAATTGGTACGCTCCGTTATGCGCCACTGTTAATATCCTCAACAATAGCTTTTTTATTTGCCTCAAGATCGGTCAGAATATACTCCAGTTGATCACTCAAATCTATTTGGTTACCGACGGCTGCCAATACGTAGTGGTTTACGATATCGGCCATATTGGCTTCAAATCGTTTGATCATCTGCTGTTTTTCGAGCAAAATTTGTTGCTCAACTTGTTGGCTAATGACTGCTCGCTGTTCATCGATTGCTTGATTAGTTTTTTGAATTGACTCAACTGCGAGCTGCTTGGCATCCATGATCGATTGCTCGTATTTATCAAACTCGTCCCTGAGCTTAGTCGTGATTTCGGTTTTCATATATTCATTGAGTTGAGATGTTGTCAGACGTAAATCCTGCTGCAAGAACATGGCGTTTTCACCAATGATTTTTTCAAAGTGCAAACGACCCCTGTTGCGGAGTTCTTCACGGAACTGCTCATTAAAAATATGCTCAACGTCCTGTTCTGCAGCTTCTTGGAACGAGCCAGCTTGAGCCTTCGGCTTGCCGGTGCCAGCCTGACCAATTCGTAATACGAGCCAAATAAACGCAGAACCAGCGCTCACGAGCGCTGTTAAAATTAAGATTAACCACCAGATTGTCATGTTTGTTTACCCACCATAGCTATTGGTCTTTTTTTAAGCTCTGAAAGTGCTAAAGCTTCAAAACTAAGTATACCGCAAAGATGCCTGCAAAGAAAATAATCAAACCTGCTAAAACTGTTTGGATAAGGCTGGCAATAATCGATTTTTTAGATAGTGGATTACGACCGACAGAAATCATGCCGCTTCGGACACCGCTATACAGCATGACACCGCTGACAATTGCAGTAATAAACAGAATTAAGGTAGACAGGTAAATACGGGCTACACTGACTGGTTTACCCGAAACTGCCACAGCTACACTCGTCATAAAACCGGGGATTTGGTCGAGCGACTTAGCGAATAGGGGGTTATGCGTGATATTTACGTCAACCTGAATGCGGCTGATCGTTACCGAAGACTCATGTCCGGCATTGTCTTTGAGCTTGACTGTTCCGGCAACATTCGCGGTTCCATTAAACGCGCTGGCTGCCTTGCCCATCACCTGTTCTTCAGATTCGCTTGCTTTCATGCCAATTCCGTCAATGGCTGAAATTGTTACATAATCGCCAATTTTTATAGGGCCATTTTGGTTGCTTACGAGCGCCGTCTGTCTGCCAGAGGTGGCTACGAGAACTTGCTGCTGCTGGGCGACCGTTGGAGCCAGAACGATTGGTGCCTTACTAACGGGGATGACAATGCCGAAGGCTTGCTTCATATGCTTGTTATTGAGCGCGAGGACACTCTTTGCATCTTTAGGCTTTAGCTCTACGATCATGCCAATTTGTATGGCTTTATCGGCGTTATAACTTGTGCTAACGGCGCCAGATATGTCGGTCGGCTTAGCTTTAACGGCCGCAGTGGCTTTTGCTGGCGTTTTTTCGGCAGCATAGGCAATTACGCTCGTTTGAGAGAATATAATGCCTATAACCAGCAAGCCATATATGACCTTTTTTGTTGTTGCGTGCATACGTACAATTAGTATACCGCTTTTGGTTATTTATAAAGCACTAGCTTTGGGTAACTATTGCTGTGAGAGTGGCAACGGTCCGGCGAATATCTTCTTCAGTGGACTGTCTTCCTAGCGTAAACCGCAAGCTCGCTTGTGCATCCGCGTCGCTTACGCCCATAGCTTTGAGTACGTGTGATGGCTCATCGCTGCTGGCGCTACACGCCGATCCGGCAGCTGCCATAATGCCAGCTTCATCGAGCTGAATAAGCAGGCGTTCGTTATCTAATCCTGGCAGAGTTATATGGATATTATTAGGTAACCGATGTTTACGCGATCCATTTATTACGATGTTAGGAAGAGCAGTTTCAAGTTCTTCCATACATAATTTTTGAAGCTCTTGCAAACGTTTGAGCTCTTTATTCTTCATATTCTGAGCCATTTCTAGGGCAGCAGCGAAGCCAATAACTCCAGGTACGTTTTCGGTACCGCTGCGCAGGCTGCGTTCTTGGCCACCGCCGTCAATCACTGGCTGCAAAACTACCCCGCCCTTTACATACAGCGCACCTGTTTGCTTAGGTCCATACAATTTGCTGCCGTTAATACTGAGTAAGTCGACCCCCAGCCGATCAGCGTGCAAGCCTAGATAATTACCTGACTGGCAGGCATCGGTATGGAAATAAATAGGTAAGGAATTGCCCTCCCGCAGTCTCTGCTGTCGGATTTTTTTAACATACACGTCAATATCCTTTAACGGCTGAATGGTGCCTACTTCATTATTGGCATGCATAATACTTACTAAGACTGTCTTTTCGGTAACAGACTGCACGAGCGACTGCACACTCACCATTCCCTTAGTATCTACTGCAATCTCGCTGTGGCTGTATCGCTGTGCTGGTGCTACGACTGATTCATGTTCGACAGCAGAAAAAGCAATATGCGATTCGGGATACTGTCGCATGATTCCATGTATTGCCAAATTATTTGCCTCACTGCCGCCTGCGGTAAAAATTATTTCAGACGAACGGACGCCAAGCTGTTGGGCTACCAATGACCGAGCTGCGTCTAATGCTTTACGTGCTTCTATGCCTTTAGTATAGGTGGCTGAGGGATTATAAAAGTCGTCAGCAAAGAACGGTTGCATTTTTTGCAATACGCTAGGATCGAGTGGTGTTGCCGCAGCGTAGTCCAAATAAATTGATTGAGTGTTAGAACTCATGTCTGCTTGGGCCTACGCTGCGCGCAGCATTTGTTGATAATCAGCGTCAACGCGTTGCTGATACAGGAGCACTGCACGCCGCAGATTAAGGGCTTCATCGTGAGATATTTCGCGATATGGCTGACCGTCTTGAGATTTTATAATCCCATTTGGGCGCACTTCATACTTTGTAGTAATAGCCTGACCGCGGCCTTTTGCGTCTTTCCAAGTTTCGTGCCATATCCAGGTGCTTTCATCAAAACAGAAGAACTGGCGAGTCCTGCCTTTAGGCAAAGGTCCAAATAACTTTCCGCCAATAGCAGCCTCACGTCGCAGCATAGATCGTTCAAGATCTACAAGGCGTTGATCATCGTTGCGGGGCGAAAATTTAGGCAGCAGGTTCATGATTATGGGCTTCCGCAGCCAGCGCACGAGCTGCTGCTATGAGTTCTGCCTGAGTAGGAGAAGATATGCTGCTGTTAACCAAATCCTGAGCTACTTGCGGCGATGCATGAATGTTATACGTAGCATTTGCACCAATCATATTCGGGTCAGAAGACGGTGTTTCAGTCGGAGTATTCTCTGGAGCAACTGGTTGAGTATGGATAATTTCAGCTTTTTGCTGAGCATAGCTAAAACGTACATCAATAGCACGAATTGTGCTGGCAGTAGCATGGTAAATTGTCGTTCGGCGCTGCTCTTTAAAGTTGCGCTCTGAAGACTGTTCGAATTGGATTCTTGGTTGGTTGCTCATAATTGCTCGGTTAAATGCCAAAGAGGGCGCGGGCATTGGCTGTTGTTGTTGCTGCAAGCTCGCTGCGATCTTCGCTGCGTAACTTGCTCAGAAAGTCGGCCACGTTCCCTAATCTTTTAGGCTGGTTGATTGTACCACGATATGGGGTGGGTGTCAAGAACGGCGCATCTGTTTCGAGCACCATATTTTTGAGTGGTATTTGGCTGTACATTGCCAGCTGTTCTGGCTTTTTCGCAAAAGTTGCTATGCCGTTGACCCCTATGAATAATCCTCTGCCCACTGCTTCGTGCATGGTATCTATGGTATCAGTAAAACTATGTAAAACGCCACGAATTCCAGGATAATTGTCAAAAATAGGCCAGAAATCTTCGTAGGCTTCTCGAACATGAAAAATTACCGGCAAATTATGCTTTTTTGCGAGCTCGAGTTGGAAATGCAATAGTACTGCTTGATCCTCTTTAGGCGAGTGATTGTAATGAAAATCGAAGCCGCATTCGCCGATCGCGACTACTTTTGGCTGTGATACAAGCGCTGCAAACTGCTCAAGTGCATCGGCCTTACCAACGTATTCTTTCGCTTCGTGTGGATGGACTCCTATGCTTGCCCAGCAATTTTCGTGGGCCTGAGCAAAATCTATAGCCAGTTTGCTGTCCGTGAGGTCACAGCCGACACAAATAATCTTTGATACACCATGCTCAGCAGCTCCACTCAATAAACTTTCTGCCGTTATTTCTGGATCTTTGGCCCAAATCTCTCTGGTGGAGCGTTCCCCGGTGTCTAAGCCACCGGCAGACTGAATATGGCTGTGGGTATCAATTAACTCCATACTATTACTCGCTGACAGGTTCTTTTTCGAGCTTCGGGAATAGTGTGCCTTCTATGGGTCGGACAATGCCTTCGCTAAAAATACCAGAAATTTTTGCTGACGTTTCTGGCAAGAATGGCTCTAGCAGAGTAGCAATAGAAAGCAATGAGCTTGCTTGATAAGCTAAAACTTCATGCAAATGCTCGGTGTCTCCTTCTTTTGCAATTGTCCAAGGCTTTTCTTGGTCGATGTATTGGTTGAGGCCGCGAACTTGCTCCCAGACTACATCAAGGGCTACGTCAAAGCGGCAGTCTTCAAGCGCGCGCTCATACTGGTTTATATCGTGCTGGGCTGGTGGAATGTCGCCAATTATTCCGTCTTGGTATTTCTGTAACATTGCTGCAGTTCTGTTCACCGCATTGCCTAAATCGTTGGCAAGTTCAGTATTGTAGGCACGCTCAAATGCTTCCCACGAGAAATCGCCATCATTGTAGCTTGGGATATGCCGCAAGAAGTAATAACGAAAAGCATCGACGCTATAGGTTTCAATTATTTCGTTTGGTGAAACATAATTGCCGAGGCTTTTACTCATTTTTTTGCCTCCAACAGTAATAAAACTATGAACGTAGAGTTTCTTTGGCAAATCCGCCCCCAAGCTGAGGAGAATCGCTGGCCAAATTGCGGCATGGAAACGAATAATATCCTTGCCAATTACCTGCACGTCAGCAGGCCAAAACGTATCGAAGTCTTCATGCTCGGGGTAACCAAGCACGGTGATGTAGTTCATTAAAGCTTCAAACCACACATACATAACCTGCTTAGTATCGCCCGGTACGGGTATTCCCCAGCTAATTTTATCTTTTGGACGGCTAATGCTTATGTCGTCCAATCCTTCCTTAAGGACGTACAGAATTTCATTACGTTTTGTTTCTGGAACAATCCGGAAACTGCCGTCTTCAATCGCATCTAAAACTGGTCTTGTATAGTTACTAAGCTTGAAAAAGTAGTTCTCTTCTTCAATTTTTTCATAAGGCGCATTGTGATTAGGGCAGACGCCGTTATTTTCCTTCACTTCGGTTTCAGTAAAGAATGCTTCGTCGCCAGTGCAGTACCAGCCGGTATATTTGCTCTTGTAAATGTCTTTTTTGAGCGCTTCCCAAATGAGTTGCGCACGTTGCTCGTGCCCCTTATCGGTCGTGCGTATAAAGCGGTCATTACTGATATTGAGCTTCTTGATTAGCGCGCTAAAAGTACCGCTCATTTGGTCGGCCAAAGCCTTAGGTGTCATGCCGAGCTCCTCAGCTTTTTCGGCAATCTTACCACCATGCTCATCAGTACCGGTGCTAAAAATAACGTTGTCACCAATTTGGCGTGCTCGTCGTGCCAGCACATCGGCCATCACAAATTCCATAGCATGCCCCAAATGTGGCTCGCCATTTACGTACGGAATAGAGGTAGTTATATAAAAATTACTCATAAGATTCTAGTATACACCCCAGGGTAGCGTTATTGAGGCCGATCGACATAATCCTGACAGAGGCGTTCGAATACAGCATTGGTCCAGCCGAAACCGGTTTGTGAAGGATACACACCTTTAAGCGGTGGCTTTTCTGGTGAGACGACATTGTATTTTTCGAGGAAAACTTTGTGCTCATTGAACCACGCTAGATTTGTTTTGAGCCATTTCATGGCAAGGCGTCGGGCATCGGCGTGGTAACCATATCGCTCCAGCGCTTTGATGACAATGTACTGTAAAGGAGCCCAGCCATTCGGATAGGCCCATTGTGTTGGCATAGAACCTAGTACAAATTGGCCTAAGGGCAAAGCGTCGGTGGTTGCCAAACCGCCCTTATTCTCGAATCGGCGAACAGCTTTCACGAGTGCCGCAGCTTGTTTGTCGTCGACCATACCGGCCCACATCGGGAAGAATCCGGCTAGGCTACTGACGCTGCCGCGTTTTTGCTTTACGAAATTATAGTCGTAGTATAGCCCTTTGTTTTTGTCCCACATGAGTTTGTTCATAATTATGCGGCGTTGTTCAGCGGCGTCTTCCCACTTAGCGGCTTCCCGAGTCTCACCAAATATTTTAGCGGCCCTGGCAAAATCTTTTTCATATTTAAATAACAGCGCATTCAGATCGACTGGTAGATAATTGAGCGCTTTACGCTCAAACCTCGGCGTCATATCCCAGCCACTTTCGGCTTCAGCCAAATCATGCAGATAATTGATATCGTAATAACGGCTCAAGCCTTCGTAAACCATGCGCTCGTTCGGCTTCTTGACGCCCATCCACACCGATTCATATTCTTTTTTGGCTATAGCGATAGATTTTTTAAGCCAAGCTTCGCCCGGGTCATAAGCCTGGTAGACGTCAAAGATAAAGGTCGTCAGGAACGGTGGCTGCGAGCGACCTGTAAGATATGTGCGTGAAGCGTTAGGCACTACTTTGAAGCGCTCAAACAAGGCCATGAGGTTCTCAAGAATCCCACTCACCAGCTCCTGATGCTCTTTATCGAGCATGCCTTGCACCATAAAATAGCTGTCCCAGTAATACAATTCGTTGTAATCAAAGCCAATTTTGGCGCTATACGATGGCACAAGATAGGGTTTCGGGACACCCAATAAACTCTCGTCATCCTTGGGGTGGTAACGCTCCATTTTTGGCCAATATTTGACGATATATTCCCGAGCCGCAGCAACATCATCTGGCGTCAATTGAATATCAGGACGGAATGATAATTTGAGTGATTTGCTGACAAATCCTTTGGCTTTGGTGAAACTCGACATCTCCTAAGCCTAAAGGACATGGAGCAGTAAGGTCAAGACAATAAAAAAACAGGCTCTTCACTTTCGCAAAAAGCCTGTCTTAGAATGAGCAATGTTACAAATTAGTAACGATTGCCACCACGGTCGCCACCACCACCGCCACCGTTGTAACCACCGGTGCGTGGACGTTCTTCGCGTGGACGAGCTTCGTTGACCACGATTGGGCGGCCATCTAACTCTTTGCCATTTAACTGATCGACTGCAGCCTTAGCTTCGTCGTCAGAAGACATCTCAACAAAGCCGAAGCCCTTGCTGCGATTAGTCTCGCGGTCCATGATAACGCTAGCTGATACAACGGTACCGACAGTTGCGAAAAAGTCACGAAGACTGTCATCTGTTGTAGTCCATGCTAATGAACCGATAAATAGTTTGCTTGCCATACTTGCTTACTCTCTTCTTCTTTTGTGCGTGAGAGGTAACTGGCGAGCCAGGTGCTGCGCCTCTATAACACGTTTATTACTTAATTTACTCTAGATCATAACAAACATTGCTATTCGCAGCTTTTCTAGTGACGCTAGTATATCAGATAATAACTGTGTCTACAAGGACGCAAGCGGCAGTGATTTAAAGCACATCTTCTGGAGCATCAATATCGGAACTTAGAACAGTACTATCCATGTCATCAAAGTGACTAGCCGCTTCCGCAGCCTTGAGCGGATCTTTCCGAGCTGCGATTTCTAATCGTTCTAATTCATCAAGTTCTTCAGGGTCCATTTGTGCTCCTGCAGTTTAGAATTGTAGTGTAACTAAATACGACTTTAAGTAGTGTAAGAACGGTCACACGTGCGTTTGCATTGATTCTTAAATGCGCTAAAATATAAATATTAGCAATAAAAACAGAAAGGGGGTAATACATTGAAAAGTCCTAAATCTAACAGGCAGGCAATGATTAATGACGCGCAGGAGGTATGCGCTCTTTAATACCGCAGCTTGCGTATGCAAGTAGCAGTTACCTACCCCCATTCGCCTGCCTAAGTAGGCCGAATACCTTAGCCGCTTCCAGTCCCCGGGACTACGAAGCGGCTTTTCGTATTTACCAAATATCCTTTAGTGAAATAAGCCTTTGAAAAAGTGTACGGCCGCTGCACCTAGAAAGATACTAATGAGTGCACCAGCGGCACCAATCACTAACCCGACAGCGAGCAGTACAGCGTCCTCCAATAATAGAGACAGGCAAATTAACACAATTCCTAAAGCTGGAAGCGTATCAAGTCCTGAGAAAGGCGGCGCTAAAAATGCTGCAACGGTTAGTGCAATAATAATGAGACCTATAATACGGCTGAATAGTGGCGCTTTGAAAACTAATTTTCCTCGCGGGCTAGACTTGCTTTCGAGCCATGTAATCCGCTTCAGCATAGCTTCCATAGTTTTACCCTTAACTAAACGCTCGAGTTTTATGCGACGCGATAAGAAGTCAGGTAGCCAAATAGCTTTCAGTCCTATAACTTGCTCTGCGGCAATAACTACAACGACGGCTTCAAACACATGAGTAATGCCCCCAGTGGGAATTGGCAATGCTGGGAGCAGCATAAACAGCAGAATAATAACTGCGAAACTCTTTTCACCAAAATTAGCAATCAGCGTGTCGAGAGTTTTCGGCTGCTTAGAGCTTACCCACCCGCCGAGTTGCTCGCTAAATCGCTGCGAGCTACTGTTTTTTATGGCTTTCGTGGTTTTCGTCATAGTGGATATTATACGTTACTAGCTCTAACATCAGAGATTAGACTCGTGCGCTATATTCGCCCATTCTGCTGTTTGCAAAAGTGCGAAGGTCTGTCGGCCCACAATCAGCTTTCGGTTTTCCAGTCACCAACTCTTCAAAGCGTTTATATTTTCCACCACCTTTTTTGCCGGTGCTAGGTGGATTATGCTCTTGTGAATACAATACGGTCCAGTCTTCTTGCTCGTATGTGACGCCAAGCTCATCTTTATCGAATAGTACTGGCCCATTTGGCGGGACAATTTCAGAAGCAGTCTTTGTATAACCCGTAACTATATTTATTCCCTGTGGTTTTGTTGCCTCGCGTATGCAACCAAGCGTAAACAATGCTGTTTTCTTATCCTTCAGTTCATGTAAAACTTTTGTGCACAAAATAGCATCAAAGCTATTCGCTAAAAAAAGTTTTTCCGATATATCTGCTTTTTTGATGGTAATAAGACCTCTGAATAACGGCGGTAACTGTTCGACCTGAGCCGCTAGTTCTTGCAGGTATGTCTCATTGCTATCTACAGCAGTAACGCGGTGTCCTTGCTCAGCAAGGTACATTGTATTATTGCCCCTGCCGCACCCCAAGTCGAGAATTGTTTTACGTGGTTGGGACAAGTGCCTCTCTACGAGAGCTCGAACAATCGGGTCAGCAGCCGGGAAAGGTGCTGCCTCAACTGGCTGAGGTGATCTATTGAAATGAGTAAGGTTCATACTGTACGTATTATACGCTCTTATGTCAAACTTGTGTTACTTCTACTGAACTTCCGCTAACTGAACCTGGAAAACCAAGAGTGCATTAGGCGGGATTGAACCCTGGCCGGTAGCGCCATAACCTACTGATGATGGCACAATCAGTAAGCGCACTCCGCCGACTTTCATCCCCGTTAGAGCTTGTTCCCAGCCGGGTATTACTTGGTGGGCACCCATCTGGAAAATAAATGGCTGCAATTTGCCGTCTGAGCCCGGTCGGGACTGGTCAAAAAGCGTGCCGTTCGTGAGCCATCCTTTATAGTAAACTGCAGCTTTTTTACCATCAGTTAGTTCGGCACCTTCACCCTTTTGAACGTCACCAAAAAGCGCGCTTGTACCATCTTTGTATTTCTCGTACTGGCTAAATGTTGAGGGATCAATTGGATTCGATGAGTTGCTAGTACCGCTAGCACCAGAGGAGCCGCCAGACTGATTATTTTTTTGATTTTGATCAGGTGTAATCTGGCCCATGCGATTTGCTGCCGTATCACTCGATACATTTAAGCCACTACTCACTTGTTTTGTTGGGGAAGTTTGAATCAATGGCACACTCGATGACCCTGATTGCTCAGTTGTATTTGTGGCAGTCTCAGGAGACTCACTGCTATCTCCGAACAGACTTAATCCGGATTGGTGAGACGTATGATGTGTGAATGCAAAAGCAGCTCCGCCGCCACTCAGCACTATTAAAGCGGCGGCAACACCAATTATTACTTTTTTGTTTTTCTCCATTTCAATTTATTTTAAGACATTACAAGCACAAGCACAAATCGATTTGCATGTTATATTGTGTCACAACTGTATTACTGTAAGTTTCCTCACTGTAAAATTTATGTTCTAACACTATAGTTTGATCTAGCTACTAAACGGAGATACCACATGACTACCTTCAAGCAACTACTGTCACGCAGTTTATTTTTAGGTGCAGCCACCCTTATGATCACTGCTGGAGTACTCATGACTCCATTAGTTCGTGCGCAATCTGCATCAGACGGCCCACGTGATTGCGATGATAACGCCGTGCTCCGATGTGGCGCTTACTCAATTAGTGAAGTCGGCGAAAAATACATGGCCGACGCTGCCGCTAAAACCATCTATCACTACTTCGACATCTCGAGCACCGACGTTAGCCAAATGGGCAATACTGCGGTGAATGGGACGGTTACAAAATCTGGCCACATACTCGTAGGTGATAAGACTGTTGCAACTGATGCTTTGACAGTTGGCCGTCAAAACATTGCAGGCAGCCAATCGATAACACAGAATGACACAACTTTTTATACTCGAGCGCCTGGCGTGTCATTCAACCAAGAATCACTGCCAGCCTATGTAGTTATGAAAAACGGGCAGTTCCAATATGCGGTTATAAAAAGCTGTGGAAACCCCGTTAAAGCAACTCCAATTGTACAAACGCCCGCGCCAGTACCTACCCCTCCGCCTGCGCCGACTCCAGCCCCAACTCCTCCGCCAACCCCTACTGCCTCCTCTGCGAACTGCCAACTCATAAATGTCGTGATGGGCGAAAACCGACAGGTTAGCGTTACCGTTAACACTGCCTCAACTAATGCGCAAATAACCGGCTATAGCATCGATTTTGGCGATGGTAGTGCACCAGCAGTCGTATCGACATACAACACCTATATTGGCTCAATAAGCACCGCGAGTGCGGATATGACCCCTCAAAACGAATCGCTTTCGAGCCAGTCTATAGAGCATCAATACGCTAAGGACGGCAACTATACTATCATCGCCTCCATTCAGGCTCGTTACGCCGACGGTCGCACAGAAACAAAGACAAGCGAAACCTGTAAACGCACGATTAGCTTTAATACGACTATAACTCCAGCAGCAACACCTCCAACACCAGCGCCTTCGCCCGCCCCAACTGTCATCGTTAACACATCGCAGCCCCAGGTTCTACCAAATACCGGTGTTAATGTTGCACAAACATTAGGCATTTCAACTGTCATTGGCATTATAAGTGCACTTGGTTATCTTGGGTTTATGGCCTTTCGCACCAAGCTCTATGTATAAATGATACCGATTTCGTAACTTAGCTACTCCGTCATTGATTATTACCAGCTGCCGCTCGAACCCCCGCCACCGAACCCGCCGCCACCGAACCCGCCAAATCCACCCTTCCCTCCACCGATACTAGAGCCTCCAGCCCACCAGCTCGGTGCAACGCCGCGGCCTGCACGTTGTTGATAATTTCTCGAGACACTTTTGTCAAAGAGCAAGCCGATGAGCGGCAGTAAAACAAGTGCAGCGAGGCCCGCCAAGGTGAGTCCAACAAAAAGTGTAATAACCCCGCCAAATAGTGCACCCAGAACGCCGCCTGCCCACCAGCTTTTAGACCTACCCAATATTGATCCTAACCACGAAGGAATAATAAACAGTCCAAAGATTATTGCCTCCAGTGGAAATCCTGACTTTTTATGAGTTACCCCATCGGGTTGTAAGTTTGGATCTTTTTCGTTGTGAATTGCCAGGAGTATGCCGTCGACCCCGTTATTTATGCCGGCATTATAGTCGCCAGCCCTGAAGGATGGTTTGATGCGGTCGTTTATGATTTGACTCGCGCGAATATCAGGCAAGGCGCCTTCTAAACCATAGCCGACTTCAATGCGCAGTTGTCTATCCTGCACGGCTACTAGCAGTAATACGCCACTGTTGCGGTCCTTACTGCCAATGCCCCACTCCCGCGCAACTTTTAACGAATATTCTTCAAGCACGTCACCTTGCAGCGAAGGAATGGTCAGCACGCCAACCTGATTGCCAGTTTGCTTCTGTTCGGTAATTATCTTCTGGCCTAGAGCTTGTTCTTGATCAGGCGTCAGTACTTCCGCTTGATCTAAAATTGGCACGGTTTGCGGCGGTGGAGGCACCGCGAGCGCCGCCGCTGGTGCAACCTGTAAGGAAAGGAATGCTACCAATAGAAGCGATAGGCGTAAAAATTTCACGGCGAGGGGCCTTACTGGCCGAAGTTTACGGTAGGAGCTGTCTGAGCTGCGGAAGTGGCCTGGAAGTAGGTAAACTTATCAAACCCGAAAAGCCCAGCGGTAATGTTCGTAGGGAACCGCTGTAAGCGCGTATTGTAAGTATTTGCCGCGTCGTTGAAATCTTTGCGAGCGACTGTTATCCGGTTTTCCGTGCCTTCTAACTGCACTTGCAGATCGCGGAATGCTGCAGTAGCCTGCAATTGCGGATACGCCTCAGACACCGCCAATAAGCGGCCCAGCGCCTGGCTCAATTCACCTTGCGACTGCTGATATTGCTGCAGTTGCTGAGGAGTGGCCTTGCTCGGATCAATCTGAATACTTGTTGCCTTTGCGCGGGCATTGGTCACATCTGTTAAGGTCTTCTGTTCAAACCCAGCCGCACCTTTAACCGTGTTTACAAGATTTGGTACGAGATCAGCGCGCCGCTGGTACTGTGTTTGCACGTTAGCCAAAGATTTCTGTACGTTCTCGCGCTGCGTTACTAAACCGTTATAACCGCCAATGACGCTGAGTGCAAACAGTGCGACAATTCCTAGAATAATTCCTGGCACTAACCATTTCTTTCGGTTCATTACATTCTCCCTGTTAAGTAAATACAAAACTGTTAGGTTGTATGTCTATAGTAAATAACTTTTCACCATAAAGATACTGTAAGAATTTA
>JARXKL010000020.1 GCA_030272735.1 Patescibacteria group bacterium | reverse complement strand
CCCACCATTCCGCTTATTAAGCAACTATATAATTATGATAATATGTGGCCTAAAGTAATTCATATATTTGTGTGATTGCAATTTTATATATTTCATACTAGTATTGCGATAAAGGTTAAAACAGATATGCCGGACGAAAACCAACAGCCCACTTCCCCATCTAGTTCGACTGACAGTGGACAGATTATACAGCCTACATCCAGCAATGTGAGCCCTACAATTCCACAACCAGTGTCTACTCCCACTATACAAACAGACCCGCAGGCAGAGCTACAATCACCCACACAACCAGCTGGAGTAGCTGATGTACAGACATTTTCTTCACAAGCGCCATTATCTAGTAATCAGTTCGACCAAATATCAGAAAGCAAGCCGTCAAAATGGCGTTACTTCTTTATTGTTCTAGGTATCTTACAGGCAGTTGGCGTTGGCATATTCTTCTTAGTAATGATGTTGGCAATCCAGCAAGCCAAAGCTGGCGTCTCTGGTACTGAGTTCATCGGCTTAATTGTATTTGCAATCCTAGTTCCTGCTGTCGGGCTGGTTGCGCTCATTAACCTTGTCGGTTTACCAATTTATATGCGCAAACATAAGCCACACGGGAAAGGTATGAACTTGTGCATTTTATCTCTGTTAGTGTCAGGATTACTCGCACTATTCGGAGCCGTCATCGTTTACCTGTTCCTAGTTGCCATACCAATGCAAGAAAAGCAATTTTCTCAACAACTAGACCAGAAGATCCAAGCCCACCAACAGCAATTTAATGCAGACAATGCAAAGCCTGAAATAACTAAGGACGAAGCTATCCAGCTACTCCAAAGCTGTCAGCTTAGCGGCTTCTACTATACAAACCAAAACCAGACTGATAAGAGTGGTGGTGAGTGGGGTGAACTGTCGTCTACAGGAGTGGTCTTGACCAAGATAGATGGAAAACCGTATCGGATTAGTATTGCCGATAGGCTAGTGCCAGAATTAGTACCAATTGCCCGCAACGCACAGAAAACTTGTCCTAATTTGCAGTTTTGGCACGACGGTAGATACGAATAATGGGATAGCAGTGAGAACAGGCATTAAATAACATGATTAAACACGGAATTATTTGTTGTATTATTGGCTTGATAGGTAGAATCAGTTTCAGCAAAAACTGCGTAGAATGATCTCAACTGTTGAATGGCTTGGTTCCAGTCTATTCCTACCACCCCCACCACATGTTGACTTTTGTAGATTTTATTGCTATAATATATTAGTTTTGTAGAGCTTTTCTGCTCCAAAGCACCTTAACAAGCTCTCTGTAGTGTGTGATTGGCCTCAAGTGTTCATGAGAACATTTAAGCTCAATCACACATATAGTTTTTGTCCCCTGCCACGGAGTAATCATGAATATCTATGGTCCTGAAGGTGATTCGATTATCAAGCTGCTGTTCATTGGTGTTGCCCTCGGGCTCCTCACTGAGCGTACGTTGCACATTGCTGCCATAAAGTCGTCGGGCTCGTCTATGCATCTCAACCCTGATCGGTTGAACCGGTTCGTCGGCAACGACTGGACCATCTTCATAACGACCCTACTTTGCAGCGCCGGTGCACTCGTGCCAGTTCTGGTAAAGCATGGCCCGCATGATCTCATCACGTTCCTAAAAGCAGCGATGCATGTCATTCCGTTGTTCGGCTACCCGCTCACCATCGTTGTGCTCATGCACTTGGTAAGCCCGCTCGTAGTTGCATTCTTGCTCCAAAGAGGACGAAAGCGTCGCAATCCCCTATGGCGTGAATATCGCAAAGCTGGGTTGCATTACTAAGCAGAGAGCTGCCCAGGGGGAGGAAAGAGAAAGTTTGTTTGAGTGCAGTTTTGCTCTCGCTATAAATCTTTCCTATTTTTTCCTTCCCCTGCAGTTCCCTGAGCTTATGACTGTACGGTCGTAATCTGAGTGAACTGGTTTATAAATATTTCCTGAAGAATCGCTCACCGAGCTGCGTGTATCCGAGGTGTTTATAAAATGACGCTGCGGTCAATGACGAAGCAAGGTTCAACTCCAGAATTCCTTCGCTCAGCGCAACCTCCTCCGCGGTCTTAACAACTTTTCTTCCTATACCATCTCCGCGCATCGATGGATCTGAAACAACATCGTCAAGAACTCCTAGAGTGCTATTAACTCTTTTTAATGCCGCTGTGCCTACTACTTGCCTATTGTCGTCGACGGCTACCAGTGTAGTCCTTCCTTCCATGTGCCAAAGGACTGTTTCAACATCCCTCGTCTTCTTATAATTTCCAATCTCAAGCACTAATCGAGCCGCCTGTACCGACAACTCTGGTTCGTGCTCAGGTCGATCAAACCTTACAATTTCTAAATTTTGACGCATTAACTATACAATAAACTCTTGTAATAATAATGTCAACATATACTCGATTTTGCAGTTAGTAACTGTGCTATTGTTGATGCATGTCAACAGATAAGCAGTCCATAGATTGGTATAACCAAAACGCACAGCACTATACTGATCATGTGCGGAATCCTGACGACTCAATATATCATTCGCTCTACGAAAAGCCCGCTATGTATGGCTTGTTACCGGACCTGCAAGATAAATCAGTCGTCAGCTTAGGATGCGGTAGTGGTGAAGATTGTGAATTTCTGCGTAGCTGTGGCGCGAGCAAAGTCGTCGGCATCGATATTTCTGAAAGCATGATTGGATTTGCAAAAAATAGCTACCCAGAGTGCGACTTTGCAGTTATGGACATGGAAAACCTAGCTTTCGAAAACGAAAGTTTTGATTTTGCTTATTCAAGTTTAGCGGTTCATTACATAGAGGATTGGACAAAACTGTTTGCTGATACACATCGTGTTTTGAAGCCTGGTGGATCATTTTTATTCTCATGCAACCATCCAGTATATTCTGCATTAGAAACCTCGCGGAATGATGATGACATGAAAGTTAGGGAGCTATCCCGCACGCTCGATAAAAAAACTGATTCAGCAACCATAGTTGGCAACTACACAAAACGCCGACCCGTGACACTCGATACCGGCATGGCCGTTACCACGTGGCATAAATCTATAGGCGAAATAACGCATGAAGCAACGAGTGCCGGCTTTGTAATTACCGACATCCTTGAGCCACAGCCATTGCCCGCTATGGAGAAAGTGGCGCCTAAGGATTACGAAACGCTTACTAAAATCCCGAATTTTATAGTATTCAAACTGCAAAAACTGTAAACTATTTTATAGCAGGTTATCTGTTACAGTTTCGAAAACACAGAGTTATCCACTACTTGTGATATTTTTTACAAAGAAAAGTGCCTTCATGTGGTTGACCCCCAGGCGTATACTGATAAGTGCAATCAAATAATACACACAGCTAAAACACACGGAAGGACAGAGAACGATGACAATTACTGAAGTAAGCCCCGAAATGCTTACTGATATACACATGGGCGAAACGCTCAGCACTATTCATGCTTCAAACGGCATTGGAGTTTATGAATACGACCTAACAAAAGGAACAGTTGACGAAGAAAGCCTACTTGTGGGCTCGGGTATACTCACATATGTTGTAGCGCGTGAAAACCAAGAATTATTAAAAATTGCAGTTCAAGAAGACGCTCCAGGTGAAGGCAAGGCTATTGCCCTGTCTGAAAAAGGCACAGCCATATCTGGCCAGTTTTGGAGCAGAATTACTGATTCAATTATGCGCGCGAGCGATGTTCGTGTAACAAACTTTAATGTTGCTGCTTAACTAAGCAACAAATTTTACAGTAGTAATAATTAATACCTCTTATACTCTTATTTGTATAGGAGGTATTATTTTATGGCTATTTGGAATCATTTTCACAAAGAACGAAGCGAAGAACAACGAATACACGATCTGTTAGTATCCGACGACTTTGAACTGATGTAGCAAGTTTTCACCTCACATGAAAAACCCCGGAACTTCCGGGGTTTTTTGCAATACTGACGATCGTTATTCGTCTTTCTGCTGAGACTTACCTTCTGGCTTATCACTCTCGGCCAGAGCCTTTTGCAGCTCCTCAAGGTATTTAGACGAGATGTCTCGGTGTAGATCAATATCAAAATCGTTATCCTGAGCCATTCATAACCTCCGTGCGCGCGTGCGCTTAGTTAACTTATACTAGTGTAAAGATTTGTCGCCGGCTGTTCTGCGGTATTTTTCACTACTTCATCCAATAAATGCAAAAGCTGGTCGGTAGAGGTGGCCTGCATTAATTGCTCCCGCAGCTCCTTAGCCCCGTCGAACCCATGGACATATACTTTACAGAATCGGTTCAAGGTTTTTACTGAGCGCTCGCGATTCCGCCAAGTTTTAGCAAATAATTCTACCTGCGTCCGATATAACTCTAATCGTTCATGTGGTGTTTTATTCGGCCAGGGGCTTTGTTCAGCAAACACATACGGATCCTGAAAAATTCCGCGGCCAATCATGATGCCATCAAGCTGGTACTTATCGGCTAACTGATCGCCATGCTCGCGTGTTTGCACGTCGCCATTGCCCACGATAAGTGTTTCCGGTGCTATCTGGTCGCGCAGTTCGCGGCACCGACCAATGATGTCCCAGTCGGCTGGCACCTTGCTCATCTGCTTGCGCGTTCGGCCATGGACTGTCAGCATGCTGAGGTTTTGCTCCAGCAGGAATTCAATCCAGGTTAAGTCAACTTCGTTAAAGCCAATACGCGTCTTAACGCTCAACGGCAGGCGGCCAGCTAAACCCTCTTGCGTCGCTTTGATTATCTCTTCGGCTTTTGGGCGGTCGTTTATAAGACCACTACAAGTGCCATTACGCACAACGTTCTTCTCTGGGCAGCCCATATTTATGTCTACTCCAACAAAATTTAAGCCGTCCGGCAAGCCGAGTTCGCGGGCCAGCGACCCGTCAGCAATTTGCTCGGCAGTTTTGCGATAATTTTCTGGGTATTTGCCCCATATTTGCACAATGAGTGGCTGTTCATAAGCCGTAAACTGCAATTTCTTGAATAACTTTTGCCGCCCGGGACTCTGTAAGCCATCGACGTTTACAAACTCAGTAAAGTATAAATCAGGAGGCGAGCAACCTCCAACAATCCGACGGAACACCGTGTCCGTAACGTCATCCATCGGCGCCAATACAAAAAACGGCTTAGGCAATTGCAGCACGTTCACGCTCTTTCGCCTCTAGGTACGGCTTATACTCTTTTAGTTCTTTAGCGCACATGTCATGTGAAACAGCCAGTTTATGAATTTTTTCGTTTTGGTATATGCCGACTACGCTTAGCATGCGCAACCAATTAAATCCAAATTCTGCCGAACTATAGTTTCCGTTATAGAGTCGCTTTCGTGTTGCGTTATGCATGCCTGAGACTGCGACATTACCGAGCCCCATACCTATAGCTCCAGCAATCTCCACCGTTTCATGTATTTTTTCATCAGCCAGGGCCCGGCGCCTATCGATGTTACGGCGCTGGTAACGTGTCGTTAGTGCAGGCGCTTTTATGTCACCACGTAAGACTCTCAGTACGTCTAACTCTTCCTGCCAGCGCTTACCGAGTTGTTTTTGGGTTGTCATTTTGGCAATTAACCCGTGTCCTGCAGAACGCATAGCAGCGTTTGTATCCTCTTCCCTGTCCTCATTTCCAGCGCGGGCGTTACGTGTTTTATTCACCGTATGCTTTGCAAAATCATGTGGGTTTCGGCCAACCGTACTGTATTCATTACTCGGGAATACTACCCCGAAATCATGTGGGCCGCGGTAACGCCGGTTCACCCCCACAGTGATTATTTGGTGCTGCGCCTTATTGTATCGAGGGTCATTTACCTCAACGAATAAGCCGTTTCTTAAGTATTGCGTTTCTGTATGAAAATAATCTTCAATTTTTGGTTCGGCGGCTCGAGGCAATTCGACGCTGAGTTCGCCCAGATGTCGGATAAGCGAGATGCGTTGCAGCGCTTCTTTGATAGGGTATACATTTTCGGGCACTAACTGTGAATAGCAAGGTAAAACCAATTGATTCATTTGCGCGCCAGTAGCTGTTGCAGACACTTATAATTACTCCTTAGAAACACTTAGTATATAAGAATTGCTTATGCCTGACAACTGCTATTCGTACAGCTTATCGCATTTGGTCACGAATGTGCTTTGGAGCTTCGTTATCGGCAATACGCTGTTCACGAGGTGATAGTGTGCGCCTGTCTATGGAACCGTCTTTGTTCCTGCCACGTCGCTGTTTTGGAGGTAAGCCCTTGCTTGCCGCAATCGCGCCCTGTATAGCAGCGCCACCAATACGCTTCTTCGAGCCAGCTCTTGCACTATTTGTCTCAATTCTCTCTACTGTGCTTGCAATAACTTCAGGCAGATGTTCTTTAGTTGCATAGCCAATCTCTGCGAGAACTTCAGGATCAACACCTCTTTGTTCGTCACGATTAGCGTTCCAGACGTCACGAGCAGCCTGCAATAAGGCCGCTTCGTCAGGATATGGATCGTGTGTTTTCATAACAACATTATAGCATAGATTATCAATTTAAGCAATAGCGTTATGTCTTGAAATGATTTGTCTATTCCCACTTGAAGACGCGGAAGGCGATGGCGTAGATGATCACAAACCAGATGGCCATGAGGCCTAGTTGCGGGCCTATTTCGGTAAGATGTTTACCTTCCGTAGTCAGTAAGCGTAGGCCGTCAATTACAGGCGTCAGAGGCAGATACGTACTGATGTTTTGCAGGAATT
>JARXKL010000009.1 GCA_030272735.1 Patescibacteria group bacterium | reverse complement strand
AGGCGCACACGGGCAACCTTACGCAAAGCTGAGTTAGGCTTCTTTGGTGTTTTGGTGGTGACCTTAACGCACACGCCGCGCTTAAATGGCGCTGGCTTCTCGTAGTTTTTGGTCTTTAAGTTGTTCGTGACGCGCTGCATGGCTGGCGACTTGCTTTTAACAGTCGCACGAACACGTGGCTTACGCACGAGTTGGTTAATTGTTGGCATTCATTCTCCTACTTGTGTCTGTAATCTGCTGCTGCGGGCGGCTATGCCTGGCTGCCTGGCTCGGACTACTTATGGTTTATAGCTATATAGTAACAGAATTAGACTGTTGTTTCAACAGTGGCGGGCTCATCGGCTAGTACGAATTCTGCTTCGGCTGCAAGTTTGGCGTTTGCTTCGGCGTCTAGTAAGTGACGTGCGCCGGTTCCGACAGGAATCTTGCGTCCCAGGATCACGTTCTCTTTAAGACCGTAGAGCTTATCAACTTTACCGCTGGTTGCGGCTGCAATCAGGACACGGGTGGTGTCTTGGAATGAAGCGGCGCTCAGGAAGGAGTCGGTGCTAAGGCTGGCCTTAGTGATGCCAAGGAGCAACTGGTTGTACTTAGCCGGGTTCTTTTTATCAGCAATCAAAGCTTCGTTAGCTTCAACGACTGCGAGCTTACTGACGACATCGCCAGTTACGAATTCGCTATCTGCTGATTCTTCAATCTGCACACGGCTAAACATCTGGCGGACAATGATCTCAAGGTGCTTATCAGCAACGTTTTGACCCTGTCCTGCAAAGATCTTAAGGATTTCGTTCATGATGTAGCGCTGAGTCGCTTCGACACCTTGCAATCGCATGAGGTCTTGCAAGTTAATTGAACCGTTCGTCAAACGCTGACCAGTGACGACTTTGTCGCCGTCAAGGAGCTGTAATTGCTTGAATCCTGGAATTTCGTAGCGCACAACACTTTGGCTAGTTGGCGTAATGATGACCGCTTTGTTAGTGATTTCAGCACGGCCGGCCATTGGAGCGATTAGTGGCTCAGATGCATCTTCGAGAGCTGCAACAACGTCACCGGCGACTACATCGGTACCGGATGCGATCATTGCTTTGCGCTCACCAAGTTTTAGTTCTACATTTTCACCATCGTCGGCAGTAACCTGCACGATGTAGTGGTCACCTTCTTCCCAAGTGTTTGCAACACCGGAGATTTCAGTGAGATAGGCTTGACCCTTCGGAGTACGGACTTCAAACAATTCCTCAACACGGGACAGACCCTGTGCAGAGTTGTCAGCGACAACACCACCGGAGCGGTGCTTAGAGTCGAGTGAAAGCTGGGTACCGAGCTCGCCGATACTTTGTGCTGCGATGACACCAATTGGATGGTGGTCAGCAACGAGCAAGCCAGTTGCTGGGTCCACACCGTATGACTTCTTAGAGACTCCGCGGACGCTGGTACAGCTGAGTGCACTAGCGATCTTTACACCGTCAATAGCTGTGTCGTCTTCCAGTTTCTGGGCAATTTCAGCAGTAATCATTTCACCGGCTTTAACATGACCCTTAATGGTATCAGTCGCAAAGCGGCCAATCATGCGTACGCCGTAACTGACGCCAATTTCAGCGGCATCAGAACGAAGCATTGCAAAGCCTGGATCGATGAGGTCTTCATCAAGCGTAAATACATCTTGCGACACATCGACTAAGCGGCGTGTTAAGTAACCTGCATCCGCGGTCTTTAGCGCGATATCAATGAGAGCCTTACGAGTACCACGAGTACCGGTAAAGTATTCAAGTGGGTTTAGACCGTTCACATAACCGGACTTAATTGGCAGTTCAATGACGTTGCCGCCAGCATCTTGAAGGACTCCAAGCATACCAACGGCGCTGTTTAGCTGTGAAACGTTACCACGTGCACCAGAGTTAATGGCGATTGCCATACTAGAGTCTTGGCCAACCATTTGTTGGGTCAGTTTATCTTGAACGACAGTCTGAACTTTTGTCCAGTTATCGACAGTTAGACGGTGACGTTCATCCTCAGTTATGAAACCTTGGTCGTATTGGTCCGAAATTGCGGCTGAGCGCACTTCGCCCTCATCAACAATTTTGTCCATGCCAACTACTTGCTGGAAGTCGCCCATACCCATGCTTAAGCCGGAAAGTGTTGCATAGTGGAAACCGAGGTCTTTAAGATCATCGGCAATTTCTGCGGTACGCTCTTGGCCAAATTCGGTGTAGACATTAGCCATAACCTTTTGGAGACGCTTTTTGGTCATTGTTTCGTCTTGGAAAGCGAACTCTTCAGGTAGGATTTCGTTGAACAGAATGCGCCCTAGGGTTGTTTCGCGTGTTTCACCACGGAAAGGCATACGGACGTAATCCTGGAGCATCAAGCTGCCACCGTCGAAAGCCATGAGGGCTTCGTTGAGACTGCTGTAAGATACTGCCTTTTTGCCAGCATTCTGTGGTCGTTCGTAGGTTAAGAAGTAACAACCAAGAACGATATCTTGCTCAATGTGGAGGACTGGCGAACCATCAGCAGGCTTCAATAAATTGCGGTTTGCAGCCATGATGTCGCGAGCTTCAGCTTGAGCTTTGTCACTTAATGGCAAGTGTACAGCCATTTGGTCACCGTCGAAGTCAGCATTGAAGCCTTTACATACGAGGGGGTGCAACTGAATAGCGCGGCCTTCGATGAGCACAGGCTGGAAGGCCTGGATAGACAGGCGGTGTAGAGATGGAGCACGGTTCAGAAGGACATACTTGCCCTTAATAACTTCGTCCAAGGCATCCCAGACAACCGTCTCGCCCATTTCAATCAAACGTGAGGCGCTGCGAATATTGTGTGCCTGTTCGTTTTCGATGAGTTCACCGATAACAAATGGCTTGAATAGTTCCAGGGCCATCATCTTCGGTAGACCACACTGGCTGATCTTTAGTTCTGGTCCGGCAACAATCACCGAACGACCGGAGTAGTCGACGCGCTTACCAAGAAGGTTCTGGCGGAAGCGACCTTGCTTACCCTTGAGCATGTCGCTCAAAGATTTCAGGCGGCGGCGTTGGCCGGTTGCAGCAACAGCACGGCCACTGCGGGCACTGTTATTGTCGATCAAAGCATCAACGGCTTCTTGCAACATACGTTGTTCATTACGACGAATTACTTCTGGAGCATTGAGGTCCATGAGCTTCTTAAGTCGGTTGTTGCGGTTGATGACACGGCGATAGAGGTCATTTAGGTCAGAAGTCGCAAATCGTCCACCGGTTAGTTGCACCATTGGGCGCAAATCCGGAGGAATCACTGGCAGTACGCTTAAGCACATGCTTGATGGCTTAATACCGGCGCGGTCCATGCTTTCGAGCAAACGAAGACGCTTCATCAGTTTCTTTTTGCGCTGGCCCTTTGCATCTTCTGCTTCAGTGTTAAGGTCGGCAATTAATTCTTTGAGGTCTACGCCCTTCAAAAGATCTTGTAAAGCGGCGCCACCCATTCCTACAGTGACAAGCTTACGCAAGTCATCTGGCAGGTTTCTGTAATCTGTTTCATTAATGAGTGCTAAGGCGTTCAAGCTGACAAGCTGCGCCTTGTACTGGTCAAACTCAGCACTAAGTTCTTCGGTTTCTTTAGTCTGCATTTCTGCAAGTGCTTTAACATTGGCGTCTTCTGCTTCTGCTTCTTTCTCAAAACGGAACTTAATTGCTTCTTTAGCTGCTGCAAATTCTGCTTCTTTATCGGCTAGGAGTTGATCGCGCTTGTCGGTATCAACAGTCTTGATGATGTAGCTGGCAAAGTATGCAATGCGCTCTAAATTCTTTACGGTGAGGCCTAGTAGTAAGCCCATAGCACTTGGAGTTCCACGGAGGAACCAAATGTGGCTTACGGGAACTGCTAAGTTAATATGCCCCATGCGTTCACGGCGGACGATAGAACGAGTAACGAGTTCCCCGTTCTTGTCGACTGCAGCTTCGCGCGAACGAACGCCCTTGTACTTCGCATCATGCGGGTTGATATCTTTAACTGGTCCAAAAATACGCTCACAGAATAATCCGTCGCGCTCTGGTTTTTGGGTACGATAGTTGATGGTTTCAGGCTTGAGGACTTCGCCGTAGCTCCAGTCCTTTATGTCTTCGGGGCTGGCGACTGCTAAGCGTACTGCATCGAAGTCAGCAATATCAGTGCCGGTGTGTTGGTAACGTGTTGGCATCATGATTACGCCTCCTCTTCATTATCTTGATTGGTGGCTTCGTCCGCGGCGACAAGAACCGTTTCTTCGGCGGTGTCGACACTGCCATTTTCGTCGGCCATAACTACGCTGAATTCATCAGCGACGGCTTCTTCGGTTACATCTATATCAGAAATTGCAGGCTGCGGGACAGGAATGTCGGAAATATGTGCGGCTTCATCTTGTATGTTGCTCGCGAGAACTTCTTCGGCATCAACAATGATGTCTGAGTGAACGAGGTCGACTTTAAGGCCGAGACCTTGCAGTTCTTTAACGAGGACGTTGAAGCTTTCAGGTACCTTTGGCCCGACAATTTCGGTCTTCTTAATGATCGATTCGTAGGCTTTTGAGCGTCCGTACACGTCATCTGACTTAATGGTGAGCATTTCTTGGAGCGTGCTGGCTGCGCCATACGCTTCCAAAGCCCATACTTCCATTTCGCCGAAGCGCTGTCCACCGTTTTGCGCTTTACCACCGAGTGGTTGCTGCGTAACCATAGTGTATGGTCCGGTTGAACGAGCGTGTATCTTATCGGCAACCATGTGGTTGAGCTTGATCATGTACATGCTACCGACAGTAGTGCGTTCTTTGAACGCTTCACCTGTCCGGCCATCATATAGTTGCTGCTTACCATCTTCAGGCAGACCAGCTTCCTTTAGGAGCTCTTGAATTTTCGTGACTGGCACACCATTGAATGATGGGCTAGCTACTTTCATTCCGAGTGCTTTTGCGGCCATACCAAGGTGCGTTTCGAACAACTGTCCGACGTTCATACGAGATGGGACGCCAAGAGGGTTCAGTACGATTTCTACAGGAGTACCGTCTTCCAGGAATGGCATGTCTTCTACTGGAAGGATTCGGGCAATAACACCTTTGTTACCGTGGCGTCCACCGAGCTTATCGCCGACAGCAATCTTGCGCATTTGCGCAACAAAGACCTGAATCTGCATTATGACACCGGCTTTGAGCTCATGACCGTTTTCACGGCTGAAGACTTTAACGCCGACGACCTTACCGTGCTTACCATTGCTCATGCGCTGTGAGGTATCACGTACTTCTTTAGCTTTTTCACCGAAGATTGCACGTAGCAAGCGTTCTTCAGAACTGAGTTCTTGCTCGCCTTTTGGAGTAATCTTACCGACGAGGATGTCGCCAGGATGCACTTCTGCACCGATGCGGACAATGCCGTCTTCATCGAGGTGTCGTAGTGTTTCTTCAGAAACGTTAGGAATATCTGATGTAATTACTTCAGGTCCGAGCTTTGTTTCACGAACTTCAATCATGTAGTCAACAATATGCACTGAAGTAAGCGTGTCATCTTCGACTAATTTACGGCTGATTATGATAGCGTCTTCGAAGTTGTAACCGCCCCATGGCATGAATGCCACCGTTAAGTCTTTACCGAGTGCTAATTCACCACCTTGGATGGACATACCTTCTATAAGGACATCACCTGCCTTAACCTTGTCACCAGTATTTACGACAACTTTTTGGTTGACGCTGGTGCCTTCGTTCGAACGAACGAAGCGCATAGGTTCGTAAGTGTTCGTGCCGCCCTTGTACTTAACGACAACTTCTTGTGCAGAAGCTTTGGTCACTTCCCCATCAGCTTCCGCAAGAATAACTTGTCCGGTATTGCGAGCAGCTGAAGTTTCGAGTCCAGTACCTACAATTGGGCTTTGCGGCTGTATAAGTGGAACCGCTTGACGTTGCTGGTTACTACCCATGAGTGAGCGGTAAACGTAGTTCTTTTCGATGAAAGGAATGAGTCCGGCTGATGAACCAATAATTTGGTTACGTGAAGCATCGATATGAGTAATTTCATCGGCATCAACTTCCCCAGCTTTCAAGCGGACACGTGCACTCACGCGGTCGGTCTTGAATTTGCCAGTTGCATCGAGGTCTGAACCACCGCCTGCAATAACTGCAACGGCTTCTTCGTAAGCGTCTAAGTACACGATTTCGCTGGTAACTTTGCCCTTGGTAACGACGCGGTATGGAGTTTCTACAAAACCGTAATCGTTGACACGTGCATAGTTAGCGAGGTTAAGGACAAGTCCAATGTTGGCGCCTTCAGGTGTCTCAACGGCACAAATACGTCCGTAATGAGTAGCGTGCGCATCGCGGACTTCAAAGCCAGCGCGTTCACGGCTGAGGCCACCTGGGCCCATAGAACTTAAGCGGCGTTTGTGAGCCAGCTCAGAAAGCGGGTTAATTTGGTCCATGAATTGTGAAAGCTGAGAGCTCGCGAAGAATTCGCGGACGGCTGCAACAATAGGACGCGCATTGATCAGCTGGCCTGGAGCCACTGTTTCAATTTCACTCATGCTCATACGGTCCTTGGTATTGCGTTCCATACGGAGCAAACCAATGCGGAACTGGCGCTGTACGAGTTCACCGACCAATTTCACCCGGCGGTTTGCCAATGAGTCGATGTCGTCAGCAGGTTCTTGGGAGTTATTGAGGCGCATCAGTTCGGCAATGATAGCTTCGATATCTTCGAGGCGCATGACGCGGTTTTCGAGGGTATTAGGCACGTCGAGGTTTAAACGCTTATTGATTTTATAGCGGCCGACACGGGAGAAGTCGAAGCGCTTGTAGTTATAGAACATGTTTTCAATAAGTGACTTCGCATTATCAACAGTAGCGAGGTCGCCGGGGCGCAAACGGCGATAAACTTCGATCAAAGCGTCATTTTGACCCTTGGTAGGATCTTTATCGAGTGTCGCTTCGAGGTAGCTGGCTTTGCCAGTATCAACGTCTTTAAAGCGCTCTTTCATGTGAGTTTCAGTAACGCCGAGTGCGCGCAAAAGCGTCGTGACGGCCATCTTACGCTTGCGATCAATCTTTACAAACAATGCACCATTTGCGGCTGTCTCGAACTCAAGCCACGCACCACGGCCTGGAATGACCTTCGCACCGTACAGGCTCGATGAACCATGAGGTTCAGCGGTGAAGAATACACCTGCGGAACGGATAAGCTGCGACACAACAACACGTTCAGCTCCGTTGATCACAAATGTTCCACGGGTGGTCATCCATGGATAATCTCCCAAGTAGATTTCTTGCTCTTTTACTTCGCCGGTAACTTTGTTTGTTAACTCTACTGTTGCCATTAAAGGCGCATCGTAGCTAACGTTGTTTTCACGGGCGACTGCTTCTGTTAGCTTTGGTTCCCCAAATTGGTAGCCTTTAAAACGTAATGATAATTTTCCACCAGTATAATCGTCGATTGGGCTTATTTCTGCGAGCAATTCGCCGAGTCCTTCATCTACAAACCACTGCCATGAGCGGTTCTGGTGATCTACTAAATTTGGAATGTCGAGAGCGTCGTCCGCGTCGCTAAAGAAAACGCGTTGCCCCTTAATAATTGGTGCTTTTGCCATAAATAAACTGTTCCCCCGTATTTAATTGCTGTCGGTGATACAGAAACGCACCAAGTACTGTTTGATCTTAATTAAAAGCAAACAACCTAGTAGTACGCAGCTGACATGATTTTAGTTTTATAAATGTTTGTATAGTTTTAGTTCGGCCGAAGATCCTAAGATGGGGTTTTTGATTTACCGCTAAGTAAATTCCCGAAACTTACACTACTTCTTGAATACTATTGTCGCTTAAGACTGTAGATAAGTCAATACTACGTTTGCGGCGGACGGCTGATGATACTGTCAATAATGCCGTATTTTTTTGCTTCATCAGCGGTGAGCCATTTATCGCGCTCCATGTCTTCGTGAATCCGCTCAGGTTTTTGACCCGTATTTTTAGCCATAATGCCTTCTAATAATTTTTTAATACGTAGGCTTTCGCGTAAATCGATTTCTTGATCTGTTACCTTGCCTCGCGTACCGCTCGAAGGCTGGTGAATCATGACGGTTGCATTCGGAAGCGCGAAACGCTTGCCTTTAGTGCCACTACTCAACAAAAAAGCTGCAGCAGAAGCCTGTACACCTATGCCAACTGTTTGGACGTCATTCGTGACGAACTGCATAGTGTCATAGATGGCTAGTGCATCGTACACGCTCCCGCCAGGGCTGTTTATATAAAAATATATGTCTTTCTTGGCATCCTGTGATTGCAAGAATAACAACTGAGCAACGACAATATTGGCACTAGCCTCATTGACATCACTACCCAAGAATATAATCCGGTCTTTAAGTAAGCGGCTATAAATGTCGTAGGCACGCTCACCGCGTCCTTCAGTTTCAATAACAGTTGGGATCAAAACACTCATTCATAACCTCCGGGATTTATATGTCCCAGTATACTGACGTTAGCACTCTCGTGTCAAGAGTGCTAACTAGGTATCTTGTTCGGTCTTTTATTCACTGTTACTGCAATATCTAATGTACTAAAATCTGGTGGTTGCATTGGAAGCTCTATGCTATCAGAGAACACCTCGCCATTCTGCACCATTATACTGATGGCTAACCTAGCAATTTCTGGGGTAATACCACCGTATTGTTTCTCATTTTTACTAATTGCTAAGAAACCGTCCTTAGCCTTGGCAAAAATTCCTTGTGGAACTGCGAGCTCCCCGAATTTTTGCACGCGCTCAAAGTACGCCAGTTCATCATGGGGGCTTAATTGATCCTCTTCAGAAGAGTGTTTGATTATAAAATACTGCGTTCCGTCATTTGCCGTTGCTGCGGCAGCGCGGCCTATAGCCCATGCTTCGAAAGCACTGTCAGCAATCCAAATGTTCTTTTCATTCTTATGCATGCACATCCTTATTTCTGTATGTATCATACAGAAACAGTCTCACAGGGGTGTGTAAGTATTTTCTCTATAAATTTGTGATATTTATTTGCTTGTAGCGTAACCACGAAGTGTTTCGAGAGTTTTTTCGGTGAGCATGCGGCTCATAATATCTCGCCTATTTTCAGGCTTATCGAGTTCTGACTGCATTGCTGGATCACTGTACTGGCCCCGCAAGAGCTCAATCCTTATTTCTAATTCATCGGGGCTGACCGTAATGTTTTCGGCCTGGGCTATTTCACCTAAGACTAAACCGGCTTTAACTCGGGTTTCTGCGCCCGCACGCTGCTTCTCTTTATGCTCCTCGGCAGTTAATCCTTCAGCGTCTAAGTGCTCTTGCCATGTTTGGCCACGATATGCCGTGTTGCGCTTTTCTTCATCTTCCATTCGCTCAATCTCATCATCGACTAACGGAGTAGGTACAGCTACTTCGGTTTTATCGGCAACTTTTTGGAGCAGCTCATTATCGTAAGTGCGCAGATCTTCTTGATCTCGTTCAGCCTGTAGTTGCTTCTTAACATCCACTTTTAGTTCACTGACAGATTTGAAAGGCCCAAGGGTAGCCGCGAAAGCATCGTCGATTTTTGCAGGTTTTACTTCATTTACTGCTTTCACGGTAACGGTGAATGTTACTTTTCTGCTCTGCAGCGCTGCAGCTCCATAATCTGCTGGGAATGTAATGTCGAATGTTTTGACTGCGGCTGGCTTTGCCCCAACTAGTTCATCTTCGAACCCGGGGATAAAAGTATTACTACCGAGCAATAATGGGTAATCTTTGCCGTCAGCGCCGTCGATGACTTCTTTTGTCTTGGCATCTACACCGGTAAAATCGATGATAAGCTCATCTTCTTTTTTGGCTGCTCGTTCAACTGGCTCTTTAACTGCTCCTCGGAGAGCGAGATTTTTGAGCACACCATCAACGTCTGCTTCGGTCACCTTTGAATTTTTGAGTGGTTGTTTAATTTTTTTATACGCTGGGAGCTTGATGTCACCGACTGTTTCAACCGTTGCAGTAAATTCTAATGTAGTGAACGGCACAAATTTAGCTACCGCGATTTCCGGCTGCGCAACAGGGCGCATTTTTTCTTGATCTATTGCCTGAACGTAGAGTTGATTCAGAACTGCATCAATAAACTCAGCTTGCATTACTGATGGATCAATTTGCTTTTCGATCATTTTGACCGGGGCTTTTCCTTTACGAAAACCTGGAACTGCAACATTTTTACTAAGCCGAGCGAGCGTAGTCTTTTTGGCTGCTTCTAGTTCTGCTAGTTCGGCTGCGATAATTAGTTTTGTAGTGGTTGGTGTAGGATTTTCTCGTGATAATTTCATAGCTACGTATCATAACAGATAGGCGTTAGGTTGGCTATTACTTACATTACGCAGGGGATTATCAGCGTAAGCCCGGCAACAAACCAGGCAATCTCAACAAAGGCACCAATCGGGCGCTCGAACCACTGAATGCTGCTGGCGAAACGGCTATACAAAGATGGTTTCCATTTTTTATTTCTGCGTACTGTGAAGTATTTTGGTGCAGATAAAAAGTCCGGTGCTGCGGCTAAGAATGCGCATAGTACCGCCTGCTTCCAATACACTGGGTGGATATAAGCGATGGCGCTCACAAGAATCCCACACATTAGCGCATCTAAGTACAACAGATTCCTAAAGAAGATACTCTTCAATTCTTCGGTATCTTCTCTATTCCTGCCGAAGTGTGGCAGCATATCGCATAGATAATGCGATGCTACTGCACTTATCGGTGCAATTAATGGCTGGTGAATTGCTAAACCTATAACTGCCCCCGTTAGGGCGTGGTTAATTGCGCGCATAGCTATTGAGCATCCGCGACAAAACGTCTACATTTCCCGACATCTCTTCACCAGTATCTAAATTTTTACAAGTGTATGTGCCACCTTGTATTTCTGATTCTCCTATAACTATTGCATGCGTGATATTTTTTTTGCTAGCAGTCTTCAATTGATCGCCGATTTTGCGGCCGCTGAGATCCACAGCAACAGTAATGCCGTTGCTACGGAATTCAGCAATTACTGGCTGTGCATCCTCGGTCATATCACCAACTAATACTACATACAAATTGGTTTCTGATGATAGTTCTGGCATCAAGCTGTGAATTTCTAAAAAGTTCTGCAGCGTGACATCACCCCAGCCAAAACCGACTGTTGGTACTGGATCAACCCCGAATAGTCCCACGAGTCCGTCATAACGACCACCGCCGAGCATCGATCGGTTATTATCGGGATGTGTATCAAACACTTCAAAAACAATCCCCGTGTAGTAGTCGAAGCCACGCATTAAACTCAAATCGAATGTAGCATTTGTAATGCCGTTTTTTTCGAGCTGACTCAATACTGTTTGTAGTTCTTTAACGTATTCCAGTTCTTGTACACTTTGCGGCAACTCTATAATGCTCGTGCAAGCCAATAAAGTCATTAGCGTCTCTGTAGTGCCTTTTACCTTAGCCTCAGCGCCTAGAACGGCCTCCGTCTTAGCGATAAATTGCTCGCGGTCCATTTTGTTCATTCGGTCAATGAGCTTACTTATTTCATGGGCTTGCTTCTCGCTCAATTCCAAATGGTCGCGCAGCAAATAATTGATAAGTTGACGGCTATTTACTTTGATCCTGTACATATTGCTCGTAGCACCGAACTGTTTGAACATATCATTGATCACAGTGATAATTTCAGTTTCAGCAGCCATAGTTGCAACCCCAAAAATATCAACATTGAGTTGCCAGTGTTCGCGCAGTCGCCCCCGTTGTGGGCGTTCATAGCGCCATAGGTTAGGGATGCTGTACCATCGGAGTGGGTAACCGAGTTCTTGGCGACGGGCTGCTACCATGCGGCTCACTGTAGGGGTCATCTCAGGGCGAATAACTACTTGGCGACCGCCACGATCTTCAAACGTATACGTTTGCTCATTAACAATTTCTTCGCCAGATTTTGCAGTGTAAATTTCTAGTGGCTCTAGAATAGGCGCATCATATTCTTCATAGCCATAGCGCTCAGCTACGGACCGTAATATATTGAACATATATTTTTGGACGCGTTTATCTTCCGGATAAAAGTCGCGGGCGCCTTTGTAGGGCTGGGTCGATAGTGCCATAAATAATGTAACTTTCTTATGTTTAAGCTATACAGTTAAGTGTAACACCGCACTCTTGTGAGGGCCATATACGTCCAAGACGAAATATCTTATGCTAATTTCTTTAGGAAACTGATGAATGATGGTGCGCCAAGCGTTAACTGAGAAACTATTGTCAAAACATGACCTATCGAGGGAACCGTTTTGTTGATTCCACCAGGGATGTAGCTGCAGCGCCTAGGAACAACTTCGTCGATAAACGCGTGCCGCGACAGAATGTGCTGCTTTGTTTCACTGGTTAATGATTCGAGTGCCACTGGCGCGGCATTAGCCGAAGTAATGAAAGCGGCATTTTTTGAGCGATACGATCCGCCAATCGCCTGCGGATTGTTCACTTTTCCTGCGATTAACACCGAGCCGACGATAACGTCTTGACGTTCAGCTAAAATATTTATAACCGCTCCTGCTCCGGCACTGGCGCCCACAAGTCCAACTTTATAGCCTTTTGCAGTTGCGGCATCGACTCTGGCGAGCAAGGCGCTCTTTTTCTCTTCCCACGTGCCAGTTGACCAGTTGCTGTAAAAGGTTTCTGCTGACACGCCATAGAGCTTCCACTTTGAGACTAGTTTGTCTTGGGTAGGGATGCTTTTGTCGCCGAGGCCTGGAACGTAGATTAGGTGGAGTTTGCTGATAGTAAAACTTTCTTAATTATGGGTGCTGAACCGGACGCTCGCTTTGCTCGCTAAAGGTTCTTGTAGTTTCAGCCGGTAAGCCACATATATTTATCCTATATATAGGATAAATATATGTGGTGCGGATGAAAGGACTTGAACCTTCACGCCTTGCGGCACTAGCTCCTAAGGCTAGCGTGTCTACCAATTCCACCACATCCGCATGAAATTTTTGCTACCGGAGTATTTTAGCTAATTTTTTGATAAAACACCAGCTGTGCGTCACCGTAGTGTTTCTGTTGCACAACTTTGAGTCCTTCAAATTTCCAGATATCCATCGGCCCTGGCCAAGATAATACTAATGTGCCGTTTTCAGTTAGATGTCGTGGCATGGATTTCAGGTCACGATACGGAATGTTGTCGTAAGGGGGGTCTAAGAATATCAGGTCAAAAAACTGCGCTTGATGGCGCGTTGACCAGGCACCGGCAAAAGCACGAATGCACTTTACTCTATCAGCTATTCCCAAATCCTCGAGATTTTGTACAACTTGCTGCTGGGCTCGTTTATCCACTTCAATTGTGGTGGCACTTTTAGCCCCGCGACTAATCGCTTCAATTGCCAGCGCTCCGCTGCCGGCGAACGCATCTAAAACGGTCAGACCTTTGATGTCTCCAAGTGCTCCAAAAATTGCACCGCGCACCTTTTCACTCATTGGATGCGTCCGGTGGCCATGAGGGCTCTCAAAGTTGCGACCGCCTAAAAAACCGGTTATTACTCTCATTTGCGCACCTTTAGCTGCTCGGCTTCGAGCGCCGCACCGTACCATACCAGTGCAACGGACTGAATCAGCTCTGGAACTAACTGATTACGTATGCGACGAGCCAGTGGTATAGTCCAACCTGTTTTATAAAATGCGTCATAGAGTTCCATGCGCGCCACGTGCTGAGCTTGTTCGCGGAACCATTGAGCGAGCGGCTTAGCCTCAAAATTAGCAAGCCTGTCGGCTGTCGGTTTTTTACCGTACTTGTCCAATGGCGCGAGTATTATTGCGAACCCCGCCTCAAAAGCTGCGTGAGTCGTAAACAGACCTTTAGGTCCCCACATCTTCCAGTTGTTTTTAACTTGTTCTGAGGCAGAAGAGCCAGGCATTAATAATTTTTTGCTGAGAGTCGTGCGATCTTCTATGCCTCGGCCGCTACGCAGTTCTACAAGCTTTTCTTCGTATGGATAATGATGCGCTGGAGTTAGCCCATCAACGATGGCATGTGCCAACCATGCTGCTTCAAATGCGGCACGTACCTCATCCTTTGCTTGCAGAGACGAAACTAGCCGCGCATAATGATCTTCTATTAAATCGATTAACTGAGTATCTTCGAGGTCGAACGGCTGAATGTAATGCCAGGGCTCATCTTTGGCTGGGCTTTTCCGCTTAACTCCATCAGGTCCATCATTACCTTCAAAACGTAATATGGTTTTAATTTTGGGAAAGGAGTTATTTGGTAATAGCGCGTTTAATTGTCTGCGAGCAATACGATCAATGCGTTGATGCGCACCAAGTACATGCCCCGAATAGGCGTTAAAAGTCGAGCCTGAATACATTTAGTTAAGATTCGTGATGGCGCGGAGCCTGGTTACAGTTATCATGAGTTCTGTATATTGTACCAAATTTACACCTGAATCGATCAGTTCTTGAGCCGCCTGTCGGGCACTTGAGATGAGTTTAACATCAGATAGTTTGGCGATCCTTAGATCGAGCGCACCGTGTTGCGACGTGCCATATATTGCGCCTGGCCCTCTGAGTTGCAGATCCAGTTCTGCAAGCTTGAAGCCATCGTTTGAACTCTCAAGTGCTCGCAAACGCCTACTTACCGGCTTTGAGTCTGTCAGCATGAGGTAACAGTAACCTTGGTCTTTACCTCTGCCAACACGCCCTCGCAGTTGATGGAGTTGAGCTAAACCGAACCTTTCTGAACTTTCAACGAGCATGATGCTGGCGTTCGGTACGTCGACACCAACTTCAATTACCGTCGTTGACACCAATATGTCAAAGTCGTGTTTTACAAACTGCTCCATGACGGCTTGTTTTTCTTCTGGCTTGAGCTTTCCGTGCAGCAGTCCCACGCGGCGATGCTTGAAATCTTTTTTGCGTAGCTGTTCGTAGACTTTCTCGGCAGAATTTGCTTCCAGCATGGTTGAATCTGTAATCAGTGGGCATACAACAAACATTTGCCTACCCTCCACGAGTTCGGCCTCAATCTTCTCATAAAGCTGTTTACGCGAATTCGGTGAATGAATCTCAGTAATTATGGGCATGCGGCCGCCAGGTTTCTGATCTAAAACAGAAACGTCAAGTTCACCGTACAATGTCAGCGCTAAAGTCCGCGGAATAGGAGTGGCCGTAAGGCTTAATACGTGAGGCATGTGCCCGGCCTTTGCCATCAAGGTTTTTCGCTGATCGACTCCGAAACGATGTTGCTCATCAATAATGATTAATGCTAATTTTTGCATGTCTACAGTTTCTTGTATGAGCGCCTGAGTACCGATCATAAACCTTATGTCGCCAGAGGCTATCGCAGATCGGGCTTTAGTTTTTTTTGCCTGATTTAAGCTGCCAACAAGCAACCCAACAGTAGAGGCGTAACCTATGGGGTCCAGTAGTTTATAAATTGTTTCGGCATGCTGGCGGGCTAGCAATTCAGTTGGCGCCATGAGGGCAACCTGCCAACCTTGAGCCAGGGCCATAACTGCCGCCATAGCCGCGACGACTGTTTTGCCGGAGCCAACATCGCCTTCCACTAACCGGTTCATCGGTTCTACTTTTTGAAGGTCCTTATATATTTGCCAGGCCACTTTTCGCTGTGCATCAGTTAACATAAACGGCAGATGACCAACAAACGTCTTAGCAAGCGCCTCATCGAAAGCTATTTGCAGCGCGGTTTCTGTGCGATTTTCCTGCTTATTCAGTAAACTGGCAAGGCTCAAACAAAACACTTCTTCGAAGCCGAGTCGTCGCCGTGCGGTCTCCAGGTCTTCAGCACTTTCTGGGAAATGAAGATAAGCGAGCGCTTGCTGCTTACTAGCAAGCTTTTGCTCCGTAACAATAGTTTTTGGCAAACTCTCTGGAACTGAGCGGATATACGGCTCGGCATTACGCATAGCCAACCGTATCTGCCGCGAGGTAAGACCCTTGGTTTCTCGGTAAATTGGCAGAATTCTTGCAGTATTTGTTGGCAGATCGCTTGCCAGTTCGACCGATGGATTTTGTAGAATAAAGCGCTGCTGCTTAAGTTCATAATTGCCCGAGATAAAATACTGATGACCAGATTTAAGCGCCGCTGCACGGTATGGTTGATTGAACCACACCAAACGCACGCTCCCAGTGGCGTCTTGGGCCACTGCTTCGGTTATGTGCATGCCCCGCCGAACATATCTTCCTTTGGAACTTATGATAGATGCGGCGATGCTGACTGCACCTGGCAGCAATTTATCGATGGCAGTCACTTGTGAGTAATCTTCGTAGCGGCGAGGATAATAGTCCGCGAGATCGTGCAACGTGTCTAGTCCGAGAATCGCATATTTTTTAGCCAGTGCGGGGCCAATGCCTGGCAGCGTATGGAGCGCATCACTTCCCTTCATACGATTAGTATACCGATACTGTTACCGACTTTTGCGAACGAGGAAGAAAATACTTGGGCCGAAGTACATGCTAGCAAGTGGTCGTTGCATAGCACGCTCTACACTGAGCATGGCTTTCTTAGGCACAATTTTTTTGAGTCCTGGACTCCGCAGATTCGATACCGAAAGTGTCGATTCTACTTGTAATCCAGCATGCTGCAGATGGCGGATTACCGTATGTGGATTATGGTTAACGAATGCTATTTCATCGTCGTTCTTGTTAGCTGCACTACGAATATCAACAGGCTTGACAGGCATTTTCTGGCGCTTTGCTAGGTGCTTCACGCGGTTACGAATGTGCAAATAATTTGCCACTTCGATTATTGCGTAGCCTTCATCACTCAAAACTCTGGCTACCTCGGCAAACTCAGTCGTCGGGTCTGGCAGGTGGTGCATAACACGGATCATCGTTAATAGATCGATAGTGCCATCTTTGAACGCCAGATCGTCAGCTTGCATAAGCTTTTGGTGTATTTCGTCGTGGCCCTTCAAAAAGCCTTTGGCTATGTCGAGTTGCTGTTGGCTTGGTTCGGCTAATGTCACATCATCGGCATAATTACGGAGGAATAAACAGAGTCGGCCGTAACCACCTCCAATATCAACCGCTGTGCCGAAATGCTTGCCTTTGAGTAGCTTTTTGATGGCTATTTCTTCTGCAGCGTGCTCATATTGGCGCTCATCCCAATAACGCAAATAGTTGTGCGATGGGTCGTTATATTGATCGGCCTTTTTTTTCGTGGTTGATTTTATTGCACTGTTGGTTGAGCTGGTTTCATTTGTCATATAGCTATCATTATATCAGTTAACAGATTTTAGCCAATCTCAATCAGAGCTGTATCCTTGAATGCTTTCCCACGCTTCAAGAGTAGCCGCCCCTCAACGAAGTCCGCTGACTCAAACTGATCACGCGTGATTTTATTACCATTGCTACTTATTGCATTTCCCAAAATAAGCCGGCGTGCTTCAGAGTTCGAGTTAGCAAGCCCTGCGTCTACAAGTGCGCCGCTGACGCTACCGTCCTGAGTTGTCTTTACTGTAGCGAGCTCTGTTCGTAAAGCCGTCATATCATCATAGGATGCATCCGCAATAGAGGCTGCCCCAGTGAGGAAAGCAGTGACGCGTCGAGCTGTTTCCATATGATTTTTTCCATGAACCAGCTCAGTCACTGAGGTAGCTAATTGCTGCTGTCCAACTCTTTTTCCAAGATTTTGGTTGTGCTCAGCGACAATACTATCAATTGTGGCTTTGTCTAGTTCAGTAAATATCTTTAAGTAATCCTCTACTCCTGTGTCATCAGTATTAATCCAGAATTGATAGAACTGTGTCGGGGTTGTTTTTGCTGGATCAAGCCACACGGCTCCATCTTCAGTCTTACCAAATTTTTGTCCCGTCGACTTGTTAATAATCAGAGGGGATGAGTATACATGAGCTTCAGCGCCGGTTTTGCGACGTATTAAATCTACTCCAGCAATACTATTGCCCCATTGGTCCGAACCGCAAACTTGCAGCGTGGCACCTTGTTGCTCATATAAATGCAAGAAATCGTAAGCCTGTATAAGTACATAACTGAATTCGGCATAACTTATGCCCGTGCCTTCTTCGCCTAATCGAGTATTAACAAAATCACGCGATAACATCTGACGCATCGGGACGTGCTTACCGGTGTCGCGCAGAAAATCGAGATAATTAACATCTTTGAACCAATCGTAATTATCTACGAGCTCAAAAGGCAGACCATCAAAAATCTGTTGGTATTGGCGACTTATTGCTTGCTTATTATGATCAATTTCTTCGAGGGTCTTTAGATTGCGTTCATCTTTTTTACCATCAGGGTCACCAATCATCCCCGTGGCACCACCGACGAGCAAAACAGCTTTGTGGCCATGCTTGATAAAGTGCTTCACCATCATAGTGATAGCAAAGTTACCAACTTGCAATGAATCAGCGCTGGGATCAATGCCAAGGTAAAAAGTTATCGGCTCGCCATCAAGTACACTCATATCTTTATAGGTAGTTTGATTTGCGAAACCGCGCCAGGTTAATTCTTCAGAAAGTGTCATTGCGTTTCCTTATATATGTTGCCAACAGTATAGCTCAGGTGTTGTTCGTCCTACAAACCTCGATAAAAATAAGCAGTTTGTTTTGTGCAATTTTGCTATAATGAACCATAGAATATTGCTTATGAGGAGTTATAACTAATACATGGACACACCTAAAGTTCCCGGCGGGCGTGGACGTAATCGCCGTACTAAAAACACTATTACGACTAAAAGCGGCAACACTCTAAAGATAAATCGATCTATAGCTGATCGCTCGAAGGCTGGCAAAGCTGCCCGTGCTGCTGCTAAAGCTACTTATTTAAGTACGCTTCCAAAAGACCGCCTCAAGCGAATCTTGTACCGCATGCACCCCAAGCGCGTCGCTAAATATTGGTTCAGCCGCGAAGGCGGCATCATGGCCCTCAAGATGATTGGTATCGGCGTCGTGGCAGTGTTCTTCCTTACAATTGGAATGTTTGCATATTTCCGCAAAGACCTTCCAAAAATTAAAGACATATCTGGGAACAAGCTCGGTGGTAGCATTACATATTATGACCGCACGGGCCAGACAGTGTTGTTCCAGGATTACGATGCGATAAAGCGTATACCCGTACCTGCAGGAGATATTTCGCCTTTTCTGAAGCATGCAACCATAGCTATTGAAGATAAAGACTTTTATAAGCACGGTGCCTTTGATGTTCGTGGTATCACACGTGCAGCATTAAATGACGCAAAAGGCGGTGGTACTGTTCAAGGTGGCTCGACGCTTACGCAGCAGTTAGTAAAATTGAATGAGCAATGGACTGATAATCGTACGGTAACCCGTAAAGTGAAGGAGCTTATCCTCGCCGTTGAGTTAGAGCGCGAATACTCTAAAGACGACGTATTGACAGGCTATCTTAACATAGCTCCATATGGAGGTGTGCAGTACGGCGCCGAAAGTGCATCTCGCGACTATTTCCAAAAAAGCGCTAAAGACCTGACGCTGGAACAGGCTACGATGTTAGCTGCAATCCCGCAGTCACCGAGCTATTATTCTCCTTATGCGAGTGCAAAGTATAATGAAGCCGTTTCGAGTGACACCTTTAGCTCTGCTGCTTTACTGAATCGTCAACACTATATCCTCGATCAAATGGTCACGCAGGGCTACATCACTCGCGCCCAAGCGGACACAGCTAAAAAGGTCGACGTACTCGCCCAAGTTAAAAAGCAAACACCGAAATTTCAGGGCATCAAAGCCCCATACTTCGTTTTAAGTGCTAAGCAACAGTTGCAACAGCAATTCGGATCAACAGTTGTCAATAGAGGTGGCTGGAAAGTTATTACGACACTCAATTTAGATTTGCAGGCTAAGGCTGAGGACCTCGTGGCAACTAATGCTAGTCGTATCGCACGCTATGGTGCGGATGAAGAAGCAATGGTGAGTGAGGACGTACAAACCGGTGAAATTGTTTCGCTGGTTGGGGGCACAGATTTTACCAATGAAGACCATGGTCAGAACAACTATGCTGGTGGAATAAAAATTCCACCAGGATCGAGCTTTAAGCCGTACGATTACACGACACTGATTGACAACAATAACAACGTCGGCGCCGGTTCTGTTTTCTACGATACCCAAGGTCCTCTACCTGGCTACCCATGTACCGATAAGACTACTCCCACCAACAAGAAGATTTCTGGTAACTGTCTACTCGATTACGACTTCAAGTACCCTGGGCCAGTGACCCTCCGTTACGGCCTAGGCGGATCTAGGAACGTGCCTGCCGTCAAAGCGATGCTTGCGTCTGTTCCAAATGACAAAAGTCCTGGCAACGTCAAGTCAGTGAATAAAGTAATCGATACCGCATCAGCTATGATGTATAACACCTACAACGATTCGCGCCACAAAAAGAGTTACAACTGTTACAGCGATCCAGGACTAACGAAAACGACGCAGTGTTATGGCGCGTCTGCCATTGGAGACGGCGCCTTTTTGCATCTCGATGACCATGTGAATGGCCTCTCTACATTAGCCCGTATGGGTAAGGCAATCCCTCGTACATACATTCTTAAAATTACTGATGCGGCTCAGAAAGAAGTCAAAATACCTAAGGCATTACCAAAACAGGTTATCAAAGCAGACACGGCCTACATTGTTAACAACATGGCAAGTGATCCTAAAGCCAGTTATTTACCGGGTAGCTGTACTGAAACCAGTTGTACAGCGCTCGGCCGTGGTGGCTATAAGTTCCAACGATTTAATGGGTGGCAGTTCGCAGTTAAGACCGGCACTACCAATAGTAACTTCGATGGACTCATGACGAGCTGGTCATCAAAATATGCAACAGTGAGCTGGGTTGGGAACCATACGCGTAATGTCGAGCTGAAAAATGTTTCGATGGAAACACTAACCGAACCAATTACCCGTGGTTGGATGGAATATGCTCACAAAGATATTAAAGCCGAAAACTGGGTTGCTCCAACAACAATCAAGACTGCGCCTGCTTATATTGTACGCAGCCATGTCGGAATCGGCAGTATAGAACCGAGCCCAACGAATGACCTCTTCCCTGGCCATTACGTCGGTGGGGGTTCTGTTAAGAATACTGCTCAAACTATCGACAGAGTTTCTAATAAAGTCGCCACAAGCTGTACACCTGCAGCCGCTAAACAAGTCGTTGGAAATGCTAATGTCGCCTCATGGAATATAGATATTTTCAACGGTGGTCGTGCCAATGTAGGCAGCACGGGTAGCAGTTCAGCGAAGAGTAGCGCCAGTGCAACAGACGATGTCCATAACTGTAGCGACAGCCCCCCAACCATCACACTTACTGCGCCTGATACCTGCGAAACGACCTGTACTATAACTGCGACGGTAACTCAAGGTACCCATCCGCTATCCGACCCGGCACATGCGGAATTCCCTGGTAAAGTATCTTTCACGCTCAACGGTCAAGTCATTCATAGTGAAGACGTCACTGACTCTCCAAGTACCATCTCATTCACCTACAATCCAACAGAAAACGGAAATGGAACATTAGTCGCGATTGTTACCGACAGCGTTTTGTATAGCGGGAGTCAGAGTAGCCCAATAAATTTTACCGTGCCCCAGAAGGTGGACAAACTAACTCTGAACAGCCCGTCCAACAACCAAGCGGTGGGAACGACAACAACAGTATCCTGGAGCGGGGGAACGGGGCCCTACACGGTATACGTAAACGGTAGCGCCTCGGCTTGCCAAAATACTGGTGCAACTTCTTGCTCAGTTGCTATTCCCAGCAAAGGTGCTAACACCATTTATGTTAAATCAAACGATGAACAAAGCGAATCAGTAACCGTCAACCGCGGGTAATCTATTCTTTTTCTAAAAATCTGTTGAGTGCATCACGTACATCTTTTACTGGATGAAGTCCAGTCAACTTTTTGTCCGATTTTTGCTGCGGTCCTATGGCTCCGTCAAAACCAAGTTTTTTAGCTTCACTCAAACGGCGATCGGCATGAGGCACATGGCGCACTTCCCCACTCAGTCCTACTTCACCAAAAACAACTGCATTTTGTTTTAACTGCAGGCCTTTTGCCGCCGACCCTATAGCCAAACATATAGCTAGGTCTGCCGCAGGCTCACGTATTTGCATGCCGCCAACAATATTAATATAAATATCTTGCTCACCGAGTTTTAATTTCGTACGCCGCTCAAGCATGGCCACAAGTAAATTGAGCCTATTGAGGTCAAAACCGCTGGCTGCGCGTTTTGGGTACCCATAGCTTGTTTTATTGACTAATGCCTGAACTTCTACCAAAAGTGGCCGAGTGCCTTCAAGCGTTGCTAGCACAACCGAGCCATCGCTCACCTGGCGTTCCGCTAACAGAGCCGCCGAGGGATTATCAACCGGTTTTAAGCCGGCCTCGACCATTTCGAAGATACCTGCTTCATTTGTGGAGCCAAAACGGTTCTTAACTGCGCGTAATAACTTAAAGCCACCGTAGCGATCGCCCTCAAGTTGTAGGACAACGTCTACCACATGCTCTAACACTTTAGGGCCCGCTATTGAACCTTCTTTAGTTACATGTCCAACAAGAATAATTGCTGTATTGCTCTGCTTGGCCGCAAGCGTGACTAATTGAGTGCTATTAGTTATTTGCGAGACACTCCCAGCAGCTGAGGAGATTGCTGCTGCCCCAATAGTTTGGATGGAATCAATAATAACGAGTTGATATTCGCCCCCGGCGATTGTGGCGGCAATATCATCAGCTGAATTACTCGTAGCTATTTGCAGTTCAGCACGTTGCGCACCGAGTCGTTCAGCCCGTAAGCCAATCTGATACGCTGACTCTTCGCCGCTCACATATAAAACCGGGGCCGATGCTGCGACTGCATAGGCTAATTGCAAAAGTAATGTACTTTTACCAATACCAGGCTGACCTGCAATTAAATTAACACTACCTGCCACGATGCCACCACCAAAAACATCATCAACTTCTGACATGTCGGTTTTGAGCCTGGGTTGGTCGCGAGCCACGGAAAGATCAACCGACTGACCAGTTAATACCTTTCCGCTAGCAACACTACCGGCTATTGCCGGGCCAGTTAATTGCTCTTGTAGTGTATTCCATTCACCACATTGGGGGCATTTGCCACTCCAACTGGCACTAAATGCACCACAATTGCTGCAGACATACCTAGTAGCTTGTTTTTTGGCCATATATTATTACCTCATTCGTCTACGCACAGTGTAGCACCGACTCATTAACATCTTATTAACTGCAACTAATTTTGAATTGTTTCAGGTTGTGCGCCCAAACTTTTAACAAGTTGATCTTCTTCTACAGCAACAGCATTACGTTTGCTCACGAGCGCGTTATATTCATTCACTAGTACTCGTACGCGTTGCACGTCTTGGTTGTAGCTACTTATAAGCTGGTTATACTCTGGAATTGCTGCATTGTATGCAGATACATCGCTACTTCGAAGTTGTGTTAACGTTTGTTGTCGATTTGTAATTGCTGACTGTTTATCTTTGAGCCCGGATTCAATATCTTCCACACGTTGTTTTATTATTTTTAAGCGCGCGTCAGCACTAGCAACTAAATCTTTGCGCGAAGTAAATTCAGCTTGATATTTAGCGCTCAGTGACGTTACGGCGGAGCGATTAACAAAATATTGTTTATAATACACTTCAAGTTCTGGCGGCAACTGTGCTACTTCAGTTCCAAAAATCGAGTGCATTTCGTTGACAACATCGCCTGGCTCGGACTTTTTATATGCATCTATAGTTGTTTTTAGCCGCTCATCAGTTAATGAATTATTGTAGTAATCCAGTAATTGCTTGTTGACCGACTGTTTATCGCTACTGCTCAAGCGGTCATAGGCCGCATGCAACATCTCGTGGGCTGCTGTCACTTGTTTAACGCCGTCCAGTCGCGGATCATTAACATTCAACAGGAATATACCAGCTTGATCACTTTGATAACAACCGAGCACGATAGTCTGCTCCTTAGCTCCGCTCGGGCAGAATTTAACAAATGAAGCCCGATCATTAATATCAGGGTGATTGACATAGAATATACGCCGGGCACTATCAGTGAACGAATCTTGAGAAGCAATTTTGGCAACTTGCTCAGGCGCAGTATAATTATGTAGCTTCATAAAATCGGAAATTGTTCGTTGCTGAGTAACGGCGACGCCAAAGGCCAAGACAGCAAATGTCACATAAAGCAGTGACTTTACGAGTCGTGACTGGATTTTTCCGGCATTATTCATTGGTTGTAGCATACGCGAGTTCCCCGCGTTTTGCAGCTACTTGAATAATATCACCCTTAGAATACTTGTCGTCAAGCAAGTCTGTGGCAAGATGATCTTCGATAGTATCTTGAATTAATCGACGGAGTGGGCGCACACCATTTTTGGCATCATACCCATTTTCAAGCAAATACTGCTTCGCAGCCGGGCTCAACTGTACGCTTAAACCTTTACGTTGCAACCGCTTCTTTAACTCATCTATTTGCAAATCTATAATCTTGAATATATCTTGCTTCGTAAGCGCCCTGAAGACAATTGTCTTATCAATTCGGTTTAGTAACTCTGGTCGCATCATTTTCTTTAATTCTTCATGCACCTTTGACTTGTTTGCTTCATGGAGCGCATCTAAATCTTTGAGGTCATCTTTGTTGGTTGCGTGGAAACCAAAGTTTGCTTCTTTTTGGAGCTTATCGGCACCGATATTGCTTGTCATGATCACTATAGTATTTGTAAAGTCGATCTTACGACCTTTGGCATCAGTTAAGTATCCGTCTTCGAGCATTTGTAACATCATGTTGAAGACGTCGGGGTGGGCTTTTTCGATCTCATCAAACAGTACTAAGCTATAGGGTTGGCGACGAATTTTATCCGTTAACTGACCCCCCTCATCATAGCCAACATATCCTGCTGGTGCACCAACTAATCGCGAAATATTGTGATGTTCTCCAAATTCCGACATATCAATCTTCACTAAGGCGTTTTCGCTACCAAAAAATTCTCTGGCAAGTACCCTACCGAGCTCTGTTTTACCGACACCAGTAGGACCTAAGAATATAAATGAGCCAATTGGGCGTTTTTCGGTGCCGATGCCTGAGCGGTTACGGCGAATGGCACGTGCTACCGCTTCTACAGCTTCGTGCTGTCCAATGATGTGCTTGCCCAAAGTTTTCTCGAGCGTTAGCAAATATTTCGCCTCACTACGAATGACTTTCTTGACTGGCACGCCGGTCATACGCGCTATTACATCAGCCATGTCTTCACTCGTGACGATGAGTCGCTTACCGGCCTTACCATTGGCTTCCAATTCTTCAAGCTGCTTTTTAAGTTGCGCAAGCTGAGTCTTGAGCTTGGCTGCTTTTTCATAGTCCTCAGCATCAACTGCTTCATCAATTCGTCCGTCAACGAGTTTGCATTCTTTCTGCAGTTTACGGACTTCCGGGCTCGTCTTGCCTTTATCGACACGCAAATGTGCGGCAGTTTCATCGATTAAATCGATGGCTTTATCGGGCATAAAACGGTCATTTATATAGCGTTTCGATAAATTTACGGCGTCTTCTAGGACTTCGTCAGACAATTTTACGCCGTGGAAAGCTTCGTAATGCTTACGCAAACCTTTGAGTATAGCTAAGGTTTCAGCTGGCGTTGTCTCGGGTACCTGGATAGGTTGGAATCGGCGCTCTAATGCGGCATCTTTTTCGATGTGCTTGGTGTATTCGATTGTTGTTGTAGCACCAATAACTTGAATTTTACCGCGAGCCAGCGCTGGCTTGAGAATGTTCCCAGCGTCCATAGCCCCTTCAGCTGCACCCGCCCCTACTATGAGATGAAGTTCATCAATAAATACAATTGTCCTGGTGTCTTTTTCGAGCTCGCTCATGACTTTCTTTAGTCGCTCTTCAAACTCACCTCGGTATTTTGTGCCGGCTATCATGCCGGCAAGATCGAGCATAACGATACGTTTATCGAGCAGGCTATCGGGCACTTCTTCAGCAACAATGCGCTGCGCGAGGCCTTCGGCTATGGCTGTCTTACCAACGCCCGGCTCACCAATAAGCACTGGGTTATTTTTGGTGCGACGGTTCAATATAGTTATAACGCGACGAATTTGATTTTCACGGCCGACAACTGGGTCAAGTTTGCCGTTGCGTGCTTGAGCAGTCATATCGGTTCCAAAGAAATCTAACGCAGTTTTTTTGGCTTTTTTATTCGATTTACGGCCCGCACCTACGTTATCGTTTTCATCATATTGCTGTTTATTGAGGAATTGCTCAATTTCGTTAGTGACACTATCTATATCGATGTTCATGTCGCGCAGCAATATCGTTGCTCGTGCATTCTTTTGTGAAAGGATACTAAATAATATGTGTTCAGTCCCACAGTATTCCTGTGAATAATCTTGAGCAACATCATATGCCATTTTAAGCGTCAGCTTGGCTGTTTCGCTGAGACCTTTAGCACCAACATTAATAACGAGTGTTTGTGGTGTCATGTTAAGGGCTAAGCGGGCACGGTCTAAAGTTACGCCAGCGCCTTCTAGCACCTTTGAGCCCATAGAACCGTCCTGTGCTAACACGCCAAGTAGTAAGTGTTCAGTGCCTACGTAGGCACTACCAAAGCTGCGAGCTATAGCATCAGCATGTTTTAAGCTTTGCAAAGCGTTATTAGTTAAGTGATTAAGAAATTCTTGAAAATCGGGAGAATTAGGCATCATAGTTTTTTCACCCTTCTAGCGAGATCTTATGCGGTCGCTTCCTCTATTGTAGCACTTGGCACTCTAAGGTCAAGAGTGCTAACTTGGATTTTTTAGCTATCAATATTCTCCGATATGTTATTCGCCGTGTTCTTCGATGGCTTCCAGGAGAGAGCTTTCGAGCTCGTTCTTCTTTTTGAGTTTTGGCTGTTTCGACAATTCTGTAACTTCTATATGGCCCTCGTTAGTCGTTTCTTCTTTTGCCAAGGGTTTTTCAGCCGGTGTTCCAGCTTCTACAGTTTTTTCTGGAGCCTCAGCTGCACTCGAAGCTTCTGGCGCTTTATCTTCCGAGAGCGTGGTGCGTTCGGCTTCAATATCTAGTTCATAGCCAGTTAGCTTACTTGCTAAGCGGACGTTTTGACCGCTTTTACCAATGGCTATGCTCAGTTGATCTTCGGGAACGATCACGCGTGCTTTCTTGGCCGCTTCGTCGAGAATGACTTTAGCAACCTTGGTTGGGCTAAGCGCGTTTGTAACATAATCGATGGAATTTTCGTTCCAAACGATGATGTCGATTTTTTCTTGTTCGCCGACTTCACCCATAACCGCATTCACGCGTGTACCATGACCACCAACAAAGGTTCCGACAGGATCAACACCAGGAACATTACTCGCGACAGCAATCTTTGAACGGACGCCGGCTTCGCGCGCGATGCCTTTAATTTCTACAGCACCACTTTCCATTTCTGGGACTTCTGCACGGAAAAGCCACTCGATGAACTGAGTGTTGCCGCGTGATACCACCAACTGCGGGCCACGGAAACCGCGCTCAACGTCTTTCAAGAATACTTTGAGGCGTTGCCCTGGATAGTATCGTTCACCTTGAATCTGCTCGCTGCGGGGCATAATACCCTGGGCATGACCGAGGTCGATGCGCACAATGTTGCCTTCTACGCGGGCAACAGTTGCGTTAATAACCGTGCCGATTTTGTCCTCATATTCATTCATGACAATTTCGCGCTCAGCTTCGCGGAGACGCTGCAACACAACCTGCTTGGCAGTTTGTGCGGCAACACGGCCAAAAGTTTTAGCCTGTTCATGAATTTCAATAATATCGCCCTTAGCGGCGTTCTTTTTCATAACCTGAGCATCTTCGATACTGATCTCATAAGCAGGGTCTCCGACGCGCTCGACAACTTCTTTGCTAATGTACGCATCGACATCACCAGTGTTGAGGTTCATGCTAACACGGATTTCTTGGTCACGGTCACCATAATCACGGCGGTAAGCAGCGGCTAGGGCTTGCTCTACGACATCTTTAACGACGTCTTCTGGTAAGTTTTTCTCTTCGGCGATGGTCCTGATGGCCACGGCTAGTTGTTTCATGTCAAATTCCATGTGACAATCCTTTCTTTTAATAACCTTTTTACTATCTAAGTTATATCTAAATTGTAATGAGCGATAAATGCTGAGACGAATTAGTTGGGTCTCTCCATGAAAAAAGCCGACCACTTCGGCCGGACATAACACTCATTATAACTGATTGATAGTTCGTGGTCAATGTGATGATTAATTGTCTGTAATCTAACCGGTAGCATGACATACCATGATGGCGTACACTAGTTGGATGACTAAATCTGTAACCCGTTTGTACGAATACTTTCAGCCTGAACAATACGGTCTGGCGTTTAACATCAACAAGAAAGACATGACTTTTTCTGGACGTGTCACGATTCGCGGCAAAAAGGTTGGAAAACCATCCAAGCGCTTAACGTTCCACCAAAAGGGATTAAAAATTACGGCAGCCTCAGTTATCAAACAGGGCAAAAAAGGTGTGGAGCAGTACGAAATTGGTCGTATTAATAACCAAGACACCTACGACGAAGTGCGTTTGCATTCAGAAGCACCGTTTTATCCAGGCGAATACATAGTGAGTATGGACTTCACCGGTGCAATTACCCGTCCAATGAACGGAATATATCCCTGTTTCTTCGAAGAAGACGGAACTGAGAAGCAACTGATTGCCACCCAATTTGAAAGTCATCATGCCCGTGAGGCATTTCCTTGTATTGATGAACCGGAGGCTAAGGCAACCTTTGATCTCACCGTAATTTCACCAGCCGGCGAAACTGTGATTGCTAACACACCAGTCATAGAGCACTCGGAAAAAGCTGACTTGCAAGTAAACACTTTTGAGACTACCCCAAGAATGTCGACCTATTTGCTAGCGTTTGTAGCCGGTGATATGGGCTTTGAGCAAGCCACAACCAAAAATGGAACACTTGTTCGGTCTTATGCCACAACTGCCAAAGCGCCATTAACCGCCTACAGTGTTGAAGTAGCTGTTAAAGTTTTAGAATTTTTTGAAGATTACTTTGGTGTTGCCTACCCTTTACCTAAACTCGACATGGTGGCACTACCTGATTTTAGTTCTGGCGCTATGGAAAACTGGGGCTTAGTAACATACCGAGAATCGGTCATGCTCCTGGATCAACAAAGCACAAGCATAGAAACGCGCCAACAAATTGCATTAGTCATCGCCCACGAGTTAAGCCATCAATGGTTTGGCAATTTAGTCACCATGAAATGGTGGGACGATCTGTGGCTCAACGAGAGTTTCGCCAATATGATGGAATACAAGGCAATAGATGCCATCTACCCTGAGTGGAATGTATGGGAACAGTTTGTGAGCCACGAAGGTGTTAGCGCTAAGCGCCGCGACAGTTTGCTTGATGTCCAGTCGGTACATATTGACGTTAATCACCCCGATGAAATAAGTACTATCTTCGATCCATCAATTGTTTATGCCAAAGGTGGAACGCTGTTGCACATGCTGATGCACTATTTGGGCGAAGAAATCTTCCGCAAAGGATTACAGGCTTACTTCCAGAAGCATGAGTATGGCAATACTACTGCTGATGATCTCTGGGAAGCGTTAGGTGAAGTTAGCGGCCAAGATGTCGGTGCATTTATGCATGACTGGTTAAACCGCCCCGGCTACCCCATTGTAACGGTGGACTGGAAGCCTGGAAGCGAGACTGTTGAATTTGAACAAAAGAGATTCCTTAGTGACCCTAATGCTTCGACCGGCGATGATCGCCCTTGGCAGGTTCCACTGGCTAGTACTGTTAAACTCTCCAGTGATCTGTTAACCAGCGCAAACCAAAAGCACTATTTAGATATAGGTGAACTTGCTAATCAACCCCTGCTGCTAAACCACGAAGGAATGAGCTATTTTGTGCCACGCTATGTCAACGCCGATCATTCAGAACAGATCTCTCAGGCGATATCAGACAGCAAAGTAAGCACCATAGATCGTTTCCTGCTTCTTGATAACTACAACCTACTGCAGCGCGGCGGCCAAGCAACCACCACTGACATGCTGGACCTAATGAAGGCCTACAAAAACGAGACTAATGACAATGTCTGGGGCGCCTTAGCAATGAGCATCGCCGAAGCAAGACGACTCATTGAAGCCGATGAATCAGCTGAAGAGAACCTCAATGTAATGATACGAGAACTTGTAGCGCCATTACTGCCGGCATTAGGCTGGGATGATAAACCAAATGACGATGCACAGACGCTGCACTTACGCGGTATGATCTACTCCCTTGCAGCGGGCGCCAAAGAGCAAAGCGTCATAGACGAAGGTCTCAAGCGGTTCGCAGCGTTCAAAAATCCGAGCGATCTGGCCGCAAGTACTCGTAGCATTGTCTACTTTGTCGGCGCGCGCTATGGAACGAATGAAGATTTCCAAAAACTTCTACTCCTGTATAAAACCTGCCAGAGCGCCGACGAAAAAGATGAGGTAGCATCAGGACTGACGAGTGCCAAGGCACCAGAACGCTACGCTGCACTCATTGCCCTCCTCAAAACCGATCTCATTCGCCGCCAAGACTTAATGCACTGGTTCGCATGGCTCCTCCGCAACCGTTACAGCCGCGTTGAAGCCTGGCAGTGGCTCCGTGATAATTGGGAGTGGGTAATGCAGGAATTCTCGAGCGATAAAAGCTTCGGATATTTTGCACGCTTCTGTGGCGGTGTATTTAGCAAACAGTCAGAACTGGATGAATTCATGGCTTTCTTTACACCCAAACAAAATATTATTGCCCTAGCTCGTGACATCACCTTAGCGGAACAAGAAATCAAGAGCCGACTTGCATGGCGCGAACGAAACGAAAAACCGATTCAAGATTATTTCAGTTAAAATACGTTATCTATAAAACCCATGATGGCGTATTCTCTACCGCCAACTTCAACAGCCGATAGCACGTATTCACCGCGCCATTCGTATTCTTCAATATAGGTCCATGCTGATCGCTGCATTTGCTTAAGCTTAGTTGCGGTTATAGAACCATAGCCTCCGCCTTGATCTTCACTTTTGCGATACTTTACTTCAACAAAGTGAATGACGTTGTTTTTTGCCGCTACTATATCGATCTCGCAGTTTGGTCGTCGCCAATTCTGTTCGAGTACTTTATAGCCGCGCATCTCTAGATAAACCCGCGCCGCCTTTTCGGCTTTTCGACCCGATTCAGTAGTGTTCATGCCTCTATTGTAGCAGCGCAGCGATCGGCTTAAAGCTTTTCCGATGCTGACCACTGACGCCGTGTAACCGCAATCTCTCTTGATGCAGCTTAGTACCATATCCAACATGTGTTTTATAACCATACAGCTCCGCGTCGTGAAGCTCAGCCATATACGCGTCTCGTGCCACTTTGGCAATTATACTGGCGGCGCTGACGCATGGAATCGTACCGTCAGCTTTCACGATAGCTTCTGATGCACGATACTCGTGCAAAAAGTTATAATTCCCGTCGATAATAATCCCATCATAGGGCTCAGTTATAGCCGCGAGTGCCTGCTGCATTGCTAATCGAACGGCTGCCGTAAGACCAAGTGCATCCACTTCTGCAGCAGTAACCCAGCCTAGCCCAACTGCTTGAGCTGTCGCGTGTATTTGAACAGCGAGTAATTCTCTCTGCTTCTTAGTCAGAACTTTAGAGTCAGCCAAGCCTGGGATTGCCTGATGTAGTATAACCGCACCAGCTACCACTGGTCCTGCCCAGCAACCTCTGCCAACCTCATCGATACCAACTATGTTCATATTGCTAGTGTACCAATAAAAAACGCCTCACTGGGAGGCGTTTAATGATAAATATCGAATGATTATTCGTTTGTAGCTTCGCTAGCTTCAGCGGCTGCCTTGGCTTCGGCTTTAGCTTTTGCGTCAGCTGCAACTGCGTCTTTTGGTGCCTGGTTGACAGCTTTTGCATCAAAGTCGACAGCGGCCATACGTGCGGCTTTACCGGTGCGATCACGCATATAGCTGAGATAATTACGGCGAACTTTGCTTCGCTTCGTGACTTCAACTTCAACGACTAGTGGGCTGTGGAGCAAGAAACTCTTTTCAACACCGACGCCGCTGGCAATACGCCTGACAGTAATTCGGCTGGTGTGGCTGCCTTTGAGGTCAGTGCGAATAACGAGACCCTGGAAGATCTGAATACGTTCTTTTGCACCTTCACGAATCTTTTGGTGGACCTTGACAGTATCGCCACTACGAACGTCGACGACTGCGGCCTTCTTGTACTTTTCATTGATTTTCTGAATAACACTTTGCATATCTGGTAGATTGTACAGCAATTATGTATCTGTTGCAAGCCCCTACAGCGGCTATATCGGCACTTTAGCCGACAACGCGGAAGAGCTCGTCCATTGTTGTATCGCCTGCAATCACTTTAAGCATACCGTCTTGGAGCATTGTATGCATACCAGAGGCTGCCGCTGCTGCTTCAATAGATTGCGCTGATACCTGGGATTTTGGATTCTCAAGCAGTTCGCGGAGTTTATCGGTCATGACAAACTGTTCGCGGATGGCAATTTGACCACGGTAGCCGTAAGGATTTGTGTCTGAACTACCTGGTTTGTACAGCTTAAGACCGTCTAAATTAGGCCGTTCAGTACCATGCGGCAATGTATCCAGCACTTCAGTGATTTTTTGCCATTCATATTCTGAAGGATCGTAGGCCTGCTTAAGATCGTTATCGAGTCGGCGTATTAGGCGTTGCGCCATAACGAGGCGTATGGCCGATACAAACAGAGGGTTTTGTCCAATAATATCGGCTATACGTGTTAATGCCGCAGAAGCAGAACTGGCATGGAAAGTTGCCAGCACAAGGTGTCCTGTTAGTGCAGCTTGAAGGGCAGTTTTAGCGGTATCGAGGTCGCGAATTTCTCCAACCATCACAATATCTGGGTCTAAGCGTAATATTGCACGGAGTTTTTCAGCGAAGCTGCCGTCATTACCTCCTTCAGTAGAATGCACCGATATTTGGGTTATGCCGGGAAACTGGTATTCGACCGGGTCTTCAATAGTAATAATTTTGCGTTCATCGGTATTCAAGGTATTGAGCATGGAGTACAGAGTGGTTGTTTTGCCCGAGCCAGTGGGGCCAACAACCATTACTAGGCCGCTCGGTTTTGCAATAATGTCATCGACGACGACTCTTTCACCATCTGTAAGACCCAGCCTATCGAGCGTGTACATCGATTTATCCATATTGAACAGGCGCATGACAACGTCCATACCATTTATGGTTGGAACAGTTTCTAAGCGCACATTGACGTCAACATCATTGCCGTCGGCCATGGTCAGCTTTTGGGCTATATGTCCTTGCTGGGCTTCGTTAGAAGCAGTTGAAACATTGCCGGCACTCGCTATAGCCGATATAAGCACCCTATATTTATCCATACCCAAGCGGGCTACCGGATGCAAAACACCGTCAATACGTAACCGTATTCGCACATCATCCACTTGCGTCTCGATATGTATATCAGAGGAATTCAATCGGTGTGCCTGTGTAACCAAATAGGCCAACATATCGTCAGCGCGGACTTGCTCGAGTAGCCCTGATACTTGTTGCACCATTTCCTGACTACCGGTCTGGTTAATATCAATATCGTGGTAGACTACTTGCTTCGGCGGGTCATATATCCGCATATAGTCGCGATAGCCATTATCCGAAATGATGCCAAAAGCTATTCGCTGGTCCTGAAAGCGTTGCCGCAATGCACTCATTGTCTGCTGGGACGTGGTCGTTGTGACACCGAATAAAATATTGCTCTTATCCTCACGAATTGGGATGACTTTCATTTGGTATAACTCTTGCAGGGTCAGGGTGTCACGGTATAAAACTTTGTCAGGAATTTTCGAGGTATCTATATAATCGAGCCCGAGGACACGGGCACGGCGCTGGGTTGCTTGCTCTTCATCGAGTCGGGCATCTTGGCTCA
>JARXKL010000008.1:29523-34816 GCA_030272735.1 Patescibacteria group bacterium | reverse complement strand
CTCAGTTTGGGGTACGTTCCTACGTGTTACTCAGCCGTCCGCCGCTCGTGTACTCTACACTTATCATTCAATCTCCCCTTCTCATTGTGTTCCCTAGCCTAGGGTCGACGCCGATACAGATTAAGTAGCAAGCTACTCACGATTAAATGCTAAGTGCAGAGCCTTACCGCTCGACTTGCATGTATTAGGCACGCCGCCAGCGTTCATCCTGAGCCAGGATCAAACTCTCCAAAAAAGAATCTAATCTTAACTTCAGTCGAACATGTGATTACCTGAGATGACTCCCTTGTAATCACACTGACTTACTTAAAAAACAATTCTGTGTAGCCCCGAGGGGCTACTAATAAATCGACGTTGATTTGCACTACTCAATTTTTAACGTACATAAGAGATGGCGAGAACAGTTTTGTGGCCGTTTAGAGACACTTTAACAAAGGCCCCGTCAAATCTTCATTCAAGAATACCGCACTCTCCCCCCTAGGTCAAGGGGTAAATCAGCATTTCATGTAGTAATTGCTGCAACTATTTCTTAGGCTTCGATGATCACGTCTTCAGCGCCGTCGGCGCTGTCGTCATCGACTAGCTCTTCGGTCTTCTCGACTAAAGCGAGCGAAACAACTTCGTCTTTGTCGTTCATGCGCATGATGCGAACACCTTGAGTGGCGCGTCCGAGAGCTGGAATATCGCTGATACCAAGACGGATAGTCTGGCCTTGTTTGCTGATGATGATCGCTTCCTGATCGTCATTGAGCAGCGTCTTGACGCCCATAAGCTCGCCGGTCTTAGCATTAACGACTGCTGAACGGATGCCGACACCACCGCGAGCGTGTGGCGTGAACTGTGAGACCTTCGTACGTTTGCCGTAACCGTATTTGCTGATCACGAAGATGTCTGAGCCCTCTTCGACGACATCCATGCCGATAACGTGGTCATTGGCGCGCAGACGAATACCGCGGACACCACGGGATACGCGGCCCATTGGGCGGGCATCTTTTTCGTGGAAGCGGATAGCTTGGCCAAGTGAGGTCGAAATGACGACTTCGTTGTCGCCACTAGTCATGCGGATCCACTTCAGTTCGTCACCTTGGTCAAGGTTGATGGCGATCAAACCAGAAGTACGGACATTCGAATACTGTTCAAACGGCGTTTTCTTAACCACGCCACGAACGGTACACATAATCAGGTTCTGGGCGTTATTGGTCTTGGAAACATTTATGACGCTGCTGACGGTTTCTTCTGGCTGAAGTTGTAACAGATTCACGATGGCTACGCCCTTGGCGTTCAAGCCAACAGCAGGCACTTCGTAGGTTTTCATGCGGAAGACGCGACCCTTGTTCGTAAAGAACAGTAAGAAGTCGTGTGTCGAGGCATTTACAACGTGTTCAATGACATCTTCTTCGCGAGTTGCCATGCCGCGGCGGCCCTTGCCGCCCCTGCCCTGACGCTTGTAGTCGTTAATCTGACTACGCTTGATGTAGTTGGCGGCAGTCAACGTGACCACAACTTGCTCATCGGCAATCAAATCCTCGTCGCTCATGCGGCCGAGTTCGCTTGGAATCACTTTAGTGCGGCGTTCATCACCGTACTGCTTCTTCAGTTCCAGTAATTCGCGGCGGATAATCTTCAAAATCTCTTTTTCAGATGAAAGGATGCCTTCGAGCTTGGCAATCAAAGCCATCAGTTCAGCAAGTTCGTTCTCAATCTTCTGGCGTTCCAGGCCGGCCAGCGTGCGCAGTTGCATCGCCAGGATGGCTTTAGCTTGAATATCACTGAGGTTGAAGCGCTTGATTAAGTTCTCTGCAGCTTCTTCTGTGGTGGCACTGGCGCGAATGGTCGCGATGACCTCGTCGATATGGTCAAGAGCGATCTTGAGGCCTTCCAGAATGTGCGCGCGCTCCTTAGCTTTCTTGAGTTCAAAGGCGGTGCGGCGGCGCACAACAACCTGGCGGTGCTTGATATGCTCCTGCAAGATGTCCACCAGGCCGAGCACGCGTGGCTGAATACCGTCGACGAGCGCCATCATATTGAAGTGGAAGGTCTGCTGCAGCTGCGTCATCTTGTACAGCTGGTTCAAAACCTTCTTCGGATAGGCGTCTCGCTTGAGGTCAATCACGATGCGCACCGTGCCGCGAGCGGTCTCGTCGCGCAGGTCGCTAATGCCGACCAGCTTCTTGGTGTTCACCAGTTCGGCAATCTTCAGGACTAGCGTTTCCTTGTTAAGTGCGTACGGTATTTCAGTAATAACAATCTGGTGGCGGCCCTTATTGCCTTCCACGATCTCGGCAATACCACGGGTTACCACGCCGCCGCGACCAGTCGCATAGGCGGTGCGGATGGAGTCTTTACCGTAAATAACACCACCGGTTGGAAAGTCAGGACCCTTGATGTGCACCAGCAAATCGTCCAAAGTCGCCTGCGGGTTGTCAATCAAAGTAACTTCGGCGTCAACGAGTTCTGTCAGGTTGTGCGGTGGGATATTGGTGGCCATTCCGACGGCAATGCCTAGTTGTCCGTTCAACAACAAGTTTGGCAGTTTAGCAGGGAGAACCGTTGGTTCTGTCTTGGTGCTATCGTAGTTTTCGCGGAAGTCGACGGTGTCTTTATCGATGTCGGCTAGCGTTTCATCGGCGAGGCGCTCGAGCTTAGCTTCGGTATAACGATATGCAGCCGGCGGATCGCCGTCCATAGAACCGAAGTTTCCTTGGCCGTTTACGAGGGTGTAGCGCATTGCCCAAGGCTGTGCCATGCGAACCATAGCGTCATAAATCGAACTATCACCATGCGGGTGGTACTTACCCATCACGTCACCAACGACGGTGGCCGATTTACGGTGACGAGCTGTCGAGCGTAAGCCTGATTCATTCATGGTATACAAAATACGGCGATGGACTGGTTTAAGACCATCCCTGACGTCAGGAAGGGCTCTATCAATGATAACGCTCATGCTATAACGCAAATAACTATCTTCCATGACGTTTTCAATGGTTCGTCGCTCGACTAAACGAGCGTGGCCAGAATCAAGGACATCAGCAGCATGCTCCACGCCGAAGCGCCGTTCGGCCATAGTCTGTTCTGGACGGAAGCTGTTTTCAGGGGTCAGTTCTGATACGTGCGGCGTAATATCTTCAGTCGGGTTTACGTCATTGTCATTGTCCATGTCTGGAATTTCTGGTAAATCGTCGGGGGTAATTGGTGCGTCTGCCATCTTAAATGTCTAAGTCCTTCACAAATTTAGCGTTAGTTTGAATGAAGTTCTTGCGCGGTTCAACTTCTGATCCCATCAGTTTATTAAAGATGGAGTCAGAGCGCTCTGCGTCCTCCACACGGACCTGCACGAGCACGCGCTTCTCTGGATTCATAGTAGTCTCAAACAGCTGATCGGCATCCATTTCACCCAGTCCCTTGTAGCGCTTTACTTCGCTGAAGCCGGCTTGCTTGTGCAGCTCATCGTCGAGGCTAATTTTGCTACCCTCTTCTTTACGCTTGGCAATTGCCGCTGCCAAAACGACGCCGAGCTGTTCCTCGTCGTATATAAAGACGGGGTTCTTGCGGGTTGGGCGGACGAGCTCAAACAGTGGTGGCTTAGCCAGGTACACGTGGCCGCCGTCAACTAATTCCTTCATATAACGGAAGAAGAAGGTCATGAGCAGCGTAGAAATGTGGCTACCATCGACATCAGCATCGGTCATAATGATGATGCGGTCGTAACGGAGGCCTTGAATGTCGAATGAATCCCCAATATTAACGCCGAGAGCCTTAATAAGGCTGACTATTTCATTATTGGCGAGCATCTTATCAAGTCGAGCCCGTTCTACATTGAGGACTTTACCGCGCAGCGGCAGAATGGCTTGGGTTTTGCTGTCGCGGCCAGACTTGGCTGAACCACCGGCTGAGTCACCTTCCACCAGGTAGATTTCGGACGTTTTAGGGTCTTTAGATGAGCAGTCCGCTAGTTTACCGGGCATACTTGCACCGTCCAACACGCCCTTACGAAGGATGTTGTCGCGAGCGGCACGAGCCGCCTTGCGGGCGCGGGCTGCAAGCAACGCCTTACCTACAATTTTGCGCGCCACGGCTGGATGTTCCTCGAGATAGTAATTAAAGTGTTCATTCATGATTGTCTCGACAAAGCCACGGATTTCCGGGTTGCCAAGCTTGTTCTTGGTCTGGCCTTCGAACTGCGGATCAGGCAGTTTGACCAAAATAATACAGGTAATGCCTTCGCGGGTGTCTTCACCGCTGAGGTTCTCTTCCTTTTCTTTAAGCAAACCGTTTTTGCGAGCGTAGTCATTAATAACGCGCGTTAACGCAGAGCGGAAACCAGTCAGGTGGGTACCACCATCGGGGTTGAGGACGTTGTTGGCAAAGGCCTTGATAGTCTCACTGTAGGCGTCGGTGTATTGCAGCGAAACTTCTACCTGCACGTCCTGAATCATCTTATCGACGTAGAAAATATCGTCGTCAACGGGCTCTTTACCGACGTTAAGGTGCTTCACGTAGCTCTGGATGCCGCCTTCAAAATAAAAGCCGTAGCGCCTGCCGGTGGCCTCGTCTTCCAACGAAGTATGGATGCCTTTAGTTAAGTAAGCTGCATGGCGTAAGCGGTCTAGAATTGTCTCGTAATTAAACTTTTGGCTCTCCTTGAAGATAGTTTCATCAGGGTAAAATGTGATCTCAGTTCCCTTGCGGTCTGTCTTGCCAATGGCCTTCAGGTCGCTCAGCGGCGCGCCTTTAGCGTATTCCTGCTGGTGAATTTTGCCATCGCGGTACACAGTAACGAGCAGCTTATTAGATAATGCGTTAACCACGCTGGAGCCCACGCCGTGCAGACCACCGGAAACTTTGTAGCCGCCGTCGCCGAATTTACCACCGGCGTGCAGAACTGTCAGCACTGTTTCGACGGTGCTCTTACCCGTTTTTGGGTGAATATCAGTTGGAATTCCGCGTCCATCATCGATGACTGTAATGCCACCGTCAGCGAGCATCTTCACTGATACGCTCGTGGCGTGACCGGCCAAGGCTTCATCGATGCCGTTATCGACAATTTCCCATACTAAGTGGTGTAGGCCTTCAGTACCCGTTCCACCGATGTACATACCCGGTCGCTTACGGACTGGTTCGAGACCCTCAAGAACTGTAATTTGACTAGACGAATAGCCTGAATCTTTTGCTTTTTTACCCTCAGCCACTGTATACACCTCTGTTAGACTAATAGAATAGTTGCAACGGTGATTACCGCTGTCCCACTAACTCTTATTATAGCTGATTTCCTACCCCTAGACAATTAACTGAA
>JARXKL010000008.1:0-29423 GCA_030272735.1 Patescibacteria group bacterium | reverse complement strand
CTGTCCCACTAACTCTTATTATAGCTGATTTCCTACCCCTAGACAATTAACTGAAGTTCAGTTAATTGTAGTGTGAGGTAAATCACGCTTGTGGTTATAGGTACTCTTGTGGTTAAATAGCGAGGAATAGTAAAAAATAACAATTTAAAACAAAAAAGAGCATTATGTTCGAAAAAATCTTATCCGTTCTGCCCTACAATCCAGGCCTCGCTCCGCAGCTCGGCTTTTATAGTCGCCGCATGCGCGAAGAAGCATCAATCCGCCGTATTGGCGTCATATTTATGGTGCTCACCTTTATGGTGCAGTTCTTTGCCGTGTTGAGTCCACCGCAATCAACATCAGCTAGTTCGAGCAACGACCTTATCAATGGCGGCGTCAGTTCAATTGCAGATGCCCGTGCGAACTGCATACGCGACACCCAAGGCTACCAAAAGATTTTGCACCACTTCGGCATCAGCTGTGCAGCCTTCGACGACGCTACAAAAGTTTCTGGCGGCATCAACGCTACAGGTCAAGATTATTACTCAGCTGGTCACAACCCCAGCTCTGGCGTCGATACGCCCTACAATATAGATGGCGCTTCAACCATTTACTTCCGCAAGCTTTCGACATTTGGCAAAGTAAATTACGAAGCTATGCGCCTCAAGAACCAAGATGGCAAGACTTTCTATGTTCTCTACGATTGCGGCAACTTGGTTACAGTCGGCTTGCCTCAGCCTTCACCATTGAAAACACCCGACAAACCAGTACCGAACCAGCCTACTCCTCAACCGACACCAACACCGACTCCGACCCCCACTCCAACGCCAACAACACCAACCCCAACACCTACGGTTACACCACCACCAGTCGTGACTCCTCCTGAGTACTGTACTATCGCAGGCGTTCCAGCCAACACTCCGAAAGAAAGCCCTCTTTGTAAAGAAGCGCCTCCAGCTGAATATTGCACACTCAATCCGCTGGCACCGCCAAAGACGCCAAAGGATAGCCCATTGTGTTACACACCGTGCAAGTACAATCCGAATCTTTCAGACAAAGATAACGCTTGCAAACCCTGCGATAAATCAATCAGCTCGGCTGATACCCTCGCTTGCGTGAGTGTCCACAAAACTGCCGTGAACGATACTATGGGCGGCGGCGATGCCAACAATACCACCGTTAAGGCCAGCGATGTCATCACCTACACGCTCTACGCTCAGAACAACGGCAAAGAAGATCTCAAAGAATACACCTTCACCGAGAACTTGAACGACGTGCTCGACTACGCCGACGTTGTCGACCTCCACGGCGGCACCAAAGACGCAACCAACAATGTCACTTGGGCATCTGAAAAGATAAAGGCTGGCGCAACCGCCACCCATCAAGTCACCGTCAAGATCAAGGCTGAAATTCCTCAAACACCTACTGGCACCAGCGATCCAATGCACTACGACCTTACCCTTACAAATGTCTACGGTAACGCCGTGAACATCAAGGTTCCAGCGAACCTCACCAAGACTGTACAAGTTGCCGCAGCTACCCTGCCAAACACCGGTCCTGGCACTACGCTGTTCATCGCAGCCAGCGTCATGATTCTTGCCGGCTACTTCTACGGCCGCGCCCGATTACTTGCCCAAGAGAGCGACATTGCAATAAAAGAAACTGCAGCAGTTTAAGGAGTACCTATGAGCGAACAACAACCCCACATGAATCCCGAGCACCACGAGTTCAAGCTCGACTCAAAAGAAGACTTGGAGCACATGCTTCCCGATGCTGAGCACGCCGAAGCGCTGCGCGCTGGCGAACGAGACCCTGTAGAGGCCCTTATAGAAGCGCGCTCCACCGTAGCCGAAACTGCACACGAAGATGCCGGCAAAGCCGTTGCAGAGAGCCTGAAAGCGGCTGAGGGAGCTGGCCAAACCGCCCCGCCACAAGAAATAAACCGTGAACTCAAGAGTATTACTTTGCGCCGCGAGCTCAATGGCATCCAGCGCAAGCTGCCTGCACCAAAGCGTGCACTCAGTAAGGTTGTGCACCAGCCAGTCGTCCGTGTCGCCAGCGAAGCCGTCGGCAGCACCGTCAGTCGTCCTTCCGGACTCCTCGGCGGCAGCATCGTGGCCTTCATTGGCACAAGCGCGTATTTATACCTCGCCAAGCACCTAGGCTTCGAGTACAACTTTGTTGTCTTCTTACTCTTGTTTACTGGTGGCTATATTATCGGCCTGCTCATAGAACTGATCGTCCATTTGGCAACAGCCTCACGCCGCAACGCACTCAATACCTAGAAGTTGTAGCGCTTACCGGCAACGCGAATGAAAGACTTCTGTTCGTCACGGATGCAATCCAAGTAAACTTCTTCAAAATCGCTTTCTCGTATTCGATGAGTGGTTTTTGATCGCAAAAAATCATCAAGCGCCTTATCTAGCTCAGCATCGTGCAGTCCATTTGTATCTTCTGGGTTTTGACGATCAATTCTGAACATGCCAAAATGGCCGCTACTTTGATTCACAACACAGATAGAGACGGTCGTATCATCAAAATTTACTAGTTGATCCCGTTTGGTTGGAGCACAAGACTCAAACATGAGTTGAAACAGGTAATTTCCACAGGTACTTTCAAAGGCTGCAATGTCCATGTCTTTAGTTTTTGATCGTTCCATATACTGTTGGAGCAGTGTAAGTTTTTCAGATGAAATTTCTCCATCGATGAACTGAGCTTTGTTTTGTTCGGCAAGTACCTCCAGATTTTCGAGGGACAAGGCTACCATAACAGCTTTATCTAAAGGAAGTCCTTGCGGTGCGCTCAATAGATGAGCCATAGTTTCAAGCTCACCACGATCTGGATTTCGGCTCCAGTCATACACTGGCCCATTCGCTAGGTCACTAAAATGCGCATCCATAACTAGAGGCTGAGCTGGCACAGTTTTAAGTTCACGATCAACGACATGCAACATTGCCTTGCCAATACATGCAGCTTTGAAAAGCTCTTCTTCATTCGTTGCCTGTTTGAAACTTTCAATATCACCCTGCAAAACCAACGCATGGGCTAATTTAGCTGTCGTATCTTCGACATCGTCAGCAATGAAACCGGTTATTGTGTCCCTGTGCCTGAGCGCATCCATAACTAAGCTACCTGCTTTAGCTACAGTGTAAATTTCTATCTCTTCACGGAGTCGATCGTCAGGCATCCGACGATAATCAAAAATACTCTCGAAACGCATAAGTATGTCTTTTGCTTACGTTATTTAAGATCTATACTATTGCGCGTAATGCTGTAATTGTCAAGTTATAATTGTGTCATACTAGGCTTCGTTCAGATGGAAGGTGCCGTCGCGGTCGATGAAAATGGTGTCGTCCTCGCCCGGCTTGAGGTCGCTGGTGTGCTCGGTTTTCGGTGTGGTCACCACTGGCTTTACAGTACCAAGCTGCTGCTTCAGTTCATTAGCGATCTTATCAATTTCGGTTTGCTCAAGCTCGTTGCTCGAAATATTCTTTGTGTCGCCATTCGTAGGCTGCACGACTGTAGCAGCCGTTGGCTGGAACTGCTGAGGCGCAGGTCGCTGATTCGAAGTATCGGCTGGAACGTCAGGATCGCTTGTAATGCGCGTTTTCTGCCCGAGAGTAATCTTGGGCGTTTCAATTGGTGCGGGCTGGCTGAGCGGCTGTACGGGCGTCAGTGGTGCTGGTTGCGGTGCCGGCGCAAAGCTATTTGCCGGCTGCGGCTGGTACGGGGGAACTGATGGTGCAGTGGTGCCGCTGCGTCGCTTGTTTAACCAATCGTCAAGGAATGACGAGCCGCTGGCTGGTGCTGGCGGCTGCGACTGGGCTGCCGGGCGCGAATCTGGTCCTGCACCTGCTGGGCTGGCGAACGGCGAGGCCGGAGCCGGCGCACCGCCAAGGCCAGCAGCAGCTGGACGTACTTCTTCCTTTGTAGCTAAGCGCTCGTTTATATCTTTATCGATATCAGCACGGGAGCGGCCATACTTGGCGGCCGCTAATTGCTTGAGCGCCTCACCCAAACGAGGGTTCGGCGTGCCCAGTGGCGGCAGCGTAATCATACTAAATGGCTGCGTTGGCACGCCGCCAATCAACGTACGCATAATGGTGTTATGGTTCGGCACGCGCAGCAAATCGTCGCCGTCAAAAATCGGCTGGAAGTAACGCCCGAGCCCTTCAACATCGTTTTGCCCAATACGGAACGACACAATAGTACCGATGTTACCGAACACCGCGTCGCGAATTTCTTCGGTCAGCTGAGTGGTAAATTGGTTAGCTACAATCAAGTTCAAATGGAACTTTCGGGCCTCGGACATGATGGTCGCAAAGCTATCGGTCGAGAAGTTCTGGAACTCATCCACGTACAAACTGAAGTCTACACGATCGTCTTCAGGAATATTTGAACGGCTCATGGCGGCTGCCTGGAATTTCATAACAAAAATCATACCAAGCAGTTTAGAGTTCAGTTCGCCGGTACGGCCTTTACTGAGGTTCACCAGCAATATTTTCTTGTTGTCCATGATGTCGCGCAGGTCAAAGGCCGACTTGGTCTGGCCAATAATATTGCGCATCATCTCGTTGCTTAAAAACGCACCGAACTTACTCACAAACCAACTGGTGACTTCACCAAAATCGTTGGAGCGCTGCGAAGCTGGCATTTCCTTGAGCCAGAATTCACGCACGTTTGGATCGGTCACATGCACCAGCTTTTGCTTCACAAATTGCTGATCGCGGAATAGCTTTGGTATATCAATAAAGGTCCCCCCAGCTGGGTCAGCCATTATGGTCAACGCCGCCATGCGGAAGAGGTGCTCGTAGCGCGGCCCCATTATTCCCTGGTGCTGCGGATCGTACAGCTTGTACAGCATGTTCAGGGCTTCCTGAATCAAAAAGTCCTTTTGATCAGGGTTGTTATATTCGAATAAGTTGAGGCCCATGGGGAACTCCATATCGGCCGGACTGAAGTAAATAACATCTTCGGTACGCTCTTTTGGGACCATTGACAACAGCTTTTCAACGACATCGCCGTGCGGATCAACAAAGGCAAAGCCGTTGCCACTCAGCATGTCTTGGAGCGCAATATTTTCGAGGAAAGTCGATTTACCGGTACCGGTCTGCCCTACTACATACATATGCCGCTGGCGATCACCGAGCGCCAACCGAATTGGTTTCTTGGCGCCGCGAAACACGTTATAGCCAAGCAGCAAGCCTTCTTCAGGCACATTTCGTGGGCCATCAACTTGCTTTGATTCCTGTCGAGCGAGCTGCGAAGTCGGGATGTTTCGCTGGTCTGGGAAGTGGAATATTGTTCCAAGTTCAACGGCGTTCAAGATGTTTTTGTTATGGTTCTGCGGGAAAAAGCGCATGATATACGACGTGACAAGCCCGTCGATATCTTTAGCCGGTGTGTACTTAAAGCCGTTCTTACCCGGTGCATTGTACAGCTCAAAGCTAGCGATAATGCGCGCTAGTACCGCCTCAGATCGCTGCGCAATATTAGAAGAAGTCACAATTCGTATAGAAACTTCAAAGCCCGCGTGGCGGGTCTTTTCATCGATGGCATCATAGGTCGCCTGCTCCAGACTCGATAGTTCTTTAGGCTTCGGCCCGCTTTCATCTTTGCCCTCTGCACCCTTTACAAAGCCCATGGCAATGCTCTTGCCCAGCTCGCCAAACGCCAAGCCGCCACCCCCGCCCTTACGCTTATTACTAGCTATAGAAGATGCAGTCTTGCGCCAGCTCGGGTTGGCCGGTCGCATCAATATCTGAATACCGGCGCCGTCTTCTTTTCCTAAAGACGACATAGAATTCAGTAGCGCCACCATAGGGTCACGTTTCATATCCTGAAAGGTCGCTATAGGATACGCGTAGTGCTCTTTCAAATTAAGTTCGCCGCCAAGCGTAGCACTGGCTTTACCAATCGGGCTAAAGATATTGTGTTCGGCTACTTCCTCCAAACGTGCAGTTGGATAGGCCGTGGTGATTGCCTGCTTCACGACTTCCAATAAAGAGATTGGCACAGCTGCATAAAAGTACACAAAACCCTGCGAACCAACAATTTCAAACGCGAAATGTCGCTGCCCATAAAAATTGTGTTTAAAGCCTTTTTGCAATGTACTGGCAATAATCGAATAAATGGTTTGAGCTTTGCTAATGGTCTCATCGTCCACATCACGAGCGTCCCTGCCCCCCACATCCAAGTCATCACTTGGTGGTGGTAAATGAATTAATATTGGGACAATTTTGAGTCCACGTTCATAGTTTTTTTGCTCACGAAATACCTTGCGCGTTTGTAAAAAAACTATCGGCGCTGCTATCATTCCAAGCACTGAAATGGTTCCCAAGATTATTAAGAACGCTGTCATTTTGTCTACTTACTCACTTTAATGGACTTGTTGTAACGCTTTTGCATATAATCCGCCCTGAACACTGTTAACTCTTCACTCTGCTTAAATGGATCATCTCTGTTAGCTTCTACTATTTTTTTAGCCTTCGTTACCCATTCTTTTTCAATAAGATCTTGTTCATCATTAACATTTGTTACAACATTAGTTGTTGTGCTAGAAACTACGCCAACTTGCGGCAAATTGGTGAGTGTGGGTGTTAAAGGCGTAGATAGTGGAGGTACAGCAGCTGGTACAATAGGTGCTTGTTCGCTGGGTACAGAAGCGTGTTCAATTTGCGGCATAGCCGCTTCTACAGCACCCGGAGCCACCGCCGCTTGTTCGGCAACTGGCGGCAAATTAAAGCCGGCAGACTCATTATTTTGTGTAGGGTTCATGCCTTACAGTATACAGGCTAGTCACCAATGTTGGTAGGAATAACCTGCGGCTTATGCTTGCTTGGAAGTTTGGCCGTACGTCACATACAAATAGCCGATCACCACAAACGGTAGCATCACCGCAATATCGCGAACCGTTAGCTGTCCAATAGATTGCAAGGCAATGACCACTGAAAACACTCCGGCCCCAATGTAGGCGGCCTTTCGCTGCTGTGCACTGATCACAAAACCGCCTCTTCCGGCGATTATATTCAACGCATACACTGCAAAGAATATATTGATACAAAGTACTAAGAATGCCACAATTAACAGGGGTGAAGAGACGTTTTCAGGGTTTGTGAATCCGAAGAGGGATATGTCTACAGTGAGAAGGCTCAGGCTGTACCATCTTTTGCCGTGCTTGAGCAGTTTCGTAATAAGCTTCACGCTATATGATCCCCGAATTATAGTTGGTAATGTACAGAAGAGAGGCATGGTTCGCCTAGGCGTTTGCCCAATCATGCTGGTAAAAGATGGTGCTGAGACGGCAAATCCGCCGTTGTTATTAGACTATTTAGCGCTTGCCGCCTGCAGCTTGACTGACCGCTCTAGTGGCTTTTAAGGCCGGCCTAGAGCGATGGCACGTTTATATGGTATATAAAACGCGAATTTGTAAGTTTTCCCGCCCCGCGAGGCTTCGTTTTGAATTGCTTTTTACTCTGCAATTATTTGTTTGTACGTTTTTGTTTTTGTAACTTACCCTTTAAGACTAGCATGGCAGACGCTTTTTGTCAATCCGCTCATGCCTTGCAGGGCATTCCAATCTACTCCTTACCGATATATGTACTCGGTAGCCACATTAGGTAAAATTTACCGCTTTTTGTCTAATGTCACCTCTGTAAGTAACAGTTATGCACAGCTTTTGTATGCAGTTTAAGCATAAAAGTTATTGACGTGCTTATGTCTATTCTATAAGATAAGGCTAGCGCTTGAATAAATTAAGTGCTCAAAAACAAAAAAGACAAATAGGGACGACAATTTCTCGCAGATTGTTGTCCCACTAGTACCTTATAAATCAAACAGTCAAACAAATACGAAAAACGAAATCTTAAATAAATATTAAACACCTTGCTGGTTCGCCCAGCGAGGTGTTTTACTTTTGGTACTAATCTAACCAAAGGTGTCCCTATGCGGGTTCGCAGTATCAGTTCTAAAGGTAACGATGGCCTACTAGTCGATATAGAATGTCATTTGTCAAACAACTTGCCAAATATAGTAATCGTAGGCTTCGCTAATAAAGCAGTCGATGAGGCACGAGAGAGAATACGCGGCGCATTTGCCTCGAGCAACATTCCGCTCCCGCGCAAGCGCGTCATCATAAACTTAGCTCCGGCGGACATTCCTAAAGCCGATAGCGGCTTCGATCTGGCTATAGCCGTAGCAATCATGCAAGCCAACGGCCAGCTGCAATGCACATTGCCGAGCAACATAGCATTTGTTGGCGAACTCGGGCTCGATGGTTCAGTGCGCGCTGTTCGCGGGCTTATTGGTAAGTTACTGTACGGCCGCGCCCATGGCATTACTAACTTTGTGATCCCTGCAGCCAATCTGCAGCAAGCACAACTCGTGCCAGGCTTGCAGGTGATTGCTGTCGATACACTCGGGCAGCTTGGTGGCCATTTCTCACAACTTGCTACGCTTGACTCCATTGCTACTGGAGACGGTTCATACGCCATGTCGCACAATGTTGAGCGGGGGACTCACGCACCCTTCAGCGCCGTGGTCGGCCAAGGCATTGCCAAGCGAGCGCTCGAAATTGCTGCGGCTGGCGGACACAACGTGCTACTCAGCGGGCCGCCCGGTACTGGCAAATCCATGCTCGCCAAAGCCATGGCCGGTATTTTGCCGCCGCTGAATCGCGAAGAAATTTTGGAAGTCACGCACGTCCATAGCTTATCGAGTCATGCCTATGACCAAATCATTAGCCAACGGCCATTCCGTGCGCCGCACCACAGTGCCAGCCAAGTCGCCATAACCGGCGGCGGCGCGCAGCTCAAACCCGGCGAAATCAGTCTTAGCCACCGTGGCGTCTTATTCCTCGACGAGCTACCAGAGTTCAGCCGCACCACACTCGAAGCCCTCCGCCAGCCGCTCGAAGACCGCACCATAAGCCTGAGCCGCGTCAAAGACAGCGCCGAGTTCCCTGCAAATTTCATTTTAGTAGCCACTGCCAACCCCTGTCCTTGCGGCTATTACGGCACTGTCGATGCTGCTCAAAGTTGCCGTTGCCAAAGCTGGCAAATAACCAGCTACCAGCGCCGCTTGAGCGGTCCAATTCTTGACCGAATTGATCTATTCACTAACGTCAGCGCCATTGAGCACGACAAACTGCTCACCCAAGCGGCCGACGACAGCTACGATCAAGCTGTCTCCAATCGCATTGCAACCGCACGCCATGTCCAATCCGTGCGTTACGCTTCGGCCAGCAAACTAAATTCCGAAATGACCAATGCCGATACCATCCGCTTCGCTCAGCTCAGCCAGTCGGCCACTTCCCTGTTAAACACGGCTGCTGCTAACTTAAACATGTCGGCCCGCACCTATATGCGCGCCATCAAAGTGGCCCGCACCATCGCTGACCTCGAACAAATGCCGAACGTTTCCAAGAACAACATCGCCGAAGCCCTCTCCTACCGTCAACCGAGCTGGTAAAACAGAGCGTTTGACCTCTGGGCGCCTATCTGTTAGAATGCATGCACGGTAAAATCAACAAGTTAAGGAGCTAGACCTATCGCCAAATACACCCGCTTGAATGATCAAATTCGAGCACAAACACTGCGCGTTATCGACGAAGATGGCAAGCAGCTCGGAGTTTTAAGCAAGCAGGAGGCGTTAAGCTTAGCGCAAGAACGCGACCTGGACCTGGTAGAGATCTCGCCTGATGCGGATCCGCCAGTTTGCAAAATTGTCGACTGGGGTAAATTCAACTACCAGCGCACGAAGCAACTCCAGAAGAATCGCAAGACGGCCAAGTCGCTCGAAATGAAGCAAATGCGCTTCGGACTGAAGATCAGTCAGAACGACTTGGACATCAAAATGGGCAAGGTGAAGAAGTTCCTGGAAGCTGGGCATAAGGTGAAGATCACCGCCTTTTACAGGGGCCGCGAACAAGCTCACCGAGAAATCGGCTTTAACATCGCTCGCAAAGTTATAGAGGATTTCGGAGATACTATTATCGTCGATCAACAGCCTCAACTAGCTGGCAAGCAACTGAACTTTGTTATCAGAAGCAGCGGCAAAAAAGCCCCCGCTCCGAAACTCGTAGCACCAGTTGCAGCTCCGGAAACCGTCGCAGCAGCACCCGAAACAGCACCCATCGAAGCAAAAGCATCACCAGAAGGAGAAAAGTAATGCCTAAACTCAAAACCCACAGCGGCACAAAAGATCGCGTCAAAGTCAGCAAGAACGGCAAAGTCCGTGTTGGCAGCAGCAACAAGAATCACTTCTTGAGCAAGCAATCCGGCGGTCGCAAGCGCAGCCAAGCTGGTCTTACCACCCGCACCGGTAAAATGGCTAAGAACATTAAGAAAACTTTGGGTCTCTAACCCAGCACTAAGGAGTAATTATGAGAGTAAAACGAGGCGTCCCAGGTCACGCCAAGCACAAGAAAATCCGCCAAGCAACCAAAGGCTTTAGTCACTCAAACCGTGTCAGCATCAAGCGTGGTCGGCAAGCAGTAACCAAAAGCCTGCAGTTTGCAACCCGCGACCGCAAGAACCGCAAGCGTACTTTTCGCCAATTATGGAACACCCGCATTAACGCCGGTGCTCGTTTAAACGGCACAACTTACAGCAAGCTAATCGCTGGCCTCAAGGCTGCAAACATCACGCTCGACCGCAAAGTCTTGTCTGAACTCGCCGTCAACGAACCAGCCGCATTCACCGCTGTCGTCAAAGCCGCTTCTAAGTAATCGACCTCAGGCATAAAAAAAGCTCGCTTATGTAGCGGGCTTTTTTAGTGGCTAGATTACCTGTAAGCCGGGTTTTGTCGAGACTAATCATCTATCTAGGCCAGTGATTGCTCAAAGGCTCAAGCGGTTCTTACGATGAATCCTTAGCGGGACGCTTCAAGGTTTAGCCTTAAAGAATCCATCTCCTTGCAGCAGGCAGGGTTTACCATTTCTACATGTCACCATGGAGACTTACAAGCTCTTACCTTGCTCTTTTCACCCTTACCACGCCTGCAGCCGAAACGTAGTGCGCGGCGGTATTGTTTCTGTGGCACTTTCCCTAGGGTCACCCCCGGTCGCCGTTAGCGACTGCCATTCCCTATGCTGCCCGGACTTTCCTCCTGCAAAAGCAGGCGATCAGTCAGTAATCTAGCCAGGCGTAGTATATCACCCCTGTTGTTGCTTGTCGAGATGCTCGTCCATGGCACGGTTCACTGCCCTGTCGGCCAGTTTGTTGAACTCGCGCGGGACATGCTTGAACTCCACTCGGTCAAATGTAGCAACCAGCTGAACAACTGCATCGTGCAGCGGCCACAGTTCGCGGTTCTTCACCTTAAAAATTCCCTTCATCTGATTCACAACGAGCAAACTATCCATGTAGGAATGCACTTCTCGAACACCCAATTTATGACATTCTTCGAGCGCCAATTTTAGGCCGGTATATTCGGCGACATTATTAGTTGTCACTCCCATATACACACCTTTATCGACGAGCACATTGTCCTCCCTATCGAGTATCACAAAACCGGCAGCAGACGGACCGGGATTGCCACGCGAGCCACCGTCGCTAAAAATCTTCACGATGTCCGGATGCAATCCAGGTGCTGCCGCTTGTTCACCCTGCACCGGATGCTCGCTAGCAATGGCATCAATTGCTTCAGCCATCTGCCGGTCTCGATCAGTCACCCGCTGCGAACCCTCGTGGGTAATTAGCCAAATTTGGACCACGCTCCATTCATTTTCCCAGCGGGGATGGTGCTGAAAATCTTCTGCGATTTCGGCCACGCGCGTCATAAAAGCCCAGGCTTGCCTGAAATCCTCGAAGTTAAATTGTTTATATAAGCCGTGTTTGGTTTCTTGCCACATGCCTACATCTTAGCACAAGCACTACCGAGCGATCATGGTCGGCGTAATGTTCACTTCGCACTTTATACTGAGTAGTTTCAGTACTTCTGCGTATCCGGCCTTTGAGCCTTCAATCAACTTCCATTGGTCAGTCGTCAAGCGGCTTACGTCGTGCCCGCCTCGTGGCACCGTTACGCTGTATGACTTTAAGTGTTTATAGTCGATTTCAGGGCCAGTACTTTCTGCGACTTTAATGCGGAATTCTTTTAAGCGCCGACTCATAATCTCTGCTACGTCAGGTTTCATTTTTTTGATAATTCTCATCTGTAAATCGCTGATAGCCGCATACTCATGATACTTAGCCCGAGTAGTTTTGGACCGCAAAACTAGCACATGCGTACAGTCAGTATCTTCGCCAAGCATCAGCGGATCCGGATAATAAATACCTGCATCACAGTAGCGTGTGCCCTGGATTGTTCTATATTTACCTGCAACGACTGGGATAGTAGCGCCGGCGAGCAAAAAGTCTATGAGTACAGTCCGGTCTAGCTTAGAGGTATCATATTGAATGAGATCCCCGCGGTTTAAATCCATGTTCGTAGTGCCTATAAACAGCCGCTTATCGTACTTGGCCTTGAGCTGTGGATGATCAATGGTTACTAAGCGAGACATAATATTCTCAAATTTCTTCATCTGTACAATTTGGTCGCCGCCAGGCATTGCATGGAATGGATTTATTACTTTTTCATCTACCATGTGGTCATGAAAAATACTTAGTCCTTTATCGCCTTGGCCCGACAATACATACGCCAGATTAGTGCTACCGCCCGAACTGCCCATAAAAATATCAAAGTGTTTGAGCATGTGTAGGTCGCGCAAAGCTAATAGCATGCCTGCAGAAACGATACTACGCATAGCACCGCCCTCCACAATGAGGCCTAACTTGAAGTTGTCTTTCTCCTCAATACCCAGCGTATGCTTGATGTGACGGCGCGCTAAAACCTCGAGAACCGAAGGGTAATTTTCAGGGTTATGCGCCTCATCCATATAGCGCTCATTTTAGCATAAGCACCACATCTAAAACTTTAACAGTACTCTAATGAATTAGTAATTATACCTAACGGAGGTGCATATTTGCGACTTTTTGCTTTGAAAGCATGAGGTCTAAAACTGCACCACCAAGATGCTGCTTTGTTGCAATCTCACTAGCGTACTTAGCATTTCTTTCAAGATCGGCCTTCGCTGCTACTAAGGTAGTCTCTTCTGCGAAGGGCGTTAACCCTGTTAACCTCATCTCACCGTTGATCTCAACAGTAGAGGCATTCTCAAGGGGATTGTGGAGCTTCTTTTGATCTTCGAGTAATACTACTTCGTCAATATCAGGCTTAATTGCTTGGGCTACATCATACGCTATAGCTTCGTTATCCTGCGTAGCAACTATGGGCCCTGCACCTACTACTACTTCATTTGCCCTATCTCGTACGGCTTGCTCGTTATTATCTAGATGACTCGAATATAAGTCCGGTGATGGAAGTTGATCTCTGAGTAGCTCTGGCATTGGTTATTCCTGTATGTTTTTGTTTTTGATTACTTATTAGATATTAGCATAAGTATGATTAATTGTCAATAAAAGTGTTTGGATGAATGACAGGCCTAGCGGGCTATGCCCTTCTCCGGTAAATCTTTCTCGAAGTAAACTTCTGCGAGAGCTTTACCTGCGCGACCCTGCGACTATCGTATTTTGCTAACGCAAAATTCCTGTCGCAGAACCAAGCGCTGGCACCTCAACAAAAAAGACTCAAGGCTGTGCCTGAGTCTTTTTTGTTGGTCGGGGTGACAGGACTTGAACCTGCGACCTCACGGCCCCCAGCCGTACGCGCTACCAACTGCGCTACACCCCGCTAATCGCGAACCTTAACCTCATGAGATTATAACAAAAACTACTACAAATTGGCTCTGTTGTAGTACAGTAAATCTATGACACACGGCCGCTTGCATGGACTGACCGACGGGATTTTTGCGATTGTAATGACGCTGATGGTGCTGGAGCTCAAACTGCCGGCAGCCGCCACGAAATCAAATGAATCTTTGTGGCATATTCTCTCTAGTCAGTATGTGGTTTTTCTCAGCTATTTTATTAGCTTCGCAATCCTGTATATTTACTGGCGCGCGCATAATTTTGTGGTTTCGATTCTTGCCAAAAATATAGATATAAATCTGCTTAATATCAACGCCTTCTTTCTGTTTTTAGTCGGCTTAGTACCTTACACTACCCATGTTCTCGGCGTGTATAGTCGCACGTCACTCGGCATCACGGTGTACGCCCTAAATGTGGTTGGCATCGGTTTAACACTCGTACTCATGCGGTATTATATTGAGCGGGCCACGACTATTGAGAACCTGGAACGTACGCATGAACAGAGGCGAGGCGCGCTGATTCGAATTTCAATTCCTATAGTCTTTTCGGCCTTAGCTATTCCGGTGAGTTTTATAAATACGCAAGTAGCCTTTATTATTTTGCTTTTTGCAGTGTTTTTTAACTTTCATAATAATGCTGCGGACCTCACGCAAACGGTGTTTTCAGGGCCAATCCGGGTACTCAAAAGATTCCGATAATAAGTGCCGGGTACCGGGCGTGATCACCTGAGCGTAAGCTAGGTGGGGGCCCGCACGCGGCGTCCACGGACGACCGCAAATCTTAGGCTCCCTAATGATTAGTATTCAGATAATCATTATGCCCGGGAATAAACGCTTGCACGTTCTACCCAGCCATATCTAGTATACAGACTTCCGGAATCCTTACGGCAGTAAGTTTAACACCATATTATTAAGATTTGTGATAAAGCCACCGAGTCCGCCAGCCAGCACCAAAGCGATAATTATAAAGAAGCCGTAAGGCTCAATATCTTGCAGAATCCGCCGCAGCGGTTCGGGCGAAAAAGCATAGAGCACTCGTGATCCATCGAGCGGAGGGATTGGTATTAGGTTAAATACAAAGAGCGCGACGTTGAGCTCGGTAAAAATCTGTAAAAAGTTCCGAGCAACTTCATTGCCAAAACCAACGGCATTCAAAGCGAGCGCGCCAACAACTGCCAGCGCGAGATTAGACAGCGGCCCGGCCGCAGCAATCATGGCTGCGCCAAACTCATCATACTTCAGATTATAAGGGTTAAATGGCACCGGCTTAGCCGCCAAGATAGGCGCGCCAAACAGTAGTAAGGTGCCAATTGGCAGCAGCACGGTCATGACTGGGTCAATGTGCGCCAGCGGGTTGAGGGTTAGCCTCCCCTCGTCGTGCGCTGTCCTGTCGCCCAACTTAAATCCAATAAAGGCGTGCATAAACTCATGCACGGCAAGGGAAATAATAATCGTAATAATGATAAACAGAATAGTTTGGAGGTCGAGATGCTGCATGGGTGTCTACAGTATATCACCTCACGGGTTGACTTTGGCCCCCTAAATCGCTACAATAACACCTTGAATCTATAGTAATTTGAATCAGGAATGAGTAAGGACAGTTATGCAGATATGTGAACTCACTGGCAAAGGAAAGCAATACGGCAGCAATGTCAGCTTTTCGCAGCGCCACACCAAGAAAGTCTGGAAGCCAAACCTCCAGAAGAAGACCATTATTATTGATGGCAAAAAAGTGCAGATGAAACTCAGCACCCAAGCTATTCGTACCCTCAAGAAAAAAGGCTTGCTGACTCCTGTCGGCAAAGCTGTTTAGTCTAAGATTTTTCTAGCAGAACGAGCTGCGTAACGTCTGTTAGCTCATGACCTTTAAGCTTCAGTTTAGCGACGGTTTCTTTTGGCTCCATGCCGAGTTCTTTGAGCGCGTTCGAAAGCTCTTGTTGTGGCACTGGCAGGTTCAGGTCTTTGTCATTGTAGTGTGTTGGAATAACAAGCTTTGGTTCGATCTCTTTGATGAGCTTTAGGGCTCCGACTGGGTCGACTGTATAGCCGTTACCGCCTACGGGAACGATAAGCACATCGCAGATACCGATGTTTTCAAGTTGAGCTTCACTGAGTTCAGGATAGACATGGCCGGTTACCAACACCGTCGTGTCGCCAACCACTAGCTTGAACATAGTTGCATTCAAAGTCTTTGGTTCGTCCAAATGAGCGCGCGCAGCTATGCCGACGACTGAAATATCGGATACTTCGTACTCTCCAGGGCTATCAAAGCTTAAGCGGCCTTTACTTGCGCCGTGAGGGCCAGTATATAGGGCAACGTCCTCTGGCTTTACAACCGATTTACCGCCAACATCGGCTAAATTATCGTCCAGAACAATACGCGCATTTTTGTAGGTAACGCTCACGCAGTTAGCGCCGTAAAACTGAATATCCATTACTTCTCCTTATTTTTCGCTGGCTCTGTCTCTTTGGCTGGTGCTTCAGGTTCAGCAATTTCTGGCAAAACTGAATCAGGTTCAGTCTCTTGAACATCACCTAGTAAATTATGAGTGTCCACCAATATCTGCTTTTTAGCTGACTGAATAGAAACGGCAAATCGGTCGTGAATTTGCTGGCGATATTGGAAAGCAGACAGTGTCATGCTTGTATAGCGCAGCGACTTTTTCTCTTTGATTTCGAGCTGATTGACGTATTTTTGCAACGCATTAGTATTTACTTCGCCAACAAACAGCAGGTCGACGCCAGCCGATTCATCACGCGTGAACTGCCCGGTTAGGACTGCGAGCTCGATGTGCCCGATGGCGCGCAGTTCGTCGTCTACCGATACGGTGTCTTCGCCATCAGCAGTTTTTTTAATCGTAGTAGTCACGCCGTTACCAAAAATTTGCTGGAGCGGTTCGAAGTATTCGAACTTCTGGTCGACTTCATAATAGAGTTTATTATTGGTGTTATCGGACGTAATAATGCCGATGCTCAATAAATTACTGAGTTCCCTGCGCACTGAGTTGATCTGCTCATCTATTTTGCGAGTAATCTCGCGGACGTAGAAAGACCGGTTTGGGTTGCTGTAAAACAACTGTAATAATTTGACGCGCGTTTTTGACCCGAAGAGTTGCTCAATCATGTTTCTATTGTAGCAAAGAAGTGTTCGCCTGCGAAGGCCTAGTGTGATAAAAACGTTGTCACTGAGTCTACAACATCGTCATATTTAATAGGGGTAGAAAGCCAATGAATACTTTTGTTACGGCCAAACCAAGTTCGCTGTCGTTTAGCCAAATCTTTGGTGTCTTTTATGATACTCAGCCGTGTTTCAGCCATGGTGTTGTGCCCAGCAAAGTAGTCCTGCCATTCGCGGTAGCCGATACTATTGAGCGCTGGGGCTGACCAGCCATAGTTTTCGCTCAGTGTTTTTACCTCGTTTTCAAGCCCTGCTTCGAGCATTGCGTCGACGCGGTTTTCTATTCTTGTTAGCAGTTCCTGGCGCAGTGGTCGCACACCTAGCAGCAGTGTGTTTTCGCGTAGCGGCTTTTTGGCAGCAGTTTGCCCGCCAGTTTCGAGTAAACGGACCAATCTATAAGGGTTTTGTGTGTCGATTCCCTCGGTTGCAAGTCCGCGCTCTGCTACCATCGCTTGCAGTTCTCCTAAACTTTTAGCATTGAGTACGGCTCGCTCTATAGCATCTGCCGCGTTTCGAAATTCGTAGTCATACAGCACGCTGTCTATATATAATCCCGTGCCGCCGACCATGATGGGCAGCTTACCGCGCGCAGTAATTTCGACGATTGCCTGCTGCGCCTGCTCCTTAAACTGCGCCGCACTGAAGTCTGCATCCGGTGCGACAATATCGTGCAAGTGGTGCGGCACTAGCGCTTGTTCGGCAGCAGTTGGCTTGGCAGTGCCAATAGTTGCTTCTTTGCGCACAGTCATACTGTCAGCACAAATTAATTCGCCATCAAATCGTTGTGCTAGCTGCAACGCTAGCGCCGATTTACCAGAGGCGGTTTCGCCAACTATGACGATTAGTTTCGTTTTTTCTTCCACGCCTGAATTGCTTCGTCAATAAGTATAATAGTGAGCACAATTAACGCAAAAATAGCGATTAGCAAGCCAATTTGGACTGCCTGAGTCAGGCCTTGGCAGTTCACTGCAGAGCCGTATACGGCGTCGATTTTCTTAGTATCGCAGCCCGTTCTTGCCGACAAATGCGGCACGATTGCCGTCACAATTTCTTTGAAATGCCGGATTAGAATCTGAAGGCCATTTAAGCAGCCTACGATAAGGATGGTGAACAAAATTCGGCGAACAATAAGCATAGAGGCATTGTACAGTAATCGGTGGCTGGCGCGTTACTCGTTTGTCTGAGAAGTTTTGCTTACGTGCTCCGGCGGCCACCAGATCAACTTCGCAACATCAACTTGTTGCAGGTCGCTAAGCGCAAACCCTTCATGTTCCAAGACCTGGCGATGTCCTGAGCGGCCACCTGGATAACCACTTGCCAGCCCGCCCTGCTTGTTGACGACGCGGTGCCATGGCAAATCCGGATCACCAAAGTGCGCAATACTGCCAACAATCCGCGCCGAGCGCGGGCTGTCACAGAGCGCCGCCAGCTGTCCATAGGTCATTACCCTACCCGCCGGAATCTGTCGAACCACAGATTCAACCTTCTCCCGAAAGTTCGGCTCAGCCTCGCGTTGCAAAGTAGTCCCCTACCGCCTGCCAGTCAGCGCAGCGCTGAATATTTTTGGGCAACTCATCAGCTTGATTCCAGGGGTAATCACCAAATAAAATGGTGGCAATACCAAGTTCTGCGGCAGCCAAACAGTGTTTTAACTGATCATCTATCACGTAGCTAACTTCATTGCTCGCAAACAGCGAGCCCTTCGTCATCGACATCTGTTCTTCGACTAAGGGTGCATCGTATATTCCGGCATACTGCACATCGCCGAACACACCCGGGTAGCGAGCATGTATCCAATTGTTGGTAATATCCTGTGATCTCCTTTGACGAGCAGTAATGGCAATAATCGTATACTGCTCAGCGAGTTTAGTCAGCACTTCTTGCGAACCGGCCTTGTGTACGTACCGCGCTATGGTATCTGAATCGTAAAAATCGTTTACCCGCAGTGTTACTGCGTCATGATCTATTTGCCACATTTGAGCCCAATGCTCGCTATACTCCGGTATGGATAAGTTCGTATTGTAGGTTTTATTAGAAAATTCCAAAAAACCTTCAGCACTAGCTGCTAAAACATCATCTATATCGACAGCGATCACCGTTTTTTTTGGAATCATAGCGAAGATTTAAGCACGCGGGCCTTGACTTCATTGCTTACGGTCTTCAAGAATTCTTCTACGCCGACTGCTCGGTCGCCTTCTTGGACGACCATATCTTTGCGGATTCGGGGCACCACTTCCCTGCTAGAAATTTCTTTTTCGCCGACCACGATGGTGTAGGGGACTTTCATGAGCTCTGCTGCACGAATCTTTTTACCGACAGATTCATTATTGTTATCAACGCTAATGCGCAAGCCTTGCTCTACGGCCATACGCTGCACCTCGGTAGTAAATGCCACTGTTGCTTCTTCTTGGTTCACGCTGATGACGCGAATCTGCTCGGGTGCCATCCAGACTGGGAATTTCCCGGCGGTGTGTTCTATGTAGACGCTCAGGAATCGCTCAATCGATCCGAGCAGCGCACAGTGAATCATCACTGGCTGCTGCTTTTCGCCGTCCTCGCCGGTATACTCCAGCTCGAAGCGTTCGGGCTGCACAAAGTCGAGCTGCACCGTCGAAAGCTGATGCTCGCGCCCAATAGCGTCAGTCGCCATAAAATCGATCTTCGGGCCGTAAAACGCCGCTTCGCCTTCTTGTTCAAAATATTCAAGCCCGTTGGCAATGACTGCTTGTTTCAGCTGCTCCTGTGCAGAATCCCATAACTCCTGCGAACCAAAATAAGCATCAGTGTCGTCGCGGTAACTGAGCCGCACGCGCAATGACAAGCCTGCAGTTGCGTACAACTCATTAGCCGCTGCCAGCAGCTGGTTGATCTCTGTTTCGATCTGATCGTTGCGGCAGAAAACATGACTGTCATCTTGTGTTGCAGAACGAACACGGTTTAAACCACCAAGTTCGCCAGACTTTTCGTCGCGGTAAATGGTTGTTGTCTCCAGATACCGAATCGGCAAATCGCGGTAACTTCGGGGCTGAGATGCGTAAATACGTGTATGATGCGGGCAATTCATCGGCTTCAGTGCTAATTCGTCTTTAGTTTCTTGGCTCTTTACCAAAAATAGCTCATCGCCGAATTTGGCCCAGTGGCCAGATGCCTCGTACAGGTCTTTCTTTGTCATATGCGGTATCCATACTTTTTGGAAACCCACACGTTCTCGTAATTGATTTGAAAATGCCGTTAGTTCTTCGCGCAGTACTGTGCCACGAGGGGTAAACATAGGCAGCCCTGAGCCAACCATATCTGAGAAAACAAACAAATCGAGCTCTTGGCCAAGCTTGCGGTGGTCACGCTTTTTAGCTTCGGTGAGCATATCGAGGTACTGGCGCAACTCTTTAGGTGTCGCAAAGGCCACGCCATATAAGCGCTGCATCTGCGGATTCTCTTGATTGCCACGCCAGTAAGCACCGGCAACACGCATTAGCTTAAAGGCACCGACCTTGCCAGTGCTCTCCACATGCGGGCCACGGCACAGGTCAGTAAAATCGCCGTTCTTATAAAAGGACACATTTTCCACGCTGGCAGCGCCTTCGCTAATCGTACCGAGTTCATCGGCGTTAAGGTCTTTTGCCACGGTAGTGCCGGCTCGCTTAAGGTCGTTCAATAACTCCTCTTTATAAGGCTGGTTGTGCTGCTGCGCCCAGCTGATCGCCTCATCTACTGGGAGTTCAGAGCGCTCGAACGGAGCGTTCTCGCCGATCACCTTGGCCATTTCGGCCTCAATGCGCTCGAAGTCATCTTCTGAGACCTTCTGCTCGCCCAGGTCAATATCGTAATAAAAGCCGTTCTCTACCACTGGCCCAACACCAAACTTAGCCTCCGGCCACAGGTGTTGCACAGCAGTCGCTGTGATATGCGCTAAACTGTGTCGCATTGCGTGTAATTGGTCTTGTTGATCTGCCATGTCTGCCTCCTGAGCGGGTTTATTAAATAAAAAGAGACGCGCCGGTTATGTCTACTCGCATGACACATAACAGATGAGCGCGTCTCGGTCCTGCTTTAGTTCAGGAGGTTCCACCTCGACGTTTTCTCTTGCAACTTACGATTTCGTAGTTCGTTGCCACACCTACGGAGCTCCATGGTTGGTGATGCCACATCTAAGCTCAATCTCATTGTAACACTAGTGTGGGGGCAAATAAAAAACGGTTGATGAATCTCGCATGATCATCAACCGTTTAATACCGTCATAGTGACAGTTCTACCCGCTAGCGCGAGGGTAAAACATTCTCGTCAAAACTTCGCCTCAAGCACTACTATAGCAAGGCTAGTACTATATGGCTAGCCTGATTGTGTAGTAATCCCCACATTATCCCCTGTGCATAACTTTAAGTGCTTTAACACCATGCGTGACGTCGAAAATGAGGGTAGCCATATTATGCTACCTTACTGCTTTTAGTTCTCTTGATTCACCTGCCGCATTCCTGTACTGTATACACTGTTAGCATGGGCGATTAGCTCATTTGGCTAGAGCGCCACATTGACGTTGTGGAGGTGATAGGTTCGAATCCTATATCGCCCACCAAGGTATGAGCCCAGCTTGTATGGGCGCGTGCCTTGGGAAACGGGCCGATACAGCTTTACGATGTAAAGTGATATCGCCCACCATGCAACAATTTTTTACAGGGAGTCCTTCGGGGCTCCTTATGCATTAAGAAGCGTACTTACCCCTGTTCTAAGCATTAGCGTAAACAGCCGAAGTATTGACTCGTATGTTTTTATTGTTTATACTTCTCAAGTTAAACGAGGCGTTTCTATATTAGTAACACTAGCGCGTTAGACGCATTCCAGTTATTTTACGAGGAGTTGATATCAACAAAACCGTTCAATAACCGTATTCGGCGAATTCGACCAAGCTCGAAGTAGCCCAGGTACGAATCACTAGCTCACTGCCCCGGATTGTTAAAATCCGGGGTTTTCGTATAGTTAAGCCCGTTATCCACGAAACCGAGTATGGTTATCCACTAGCATTTTATATAGCTGTATGACACTATGTAGTCATGGTTTGTATACACTGCGGCGGCATAACGCATGTAATTAATTCTCGACCCCAGAAGAAAAGTAATCAGGTTTGGCGGCGCCGTCAGTGCTTTGCCTGCTTGGCAGTCTTTACTACTACTGAAAGTACTGATTACACTGCTGTATGGACGGTTCTGAAGGGTCAAAAGAGCGTGTCTGGCCTTCCAACCACTAAACAGCCTTTCTCGAGAGATAAACTGTTTATGAGTATCTATAAGAGCGTACAGCACCGTCCTACGGCTTTAGCGGACGCCGGAGGGCTTACGAACACGGTTATTCAGAAGTTATTACACCAGCAGCCCTCAGATCAGCTTACGGCCAAACAGATAGCAGCCACCGCGCAGGTGGCCTTGCACCGATTTGATAGCGCAGCCAGTGTGCATTACGCAGCCTTTCATAAGGCTTGAGCACATATATGACGTTTTGCTAAAATCGGCTATTTGCGGCGCGATGGATCAGCGGCGGTGCTCACGGTGTTTCCTTCAGCTGTAACAGTGGCTTTTTCGGTTACATCGAACTTTGAAAGGTATCGTTTAAACATCAAGCGTGTCTGGCTGTTGAAGGCCGCAAGAGCGCTAAAGCCAATACTGGTAATCGGCAAGAAGATCCACTGGGTCAGCATAAAGACTGAGCGGTGCCTTCGGTAACGGGCTGGGCGCGGCGGCAAGGTCACCAAACAAACGTACACCGATATAAGCAGGCCGAGGATACCGATACGCTGCACATTACTGACGATCAGTGGCAGTTCGTTCGCAGCCAGGTTCTGGGGGTGTATTAACGGAGGTATCAGCGCTGCAGTCCAGACTAGAATTGCATTGGTTGCCCAAGAAACGTGCCCTTCGATGCTACGGAGTAGCTTAGCAATAACATCGAGTTTCGGCGCTTTGCTGCCCTTCCAAAACCCTTGGTCAGCAATGTAGGCTATGTCTGATGCACCGTATGTCCAGCGGCGGAGCTGCACAAATTGGGCGCGCATAGTGCGCAAATACCCGTCAGCCAGCACAGCGTCTTGGTAAATTGGAATGCTCAAGGGATACACCCTGTAGTCACCGTCAAAGTGAAAATACGACCGCCAGAAGTGGTGGCCGTCTTCGACAATGGTGCGTACGCTCCAAAAGTCCATATCTATCAGGGCTTGCAGTGGTTGAGCATGTGCCGAAAAGTTGCGCGACAAGTGCGGCCGCTGCGTGCCGACTATGTAAAACAAGTTATTGCCGGTGGCGATAACCCGCATTAGTGTTGGCGCGTCCCAAATATTGTTGGTGAACATTGGCAATGGCTGGTACGAGGCCTTTGATGGGTCAGGCACGACGCAGAACAGATAGCTCAAGGCTGCCAAGTAGCGGCCATCCGGGCGGTTATCGGCATCAAGCGTGGTCACTAACACCTTAGAGGCGTCCAAATTAGCCTTTTTGACGTACTTGGCGAGTTCACGGCCTGCAAATGTCACATTGCCGCCCTTGCCTATGATCTCTCCGGGAATATTAGCAGGGTGACTAAAGGCCATAGCATGCTGAAACTTGTCGCCGTACAGGTCAACTAATTGATTCACTCTGTCTGCCGTATCTTGTCCAGCCCGGCCTTCATAGGCAATAACCAGAATAACTTTTGACATATCGTAGTCGCTATCGAGTACCGCCTGGATGGTTGGCTCGAGTACTTCGCGGCTCTCGTTGACCGTAGCAAGGATAATGGCGTGCGTCAGATCGCTCGGCACCACCTGCTCTACCCGCGCATCGAGCCGCTCCAAGTTGTTAAGGTGCCATTTTGGTCGCTCTAAATTGCCTGGCAACAACTTACCCGCCTCAATTTCGGCGTTCAACCCGTTCCAGTCGAGTTTGCGGTGATGCTTCATTATGCGGTAGCCGGCAATAGAACGCGTAGAGTACGCGATGGAGCGCACAAAGGTCACTAACAGATAAGCGAGGATTAAACTGACGGCTAACGTCACATTAATAAACGTCAATATAATAGGCAAAAACAGCATGGTCCAGCTGAGTGCACCCGGCAGAATCTCGAAGAAGCGGTAATGCCCTTTGCGGTCTTTCTCGAAAGGTATATCGAGCTTGCTCATTTAGCGCAGCACTAGGAGAGCGTTACTGATAATACTCGTCAGCACCAACAGCAAGATGCCGAGGGCCAACACCGCAATAGCTAGGTGGCGATTTATTTTGTACATGCGCCAGCTGAGTACACTGTGAATGCCGAGGACTAGTGCCATAAACACTGCAAAGCTCAACAAATCGACAACTGTACCGGTTTTGAAGCGGTCAATAACTTCGACGGATCGATACTGAACAATATAACCGTTGCCATGGCTGGTCGCTAAGCGAACCAACAGAAAAATAATGCCACCGACGGCAATAAACCCATTAACGCTTAGGAGCGCTAACACCAAATGGTCATGAAAATACTTTTTTTGCGCTGCCATACTCTATTCGTTGCCGTTCTGTATACGCATTATTGTATCATTTATCATCGTTGTATAAGGTAAAAACTGGTGCGGGTAGAGAGAATCGAACTCTCCTCTCAACCTTGGGAAGGTTACATATTAACCACTATACGATACCCGCAAAAAACTTATGGAGCCACCTAGCAGGATCGAACTGCTGACCTACACGTTACGAATGTGTCGCTCTACCAACTGAGCTAAGGTGGCGCATCAACTACCGAAGTATTATACCAGTAGAAATCGAAAAATTATCTGCATAAAAAAGGTGTTTATAGTAGACGAAAAAGGAACCCTCAACTACTGACTAACTCTTACTTCTCGAAGATGCAACCGTTACTCTAGCTTGCGTTTCCCCCGTTAAATTGCTATTATTACCCCTGTCTTTGGCGTACGACGCACCACTCGTCTATCCGGCAATCCAAAGTGTGAAGTTGTGGGCTCGTAGTGAAGTGGTTATCACGCCTCCCTGTCACGGAGGAGATCGCCGGTTCAAATCCGGTCGGGCCCGCCAAATAAAGAACGTCAGCTTGTCTGACGTTTTTTATTTGTTGTCCGATTGGAATCGAACTGGCGAATGCCGGTTCGTGGAGCAAAACGGCGCGCAGATGCTTGCATCGAGCACAGCTTTGCGGAAAAGGCCGTAGGCCGCTGTTCCGGTCGGCCCCAGAATATTGACTATATACTACTTATGTTGTATTATCTTTTTATGCCTCTTTATAACTTTACTAATAAGCCGCTCGTCCCTGGTAATTCGGAGGGGATGCTTAACATTGGTGACGAATCTGCTTTTAGAACGGCACATTTAGAAATTACTGCTGGTGCTGATCGGTATCCTAAGCTTGATGAATTACAAGATTGGCTAATAGCAAACGACGGCGCTATACCAAATGGATGGCAATACCCTTATCAACCCATTACTGATATGCAAGATAGAGCCGTCAAGATAGGTGGAGCTGCAACGTGGGCACTTTGTGAACATCCTGATGATACCGTTCGACAAACTCTTATAGGTACCACGATACTAGGCGCCACACAGTTTGCTCTTGCATGGAGTCACCCAGAATTAAAAGACATAGATCCGTCGATAGCTATAACTGGCCAGTCCTTCATGCGTCAGAAGCGAGGGTTGCGAGGCACAAGGTTCTTTGAAACCGAAGTATACAAATACGCTGAATACCGTGTAGGTCGTTACCCGTTCAGCGCAGCGCATGCACATCTACGGCGTCCGGTTCCCCAAACTTAAAATAGTTTTCCGCAGCTGCAAAGCTAGGGCCCGTCAAATTGACAAAATAGTAACTTTGTGATACAGTTTTTTAATGTCATTTTCGCATCTTGAAATAGTCACTGTTACTACGATTCCAAAGCCTGCGGGGTTTGAGGCAATCTCTAAAGATGTTGCGATTCTCTACGGCACAGAGATAATGCGGGATAACGTGGACGATGCGCTGTTCGAAGAGGAATATAGAAACACCCTTCAAAAAGGTACGACTGTTGCAGCATTTGATGTTAAAGGCGATGTTGTAGGAGCTGGTACAATAATTACAAACCCACGAGGTAACAAAGAGCTTACGCTACTTGCCGTAAACTCATCTAGTCAGGGCCGAGGCCTTGGTCAGCATATTTTACATCTTCTAGAGACTATGTGTATCGAAGATGGCATAGATACGTTAGAAGTCTTCGCCACGCCATCTGCGTACAGCTTTTATTCCGAGCGGGCGGGATATACCCCTATTGATGAAGAACTACTTACTAAAGATCTATCTATAGTATCGCAAAAATAGCTCCCTACTTGCAAAGCTAAGGCTCGCCAGATAAAACGGATCATCGCAAGATGGTCCTTTTTATTGATTTATACTCTTATTTGTTGTAAAGTATCATTGTTCCTCTAACGGAATAGATACACAGACTTCTCAGTCTACGTGCCGCACATTAACATCCAACCACCCACCACTCCTCGGAGGAAAATGCATCTCGATTCGAGCACGGAAGGCGTGGTTGCTTACGAAGACACGAGCGAATGCTCAGTCAACGGAAAGTCACCGTCGCCTTCTCCATCCTTTCAACAGATCAACAGCCGCAAGGGACTTCGGCGGATCCTGCCGCAGCTCGGTCCTGCATTCGTTGCAGCGATCGCGTACGTAGATCCGGGCAACTTCGCCACGAACATCGCTGGTGGAGCCAAGTTCGGCTACCTGCTGGTTTGGGTCGTCGTTGTCGCCAACTTGATCGGTATGTTCGTTCAGAACATGTCAGCCAAGCTCGGACTGGTAACTGGCCAAAACCTGCCGCAGCAGTGCCGCAAGCATCTGCCTAGGCCGGCGTCGTACATGCTCTGGTTACTCGCAGAACTCGTCGCCATGGCGACTGATCTGGCTGAGTTCATCGGTGCATCGATCGCACTGAACCTGCTATTCGGCGTTCCACTGTTTGTGGGCGGCCTGATGACAGGTGTCATCTCGTTCGCGATCTTAGCACTCCAGCAGCGCGGCTACCGCTGGTTCGAATTGACCATCGGCGGAATGCTCGGGCTTATTTTGCTCGGCTTCTTGTACGATGCATTGCAAATCAGTCAGGACTGGGGCGCAGTCTCGCGCGGATTCGTACCTAGCTTCAAGGGGAGTGAGTCAGTACTACTGGCCTGCGGAATCCTCGGAGCAACCGTGATGCCTCACGTGATTTACCTGCACTCGGCCCTAACTCAGGACCGAATCAGCACGGCGAATCTCGAGGAACGGCGACGTGTTCACCGATTCCTAAAGATCGACGTGTTCATCGCGATGACGATTGCCGGGGTTGTTAACCTACTAATGCTCATCATCGCGGCATCGCTGTTCCATAAGTCGGGCATCACCAATGTTGAGTCCCTCAAGGGAGCGCATGCTGGCTTCGAGCAACTGCTGGGTGGTGGTGCAGCGTTCGCATTCGCTGGGGCCCTTCTGGCTTCTGGACTGGCATCTTCAAGCGTCGGTACATACGCCGGTCAGGTGATCATGCAGGGTTTCATCGCTCGCAGTATCCCCCTGGTTGTTCGGCGCCTCGTTACGATGGCTCCTGCGCTTATTGTCTTGGCAATTGGGCTCGATCCGAGTCGGTCGCTGATCATCAGCCAGGTTGTGTTGTCGTTCGGCATCCCGTTCGCTCTAATTCCACTAGTGTGGCTGACGAGTAAACAGAGCGTGATGGGTTCGTTCGCGAATCAGTTGGGGACGAAGGTTGTCGGTGTGATTCTCGCTTCGGCGATCGTCTCACTGAATGTGTTTTTGTTGTACGTCACGTTCGCTAAGGGTGTGTAAGGTAATCTGAACCTCGAATCAGTTAAAGCCCTGGAAACAGGCCGGCAGAACAGACAGTTTCTGTGTTCTGCCGATGGGCGGGGTTTATTTGTTGAGCATATTGCTCCAAATCATTCCCTACCCTACTCGCTCCATGAATGAATAGTCATGCTGAAGAGCCGTATAACGGCGAAAGCGATCCACCCCTGTATTATCGGCTCGAGTCGAATACATGCTTCCATTTATTCGAATACTGTATTACATTAGATTACGAAGGTATTAAAATAAATATTTAGATATGTCAGTTCTTCTCGTACGGCACGGATTATCAGCGGCGAATGGTCGAAATTCGGCCGCATTCGGCGATGCCAACGCCTCACTTTTACCAGAAGGTCTAATACACGGTGAAAATGCTGGCACATTTTTACGTATTTCTGGCATCGACACTACAACTGAAAGAGCAGCTGCGTCAGGCATGCGGCGAAGCAAAGAGACCGCAGCAGCCGCTGGTTTTACTGCCGTAAGCAGCTATGACCTACTTAACGAAGTAAATTTGCCCGTAAACCCGGAGCTTAGAGCCATTTTAGATAGAGAAGAAATTGTTCAAGAAGCACGCGATGCAGCTGAGCGCGTCATAGCAAATCCGCCTGCAGAAAGGGTTTGGTTCAGCCACGGCTACCTTATTGCAGCGTTATGCAAACTAACTGAAATCGATACTAGTGGCATGCGCTTTATTCCCCATTTTGGCGAAATACGCGAATTAGATATTTAAGACGGTCTTATAAACTATACTGTTTACATGCCAAGCGAAACAGAAAAAGCAGCCTGCAAGCGCAAAACTCGCTATGGCAATGACTTTGCAGCTCAGCAGGCCCTCAAAAAAATAAACCCTGCACGCCGCGCAAAGATGCCCTCTCGTACTTATAAATGCACGGTTTGTTTTGGCTATCACCTTACCTCTAGCGCTAAAAAATAATTGTTGCATAGTTAATCGCCTGTGGTACCGTAGAGTTATAGGCAATTATAATCACGGAGTTTGTGATGGAAAATCCAAATATAAAAAAAGGAACATCAACAGATATAGAAAGAATTCGACGATTGAAAGACTGCCTTAATACCGAGTGCAAATCAGATCTAGTGCAACCGCTTGAGTGGACTGAAGCCGGGTCTGACCACTGGCGAGTCTGTCTAGAATGCCCCAATTGTCGCAAAGCTGAAACAAATATATTTACTCAGAAAACTGTCGAGATATACGATGAAGATTTAGATCGGGGCACCCAACAAATGATCTCAGCGCTGAGTAGCTTGGCGAAAGAAGTAATGGAACATGAGACTAAACTTTTTGTAGAAGCTCTGCAAAAGGAATATATTCTTCCCGAAGATTTCTAGTATTCTACCCCTGTTATGATGTTTCCCATGCCTGTGTAAAAATTGTTACCTCCTGTTGCGACCCAGAGTCGTATGCTAAGGTCATAATTAATCAGGAGAACAAATCATGTTACTAAAAATTGCGGCAATTCTCGTAGTACTCTGGTTATTGGGACTTATTGCGCATGTCGGTGGAGCAATTATTCACGTGGTTCTCGTCATTGCGCTCATCGTATTCATATTCCATTTCCTCACAGGACGAAAATCAGTCTAGTTCATGGCTGAACAAAGCGCTCGACCAGCACCAGCCAATAATTAGTTATGTTCGATATAGTAATGAGCAGGCTGTTTGCTCTGTAG
>JARXKL010000019.1 GCA_030272735.1 Patescibacteria group bacterium | reverse complement strand
ACACGGGCACGGCGCTGGGTTGCTTGCTCTTCATCGAGTCGGGCATCTTGGCTCATTCTCACCAGTATAAAGCATATGCTTGTAGTAAGATATGCAGTGACGGATAATGCTTCGTATACATAGTATAAGGAGTAATCATGGCCAAAAGTATAGAAAAGCTGCTCAGCATAGACCTATTCGATTTTCCACAACAGTGTGCGAATCCCGCGAATGACTTCCGAGGACTTAAGGATCGAGTAGAAATTTTGCAGCGAAAGCAACGTGAATTAACACTTGCTCAAACCGAAGCGGGACAAAGTTTAGCCATCCTCACGGTTGCCATGGCGCTGAACCCTGCCATTTCCGAGCTGCTTCAACCGACCACCCTTGAAGAGATAATCGGCGTAACTCAAGCAACACCCAAATCGGTACTGCACAGCCTTGTAGAGCCGCGACTCCATAAGTAGTGGCTATGAAGCAAATTGTCGTTATTGCTCACAACTTACGAAGCACCCACAATGTCGGCTCACTACTCCGCACTGCCGAAGGGCTTGGTGTAAGCAAAATATATCTTACGGGCTACACGCCCTATCCGCTCAAAGCCGACGACCCTCGCCTGCCGCACCTCGCCGCCAAGCTGCAGAAACAGATACACAAGACGGCTCTTGATGCCGAGGAGCAGGTCGACTGGGAGCAGTCCGACGACATTGGATCAGTCCTTGCAAAGTTAAAGATGGACGGTTATGCAATCGCTGCCATCGAGCAATCTGGTGCCTCGATGCCTTTACCCGAATATACATCTCCGGATAAATTGGCGTTACTCGTCGGGCGTGAGGTTGAAGGCATAGAGCCAGAAATCCTTAAATTGTGTGATGCAATCTTGGAAATACCGATGTTTGGACAAAAAGAATCATTTAATGTTGTCCAAGCTGCAGCCATGGCGCTCTATCACTGTCGTTTCAATGGCTGATCTAGTCATATCCATAACCGTTATGATATAGTTATCACATAGTTAGCTCAAAACAACAAAAATACTATGGCAATAGCTACCAAAACTAAAAAAAGACCTACGGCGCACGCAAAAAAGCGCGTTGCTAAGCACCATCGCCAGAGCAAGCCCTATCTAAAGGCATACTGGCCATATATTCCTATGATTATTATTTTTGGCGTAGGGCTGTTGCTTAATAGCCTGTGGGCACAAGGTAACGTATTAGGAACCTCTGTAAATTATGGAGCAGGTAAGCTACTTCTTCGCACCAACGAAGCACGAATAACTCGCCAGGAAAATGCGTTAACTCTCGACAACCAGCTCAGCCAAGCTGCTCAAGCTAAAGCAGAAGATATGGTAGCTCACAACTATTGGTCCCACGATAGCCCGCAGGGTAAAACACCATGGTCGTTCATTACGGCTAGCGGCTATCCGTACGTTGCAGCCGGCGAAAACTTGGCATACGGTTTCGATTCTGCCGATCAAACAATTAGCGGTTGGATGAACAGCGAAGATCATAAAGCTAATATCCTGAATGAGACATATTCAAACGTCGGCTTTGGTGTTGCACAGGCTAAAAACTATCTCGGAAAGGGCCAGCAAACAATAGTGGTTGCAGAGTACGGCCGACCGGTGGACGCAGCAGCAAATATTACCTTCACCGTGCCCGAGCCAGCGCTAGTGGCTGGCGTCACTACAAAACGTGAAATAGATGCTCGACCCGTCTCCCGTATTCAGCTATTAACTCAAGGGAAAGCCGCTTGGAGCGCCATTGCCCTATCAGCATTTGCAGGAGCAGCACTTACGCTGTTTATCGTACGACATGGCCTACGCTTACGGCGCTTAATCGTTCGAGGGGAAGTTTATGTTGCACACCACCCGTATATGGACATTACTTTGGCCTTACTGATTACGGTCGCATTTTTGTTAACCCGAACTAGCGGTATTATCCGCTAATAAAATTACTGCAAGACAAGGTTTTCTGAGCCAATCAGCGTTTGCAGTTTCGCAAGTCCGCCTCCATGACGGTCTATCCCGCCTGGCAATTTAATAGCTTGGCGCTGTTCCGCCTCACCCAGAACTAGCACTACTTCGGTTTCGCCTTTATGAGAATCGATGGTTTCTTTAAGCGTAAATAGTGTTTGTTCGTCCTCGGTATTTGCGAGCCGGATAAATAAGCGTAGCGGCTTGTCTATGGTATCTGTTCTGATGGAAACTTTTTTTGCAGCAGCCACGGCAAGCTTAGCTTTTGCAGTTACCTTAGGAGTTTTACGTTTTTTGCCCGTTGCTTGATATGCCACCGCTTGTTGAGTAGTAATTTCGCGGGCATCGTCCACCATTATTTTCACGTCGGTGCCTATCTTACCTTCACGATCCCGCGAGCTCACTTTGCCTCGCACTAGTACTATCCGGTCTCGCTCCCACAACCCTAACGTTTGCTGATAACTATTCGGGAATAAGATGATTTCAACATCGCCTGTCATGTCTTCCATGCGAATAAATGCCATCTTTTGGCCGTTTTTAGTAGTGATTTCACGAACTTCAGAAATAGCTCCGCCAACATTGACCGCCTTGCCGTGGTGTTCAGGCGTAATGCTGTTGAGTGGAATAGTTTGCTCGGTCAAAAATGTTTCGAATAATTCCAAGGGATGTTGGCTCAGATATAATCCAAGCAACTCTCGTTCCCAAATCAGCTGCTCTCTCGTGTCAGCGGGTGTAGGATCTACGATCAGTTCGAGCTTCGGCCGCTCTATGGCTTGTTCTGTAGAGTTGCCAAATATGTCCGTCTGCCCGCTGTTGGCTTCTTTCTGCACTCTAGAGGAGTAAGCTAACAGCAAATCGATATTATGGAGCAACTTAGTGCGTTCGGCAAAACGGTCAAAGGCACCAGCTTTTATAAGACTTTCAATTGTCTTACGGTTAGCAATGCGACAGCTAACTCGGGTTAAGTAATCTTCTAGGCTTGCGAATGGTGCTTCATCGCGAGCGCGTACTATCTCTTCAACTGCTCCGCCTCCGACGTTTTTGATAGCGTTCATGCCAAATCGAATGGCGCCTGTTTCAGGCACTACGGCAAATTCAGCAAATGATTCGTTTACATCTGGTGGCAGTACTGTTATGCCCATGTGCTTACATTCGGTTATCTCGATGGCCAAACGATCGGTATCGTCATAATCACTCGTCATGAGTGCCGCCATATATGCCGATGGGTAGTGCGCCTTTAGATAAGCCGTTTGGTAAGAAATAAGACCGTAACATGCAGCGTGCGACTTGTTGAAACAATAAGCAGCGAATTCTTCAAGTTGCTTCCAGAAACTTTCCATCAGCTTTCGATCAATACCACTGTGTTTTTGCCCACCTTCAATCATCAAGTCTTTCATTTTAGCCATCAGTGCAGCGTTTTTCTTTCCGATTGCCTTACGTAGTGTGTCAGCTTGACCACCAGTGAAGCCACAAACCTCTTTAGATATTTGCATCACCTGTTCCTGATACACGAGCACCCCATAGGTGTTTTTGAGCGCATTTTCCATGCTCGGATGCGGATATCTGATTGCTTTTTGACCATGCTTACGCGCTATGAATTCGTCAATAAATTGCATCGGTCCTGGCCGGTATAGCGCAACCATCGCGACAATATCTTCGAAAACTGTTGGCTTGAGGTCTTTGAGATAACGTTTCATGCCAGCAGATTCAAGCTGGAATACTCCGGTGGTGTCACCTTTTTGGAAGAGAGCAAAAGCATTCTCATCATCGAGTGGCAAGGTGTTTATGTCAATATCGGTATCATAAACTTTTTTAACAATTCGCAGGCAGTTTTTGATGATGGTTAAGTTCGACAACCCCAAAAAGTCCATCTTTAGCAATCCAAGATCTTCGACAGGTCCCATAGAATATTGAGTTGCAACAACGCCTTTTTGAGCCATTTCAAGCGGCGTGTAATTAACTATTGCTTCGGGAGCAATCACTACTCCCGCGGCATGCACACCATGGCTTCGTATGGTGCCCTCCATTTGTATAGCCAAATCAAAAACTCGCTTTGCTGTTTCGTTTGTTTCATACTCGCGCTTTAGATCAGCGTCTTTTTCGATGGATACTTTTAGGGGAATGTGGCGGCCTTGTATTGGAGGTGGGATCATCTTGGCTAAACGATCTGCTTCTGCATAGGGTACTTGGAGAACACGAGATACATCACGTACCGCATTTCTAGCGGCCATTCTGCCAAATGTGACAATATTTGCCACCCGATCGGTACCATATTTTTCGACGCAGTACTGGATAACTTCGTTGCGGCGACTATCCTGGATGTCAATATCGACATCTGGCATGCTTATTCGATCGGGGTTCAAGAAACGCTCAAAAAGTAAATCATATTGCAGCGGGTCTAACTCGGTAATCTTCATGGCATAGGCGATGATTGAACCGGCTGCTGAGCCACGGCCCGGTCCGAATACGATACCTTTGTCTTTGCCCCAATTTATAAAATCAGCAACGATCAAAAAATATCCATTAAAGCCCATTGAATCAATGACACCCATTTCGAAAGCAGTTCGCTCAAGTACTTCGGAGGGTAGTAATTTCTTTACTTCAGTAATGCTCAGAGCTGCAGCATCGGGCTCGCTGAGGGCGATGCCATCTATTTTACCGTAGCGCCATGCCAACCCACGAAAAGCTAGTTTATGCAGATAGGTTAATTCCGTTTCGCCTTTGGGCACCGGAAATTTCGGAATCAGTATTTTACCGAGCTCAATCGTTACTTCACAGCGGTCAGCTATGGCTTTTGTATTGGTTATAAAATCGGGATGATCCTTGCCCCAACGAGCAATAACTTCATCAGGCTCAGTTACATGAAGTTCGAAATCTTTGAGGCTCATGCGTTTTTCGTCACTCATGAATGACCCAGTCTGAACGCAGAGCAAAATTTCGTGAGCTTCCTGATCTTCGTGTTTCAAATAATGGGCGTCGCAAGTGACGACACCGGGAATCGAGAGCTCTTCAGCAATTTTAAAGAGGCCTTCGTTAATAGCCGATTGCTCGGTCCAGCGGCTTGGATGGTCGATGTGACCATGGTCTTGAAACTCGAGATAGTACCGATCGCCAAACACCTTTTTGTACCATTCGGCAGTAGCCTTTGCCTGGTCATATTGACCTTGGCGAAGGGCATCGCCTATCTCACCGCTGGCGCACCCACTCAAACAAATAATCCCTTCGTTATATTTCTCCAACAAGTCATGATCTACACGGGGTTTATAATAAATTCCCTCTAAATTGGCTATGGTAGAAAGTTTCATTAAGTTTTTATAGCCCTGATTGTTCATGGCTAGCAAAATAACATGATAATTCTGCTTGTCTTTGCCAGGTTCGCGGTCATGAATTGTTCGGGCAGCCATATAGGCTTCCATGCCAATAATAGGTTGTATATTGTGCTGAGCGGCTTCTTTATAAAACTCAATAGCGCCAGACAGCGTACCGTGATCAGTCATAGCCACGGCTGGCATTCCAGCGCCTTTTACATACTCAAAAAGGTCAGGCAGTTTTGTAAGTCCATCGAGCAAACTATACTGCGTGTGATTATGGAGATGCACATAATCACTGCCGGTGAGTGCTGTTGTTTTAGAAGCCAATATATCCCTCGAGCAACTTATTTAGTTAGTACCATTATAGCACTGCTCGAACAGTATAAGTGGCTGGCACCTAGCTGATTAGCTAAATAATGAACAGCTCTTGAATCTTAGGTATTATTAGCGCTTTTTGATATATTCGCGGAGATGCTCAATAGCATTGTTGGCGTCTTCAATAGCTTTCTTCACGTCTTTATTGGTAGTTTTACCTTCTTGAACGGCACTGAGCATCTCGCGGCCTTTTTCTTTGGTATCTTTAGCCTTCAATACAAGCTCGTCGAATTCTTTTTTTGCCTTGATTGTTAATTTCTCGGTGCTACCTTTTGAGTCGTCAATTGCTTTAGTAAGCTCTGCGTGTACTCGATTAAGCTCTTTTTCTGCTTGATTAGCCTTGCGATCGGCAGCTTTCTTTAGGTCTGTGCGAGTTTGTTGACCACTCTTTGGTGCAGACAGAACTCCCGCAACAAATCCAGCTACAGCGGCGACTGCGCCGCCTATTGCAACTGCTTTTGCAGTATTTCCTTTGTGATGTCGGTGGCTCATTACTTCCTTCCTTTCTTAGATAATTTATAAATAGTTTTTACAGCAGTTAGAAAAGTTTTACGATTTGAAGCTTTAATAAAGACTTCACTTGCAGTTTCTGTGGCAGACTCAACAGAAGCAAGTACTTCATCTGCGCGGTGTACGATTTGTTTTGCCATTCCCAAAAGCTTGATAACGATGATAACAACGGCAATCATCAGTGCAAAAAATATGCTCAGCAATGTCGTTAGGACTATTAGTACAACGTGGTCAGTGGTATCCATATTCGGTATTTCCTATTAATTATGTTCTTACTATACTCTCACAATTATGTTTTTATTGTAACTTTTTTCGCAGGTGTTCGCGGAGCTCTGGGCCGACCTCTTCATTTTCAATCGCAAAATCGAAAACTGTTTTCAAATATTCCAGAGGAGTGCCCGTATCATACCGTTTACTATTCTTGATCTCGCAGGCATAGAAGTTTCTGCCATCCTTGAGCATAGGTTGAATAAGATAGTCAGTCGCGTAAAACTCTTCCCCATCGGGCACTAAGCTACGTCCTTTTTCAATATAATCAAAGACTTCCGGCGTCCATAAATGACCGCCGACACTTGCAAAGTTTGATGGTGCCTGTTCTTTAGAGGGTTTCTCTATAATACTGTCCATTTTAATTACATCGTCTCTGACCTGTGTCCCCCCAACGATGCCATAACGACTATAATCGCGGTGGTCCGTCAGTTTAATGCAGGGTAAGATGCCGCCGCCAAACTCTTCGTACAGAGCAATCATTTGCTTAAAGCTATTCGGTGTTGCGACAGTGAGATCATCTGCATAGGTATAAATAAATGGCTCGTCGCCTATGAGATGAGCGGCATTCATAATTGGTGTTGCGGTGCCATACGGCCCCTTTTGCCGAACGTATGCAAAGTTCGCGAGGTCAGAAATGCGATACATTTCATCGATGTAGTGCTGCTTCTTTTCGCCACCGAGGCGCAAATTGCTAATCAAATCTTCGTTTGGCACATCAAAGTGATCTTCAATGCTTCGCTTACTATAACCAGACACGATTATAATATCGGTGATTCCGGCCTCAACCAGGTCTTCGACAATATATTGTATGACTGGCTTGTTACCGAGGGGCAACATTTCCTTCGGCATAGCCTTAGTTTGCGGCAAGAAACGTGTGCCAAATCCGGCGGCAGCAATAACGGCTTTTCGTACAGGCTTAGGCATACTCAAAGTGTACCATGAGGGCAGGATTACAGATCAAGCTGCTTTTTGATGAGCTCCTGCGCCATCGCGGGGTTGGCTTTACCCTGCGACTGCTTCATAACCTGGCCAACTAAGAATCCTATGGCTTTCATCTCGCCGTTTTTGACATCTTCTGCTGCTTTAGCGTTCACTTTAAGCACCTCTGAAACGATAGCTGCTATTGCACCTTCATCCGATTCTTGTAATAAGTTTTTGTCAGCTGCTATTTTTTCTGGCGCATCATCTGAAGTTGCCATTACTGCTAAGACTTCTTTAGCGGCTGTGGAACTCAGCTTATTTTCGCCTACTAGTTTTGAGAGAGTGATGAGCCGGGCGTCATCAATTGTTTGCTCTGTTTCAGATCCAGTATTTTCATCGGCTTCGCCATTGAGCAATAACAGCCAAAAGGCAATACGTTTTGCATCTTCAGGACTCGCCGCGTCAAGGATTCTTGATACGGTACGCGCTACTGGTGGAATTGCTATGAGATCTTCAGTAACTTTGGCGTCAATTGCAATGACTGCAAATTTTGTTCGTAAATCATCGGGCAGTTCTGGCATAGTTTTTTTGATATCAGCTATGTAGGCTTCAGTTAAAACAATAGGTGCAAGGTCCGGGTCAGGCATATATCGGTAATCGTCGGCGTTCTCTTTACTACGCTGCGACAAAGTAATCTGCCTATCATCATCCCAGCCACGCGTTTCTTGTACAATGCGCTCACCTTGCTCTAGCAGCTCAATCTGGCGTTGCACTTCAAATTCAACAGCTTTTTCAACAGAGCGGAAACTATTGAGGTTTTTTGTTTCTGAGCGCGTACC
>JARXKL010000018.1 GCA_030272735.1 Patescibacteria group bacterium | reverse complement strand
GTCGTAAATATGCGTTTGCTGAAGCGCGCAGCTGATGAATCCAAAAAACATCTGGTATTAATTACCTCTGAAGCAGGCCTGTTGCCACTCGCAGGACTGGCCGGTGTCCACGTTGCTAAAACGTTAACGAGCAAACCCGAGATACCAATGGGCCCTGGCATTGATGATGACGAAGAATCCATCCAGGAAGATGGTGGCGAAGCCGAAGAGCTGCCTCCAGAAGCCGGCGAGACGCCTGTCGGTGAGCTCGCAGGACTCGGCGCTGCTGGTGCTGCCGCTACTACCCTTAGGAACGATGATGATGTTGAAACAGTATCGCTCGATGACGATGATGATACAGCCGAATTAGCAGCAGCAGGTGCGGCCGCGGGAGCCACGTCGAAATCCTTTACGCCACCCAAGAAGAACAAGAAACTGGCAGTTCCTAACTTTGAAAAGTTCCGATTGCTGCTGGTTTTAGGCGTTTTAGCAGTACTTCTGCTTATCGGTGGAGCAATCGCTGCTCTTTCCATCCTGCCAAAAGCAACCATCAGTATTAAAACCGATGCCACGAATATCAATTCAGACCTCGGCCTCAATTTATCGACGGCGGCAACAACTCTAAAGCCCAGCAACAATACTTTACCTGCTAAGTTAGCCTCCCAACAGAAAACTTACACCCAGCAAGTAACCAGTACTGGGCAAAAAAATAACGGCAACCGTGCCAGCGGCTCTGTGACTGTTACTAACTGTACTGACGCGGACATAACCGTACCAGGAGGTACCGGCTTTAGCGCTAATGGCAACACGTATATAAGCCAACAAACGGCTGACGTCCCGGCTAGTAACTTCAAATCCAACGGAACGTGTAAGAATGACGGCAAAGCCCAGGTTGATGTCATAGCCCAGAATGGCGGCACCGCGTTCAATATCCCAGCAGGGGCAAACTTCAGTATTGCCAATAACCCAGGCAAACTAACAGCGGTTGGTGGCACAATTGCAGGCGGTACAGACAGTATTGTCCAAGTGGTCACACAAACTGATATCGAAAGCGCAAAATCTAAAATCACTCCCAATGACACAAGCATGAAGCAGACTCTAATGAGCCAATTAAAAGGTGATGAGCTCTATGCTATCGAAGCTACCTATCTAGCTTCGTCTCCAGTAGTAACAACCAGTGCTAAGGCCGGTGATCCCGCCAGCACGGTAACTGCAACAGAGACAATTACCTACACTATGTTTGGTGTGCATGAGAGTGACCTAAAGACATTGGTCGAAGCTGATATTAAGAAGCAAATTGATAGCGAAAAACAGAGTATTCTCGATAACGGCATTAAGTCGGCTAACTACAATGTGACAAGTGCTACGGCTACAAATGCAGTTGTTACAATGTCAGTAACTGCTACCGCTGGGCCGGACCTCAACATTGACGAGATCAAGCAGCAGGCAGCGGGCAAAAAGCCGGCCGACGTACGAGCGGCTTTACAAGGAAATCCTGATGTCACTGACATTGACGTAAAATTGAGCCCCTTCTTCGTGAGTTCAATACCAAAGAAAATCGAAAAAATAACCGTCGTAATCGCTAAACCAACTATCACTAAGCCATCGAATACTGATGCAAGTAACCCCTAGAAATGTACTGGCGCTGGACGTGGGTATGGTTCGCGTTGGCGTGGCCATTGCATCGCTCATTGCGCTGCTACCCCGACCACTGGTTACATTACAGCAAGATGAAACATTTTTTGAAAAGTTAAAAGTAATTGTTTCCGAGGAAGAAGTTGGAGCGATTGTCGTTGGCTATCCAAGGGGTATGCAAGGGCAACAAACGCAACAAACAGATGCCATAGTTGCTTTCACCGAGGAACTTAAGGAGCACATTATTCAGCCCATCTATCTGCAAGATGAAGCGCTTACTAGTAAACATGCCGAAACAGAACTCATAGCTCGCGGTAAACAATACCAAAAAGGCGATATAGATGCATTAGCAGCTACCTATATTCTTGATGACTTTCTGCGTGAACATCCGTCTGGCTTTGAGGTTACAGCATAATGACTCGTGGCTACGCCTATGGCAAACGTCAAAGTAAGTTCCCACAACGTATAGGGTTCATTGTCGGTAGCATAATTGTCGTTATTATTCTGGGATTGCTGTTCGTCAGCGTTCAGTATGCAGCGGGTTTGCGCTCGGTGAGCAATGATCAACAAACTGAAATCTTCACTGTTGAGAAAGGCAGTTCAGTCAAACTGATTGCCACAAATCTTGAACAAAAGAAATTAATTCGTAGTGCATGGGCCATGCAACGCTACATTCGCAGTAAATCGCTCGATGAAAAAGTACAGGCTGGCACCTATGCCTTTTCGCCAAGCCAAGGTACTAAAGAAATTGTCAAAAAACTGACCACCGGTCGAGTTTCGGCGAGGTTAGTTACAATTTTGCCAGGGCAGCGCATCGACCAAATACGCGCCGAGTTTATAAACGACGGATTTTCACCTAACAGCGTGGATGAAGCACTTAACCCAGCAAATTACTCAGCTTTGCCGATTATGGCGTTCAAACCGCAGTCGGTTCAAACACTTGAAGGGTTGTTATGGCCAGAATCTTTTGAGAAGGGTGAAACCACATTGCCATCAGAAATTATTAAGCTGTCATTGATCGCTATGGGCGAGCACATAACGCCAGAAGTGCAGAGTGGTTTTGCCGCTCATAATTTATCGGTTTACCAGGGGTTAATCGTTGCTTCTATAGTCACCCAAGAAGTTAACAAGCCTGCGGACCAAGCCCAGGCGGCCCAAGTATTTTTGAAGCGTCTTAAAGTTGGCATGATGCTTGGCTCAGATGTAACGGCTAACTACGGGGCAATAGCCGTTGGAAGAACTCCAGATCTAAGATATGATTCGCCCTACAACACCTTAAAACATCCTGGATTGCCTCCGACGCCGATTAGTAGCGTGACAGAATTTTCACTTACGGCAACATTACATCCGGCTGGAACTGACTGGACTTATTTTGTCGCGGGTGATGATGGCACAACGTACTTCTCTCGCACTTTGGCTGAGCACGAGGCATTATCAGCTAAATACTGTCATAAATTGTGCGGGCGCTGATTTCAGTTACAGGGGTCGTTGATCACATCAGACTTGCAATTTAATGCTAAATTTGCTATATTTGTGAGGTAACTTTTTGTAAAGCTTATGGTAAGCCCATAAATGCAGCACAGTTACCTCTGAATATGACACTGTAACACCGTACATTAGTACATTTTGGTAATATAAACGTCTATTTCTAGAGTATTGGCTTTAAGCCAGGAGTTTGTATTAATACAACCCCTTCATCATCGTTTTCAGATCGTTTGGCAGTACCGCAAAATGTACTGGCCCAGCAGTCATCCCATCTTCAAACCGTTCTCAATCGCAAGTCTAACCGCAAACGATTCTTTAGAGCGGGTCTTATCATATCTAATGTTCTTGTTGTCAGTGTTATCTCGGCTCTCGTATTACATAATCCTCCATCTGGTAGTACGCCTAAAGCTTCAGCTCTCAGCGTACCAAAGGCTGAATCTCAAACGATAACTAACCCACTTGACCGAGCCTCATCTGCCGACATAGCCCTAACGGTCGCTCGTTTGAGCAGTTTGCCAGAAACGACTGCTATTACTAATCAAGCTCAGTCACAAGCAGCCACGAGCGCTGTTATGGATGCTGCATCGAGTACAAATGTCGTCAGTAAGCCACAGGTCGTTGCTACTGCGCTCAAGACGCGCGCCGATATAAAGCCCTATGTAACAGTAGAAGGCGATTCACTGGCAGCTATTGCGGCTAAATTCGGCGTTACCTCTGATAGTATTCGCTGGTCTAACAATCTTTCCGGCGAATCTATTCCAGTAAAAACATCGCTCACCATCCCCCCTGTGAACGGTATAGTCTATACGGTTGCAGCTGGCGACACTACCGACAGTCTCGCCACGACTTTTAAGGCAAGCAAAGACAAAATAGCTGCCTTCAACGATGCTGAAACTCGTTCATTGAAGCCTGGCGAACAAATTATGATACCTGACGGAACGAAAGCTGTTCCAATTACCGCTGCCCAAATGGCTCGGACGACTGGTCCTGCTACTGCCAGCGCTGCAGTGAGCTTCCCTTGGGGTGGTGCACCAGTTTATGGAGGTTATAATGGCTACGAATACGGTTACTGCACCTGGTACGTCGCAAACAAGCTGCCAGTGCCAAATAACTGGGGCAATGCTAATACCTGGGATGACCTCGCCCCGCGTAGTGGATGGCATGTAAGCAAGGTGCCTACGCCAGGAGCGGTTGGGCAAAGTAACCGTGGTGCTTTTGGCCACGTTGCCGTTGTTGAAGCCGTATCTGAAGATCATACAATGATTAAATATTCTGACATGAATGGCCTCGCCGGATTTGGTCGCGTTGGCTACAGCGATTGGGTCTCTGCCAGTCGTTTCGATAATTACATAGCTAATTAGTTAGTGCGCGCCCATTACCATAGACTAACAGGGGTAAAAATGGTACTATACCCTCTATGGCATTTATAGATAAAGTAAAAGTGACCGTTGCAGCTGGTAAAGGCGGCGACGGCAAGCTCAGCATGCGTCATGAAAAGTTCGTCGATAAAGGCGGGCCTGACGGTGGTGACGGTGGTGACGGTGGTGACGTCGTACTCGTTGCAAGTCGTAACCAAAACACCTTGGCTGCTTTCCGTTATCAAAAACAAATCAAAGCCGAAGATGGACATGGTGGCGGCAAGCAGCGTATGCATGGTAAAAGCGCGAAGCATCTCATGGTCCAAGTACCTGTCGGCACTATTGCGACCACTGGAGACGGAGTTATTATCGCTGATCTAGCTGAAGACGGTCAAAAGGAAGTTATTGCTAAGGGCGGCCGCGGTGGCTTCGGTAATGCACACTTCGTGTCCTCGCGCCGTCAAACACCACGCTTTGCCGAAAAGGGTGAACCTGGCGATGATCTCGATAACCTGACGCTCGAGCTAAAAATGATAGCTGATGTGGGACTGGTAGGCATGCCAAACGCAGGTAAATCGACGTTGCTTAGCAAGTTAAGTAACGCCCGCCCGGAAATTGCAGACTACGCTTTTACGACGCTGAGACCAAACCTTGGCGTGGTTGATATCAACGGCGAAGTCAGTGTGCTTTTTGCAGATATACCAGGCCTCATCGAGGGTGCAGCTGATGGTAAAGGCCTTGGCCATGCTTTTTTGCGTCACGTCGAGCGTACAGCCGTTATTCTTCATTTAATTGATGCGTATAGCGATAATGTTGCAGTAGCTTATAAAACAGTCAAAGCTGAGCTCAAAGCCTATCAGGCTGATTTAGTTGATCGGCCAGAAGTCATTGCCCTCACCAAAGTAGAAGGTTTGGACGAAGAAATTACCAATGATCTTATTAAACAGCTCAAAAAAGTTGCACCAAAAGACGCCGTCATCTTTGCTATTTCAGCTCAAGCCGGCATTGGCACGCGCGAAATGTTGTTTGCTATCAAAGAGCGTGTCGAAAAAGCCCGAGCTGTTTACGCAGAAGAGCTAGAAGCTGACAAGCTGCCTGTTCTGAGAATGACCAATACCTCTGACGCTTATGATGTAATACTGGAAGATGATCGATTCATCGTCCATGGCGAACGAATCGAAAAATTTGCCAAGCGAACTGATTTCGATAATGAGGAAGGCGTGCAGCGTTTGCGCGATATCATGCGCCGAGCTGGCATATTACACAATATGGTGCGTAAGGGCATTGAAGCCGATCAAATGATTCAAATAGGTAACGATCGTAAACGCTCTTTCCGTTATTAATTGTAGCGTCAGTTAATACTTATTTAATACGCCGATGCTACACTGGTAGGTAATGGCGGGTAGCTTTTTCTTTTATGACCTCGAGACTTCCGGTTTGGACCCTCGTTCAGCGCGCATTATGCAATTTGCTGGGCAACGGACCGACATGGATCTTAAACCTGTTGGCGATCCAATTAATGTCATGGTACGGCTTACACCCGATACCGTCCCATCACCCGACGCTATAATGGTCACCGGTATTACCCCGCAGCAAACGCTCGCCGACGGTCTTACAGAAGTAGAATTCCTGAAGTTATTTCATGCGGAAGTAGTGCAACCTGGAACTATTTATGTGGGTTTTAATACTGTACGTTTCGACGATGAATTTATGCGGCATATCCATTGGCGAAATTTCTACGACCCGTATGAATGGTCATGGGCCAACGATTGTTCACGGTGGGACATCCTCGATCTTATTCGTATGACTCGCGCGTTACGACCAGGTGATGTTGAGTGGCCATTCTCGCCGGAAGGCAAGGCAACAAACAGATTAGAGCTGCTCACTAAACTGAATGGCCTCGATCACGAACATGCTCACGACGCACTGAATGATGTACTCGCGACCATTGCAGTTACCAAGCTTGTTAGGAGCAAGCAGCCAGATTTATTTAATTATTTATTATTTTCACGCGATAAAAAGTCCGCTGCTAAGCGCGTAGAGTCCGGGCAACCATTCGTATACACCTCGGGAAGGTACCCGTCTGAGACGCTGCATACGACCGCTGCCGTTTTACTTACGAAGCATCCGCAAGCAGGCAGCGCCCTGGTATACGATCTGCGCCACGATCCGACACCTTACATGCAAATGTCTCCTACCGAGCTCGCCGACATCTGGCGCTATAACCCTGACCGGAATGCCAAAAGATTGCCTGTTAAGACTATGAAATACAATCGTTGCCCGGCAGTTGCGCCCCTAGGGGTTCTCAAGGAAGCTACCGCTCAGGAGAATATTGCTTTACAACTCGATAGGGTATCCATGAATTACAACCTACTTAAATCAGGCCAGCAGGCTTTTGCTAAAAATGTATTAGCGGCACTACGGATATTAGATAACGAGCGTGAAGCCAAGCAGGCTAAAACTATTCCCGATGTCGACGCTCGACTGTATGAAAAATTTATGAGCGATAACGATAAAAATGTTTGCAAAGCCATCCGCGCAGCTCAGTCGAATGATTTGACCACTATTGCACAAGATATAAAAGATGAACGCCTCCAATTATTGCTGCCCCTGTACAAGGCGCGTAACTTTCCAAAAAGCTTAACCGATGAAGAACGTATAGTATGGGATGAGTACTGTAAAAAACAAGTTTTCGAAGGCGAAACACGCAGTAAGCTTGCTAAATATTTTGAACGACTCGGCGAATTAGCTGAGACTGATCTAACTGACAATCAAAAATATATTTTGGAAGAACTGCAGCTTTACGGTCAGTCGATTATCCCCGGAGATGTAGCTGATTAGCGAAGACTGTCACTGCAATACGCGCTATTTGAGTGTCCGCACGGCGGCGACTATAGAACGAGACCGCATAACTGAGTAAAGCCATGCCGAGTAATGCATAGGTTATATGAAGCCAATCATCAAAGTTGATGTATACATTGGTTCCTGGAATTTGTCCGAGCACTAAGAACGTAAACACTATCTGCCCCTTTAAAGCCCTTTTTGAGAGCCCACATTAACAACTAATTAATCAGCATTATACACGTAATTGTGTTTTCGTCAAGTATGTTTCATTACTCCTTATGCTTACGACGTGTAATTGACTGCAGTTCGTAAGAATTCTTACAGATAGAAAGATAGCAGTAACAGTATCCAAACGATTGTCAATATCACTACGTATGGTAAAGCACTGCATATAGCGTTTAGGACATGAGGGGGCTACACTAAAGATAGTTGATAGCAAAGTTAGGAAAATACAATGCGCGGCGAACATATTATACGGAGTGATCACAGTTCAGATATACGCGACCGAAGACGACCTGGATACGATCTAATACAAAAAGAAGCCTTTGCTATAACCCGTGAGCTTACACCTAGAAGCGCTAAAACAGTGGGGGCTGCGATAGTAAAAGCTCTTATTCCAGTTAACAAAAAACTATCTTTGCATCCGTCTCATAGTGCACGTGCGAAGCCCCAAGATGGAGTACACCTTACGTATCTTTCCCGCTCAGACACCGTCAGAGCTATGGAAGATGAGATTATCGACCTTAGTGATAGCTCGATGATACGTGAAACACTAGAAAAACGTAAATTCACCGATATTATACGAGTACCTGTAGAAGAATTTGACTGGCTTGGTTCAAAGCAAAACAAATTAGTAACCTTAGTAACTGACGATAAGCTAGTCAAGAAGTTAGATAATCAAACTGCAGAACTCGCAGACGTTTTTTCAGAGTTCGATGCAGAGGTTGCACTTTCACCCCCAACGCACCTTACATTGGTGCGATATCAGGCGCCGCGTAGTGCAAACAATGTTGCATACCGACACCGGAGGATGATAGGTGAAGTAGTGCGAGATACGTTTATGGAAGAAGGGGTTACATACTTAGAACTTGGATTCCCGATTGTTGAGACAAGAGATGAAATTGATGCAAAAGAAAAAATGATGGCAAGGGCCGCCTAAAATGGGCAAAGGCAAGCTGGGTCGGGCGCCGCGAGACAAACTAAAGCACGCTTACCGATTAGTATCATCAGAAAACCACGGCGATGAAACATTCACGCCTACGATCTGTGTTGTACGCAAAGTTGACGCAGTAGGTTGGGACGATAAGAAAGCGTATGCAGCATCTTATCAACGAGCAATGAGGTTGGCGGTCAATAAAAATCAATGGAAGAATCATAGACTCAGTAATCCATATGAACTCGGGCTTGTGCAGTTCCACCAGGGGCCGCTTGCAAATCATATACGTACCTATAAGCGATTTGATAAACGAAAAGAAACTGTCGAATTGCTCGCATCAATACTCCAGGATAAGCTTCATGAAAACCTAAAACCAGTTCCAAGCACTATTCCGATGAAAACAGGAAACATTACGAGTGTTACTTTTCCTGAAACCACAAAAAATAACAGTAATCATACAGCTGCTCATGTAGAAATAGTAAGTATGCTGCCATCGGGCTGGCGTGGGTTAGAAAGAAAGCGCAAACACTGCGAAACAGAAAGTTCATTTAACACGGCAGGTCAGTTAGCTGTGGAGTCTCTACTCTACCGAGACGCAATTAGCGAAGTATGTGAATGGCTAGCACCAGAAACTGTTGTTCTTGATCCAGTCATGCCATTGCTGCGTAGGCAAGACGGCTACCCGGTTGATACTTCGGTCCTTAAGAATTTTCAAAATTTAGTAGCTGAAGATACGGCTGCCCCAACAGAGTTCCCCTTAAGCGATCCTGTAATAATTGTACAAATGGGTAGATACAGGCGTGATCGATACGAGCTTCCCGGCCGAATTCCTGCAGAGGAATTGTATTCGCCGCTCGCAGCATAATCATTTTTGTGTAAGCTAGACCCTCGATTAATCTGTAGTTTTTCTGTATACTGCATTCACTTGATTGGGAGAAAAGTGTGGCAGATCAGATTGTCGTAAAAGGCGCGCGCGAGCATAACTTACAGAACGTAGATGTAACCATCCCACGGAACCAGTTGGTAGTAATAACTGGCCTCAGTGGCTCGGGCAAATCAAGCCTGGCTTTTGACACGATTTATGCAGAAGGTCAGCGCCGATATGTCGAATCATTGAGTTCATATGCCCGCCAGTTCTTAGGGCTCATGGAAAAACCAGACGTCGACCAGATAGATGGTTTGAGTCCGGCTATTTCAATCGACCAAAAATCGACGTCTCGCAACCCGCGCTCTACGGTAGCAACCGTAACGGAAATTTATGATTATCTCCGACTATTATTTGCGCGCATTGGCATACCGCACTGTCCTGTCGACGGCAGCCCGGTTGTTCGTCAAACGACGACTGGAATAATTGACCAGATAGTAGCAACCACCACAGATAAGCGACTGATGATTTTAGCGCCTATCGTGATTGATAAGAAGGGTGCCTTTGAGCATATTCCTGAGCAGTATCAGCGCGCCGGTTTCGCTCGAGTTCGTGTCGATGGCGTAGTTTATGCGCTCGATGAATTCCCAGAGCTCGATAAAAAATATCGCCACCGCATCGAGGTTGTAGTTGATCGATTAGTAAATGACGTCGATAGCCGCTCACGCCTGGTGCAATCTGTAGAGCAAGCCTTGGAAGTAGCCGAAGGCAAAATGGTGGTACTTGATGCTGACAACAATGAAACGTGGACATACAGCCTCATGTACGCCTGCCCGCAGCACCCAGAAATTAGTAT
>JARXKL010000017.1 GCA_030272735.1 Patescibacteria group bacterium | reverse complement strand
AAGGCGGCCGCATCGTCAGCAGCAGCCGCTCCCGCCGCCGTCGTAAACCTACAGCAGCTCTGTAAATTCTGTAGGATATTTATGCCGAAGAAGCTCTTTAGCTTCAGTGATCTCAAACCAATCATATGCCAAATGTTCGTGGCTCAGCCTAATAATAGCGTCCTCAGCGACAACCACTTGATAGACGAATAGCGCCAATCCCAATACCTCATCTTCCACTTTGATCTCATGGTTAGAAATGACTGCAGTTTTAAAAACAGGTTCAGAAAACTCGGTAATCCCCGTCTCTTCTTCGATTTCACGAGCAAGCGTTTCCAAAATTAGTTCGCCCTGCGACATCCTACCACCCGGCAAATCCCAATATTCAGAAGTTGGAATACTATGGTTCGATACATCCTCTTTCATGAGTAAAAGTTTACCATCGCTGTTTTTGATAAGCCCTTTTACGCCTACGTGAAATTTCTTCTCGTCCGCCATACATTCCTTATTCTTAGGTATCTAGCTGCTGTTCACATAAATTATATCGTTACGTGAGCAAGTCTCCTACTCAACGGATTCTAAATAGATTCGACTTTGGAATTTGCCTCGGGCTAGAGCCTTTTGGCTAAAGGCTTTCGCGAGTTCACTCGGTGAAATATTCATCGCATCAGCCAAGGCCAAAATGACTTCCTGCAAGTCGGCTAGTTCTTCAATATTTCTGTCTTGTTTAAACTCGTCGTATTCTTCTCCGAGCTTAATGACAAGCGCCTCAAGGTACTCTTGCTTATTTAAATACCGAAAAGTAGGTTTTTTGCCACTTGCTTTAATAATCTCAGGGATTTTGTCGCGGACGAGTTTGTTATATATAATCTTTGTCATTTATTTGCAGATGCTCGTTTGCTTATGGAGAAGTGAGCCGACGTTCTTTGAATCGCAGAGTTGTTTTTGGACGTTGATGGTTTGTTCAGTTTTTTGCTGCAGTGCATCAAATTTTGCTGTTGTGTCGTGCGTAAATGTTACCAGTTTGTACACTAGTACTCCCAGGATAATGAAGCCGACTAAAAATAGGGTGCCAAAAAGCGTAATCCAAAAATTGAGCAATTTGAGTTGGCGCGTCAACTGCTTAACGAGCAGGTCTTCCATTACAGCTCGCCCCAATTGTCGCCAATTGTTACGTCAACATCGAGCTTAACGGGTAGCTTGAAAACGTTCTGCATGGATTCTTGCAATATCACAGCAATGCTCTCAGCCTTTTCAGCAGGACATTCAAGGAGGATTGAATCGTGAATCTGGAGGAGCATGGTGCAGTCCGGATTATTGTCAGCGAGTAAATTGTCGACGTTGATCATGGCCATCTTCATAAGATCGGCTTCGGTTCCTTGGATAGGCATATTTATAGCCGCACGTTCAGCAGCCTGGCGCACCATAAAATTACTGGAGTGAATGTCGGGCATAGGTCGTCGCCGACCGAAAAGCGTAGCCACAAAGCCATCTTTGCGAGATTGTTCGCGCACGCGGTCCATGTAATCAAAGAGCGGACGGCGCACTGCTTTATATTTATCAATGAACACGACAGCTTGTTCGCGAGTCATGCCGGTAGCAATGCTTAGCCCATGGGGACTCATACCATACAGAATACCAAAGTTAATTACCTTGGCGGCTCGGCGCATTTGCTTGGTAACATCTTCTTCTTGCCGTTCATATATAAGTGCGGCTGTGGTCGTATGAATGTCGGCACCGCGGTTAAACATTTCTACAAGCTCGCTGTCCTCAGCTAAAACCGCCGCTAGACGAAGCTCAAATTGTGAATAGTCAGCGCTGACTAGTTTTTTGCCTTTGCCTGCTACAAAGGCCGTGCGAATATGGCGCCCAAGATCTGTCCGCGTTGGTATGTTCTGCAGATTAGGGTCGGTGCTGCTGAGCCGTCCAGTCTGGGCGATAGTGAGATTAAAAGTGGTGTGCACGCGCGATTGCTCATCGACCATGAGCGGCAATGTATCAATGTACGTATTTTTGAGCTTAGCTACTTCGCGGTACTGCGTAATAACATCAATAATCGGGTGCTTGCCACGTAATTTGTCGAGCTCGCTGGCGGCGGTGCTGTATCCGGTCTTACCCTTTTTGATGCCCTGTTTCGGTAAGTCCATTTTCTCGAATAAAACCTCAGCGAGCTGGCTGGGCGAGCCAATATTAAACTCTTGTTCGGCGTGCCCATAAATTTGCTGTTCATAATCGGAGACAAGGTCGTTCACTTCCTCCGAGAAACGGCCTAAATACTCAGTGTCTAGCTCGATGCCAGCGTGTTCCATATGCGCTAGTACTGGTATTACTGGCCATTCGATATCAGTAGCCAGAGACTGTAGCTTCGGTATTTCTTTAATCTGAGGGGCTTGCAGCTCATGCAGCGACTTAATGACGGCAATGATTTCGGCTTGTGCGCCCATCATCTGATCTGGGTCTAGGTTTTCGAAGCCCTGCCCGGCATACCCAAGATCGGCTTGTGCTAGTTCCGTGAGCGTTTGTTCACGGCGCAAAGAATTAATCATAAACGAGCCCACTAATACATCGTGAGCAACCTGCGGGAGTGGTAAGCCAAGCTCCAGTAACACTTTGAGCGTGTTTTTAACGTCGTAGCCAATCAGTTTCGTATCGGTGGTAAGTACTTCTGCGAGCTTTTTACCTATGACTTTTGCGCCGATGGCAAAGTCGATGACATAGGTTGTATTACCGTTGGGGCTCAACGAGAGTACCAAGGGCTTTTTACCATGCTTGCCCGCCGTAAAGCAGTGCACGTGGAAAGTAGATACCCCCGCCGGTAATGATTCGAGCTTAGCAACCGTGTCGATATGCTCGGTCTTGCCAGTACTCAAAATAGTACCCGGCTCAGATGGCATGCTATCCGCCGGTACTTGCATTATCTCTGGTAACTGACGCGCCAAAGTTCGGAATTCTAGCTTTTGAAGTAACGCCTGTATGGCCGCTGGGTTGGCTTTAGTGCCATCTACTTCTGCGAGATCGAGCTTTTGCGGAGCATCTGTCCAGATATTAGCCAGTTGCTTGCTCAAATAGGCGAGGTCTTTGCCGGCTACCAGCTTTTTGCGCGTCGTTTCCTTAATAAGATCGATATTTTCATAAATTCCATCGAGTGTTTCGAACTGTTTGAGTAGTTCTACGCCGCCCTTTTCGCCGATGCCAGGAACGCCCGGAATATTGTCGGATGAGTCACCTTTCAGCGCCTTCAGGTCCAAAAATTGATCCACTCGTATTTGATACTTAGCCTCAAAACTTGCAGGTGAATACAATTCGATGTTACTGAGGCCTTTTTTGAGCGCATAAACATGCACGCGGTCATTCACGAGCTGGAGCATGTCCATATCAGAGGTGATAAGTAAAGTTTCAATATCTTTGGCGCTAGCCTGCACTGCTAACGCGCCCATTATGTCGTCAGCTTCATAGTCGTCGAGCTCATAGAGCGGCCAGCCAAATGCGTTGAGCAATTCTTGGAGTACGGGTATTTGCAGCTTAAAGTCTTCGGGAGCCGGTTTACGGCCAGCTTTATACTCGGGATAGAGTTCGAGCCGTTTACGGATATTGGTTTTGGGTTTGTCCCATGCGACGGCGACGTAATCTGGCTTCAGCCGTTTAACCACCTCGAGCGCCATGGTGGCAAAGCCAAATACTCCGCCAGTCGGCGTGCCGTCTTTGGTCGTCAAATTAGGCATGGCATAATAGCCACGATAAAAAACGCTCTTGCCATCAATGACGACAAGTTTCTTTCTATTTGGTGTCACCTCTGTTGCCATTGCCTACAGTATACGCTAGACAGCACTAATGGAAACAGTAATCACTTACACCGATTAGGGTTTTAGCCGCACGCAAATACTACAACTTGAATGATAACGCTTAAAGTTGCGAAATAGTCTTAATTTTAGTATGCTGGTCGAGAAATGTCGGTAGATGTAATTATTGGGCTGCAACGTGGCGATGAAGGCAAAGGCCGATTCGTTGATATGATGGCGGAAGACCACGATATCGTGGCGCGCTTTAATGGCGGCAATAATGCCGGCCATACCGTTGTACTCCCCGACGGCCGCGACCTCGCCTTACACTTAGTGCCCTCCGGCATTGCTCATGAACATGCCATGAACATTATAGGTAACGGAACGGTAGTAAATCCCGTTAAACTAATTGAAGAAATTGATGATATCCGCTCGAAAGATATTGAAGTTTCAAGGCGTAATCTCTTGATTAGCTGCGCAGCACAACTCGTACTGCCTCACCACATTTGCGCAGACGAAATACGCGAGGCGGGGCAAGGCGGCCAAGGAAGTACTAAATCGGGAATTGCTCAAGTGTTTTCATCAAAAGCTAGCCGCACGGGTGTACGTATGCGAGAAATACTGAGCGATCCGCAAGCAGTAAGCATCGAAGCATATGAAGGCCTACGTGCCTTACGGGACCAGCGCGAAAAGGCCGACCTGCCTAAATTGGACGAAGAAGAAATTGCACATAATTATATGATTAGTGTCCAAAAAGTTGGTGAATACGTAACCGACACGGTACTTTTTTTAAATCAGCAGTTGCGCAAGGAAAAACCAGCTCGAGTTTTAGCCGAAGGCGCCCAAGCTTATTTACTTGATATCGATCATGGTATGTATCCATTTGTTACCTCCTCGACCACAACATCTGGGGGTGTAGCGACTGGTCTTGGTATCCCGCCCTATCTAATAGATAAAGTCACTGGCGTAGTTAAAGCTGTACAATCGCATGTAGGTGGCGGCCCATTTGTGACAGAAGTTCATGACAAAGAAGCGTTACAGATGTTACACGGTGACATGAGTACTATCGACGCAGAAAAAGGCACTACAACCGGTCGAGTCCGTCGTCTTGGATATTTAGACTTACCTCAAATTAGACGTGCTCAAATGGTAAATGGCACACATGATGTTGCCTTATCGAAACTTGACTGGTTCCCTCGCTATGGCGATGATGCACCAATTTGTGTCGCATATGAGTTTGATGGTGTCACGACCGATATTGCGCCAGGGTCGGCCGATGAACTGCTTAGATGTAAGCCTGTATTTGAAACTTTGCCTACATGGGAAGAAGACATCCAAGGCGTGCGTAACTTTTCTGACTTGCCAGAAAACGCTCAAAAGGCAGTTGAATTCATCGAGGACAGAACCAATGTTCCAATCTCAATGATTGGCGTTGGGCCTAACCGTGAGCAAGTTATCATTCGCTAGGGTTTACTGCTTTATAATTTCCACGTCGTGAGGGTGCGATTCGCGTAATCCAGAGCCAGTTATGCGGAAAAACTTCGTGTGATTTCGATGATATTCTAAATCTGGGGATTTTACATATCGCATACCTTTCCGGAGCGCTAGAACGCACAAACCTAACACATTTTTCAAGTCACCTTCGTAAGGCACATATGCCTCCACTCCCTCTGGCAAGAAGATGCCTCCATTTGCGCTATAACGCTCTCTTGATGCTTCATTATCTCTTAGGGCGCTCGCTGAACCCATGCCTCGGTATGTTTTGTATCGCGTGCCGTCTTTTCGTACCAACACATCACCAGGCGCTTCTTTTGTACCAGCAAGCACTCTGCCCATCATAACGGAGTGCGCTCCAACTCCTATCGCAATCGGTATATCTCCATGGTCCTTGATACCGCCGTCCGCACACACCGGAATATGTGGATACTTTTCGCGTAGCGCATTCATGCAATCGTATACTGCAGTTACCTGTGGCATACCAATACCAGTCTCAGGCCTTGTCGAGCAAATAGATCCGCCGCCTTGCCCTACCTTAATACCGTTTGCGCCGGCTTCGGCAAGCTCTAATGCTGAGGCGCCGTCTGATATATTGCCGACTACAACGTCTAGATCAGGAAATTTTTCTTTAATAGCCTTGAGGGTCTTAAAGACGTAATACGAATCACCGTCTGCGGTATCTAATACAATTACATCGGCATAGCGGCTCAGTGCTTCTACTCTTTCAAGCGCGTCTTCACCGGTAGAAACTGCTGCCGCGACTCTTAGTTGGCGGTTATGATCCACATTATATGCTTCCGCGTCGCGGACGTTTCGCTTCACATCAGACCATAAGTACAGCCCTCCAACACCACCGTCTTCATTAATAAGCGGTAAGGTGTTAATTTTACCTTTCTGCATAACCGCATAAGCCTCTTCGAGCGTAGTACCAACTGGTGCGCTCGAAAAATTATCCTCTTCTACAGATGTCATGGCCTCACCGACCGACACCGTGAGACTTTCAGGATATTCGAAATCTTTTCCTGTCAAAACACCTTTAAATTTGCCGTCGGCATCAATTACCGTGAACGTACTAAAATTGAACCTTTTTTCCGCACACATTTTTTTCACGCTCTCTAATGTATCGCTGTCTCGGACTGAAATTGGCTCATCTATGACACTGTGACTTGCCTTTTTGACTCTACGCACTTCTGTAAATTGCTCGTTAATTGATAATGCAGCGTGGATTACGCCTATGCCACCGAGCTTAGCCATCTCAATCGCCATGTTGCTTTCTGTAACTGTATCCATTGCTGCGCTAACAAGAGGTACTTTTAGCTCTACATTCTCAGAAAATTTACTGCGTATATTAATAACTTCTGGTAATGGGCCACTGCTTCCAGACCGAGTGCGCATTCGTACGTCATCATAAGTAAGGGCAATTCCCTGCTCTTCCATAGTTTGAAAGAATTGTTCTCTTGTTGCCGTTGCCATGGAGACCCTCCTTACGCCAAGTATTACAAAATTGTAGCACATACGAGGCAAGTGATTTCGCGTTTTGCACAATACATTATATTTCAAATAGATTTACTTCGTTGGGCTCATACCATACGCAAGAAATAGTGAGCTAACAGGTTATAATGCTTACGTATATATGGAAGCGAAAAAACACCTGCCCTACTACCGCATGCCTGCCGATGAAGTTCTAACGCAGCTGAAGTCTAAAGAAAGCGGCCTCACCAGCAAACAAGCTGAAGAGCGCCTTGAGCAAAACGGTAGTAATACCTTGCAGCGAACAAAGCACGAGCTGCCAATAATTACCTTTGTACGTCAGTTCAAAAACCTATTGGTGGTTATGCTATTGATTAGTGCAGCATTCTCTGTGTATCTTCGAGATCTCAAAACTGCCACCATATTGTTGGCTATCGCATTACTCAATGCCGTTGTTGGTTACACGCAAGAGCACAAAGCCGAAACACTTATGAAGAGCCTAGAGAAACTTGTTGTGCCGCAAGCCAAAGTCATCCGCAACGGCGAAATACAATCTGTTAATTCTACTGAACTCGTACTCGGCGATGTCGTATACATAGAGAGCGGTGATAGTGTGCCAGCTGATTTGCGTATTTTCGATGAAGCCGAGCTGAGCAGCAATGACTTCGCCCTAACCGGTGAAAGCAACCCAAGTCGTAAATTCGTGCATGCCATTGGCGATGAGGTTCCACTAGGCAGCCGTCATAACATTTTGTTTATGGGCACTACTGTCGCTACTGGCACCGGCCACGGCGTCGTTATTGCGACTGGCATGCAAACGGAGCTCGGTCGCATTGCCAGCCTCAGCCAAGCTACCGTTTCGGAGGCTTCGCCTTTGCAGAAAGAAATGCATAACCTCGCCACCCGCATCGCCCAGGCAACGGTGGTCTTATCACTTGCCCTCACCTTTATCGCCTTTAAGTCCGACCTCAACATTCATGACGCCATATTATTTGGGATTGGCATTGGCGCGGCCATGATTCCCACTGGCTTAGTAGCAGAAGTGAACATAACGCTCGCCCAAGCGGCTGGTCGTTTAGCCAAAAAGCGCGCGCTTGTTAAGAAGTTATCGGCAGTTGAGACCTTGGGCGCAACAAATTTTATACTCACCGATAAAACCGGCACACTCACTAAAAACGAGATGACCGTGGAGCAGCTATTAGTAGGACGAAATGAATATAAAGTTACCGGCACCGGCTATGAAGCCAATGGAGAGATTGTTACGGAGCACGGCAAAAAGCTCCCAGCCGGCAAGATGAAGGAGCTCGAACTCTTTTTCCTTACTGCCGCCCTCGCCAGCAATGCCTCCGTGGTCGCGCCGGATGAAGACCACGCTAACTGGTACGTTGTTGGTGACCCAACCGAAGGCGCCTTAATAACTCTTGCGCGCAAAGCTGGTATAAACATCGATACATCGAATGAAATGATGCCCGAACTCAAGGAGTTTCAGTTCGATTCGGCCCGCAAACTACTTAGTTCTGTACGCAAGCGCGGCGACCAAACAGTGGTCTTCACTAAGGGCGCGCCAGAGAGCGTGCTCGCTCGAAGCACCGAAATCTGGGATCACGGCCACGTCCGTAAACTCACCAAAGCCGATCGTACATTCTTTGAGGACTACAATGAGTCTAATGCAAAAGCTGCCCGCCGTAATTTGGCTTTTGGTTACCGAATTCTGCCCAAAAAAGCGATCCATAAGAAGTTCGTGATGAACGAGGTTGAGCAAGAATTCATTTTTCTCGGCATGGTCAGCATGGTTGATCCTCTTCGCGAGGCAGTGCCAAAAGCCATGAAAGCTGCCCGCGCTGCCCACGTGCGTGTGTCTATTATCACTGGTGATTCACCTATCACGGCCGAGGCCATCGCGCGCAAAGCCAACCTCGCTGATGACATTCATATAGTTTTAGGCACCGAGCTGCCAGACTTATCTGATGCCCAGATACTGCAAATGGTTCAGCACGGCGGCGCGGTGTTCTCACGCGTTGCACCTGAACACAAATTACGCATTGTTGAGCTCGTAAAACAAGGTGGCTACGTCGTGACCGTTACAGGCGATGGAATTAATGACGCCCCTGCCCTCAAGCGAGCCGACATAGGCGTTGCCATGGGCAGAACCGGCACTGATGTCGCCAAGGACGCGGCAGAGATCGTCTTACTCGACGACAGCTTCGACACCTTAATAGTAGCGATAGAAGAAGGCCGCCTAACCTACCACAACATCACTAAAGCAGCACGCTGCGTACTCACAGACAACGCCGGCGAGCTGATCGTGGTGCTGCTTAGTTTAGGCGCCTTATCTCTGTTCCATATTGCTCCAGCCATTGCCGCTATTCAGATACTAGCAATCGACGTAGTAGCCCAAATATTGCCGTTGACCGCCCTCGGCTGGGACAAAGCTCAAGGCAAATTGATGCACGAAAAACCACGCGATTTACACGACCATATTATCAATCGCAAAGCTTTAGCTGGCTTTGTTGGGTTTGGCTTTTTGGCCGCCGTCCTGTCGTTCGGCAACTACTTGTTTTTCTTTATTCGGCATCAGCTCAGCCCTCAATATTTAGACCTCAGCTTACCCCTCTACCACCAGGCAACGACGCTCACCTACCTGACGCTCGTACTATGCCTCTATGTGTACCTATTTTTTGAGCGCGCCGACGCCCACGAAAAATTCTTCACAAGTTATTTATGGAGCAACAAATACCTGCTCGGTGCCTTTGGCATATCGTTTTTCTTAATCGGCAATATCATCTACAACCCTTGGATTCAGCCATACTTCAGCACGGGTTCACTTGGCTTCATAGATTGGCTGACTGCCCTGCTGTGTGCAGGGCTCTACATGGCCTTCCGCTTAGCCCAGCGCCACACCCGCAAACATACCCGCCACGCGGTCGCTCAGCTCCACCGCGAAGTCCACGGTTAAAACCCTTGTGCCATCTTTGATATGATCTAGTACAATAGTACGAATGGAGCCCAAAAAAAATCATAAAATTATTGTATTTGTCGGCATGCCTGGTGCTGGCAAGAGTGTCTGCGTCGACTACCTCAAAGAGCACGATGTTCCTTTTGTTTACTTCGGTGGGATAACAATGGACGAAGTGAAACGACGCGGCATGGAAGTAAATGAAGCGAGCGAAAAGTTTGTGCGCGAGGATATTCGCGCAAAAGAGGGTAAGGGCGCCTATGCCGTCCGTATTATTCAGCAAATAGAACAGCACTTCGATGAAGGTCACCAATACGTGGTAGCCGATGGCCTTTATAGTTGGACGGAGTATAAGATCTTCAAAGACAGCTTTGGGGACAACGCTATAATTATTGCAATCGTTACACCAAGAGCTGAGCGACACTCACGGCTTGCCAATCGACCAGTTCGCCCCCTCACAAAAAGAGAAGTAAACGCCCGCGATTACGCCGAAATAGAGAATCTCGAAAAAGGTGGACCTATTGCTAATGCGGATTACTTTTTATCGAATGAACATGATGTGCAAACTCTACAAAACGATTTAGCAAACCTACTCCAAAAACTCGAAATAACTCTATAAAAATAGCCCCTGCGCTGTGGGGCTATTAATACAAAATGCTCGCTCCTATTTGATGTAGTCGTGGAGCTTTTTGGC
>JARXKL010000016.1 GCA_030272735.1 Patescibacteria group bacterium | reverse complement strand
CACGAAGCCTTCGCCGCTATTCGCGAGCACGGCGCCTTATTAACCGACATCGTTATTATTGTGGTTGCAGCCGACGACGGTATTAAGCCGCAGACCATCGAAGCGATCCGCTTTGCCCGCAAAGCCGGAGTGAAAATTATTGTCGCAGCCAACAAAATGGATAAAGAAGGCGCCGACATCAATCGTCTTAAGCAGCAATTATCCGAGCACGACCTCCTCACTGAGGAGTGGGGCGGCGACACCATCGTCGTGCCAGTTTCTGCAAAAACTAAAGACGGCGTACCAGAATTACTCGACACTATTTTACTTATTACCGATGTCGAAGAGCTCAAAGCCGATATTGACGGCCTAGCACGAGGCCTAATTATTGAAGCTCATGTCGAGCAGGGACGTGGCCCCGTTGCTAATGCGCTCGTGGAAACCGGCACACTAAAGCCCGGTCAGTTTATCGTCGCTGGGGGTTCTTATGCCAAAATCCGTAACCTAGAGAGCACCGAAGGTAGCACGCTCAAAGAAGCCGGCCCATCATCACCAGTGACCATTACCGGCTTCAAAACTATGCCAGAATTCGGTGATGAATTCATCGTCGTTAAGGACGAAAAAGCAGCTCGCGCAGAATCGACCGCGTCTGCCGCCGGTAAATCCGCCAGTGGCGCCCGCACCGATATTGGCAGCTCCGAACTAATTCGCTTAATTAACCGCGACAACAAGCTCGAAGAACTTAATATTATCGTCAAAGCCGACGTACAGGGTTCACTGACTTCTGTTATTGATAGCCTCAAAGCTATGGATACCGACGAGGTTTCAGTGCGCATAGTCGGTTCTGGCGTCGGCCCAGTTAGCGAAAACGATCTACACATGGCGCATTCTAGCCACGCAATCGTCTACGGTTTTAATGTGCCATTGCCAACTAGCGGTCGCCAGCAAGCCGGCCGAGACAAAATCAATGTGCGTTTGTATAAAGTTATTTACGAGCTTATGGATGACGTGAAGCAAGAGCTTACTAAATTGCTCCGACCTGAAATCGTCGAAACTGAACTCGGCCGACTTGTCGTAAAAGGTATATTCAACACCACTAAATCAGCAATCATTTGTGGCGGGGAAGTCACGAAGGGTAAGTTAACTGCTCCAGCACTTGCACGTGTATCCCGCGACAAAGAAGTGCTCGGCGAAGTAGAAGTAACCGGACTCAAACGCGGTCCAGCCGAAACTAAAGAAGTCTTCGAAGGCGAAATGTGCGGCATGAGCATCACAACTCCACGTCGCATCGACCTCCAAGAAGGTGACCACATCGAACTCTTCACCCGCGAAGCCAAGCAACGCTCCCTGTAAATAGTTCTCGCAAGACTTGTCAGATGATACAATAACAATATGTTGAAGATAGACAACACGCTACTGGTTGAAATAGGCTTAGGCAGTTTGCCTGATTCTGAAAAAAATAGCTTCCTGAAGCATGTCTATGAAACGCTTGAAATGCGCGTCGGTATCCGCCTAGCAGATCAAATGACCAATGAGCAGCTCGATGAATTTGAGCGCTACTTTGAAGCCAAAGATGACGCGGGTGCATTCAAATGGCTCGAAACCAACTTCCCAAATTACAAGGAAATTGTCCAAGAAGAATTCGATAAGCTCAAGGCCGAAGTTGCCCAAACTGCACCTCAGATATTAGCCGCTAGCCAAGCACAAGCTGCAGCCCCCCCAGCGCCAATTGCTGAGCAGTCGGCCCCCTCTCAAGCTCCCGCACCACAACAACCTGATGCACAGCAGTACCAAGCCCCTCCTCAGCCGGTGCAACAGCCGCAATACCAGCCTGCTCCTGAGCAAGAGGCTGCGGCGCCACAAACATATGCCTCGCCACCCGCACCCGCACAGTATCAACAACCACCACAACCGCAGCAGTATGTACAACCTCCAGCGCCGCAGCCGTACCCTCAGCAACAACCACCAGCCGGCCCCGCTCAATAGCATAAAATCTTACAGCGCGTTCTGCATGTAAACATTAGCATGTAGATAGATAAGTGGGGGTCTACAATGGCAGCAGCAGAATTCGGCGCACAAGACATATCAGAACGTCAAATTAATGGATTTTATAATGATCTTGAAAACTTTGCCGGTAGAGCGGCGCTAAACGGCGATAGAATGCCCTCAGATGATGAGTTCGGTGGCGGAGAATTTGCAGAACTGCATCCAGACATCAGTCCTCCCGGACTCGGCGGAATCGCGCTCGGCGGGCGATTTAATAGAGAGCCTGCACTAGTTTAGTAGTTGAACCCGTCGACGGGGTGGTAGCCAGCCATAAATGAATGCGTGTCCATCTCTTTTTTACCTGGTGGTATAAGCTTATCAAAGACCAATATGCCATTACCGGCGTATATTCCTATCGAATTACCGTCGAGGTGTAGCGTGCCCATTACACCGCTGCCTTCAGTGACGTGTGCCTGCGTAATAATTATGTCGTGAGTGCCAATTTTGCAGCGGCTTCTTGGCCAGCCAGCGTACGCTCGTACTTCGCGCTCTAGTTCCGGCGCGTCTTTATTAAAGTCTAATATGGCTGCTGATTTATCAATTAACTGATCATACGATGGCTTCCCAGACTGCTTCTCAGGCTCCAAAGTGCCGTCGATAATTGCCGGTAAATGCTGTTCGAGCAAGCCTTTTCCTATAGCGATTAGCTTATCGGCTAATGCTTGCTTTGTTTCGGTGCCATCAAGGCTTACTTTTTTCTGAGTATAAACCGGGCCGGCATCCATTTCGGGCGCGAGCTGCATAATTGAAACGCCTGTTTCTGAATCATTACTGAGGATAACGCTTTCTAGTGGCGTTGGCCCTCGATGCTTCGGTAACAGGGAAGGGTGAATATTTATTATGCCCTTTGGAAAAATATCGAGTATAGCTTGCGGTACAATTTTTCCGTACGCGACCAGGACGGCAATATCGGCGCCAAGGGCTTTGATGTCATCGACAGCTTCACTCAATTTTGTCGGCGCAAGCACGGGTACATTATTTGATTCCGCAACTTCTACAATTTCTGGGTTCCGTGCTTTGCGTGAAGGACTTACTGGTTTTTGCGCTACAACCAGCCCTACAATGTCATAGCCTTCAGCGAGTAACGATCGGAAAATCGGTGCATCGGTGCTAAGCCCAGTAGCAAGACGCTCGTTGCCAAAAAATACGAGTTTATGTCCGCCTGCCATTAGCTATTCCAGAGTGTTTTATTACCAGCAATGTTCTTTTCGTAGTTCAACGGCTGCAACTTACCATCTTCATCAAGTTGAAAGAATGATCCCGGATTATCTTTAAGGTGATCAATAAACACGATGCCGTTAGTGTGGTCAATTTCGTGCTGGAAAATGCGAGCCAAGAAGCCCTCAGCCGTCACGCGAAATTCGCGTCCATCGATACCCAAAGCTTTAACTTTCACTTTTTCGTAGCGTGGAACCTTGCCGTAAATATCCTTTACGCTCAAACAGCCTTCGAAATCGGCAATTAGTTTGCCTTCGGTTTTGGTGATTTCTGGATTAATAAATGCCGTAAACGTATGGTCGTCTTTATCGTCATAGTTATTGCGCACCACAACGATTTTGTAGAGGCGATCAATCTGCACACCCGCTAAGGCCACACCGACTTCATGCTCACGACTAACATCCCAAGAAATAGTCGCTTCTTCCATTTCTTTGACCACGTTGCGGATTTCGTCGGTGACTAACCCAACGCGTTCCGATTTTTGGCGCAAGTGCGGATTCGGCAAGGCAATGATGTCGTCTTTTGTCATATTCGAACCAGTATAACAGATTACAGCACTGCTTTCATCAGAGCAGGTCGACGGGATCGATGTCGTATGACCAGTTGGCGGGCAAGTGGTCGATGATGCGCAGGAGCTCGGAACGGTCCATCGCCTTCACGACGAGTTGCCACTGGTGCTTGCCTTGGAAGCGTTCGTAAAAGGCAGGGGCGGGGCCTTCGACTCTGACTTTATAGTGGCCTTGAATTTCATCTCGGAGCTTTTCGGCGGCCGATTCGGCTGCTTTGGCAGAAGCGCGGCGGGCTGTAAGTTTGAGCATGTAACAAAACGGCGGGAACAAGAATAGTTTACGGTCAGCGATTTCGCGAGAATAAAACTTCGCATAATCGCCGCTAATGGCATCGATTAAGACTGGGTGATCAGGATGGTAGGACTGAATAACGGCGGTGCCCGCAACATGTCCGCGACCAATACGCCCGAGCACCTGGCTGATGAGTTGGAAGGTGCGTTCTTGTGCTGAAAAGTCGGGCATGTACAGGCTCGTATCGGCTAGCAAAATACCGAGGGTGCTGAGCTTAGGCAGGTCGAGACCTTTGGCGAGCAGTTGTGTGCCAACGAGTATGTCGACTTCGCCCTTATGGACGGCTTCGAAGTGCTGCTCGAAGCGTTCAGACTTATTATTATCAGTATCAAAACGCATAACGCGGGCGTTCGGGAACAGTCGCTGAACTTCATCGAAAATGGCTTTAGTGCCGGCTGTTTTAAACAGCACACTCGCGTGGCCACAGTCGGGACAAGCCGAAGGCGTGGGCTGCTTGAAGTCGCAGCTATGGCAACGCAAGGTATGGGTATCACCGTGGTAGGTTAACGGTACATCGCAGTGGGGACAGGTGGCTTGCCAACCACAGTTTTCGCACATCACTAGTCGTGCTGTGCCACGACGGTTTAAATACAACAGGCTTTGCTCGCCGCGTGCTAAAGCGGTTTCTACTGCCTTAATCATGTCTTGGCTCAAAAACGGTGAACGATTAAACAGGCTAAAATCTTTGCGGTCCACCATCTTCACGCTCACATTGGCGTAGTCATGTTCCTGGGCTAATTTATCGAGTTTGATGATAGGTTTTTGCTTGGCTTCAGCAATGTAATAGTCGCTCACCGATGGCGTAGCCGAACCCAATACTAAACTCGCTCGGGTCAAAAATGCTAAGTATGCTGCGACCCGACCAGTTTGATATTGCGGCGCTTGCTCTTGCTTATAAGCGGTTTCGTGGGCTTCATCCAAAACAATTAAACCGAGTTTTTGGACGGGACTAAACAGTGCCGAGCGTGGCCCAATAATGACGACTGGCTCGGTTGCGAGCAGAGCATCAAGCCAGGCTTTTTGGCGCTCGGCTGGGGTTTGTCCAGAATGCACCACAATAACGCGCTCACCAAAAATCTTTCTAAAATTCTCAGCCAGCTGCGACGTTAAACTAATTTCTGGAGTCAAAATAATAGCTGATTTATCGGCCTCCAATTGCTTGGCGGCCAGCTCAATATACAAACGCGTTTTACCGCTCCCCGTAGTCCCATGCAAAATATATGAATTTCGTTCCTCCATACCCGCTAACGCCGCCACCTGCTGCTCAGTCAAAGGCGGAAGCCGAGAAAGCGCTTCCACAATCGGAACAAACAATTCAGCTGAAGGCCGTCTTGTGGCTGTAAGAGAATTATCGTCTTCGCTTCGCTTTAGCTGCTTTTCTGAAAAATGCGCCGGCACAACCTGCTGCGTCACAATCCCCAGCGGAGCAGGGTAGTAGTCCTTAATCCAGGACATCAGTTTTAGCAAATGCGCTGGCACAGGCGGCAAATCAAAGACACGTTCAATTGCTTTCGTCTTAAAACGAGGCTTACCAGTCGGGCCAGAAATTACTCCCATCACCGTATCTTTTTGCATGCCAACTTCCACAATTGAACCACTCGCTAGTCGTTGCTCAGACGAATACGTCAACGGATCTTTGCCATGATAGCGACTGCTGCGCACCCATACAAAGTAGTAATACATAGTAAGAGTATAGAACATGCAGACTGAGCACGAAGTGAAGTTAATGAAAAGTTAATTAAGTGGGAGGCTCGTCATGATGATTACAAAAAATGGATGAAGCCAAAAAATAGCCAGAAAATGGTCTTGCCAAAGAGATAGGGCGCGGCTATACTAATAAGTAACGTTGTTTGGAAAACAATAGTACTATCAACCGTAAAGCTGAGGGAGCTTCAATGTTAGACGTCTTTATTACATCTCGGGTTCGCCGCAAGATCATCGTTATCTATGCTAAATACCCCGATTTCAAGACCCATGTACGTGGTCTTGCTAAGTTAATAAAAGAAGACGCCGGCAACATTCAACGCGAACTCAAGCGCCTCGAAAAAGTTGGCTTCCTCGTTTCCGAACGCCAGGGTAACACTAAAGTCTATTCAACAAACAAGCAATTCCCGATCTTCCGCGAACTTCAGAGCATCGTATTAAAGAGTCAACGCTCCACTCAACAAAAACGCGTCACCGGCTAAAGGGTTGCAAATCTGACCTCTGTACGATAGAATGATTGCATATGATACAAGTAACCCGTAAAGATTCGAAAGAGTCGACCGAAAACCTTCTGCGCCGGTTTAACCGAAAGGTGCAGCAGTCCGGTACTATTGCCGTGGCTAAGAATAATCAGTACTTTGACAAGGGTATCAGCAAGCCTGAACGCCGCCGCAAAGCGATTATCCGCAACGAGCGCAAAGCTATAAAGCTTAAAAAAATCAAACTCGGACAGCGCTAGACCTAATGCTAGAGGAGCGATTAGAGCAGGACATCAAAGCCGCTCTTTTGGGGGGAGATAGTGTGCGCGTTACGACGCTGCGTGGGCTGAAGTCAACCTTATTAAATGTGAAAGTTGCCCAGGGCAAGCGCGACGTGGGTCTAACCGACGAAGAAGTGCTGCCGATCTTCGCAAAAGAAGCAAAAAAGCGCCAAGAAAGCGCCGACATGTATAGCCGCGGCAACGCTACTGAGCGCGCCGAAGCTGAACTTGCCGAGAAGGTAGTGATTGAAGAATACTTACCAAAACAGCTCACTGAAGATGAAATTACCGAGCTGGTAAAAGCTGCTATTAATGAGACCGGCGCGACAGGTCCACAGGCCATGGGGCAAGTGATCGGTAAAGTAAAAGCTGCAGCTGGCGCCAGTGCCGATGGGAGTGTAATTGCGCGCATCGTAAAGGCACTACTCGTATGATTTTAATGATGGGTATGGCTGGTTCAGGCAAAGGCACGCAAGGTCGAATGCTGGCTGATGCGCATGGCCTGCACCTTATTTCTATGGGTGATGTGTTCCGTACCTATGCTACTGGAGTGGTTCGCGAAAAGATGCTCGCCGGTGCACTTATAAATGACGACGAAACCATTGCACTCATGAATAAAGTGCTGTTATCTATTGATGACAAAGGTGAAATTTTGCTCGATGGATTCCCTCGATCTATTGCCCAAGCGGAGTGGCTCCTCGAACAGGCTAAAGCTGGGCGCTGCACCTTACGAGCGGCATTTCATTTAGTTGCTTCCCGCGAAGCGCTCAAAAAACGCTTGCAAGCTCGAGGCCGGATTGACGATACTGATGCGGTTATAGAAGCCCGTTTTGATGAGTACGAACGCGCTACCGCCCCAATTCTCGATTGGCTTACGGAGCACGATGTAAACGTTATCAATGTTGACGCTGAACGCAGCGTCGAAGTCATCAATGCAGACCTCGAAAAGCACCTCAGTAAATAAATGATAACCAAAGTAAAAACCGCCGCCGAAATTGTTGCTATGCGTGAAAGCGGAAGGATGCTTGCGACGGTCTTGCAGGCGCTGAAGCCGCACGTCCAGCCGGGTATCTCTACGAAAGAACTGGCCAATATCGCTGCCAAAGAACTCGAAGCACTCGGTGGTAAACCGGCCTTTTTGGGATACCAAGGTTTTCCGGATGTGATCTGTATTTCGGTGAACGACCAAGTGGTACATGGCATACCGCGTACCGATAAAATACTGGCCGACGGCGACATTGTAGGGCTCGATTTTGGCGTCATTTATAACAAAATGATCACCGACGCCGCGATAAGCATTATTGCCGGAAAACCAAAGCAAAAGGGCCATATTAATCTGTTAAAAGACACCGAAACAGCACTGCAAGCCGGCATTCAAGCCGTCCATGACCGCGTCCGTACCGGCGATATTGGCTATGCCGTAGAACAGTCTTTGAAACATCGACCGTATGGCATTGTGAAAGACCTCGTTGGCCACGGAGTAGGGCACCACGTCCACGAAGATCCAAACGTTCCAAACTATGGCCGCGCAAACACAGGACCGTGGTTGGATGCCGGCATGACGATCGCCATTGAGCCAATGGTTACGCTTGGCACAGACCAAGTGGCAGTAGCTGACGATGGCTGGACTATCCTGACGATTGATGGCTCGCGGAGTGCCCATTTTGAGCACACCGTGCTTATCACGCAGAATGGCGCCGAAATTCTCACAATCGTATAAATGTTGTATGGTATTGTGAAAAATCTTACAGTGTGATAAAAATATGGCATGTCCACTCATGAATATGAAGCACAAGTTACCGAAGCTGACGGCGTCCACCCGCGAGGCTTACTAATTGGTGCGATCGCTGGACTAGCTATGTGGGGAGCCTTCATCGGCGGCGGATTCATTATTAAAGAACAAATTTTTGACCATCCGCCGCAATCGCCGCAAGAACAGACGCATCTTAGCACTTTAACTCCTTAGTTTATTGTTCATAATTTGCTATGCACGAAGCAATAGCGCTATACTGTTGACCAGATGAACGGTTCTAGTCAAGAACACTTTATAGGCCTCGATGTCGGTACCAGCATGGTCCGTTGCGTCGTTGGAACTTTCGATCCGAACGGTAGTAACATGCCGTCAATTATTGGGCACGGCCAAGCTCCAAACCAGGGAATGCGTCGCGGCGCAGTCGTGCACGTCGACGACGTTGCTGAAGCAGTCGTCAAAGCCGTCACCGAAGCCGAACGTATTTCTGGTAAGGCTATCAAGCAGGCTACCGTGAACGTAAACGGCTCACATGTGAGTGGATTAAATTCCGAAGGCGTCATTGCCATCTCGGCCGCCAACCGCGAAATAAGCCACGAAGACCGTTTGCGCGTCGAAGAAGCTGCAACTATTGTTAATTTGCCGCCGAACCGCGAGATTGTACAGTTCTTTGCTAAAAACTACAGCCTCGATGGCCAGCGCAATATCAAAGACCCCGTGGGCATGACCGGTGTTCGCCTGGAGGTTGACGCGCATATAGTAACCGCCGCATCACCTAATCTGCGCAGTCTCGACATGGCCTTAGAGAAAGCCGAAGTATTCCCAACGCACCACACAGTCTCCGGACTAGCCGCAGCCGAAGCAGTACTGACGCGTCAGCAAAAAGAAGCCGGTACCGTCCTATTAGATATCGGCGCCGGCACTACAAACCTTATCGTATTTGAGGACGGGGAAGTGCAACACGTGGCAGTTCTGCCAATCGGTGGCCAACACATTACTAACGACCTCGCCATTTGTCTGAAGACCGACATCGATGTTGCAGAGCAAGTAAAAGTGCAGCACGCCGACTTGCACCGCGACCCTAAAAAGATGAACGCCATGGTTAAGGTAGGCGACAAAGCCTATAACTTCCGCTTTGAAGACATTACCATGGTAATCGAATCACGTGTCGAAGAATTATTAGAATACGTCGAGAAAGAACTCCATAAGATTAAGCGCAATCGCAAGCTCCCCGGGGGAGTGGTGCTAACCGGCGGAACTGCCAAGATCTCTGGTATAGATGAATTTACCCGCGACAAACTCGAACTGCCTGCTCGCATTGGCAAGTTGCACAATATTGGTGGTCTGGTCGACACGGTCGAAGACCAAGCCTTTAGTACCGTTGTTGGCTTGATGCTCCTTGATATGCTCCTGCTTCCAGCTTTGCCACCCGTCAATGGCCGATCCGAAAGTACCAAAGCACTATTGTCTGGATTCCTTGGCCGTTTCAAAAGCTAAAATGGCTCACTTTTTGACCCAGATTTAATGACAGATTTTTGCACTATTCGTTTTAGGCGATTTTTAATTTGATGCACATCGTGTGTCACATGTGTACACGCTTTGTATACAAACTAACACCAGCTATAAAGTACTGACCGAAGTTAAACCTCGAGTTTAGCGAACACAAAAAATGCCGACAATGTACACTTTTAAGTAGGGCCTGAGCAGTATCGAGCAACCAAATTGTCATAATGATGGCTCTATAAGGCAAGCGATACGACCTGAAACTGAATGAAAACGAGCAGGTAAATTACGGTAAAAAAGGCCGAATAAATTTGTTGGACGTTACAGATAAAGACGCTATACTTATACCTATATAAATAGAGCGTTGAGGGGAATCCATGCCACAAGTTGTTGAGCCAGATATCGAAACATTTGCACAGATCAAAGTTATTGGTGTGGGTGGCGCCGGTGGGGCAGCAATCAACCGCATGGTTGAGGCTGGAATTGAAAATGTAGAGTTCGTCGCGGTTAATACCGATGCTCAAGCTTTGCATCACTCGCTCGCCAGCAAGAAAATCCACATTGGTAAGGACGCAACCCGCGGACTTGGTGCTGGCGCGGACCCAGCAGTTGGCGAATTAGCCGCTCAAGAATCCCGCGAAGAAATTCGCCAAGCCATTGAAGGCGCTGACATGGTCTTTGTAACCATCGGTGCAGGTGGCGGAACGGGCAGCGGTGCCGGACATGTAGTTGCCAGTGTTGCTCGTGAAGCAGGCATATTAGTCGTTGGCTTTGCTACCAAACCTTTTGCCTTTGAAGGTGAAAAGCGCCGCCGCAACGCGGACATTGCCATTGAGCGCCTGCGCTCAGCCGTCGATACACTGATTATTATTCCGAACGACCGTTTACTCCAGACCATCGACCGCGACACACCACTCATGGAAGCCTTCAAGGTGGCCGACGACG
>JARXKL010000001.1 GCA_030272735.1 Patescibacteria group bacterium | reverse complement strand
CCAAAACACCAAAGAAGCCTAACTCAGCTTTGCGTAAGGTTGCCCGTGTGCGCCTCAGCAATGGCTACGAAGTCTGGGCTTACATCGGTGGTGAAGGTCACAATTTGCAAGAACATGCTGTCGTATTAGTACGTGGTGGACGTGTCAAAGATTTACCAGGTGTTAGATACCACATTGTTCGAGGATCTCTCGACCTCCAAGGAGTTAACAACCGCAAGCAGGGCCGCTCAAAGTACGGCACGAAGAAGGAGAGCAAGTAATGCCTCGCAAAAAGACCGCATCACTAGTCCGCGATATCAAGCCAGACCGCGTATATAACAGCGTGCCTGTACAGCGTCTTATCAACCGCGTTATGCTCAACGGTAAGAAACAGCTTGCAGAGCGCCTAGTATACGGTGGAATGCAGAAAGCTGCTGATAAACTCAAAGTTGAAAGCCCGCTAGAAGTCTTCGAACAAGCCTTCAAAAACGTACAGCCGCACATGGAAACACGTTCACGTCGTGTTGGTGGAGCAAACTATCAGATTCCTTTTGAAGTTAAAGGCCAACGCCAAAACCACCTCACCGCTATGTGGTTTGTAGCTGCCTGCCGCGCACGCAAGGGAATTAGCATGGAAGATCGCATCGCCGCTGAACTCGCTGACGCCTACAATGGCCTCGGTGCAGCAGTCAAGAAGCGTGAAGACGTACACAAGATGGCCGACGCTAACCGTGCTTTCGCACACTTCGCCCGGACGTAAGGATAATGTATTGCGAATCAGCTAAACGTGAGTGCCTATACCTTGATGATATTAGAGTTATGCATGAAAGTTGCGTGGTAAGACGAGCAATACAGGAAACACAATTTAGCAGCGGTGCTGAAATGGAAGAGTGGTTTGCCCAGATGGAAGTAACAAGCAAATCATGGCTGAATTCAATTGCGGAGAACGATTGTGATGAAAGTACTTGCGCATCATTGCGTGTTGCATCAACAAACGCGCTCATAAATGAAGTAAACACGCACTTGATCATTGAAAAATTAATCACTAACGGCGAAGAGGAATAAATGGCAGATAAGAAAACACCAATGGACAAGATACGTAACCTTGGGATTATTGCGCATATTGATGCCGGTAAAACCACCACAACAGAAGGTATTTTGTACCGAACCGGGCTAAACCACAAAATTGGCGCCGTTCACGAAGGCGAAACAACCACTGACTGGATGGCTCAAGAGCGTGAGCGTGGTATCACCATTGTTGCTGCATCGGTGACCTGTTACTGGAAGGGCAATCAGATCAATATTATTGATACGCCAGGGCACATCGATTTCACCGTTGAAGTTGAACGTTCACTCCGTGTACTCGATGGTGCATGTGTTGTCTTTGACGGCAAAATGGGCGTCGAGTCTCAGTCTGAAACTGTCTGGCGCCAAGCTGATAAGTACGGCGTACCTCGTATTTGTTTTATTAACAAAATTAACCAAACAGGTGGCGATTTTTACAAATCACTCGATACAATTCATGCTCGCCTTACAAAGCGCGCTTTTCCAATACATTTACCAATCGGTTTTGAGCAGTCCGTTAATGGAATTATAGACCTCGTAGAAATGAAGGCTTACACTTATAAAGACTTCAAAGATAAGGAACTTGTCGAAGAAGAGATTCCTGCAGATATGCTCGACAAAGCAAAAAAATATCGCAGTCTACTTATCGAAAACGCAGTTGCTGAAGACGAAGCCATCCTTGAGAAGTATTTTGAAGTCGGCGAAGAAGGATTAACTAAAGACGAAATCAAGCAAGCGATTCGTACCGCTGTGCTTTCTGGAAAATTCTTTGCAGTCAGTGGTGGCGATGGCCGTGGCGTTATCGTTGAACGGTTGCTCGACCTCGTTAACGACTACCTGCCAAACCCAATGGACCGTGGCTCAGCATGGGGCACGCATCCTAAAACCGGTGATGAAATCGAACGTAAATCATCAGAAGCTGATCCATTTGCATCATTAGCATTCAAGATTACTTCTGATCCATTTGTTGGTAAGCTTGCGTACTTTCGTGTCTATTCGGGTAAAGTTACTGCTGGCTCGTATGTACTGAACAGTTCTACTGGCGCAAAAGAACGCGTTGGCCGGATTGTTCGCTTACAAGCCGATAAGCGTGAAGACGTTAACGAAGTCGGAGCCGGTGATATTGCCGCTATCGTAGGCCTTAAGGGCACGACTACTGGTCACACTCTTTGTGATGTAGCAAATCCTATTGTCCTAGAATCAATTGATTTTCCTGATCCTCCAGTTTCTATTGCCATTGAGCCTAAGACTAAAGCCGATCAAGAAAAAATGAGCCTCGCCTTACAACGCTTGGCTGAAGAAGATCCGACTTTCCGTGTGCACGTCGATCAAGAAACTGGTCAGACAATCATCAGGGGTATGGGTGAACTTCATCTTGAAATCTTAGTTGATCGTATGAAGCGTGAATTTAGCGTCGAAGCGAATATTGGTCAGCCACAGGTTGCCTACCGTGAGTCTATCCGCAAATCAGATGTTGAAGTCCAAGGTAAATTTGTTAAACAGTCGGGTGGTCGCGGACAGTACGGTGACGTCTGGTTGCGCGTCAGCCAAAACGAACAAGGTGCTGGCTTCGAATTCATCAACTCTATTAAAGGTGGCGCGGTTCCAAGTGAATACATTAAGCCTGTACAACAAGGCATCGAAGAAGCATTAAACAACGGCATCGTTGCTGGCTACCCAGTAGTAGATGTCAAAGCTGAGCTCTACGACGGAAGCTACCACGATGTCGACTCCAATGAAATGGCCTTCAAAATTGCCGGTTCAATGGCTATCCAAGACGGCGTTAAGAAAGCAAATCCAGTTCTCTTAGAGCCCGTTATGAAAGTAGTTGTTGTTACCCCAGAAGAATTCATGGGTGAAGTCATTGGCGATTTAAACAGTAAGCGTGGCCGCATCGAATCCATGGAAGATTTAAGCGTCGGCATTAAAGAAATTACCGCATTTGTCCCACTCGGTGAAATGTTTGGTTATACCACGAACTTGCGTAGCAATACTCAAGGTCGCGCTAGCTCGAGCATGGAGCTCGATCATTACGCCGATGTACCAGGCCATGTAGCAGAAGCTATCATCGCTAAGAACGCCAAGTAACCCTTTACAAAAACAAGGGCGTTCTCTATACTACATCGGTAACTTATGTAAGTTTTAACAGCTTGTATAATAACAATATAATCAGTTAACTAAGGAGCACATACACTTATGGCAGAATCATTTGACCGTAGTAAGCCTCATGTTAACGTCGGTACTATGGGCCACGTTGACCACGGCAAGACTACATTAACCGCAGCAATTACCGCAGTACTCGCGAAGAAGCTTCCAAGCTCAGTCAACAAGCCAATCGCTTATGACATGATCGATAACGCTCCAGAAGAGCGTGCTCGTGGTATTACCATCGCTACTTCTCACCAGGAATACGAAAGCGAAAAGCGTCACTACGCCCACGTCGACATGCCAGGACACGCCGATTATGTTAAGAACATGATCACCGGCGCTGCCCAGATTGATGGCGCTATCCTCGTTGTCGGTGCAAATGATGGACCACTTCCACAGACGCGTGAGCACGTTTTGCTTGCGAAGCAAGTTGGTGTACCTAGCATCCTCGTATTCATGAACAAGATGGATCTCGCTGATGCTGAACTCGTCGAACTCGTCGAAGAAGAAATCCGCGAATTGCTAGAAAAGAATGGTTTCGACCGCGATTGTCCTATCATCAAGGGTTCAGCTACTAAAGCTCTCGAAGGTGACGCAGCTTCTGAAGACGCAATTATGGAGCTCGTTAAGGCTATGGACGAATACGTTCCAGAACCAACTCGAGACCTCGATAAGCCTTTCTTGATGCCTGTTGAAGATGTGTTCTCAATTAAAGGTCGTGGCACTGTTGCTACCGGCCGTGTTGAAACCGGAATCATCAAAATCAATGATGAAATCGAAATTGTCGGCATCCGCCCAACTAAGAAGTCGGTCGTTACCGGAATCGAAGCCTTCAAGAAGAACCTTGACCAAGGTCAAGCAGGCGACAACGCGGGTATCCTTCTCCGTGGTATCGAGCGCGACGACATCGAGCGCGGCCAAGTTTTGGCTAAGCCTGGTTCAATCACGCCACACACTGAGTTTGATTCAGAAGTTTACATCTTGAACAAAGATGAAGGCGGACGTCACACTCCTTTCTTCAAGGGCTACAAGCCACAGTTTTACTTCCGTACTACGGACGTAACTGGTGAAGTTGAACTTCCAGCAGACAAAGAAATGGTTATGCCAGGCGATACCATCACCTTCAAGGTGAAACTACTCGCTCCAATTGCCATGGAACAAGGTCTTAACTTCGCTATTCGCGAAGGTGGCCGTACTGTTGGCGCAGGTGTTGTTACTAAGATTGTAAAATAGTCCGTTAAGTAACGCGAACTCATAGAGCCTCTTCGGAGGCTCTTTTTGCATACGTTACAAATAAATGCTATAGTAATATCTTATGATTTTTGATATTTATCCTGATGTGCACAACATGATGCTGCTGAGCGGCGCACCTTTTACCGAGCAGCCCGAACTCGATGGTGATGCAGTCGCTCCTATCTATGGGAGTATAGGAGAGGTAGTGAAGGTCGAACCTGTATATGAAGTTATAGTCCCCTTTGATCCTGATCCAAATATCGCATTTACTGAAACAATTGCGTTTTCTCGCTGGGCAATAAGCGGTCTGAAGCCTACTTCTGAGGAATATGGCAGTTATTATGACCAAATAGTTACTGCATACAGATATGAAAACGGTGTGGACGATGGTCTGCTGATTAGACGTATGCGCGAAGAAGAAATCGCTAGTATCAAAGATCAAAAGCTACTGAGATTTGGAGGTGGTTTAATGGTACGTCCTCTTTCAGTGCCAAATCCCGAGTTTATGCGTATGCGCATTAAGCCAGAACCTTTACAGGAGAATGTGCTAAAAACTTACTAACAGAGTAGACATTGACTTGCTGTGATATAATGCTATTACATTAAATTAATTTGCTGACTAAAAGTTATTTGTGCAAAATCAAATAATGTTACAGCAATCGACCCTCGTGGTCGAGAAGGAACAACACCTATGGCTGACGCTAAACCAGATGTAAAACAAAGAATTCGTATTCGCTTAAAGGCATATGACCACAAAGTCATCGACCAAGCAGCAAAGCAGATCGTGGATACTGCACTTCGAACTGGTGCCTCTTTGGCTGGACCTATTCCATTGCCTACTCGACGCAGTACCTTTACTGTCGTTAAAAGCCCACACGTTTACAAAAAAGGTCGTGAGCAGTTTGAAATGCGCGTACACAAGCGCCTTATCGATGTCTTCGAACCAACTCCTAAGACAATAGATTCACTTATGAATCTGAGTCTACCAGCTGGTTGTGATGTCGAAATAAAGATGTAATAACTGCACAGTGTGCTTAGCGTAGAATTTGCAACACATTGACAAGGGTAATATTATTGTGGTAATCTGTTAGGGATACAGAAAAAGTTTTGTATACGCGTAGGCGTACAAATGTACTTGGTATTCGCAGATAGGTCATCCTACAACAGGGGTGAAACCGCTCGAAACCAAGAATTTTTATGTCAAGGGTACTTGGCTTACAGTCCAGAAAATCCCAGAAAGTCTATGTTGCGGGCAGTCAAGCCAACAACCAATGGAGAAAGAACCACAAACTATATGAAAGCACTTATTACACGCAAGGTTGGCATGACCAGCACCATCGCAGAAGATGGTGTCGTTACTGCTATTACTTTACTTTCAGTTGCAGACCATACTGTCTTGCATCACAAAACCGAAGAAAAAGACGGCTATTCTGCCGTCCAACTCGGTACAGAAATTTCAAAGAAGCTCTCTAAGAGCGTCGCTGGCCACGTCAAGACAGCCGGAGTGACACCAAAGATTATTCGCGAATTCCGCGTATACGAAATCCCTGAAGAACTAACCGTCGGAGCCCAAATGAGCGCCGACGTTTTTAGTGTCGGGGATAAAGTACAGGTTACTGGACTCACTAAAGGTAAGGGTTGGGCCGGAACCATTCGCCGCCATAACTTCCATCGCCAACGCAAAACACATGGTGGTAAGGGAAATACTCGTAAGCCAGGTTCGATTGGTTCAATGTACCCACAGCACATCCTCAAAGGTACCCGCATGGCTGGTCAGCTCGGTCATGAGCAGATCACTGTACGTGGTCTCAAGGTTGCGATGGTCGACATGGAGCACAATGTAATCGGTGTAACCGGTGCTGTGCCTGGTCCACGTAAAGGAATTATTATTTTGAAAGGAGCAATACGATAATGGCTATTGCTACTTATTCTACAACTGGCACTAAAGCTACAACCGCCGCCAAGCTAGACGCTGCAGTATTTGGTGTAACGGTTAAAAACCACGAACTCCTCAAGGCTGCATACACTATGTACTTAGCTAACGGACGTGAGAATCTCGCCGTTACTAAAACCCGCGGCCTCGTCAGCGGTGGCGGTAAGAAGCCCTGGAAGCAAAAGGGCACCGGCCGTGCTCGTTTTGGTTCATCTCGTGTGCCTATTTGGCGCGGTGGTGGTATTACTTTCGGACCAACCGGCCAAGAGAATTACTCAAAGCAAATGAACCTAAAGGCCAAGCGCCTTGCAGTACGCCAGGCTTTAAGCCTCGCCCAAGATGCTGGTAAGATCAAAGTAGTCGAAGCTTTCTCTACTATGGAAAACAAAACCAAAGATATGGTTTCATTCCTGACCAAGATCGAAGCGACCGGTACTATCCTCTGTGTTGTTGCGGTAAAAGACGCCAGCAAAGAGCGCGCTACTCAGAACATCCAGAAACTGAAAGTAGTCAACGCAACGTACTTAAACGTTTATGATATCTTGAATGCCGACACCATTGTTTTTGATAAAGACGCTCTAAAGGCTGTCAGTAATTGGCTTGGGGAGCAAAACTAATGAGTAAAACTACTATCTTGCGTCCTCGGCTTAACGAGAAAACATATGCGCTCAGCAATGACCGCGTCTATGTGTTTGAAGTTGAACAAGGCGTTAATAAGCACACCATCGCACGCGCAGTTGAAAGCCAGTTCGATGTAAAAGTTTCAGAAGTTAATACGCTGAACCAAAAGGGTAAAGCTAAGCGCATTATCAGTATAAACGGCAAGCGCATGAAAAACGCTGAAGGCCGCCGTAACGATTTCCGCAAAGCTTATGTAACTTTAGCAGAAGGTTTCAGCCTGCCATTCTTCAATGCTGTTGAAGAGGCTGATGAAAAAGAACAAGCTATTCAGGAAAAAGTCGAGAAAGCTGCGCTCAAGCAAGCCGATAAGGCAGCTGGCGAAGCAGCAAAAAACGATAAAGCTGCAAAGTCTAGTCGTTTAAGCCTCGGCCGTAAAAAGAAGGATGAGGAGAAGTAACCATGCCTATTAAGCAATACAACCCAACAACTCCTGGCCGACGTGGCATGAGCAGCCAAGACTTCGACGCAATAACGACGAAGAAACCTTTACGCTCACTGTTAGTTCCAAAGCGCCGTGGCAATGGTCGTAACAACCAAGGTCGGATAACTACTCGCCACAAGGGTGGTGGTGCTAAGAAGTTCTACCGCTTAGTCAACTTCAAACTCGCTCCAGGTGTAACTGCAACTATCGAGCATATCGAATACGATCCAAACCGTAGTGCCCGCATTGCCCGAATCAAAGAGCCAAATGGCATCTACCACTACATCCTTGCTGCGAATGGCATGCAGGTTGGCCAAACTATTGTGAGCGGCGAAGAAGCTGCAATCGAAATGGGCAACCGTCTACCACTTAAGAACATTCCAGTTGGTTCAACTATCCACGCCATCGAAATCAAAGTTGGTGGTGGCGCACAAATGGTGCGTAGCGCTGGCAACAGCGCACAACTCATGGGCCGCGCAGATAATGGTTACGTTCAAGTTCGTTTACCATCAGGTGAAGTTCGCCTGATTCACGAAAACTGTACGGCTAGCCTCGGTGTTATCGGCAACGAGCAGCACCAAAACGTTAAGATCGGTAAAGCCGGTCGTAACCGTCACCTCGGCAAGCGCCCTGGTGTACGTGGTGTTGTTATGAACGCAGTAGATCACCCGCACGGTGGTGGTGATGGTGGTCGTCACCGTATGGCTAAAGCGCCTCGTACGCCTTGGGGTCAAAAGACTCTTGGTTACAAGACACGTCGCCGTAAGAGTACCAGTCAATTTATCGTAAGAAGCCGTCACTCGGCGAAGAGGAAATAACCATGAGTCGTTCACTAAAAAAAGGTCCATACATCGATTTCAAACTAGCCAAGAAGGTAACTGCTCTTGGCGATAACGATCGTACCATCATCAAGACTTGGGCTCGTGCGAGTACCATTACTCCAGAGTTTGTTGGCAAGACTATCGCTGTTCACAATGGCAAAGTTCACGTTCCAGTATTTGTTACCGAAAACATGGTTGGGCATAAGCTTGGTGAGTTTAGCCCAACACGTAAGTTCCGCAACCACGGCGGTAAGTTAGCGAAGGGAAAATAAATTATGCCAACTCTTAAGAATGGCACACCCGGTGTTATGGCATTAGCTAAAGGCGTTCAGTTGAGCCCACGCAAAGTAGCAGTTGTTGCTGCCTTAGTTCGTGGCCGTAGTGTCGAAGACGCCCTTACCATCCTTGACCATACACCTCGTCGTTCAGCACTCGCTGTCCGCAAGGTTATCGAAAGCGCCAAAGCTAACGCCGACCATAACCATGGCCTCAAGCCAGCCACACTGTTTATTAGTGAAATCGGTGTAACACCAGGTCCACGCTTAAAGCGTTACCGCCCAGCATCTCACGGCCGCGCACTTCCGTTCCAGCGCAAAACTTCACACATCCGTGTCGTCGTTGACGGCGAAGCCCGACCGGCCCGTAATGCTAAACCAGTACCAGAACAACCAGTAATCGAGAAGGAGACCAAATAATGGGACAAAAAGTAAATCCAATCAGCATGCGTCTCCAAGTTAACAAAGACTGGCGCAGCAAATGGTTTGTCAACAAGCGCGACTATGCAAAGTTTTTAAAGGACGATCTCGAAGTTCGTCGCTTAATTTCAACTAAGCTCGGTTCACGCGCAGCGATCAATAAAGTTGAAATCAGCCGTACACCTAACCTCGTTACGGTTACTATTGCTACTGCTAAAGCTGGTGTTGTCATCGGCCGTGGTGGTTCGGGTGCAACCGAACTCAAACTGCAAATCGAAAAGATTTATAGTATTCCTGTCCGCATCAACATTGAAGAGGTTAAAAAGCCAGACATGTTCGCTAAGCTTGTTGCCGAAAACATCGCGCATCAGCTGGAGCGCCGTATGAGCTTCCGCCGCGCTATCAAATCTACCGCTGCCGCAACGATGCGTGCCGGTGCAAAAGGTATTCGTATTGAAGTTGCTGGTCGTTTAAACGGTGCAGAAATGTCACGTCGTGAAAAGGAAGTTGCTGGTTCAGTACCATTACACACCATTCGCGCAGATATTGATTACGCACAAGTTAATGCCCAAACAATTGCCGGTGTTATCGGCGTTAAAGTATGGATTTACAAGGGCGAGGTGCAGTAGCATGTTGATGCCAAAACGACAAAAGCACCGCAAGGTGCGGAAGGGCAAGATACGTGGCGTCGCTACTAGCGGCAACTACATTGCCTTTGGCCAATACGCATTACAGGCGCAAGGCAACGAGCGCATTACTGCCCGCCAAATTGAAGCTTCTCGTCAAGCTATGACTCGCCACATTAAGCGCGGTGGTAAAATCTGGATCCGAATTTTCCCACACACTCCAGTCACTCGTAAGCCTCAAGACGTAAAAATGGGTAGCGGAAAAGGTAACCCAGAGTTTTACGTCGCAAAGGTTCACGCCGGTACCATCATGTTTGAAATGCAGGGTGTACCAGAGGACGTAGCACGTGAAGCAATGCGGTTAGCCGCACATAAACTGCCCGTTAAGACCAAGTTCTTGGTAAGAGAGGAGGCATAATCATGAAAGTCGCAGAAATACGCAAATTGAGTACTGCCCAGCTCACCACCGAGACGACAAAAGTACGAGAAGAAATAGCTGAACTGAAGCGTCGCTTGCATATGGGTGAAGTCCAAAACGTCCGCGTTATCCGCGGGAAGCGCAAAGACCTAGCTCGCATGTTGACTATTCTCAGTGAAGCCCTAATTAAGGAGGCCAAATAATGGCAAAGCAAATCGTAGGTGTCGTGTCCTCCAATAAGGGCGATAAAACTATCGTTGTGACGGTTTCGACACGCAAAACCCATCCGCTGTACCGTAAGCAATATACGGTTACGAGCAAATTCATGGCGCATGATGAAAACAATGAAGCCGAAGTCGGTGACAAAGTTTCTATTGTTGAGACCCGCCCATTGAGTGCTCGCAAGCACCACAAACTAAACCAGATTATCGAAAAGCCTGTGCTCCGTGAAGACTCGTTGAAGATCACGAAGACTGAAGACGAAGCCGCACAACCTGCCAGCAAGTCTAAGGCTGCAATCGTAGAAGACGAGAGCGAGGAAGCGTAATGATACAACAAGAATCACGCTTACTCGTCTGCGATAACAGCGGTGCTAAAGAAATACTTTGCATTCGCGTGCTAGGCGGAAGCCGCAAGCGTTACGCTGGCGTCGGTGATATTATCGTCGCTACCGTTAAGCAAGCTGCTCCAAACGGACAAGTTAAAAAGAAGTCTGTTATACGTGCAGTAGTTGTTCGCACCCGTAATACTATTCGCCGTAAAGATGGCTCAACTATCAAGTTTGATGACAATGCAGCTGTAATTCTAAACGATGAAAAGTTGCCACGTGGCACACGTATTTTCGGTCCTGTTCCACGCGAACTTCGTGATCAAGGCTATGCCAAAATCGTTTCACTGGCACCGGAGGTTCTATAATGAGCGTATCAACTAAAATCTTTAAGATTCGCATCAAGAAAGGTGATACCGTCGTTGTACTTGCTGGAAAGCAAAAAGGCCAGACGGGCAAAGTTTCTGCCACGCATCCTCAGGAAAACAAAGTAACTGTTGATGGAATCAATATTGTAAAAAAGCATCAGAAGCCAAATCAGCAACACCCACAAGGTGGCATTATTGAGATCACTAAGCCTATTTGGGTCAGTAAGGTCGCTATTGTTGAACCTACGAGTAAAAAACCCAGCCGCATCGGCTACAGCATCGATAAAGATGGCAACAAAACACGTATATTTAAGAAATCCGGAAAGGAGATCAAGTAATGGCTACTGCAACCAAACCCGATAAGACCGCAAAGACTACAGTCGATACTGGTGCTCGTCTCCGGGTCGCTTACAACGATACCTGGACCAAAGAGCTCATGAAAGACTTGGGATTGTCTAACATTCACCAGGTCCCGAAGCTCGAAAAGATCGTCGTAAATGTTGGCTTAGGCCGCGCAAAAGACGATAAGAAGCAAATGGAAGTGGCTATGAATACTGTACGCAAAATTACCGGCCAACAACCACAGGAAACCATTGCAAAGAATTCAATAGCTGGTTTCAAACTTCGTGAAGGCAATAAAATTGGCCTCAAAGTTACTCTTCGTGGCGATCGCATGTACGAATTCACTGACCGCATCATTAACATTGTTCTGCCGCGCCTTCGTGACTTCCACGGTGTCAGCGCTACAGCTTTTGATAAACAAGGTAACTTTAGCCTTGGTCTAGTAGATCAGTCAGTATTTCCTGAACTAACGTTTGAGGAAACTACCCACCCACACGGTATGCAATTAGTATTCGTAATTAAATGTGCTAAACAAGCCCATGCCCGCGTTCTCCTAGAGAAGTTTGGCATGCCTTTTGAGAAGGAGGACAAATAACATGGCTCGTAAATCTAATATAGCTCGCGACAAGAAGCGTATAGTGATGATTGAAAAGTATGCTGCAAAGCGCGCTGAGCTCAAAGAGCTCGGTGATTTAGAAGGTTTGGCGAAATTACCACGCAATTCGAGCCCAACACGCCGCACCAACCGGTGTATTGAAACAGGCCGCCCGCGTGCTTTTATGCGTCAGTTTGGTTTGTCTAGAATCAGTTTCCGTGAACATGCAAGCAAGGGCGAAATCCCTGGTGTAACAAAGTCGAGCTGGTAGGAATATATATATGAGTACTACTACAACCGATCCAATCGCAGATATGCTAACTCGCATTCGTAATGCCATACTTGTTAGCAAGCATGAAGTAACACTACCGCACAGCAGTATAAAAGAAGCTGTTGCCCGGCTACTGAAGGAAAGCAACTTCATCGATGGCGTTAACGTCGCTGACAATACCAATGCACCCGGCAAAACGATGAAACTCACCATTAACGGCGAGAATAGTAATGCCCGCATTAGTGAAATCGTCCGCTTGAGCAAGCCTGGCCGCCGTTACTACGTCAACGCTAAGGAAATCCCTGTCGTGAAGCGCGGTCGCGGAATCGTCATCATCTCAACCTCCAAAGGTTTGATGACTGGCGACAAAGCCAAGGCCCAAAAAATTGGTGGCGAATTAATTTGTAAGATCTATTAAGGAATAATAAGGAACTACTATGAGTCGTATAGGAAAACTGCCGATCGCAATCCCGAGCGGTGTGACAATCACTGTCGACGATGCTGAAGTTACCGTTACCGGTAGCAAGGGCACGTTGAAGCAATTTACCATGCCCGGTGTTACGGTCGCGATCAAAGACAATGAATTAACGGTTACTCGTGAAAATGATGAACCTAAGAACCGCGCTAAGCACGGCTTAATGCGCGCTCTGATCATGAATATGGTGACCGGCGTGACTGTTGGCTTTAGCAAGAAGCTTGAAATCAATGGTGTTGGTTACCGTGTCGCTGCACAAGGCACCGATCTTAAGCTAAACCTCGGTTTCTCACATGATGTTATCTTCAAAGTTCCCTCGAATGTTTCTACCAAAATTGAAGGCACCAGCATTACAGTTACCGGGATCAGTAAACAGCAGGTGGGCCAAGTTGCTGCAGAAATTCGCGCATTAAAGAAGCCAGAGCCATATAAGGGCAAAGGCATTAAGTACGAAGGCGAGCGCATTATCCGCAAGTCTGGTAAGAGCGGTAAGGATAAATAATTATGAGTAAAGTATTAGCTAAGAAACTACAGAACCGCGCACTGCGCAAAGGTCGTATTCGCTCAGTTGTGAGCGGTACGCCAAAGCGTCCTCGTTTGAGCATATTCATTAGTAATATGCACATTACAGCGCAACTTATTGATGATACCCAGCACAAGACACTTGGTTATGTCAGTACCGTTGGAGCGAAAGAAGCAACCGGCACGAAGACTGAAAAAGCTCAGTGGGTTGGAACTGAAATCGCAAAGCAAGCCAAGGCTGCTAAAGTAAATGCTGTCGTTTTCGACCGCGGTGGCAAAATCTACCACGGCCGAGTTGCAGCACTCGCTGATGCCGCTCGTAAAGCAGGACTGGAGTTCTAATATGGCAGATCAAAATCCCCAAGCACAAACACCTGCAGCTGCTAACGCACCTCAGCAGGGTCGTTCAGGCGGTCCTCAGCGCGGTGGCCAAGGCGGCCGTGGACGTCGTCCTGAAATGCCTCAAGAAGAGAAGCAATTCGACGAGCGCACCTTGCACATTGACCGTGTTGCTCGCGTGGTAAAGGGCGGACGTCGGTTCCGTTTTCGCGCACTCGTTGTTGTTGGTGATCGCAAGCATAAAGTTGGTGTCGGTACCGCTAAAGGCGCTGACGTAACCGCAGCAATCACAAAGGCTACAGAAGTCGCTAAGAAGAATTTCATTGATGTATCTTTATATAAAGGCACATTCCCTCACGAAGTAGAGAAAAAAGTTTCTGGCGCGCATATTCTACTGAAGCCAGCAGCAGCTGGTACCGGTCTTATTGCCGGAGGTGTAGTGCGAACCATTCTCGAAGTAGCCGGTGTTAAGAACGCACTAAGCAAGTCACTTGGTTCTACCAATAAGACGAACACTGCATATGCAACTATTGAAGCACTTCAAAGCCTTGTTCCAGCAAGCAAATGGGTCACAACAACCAACAAAGTTAAGGCTACAAAAAAAGCAAAAGCCGAAAAGGTAGAGGCAAAATAATGAAATATCACGAATTAAACACTATCAAGAAAAAGCAGGGCAACCGTGTTGGACGCGGTATTGCCGCTGGACAAGGTAAAACTGCTGGTCGTGGTACTAAAGGGCAGAAGTCCCGTACTGGTTCAAGCGCAAAACCAGGTTTCGCCGGTGGTCAAAACCCACTGATGCAGAAACTGCCAAAGCTACCCGGCTTTACCAGCCATCGCACACCAGCCGAAAACATCACAACTGGTCAACTAGAGCAGTTCACTGGCACAGTGGATGCAAATGTCTTGGCGCAAGCCGGAGTGATTAGTAATCCTTTTGTTACCGTAAAGCTCATAGTTAAAGGTGATCTTACAAAGAAATTTACCGTAAAACTTCCTGCCGCAAGTCAAACAGCCATTGCAGCAATCGAAGCTGCCGGCGGAACATTCGAAAAAACTGCCCGCCTGAGCCGCCCTCAGACCAGCGACAAGCAAGCTGCAAAGAATAAGTCATCTAAGAAGTAACCATGTCTGAGTTTCACGCCGTTATATCTGTGTACAGCGAGGGTTTACATGCGGCGCTTACAGTTGAGCCGCCGGTAATTGACCCAGAACTGGCGCGTGAACTATGTAACATTGCGCCAAACCCGTATAACTGGACTCCTCGTAACGATTACCTAGGCAACGAGTCAACAGAATTCCAATTTCCATTAGAATCTAATGAATATCTGTACTACCTTGGGAACACCATTATTTATGGTGCATATAAGGCATTTAAGGATAAAGGTCATACAGTTACTTTTCATAATGGTATCGTGCCTCGTACGGCCGTTCCGGATACCTTACGTGCTATGAAGTCTATTAAAACAGCATAAATTGCTTCATCTAGGCAGCAGTTTATGGCATACTGTTGGTATTACTTGTTGAAACTGATTTGAGAGAAACATGAACTGGAAAATTATAGGGAAGTCACTAACGCATAAAGACATGCGCGGCCGCATTTTAGTGGTACTCGCAGTCTTACTTATTTTCCGTATACTTGCACATATTCCTGTTCCGTTAGCTGATCCTCAGACCCTGCATACGGTACTGCAGAAGCTTTTTAATTCAGCTAATACTCCCCAGCTTTTGAGCTTTATCAACGTCCTTTCTGGCGGCGCTCTTGCTAACTTCTCTATTATGATTGCTGGCCTCGGCCCATACATTAACGCCTCAATCATTATGCAACTGCTCACCAAAGCTATTCCGCAGCTCGAAGCCCTACGTAAAGAAGGCGAGTTTGGGCAGAAGAAAATTAACCAATACACCCGCATGCTTACCTTGCCGTTGTCAATTATTCAGTCAATCGGTTCAATTTATTTGATACGTCAGGCGGCGCAGTCCATCGGAGGTATTGGAGATATTACCGCAAATACTACTCCCGGACAGTGGATACTAATGGTTGCAGCTCTTTCTGGCGGTTCAATGCTGCTTATGTGGCTGGGTGAACTCGTAACCGAGCAAAGCGTCGGCAACGGTATTTCGCTGCTTATTACCGTTGGCATAGTCAGTGGATTGCCCGGTCAGATCTCGAGAATTGTTGGCTCTGTATATAACAAAAAAGATCACATTACGGCCTTTGGTCACAGCTTACCGCTGAATAAGCATGCCCTCATAACTGCCGTGGCATTAGCTTTCGCAGTGCTTGTAGTGACGTATCTCGTGGTCATGCTCAATGAAGCGTCACGTAACCTGACGGTAAACTATGCAAAACGTGTGCAAGGCAACCGAGCGTATGGAGGTATAACAACCGTACTTCCCGTCAAACTGATTACTGCCGGAGTAGTTCCAATAATCTTCGCCGTTGCGTTCTTAAGTGTCCCGAGCTTCGTTGGCCAGCTGCTCAGTAGCAACCACAGTGCCCGTATCGCAGAATTCGCTAAGCATCTTACTACATGGTTCACGACGCCGTCTGCACAGACATTCCATACTATGGGTTGGCAGGCCTATATATATCCAGTTACATACTTCTTGCTCGTTTTCACGTTTACCTTCTTCTATACGAGTATTACCTTTAACTCCCAGGAAATCGCCGAAAACTTACAGAAGCAGGGTGGATTCTTAGAAGGCGTACGATCTGGAGTGCAAACCGAGAAGCATCTGAGCCGTATCGTTAACCGCTTAACATTCTTTGGTGCGCTCAGCCTAGGTTTATTAGCACTATTCCCAATTATCGGACAACTATTCGTCAACCAGAGTATTGCTATCGGCGGCACCAGCGTCTTGATCTTGGTATCAGTTGCACTACAGACGCTGAGAGCAGTTGAATCGCGCTCCTTGATGGTTACATACGATCAGTACTCACAGCCCGACTTTTTCTACGACACAACAGATACTGAAGCTGCTGCTTCACCAGGCAGTCGACGCCTCAAATTTGGCCGTCGATTATTAGATCGTTCTAAGAAGAGCAAATAATAAAAAACACTTTACAAAATGTTGTATTGCGTGCTATAGTTAGACCTTAGTTATATTTATGGCAGTTAATAAAGAAGTAATCGAGCTTACCGGCACAATTATTGAGACCTTACCAGGGACTCAGTTTCGCGTAGAGCTCGAAAACGGCCATAAAATCATAGCTCATGTTGCCGGTAAAATGCGAAAGCACTTTATCAGGATTGTCCCCGGTGATAGCGTTACGGTTGAGTTGACCCCTTATGATCTTACTAAGGGCAGAATCACCTATCGCAAGTCTTAACAATTTTTTAGTAGCACTTCTCTGGCGATCTGGTCCAGTCCGCACTCGTCGTACATCTAGTACGACTCGCTTACGGGCTTCCCAAATCATCCAAAGCCGCCCTACTTAAAAATTGTTAGTAAATTTTATAATAAATTTAAGCAGTGTGTCACTCCGACATGAAAGGATGATCCGCATGAAGGTGCGTGCTAGTGTTAAAAAAATCAGTCCAGACGACAAGATTGTTCGTCGCAAAGGGCGTTTGTACGTTATCAATAAATTGAAACCTAAGCATAAGCAGAGGCAGGGTTAAACATGGCAAGAATTTCTGGTGTAACCATTCCAGCCAAGAAGCAGATCTGGGTCGCATTGACTTACGTCTACGGCATTGGCGAAAAAACTTCGCTCGACATTTTAACCGCAGCTAAGGTTGAGACTACTGCACGCGTTGAAAAGCTGACTGATGCCGAGATTGCTCGCATTCAAGACGTAATAAACGCCGACCTCGTTGTAGAAGGCGAATTACAGCGTATTGTAAGTGGCAATATTAAGCGCTTAAAAGAGATCAAGTCTTACCGTGGCATGCGCCACAGTCAGAATTTGCCATCTCGTGGACAACGCACCAAAACCAACGCCCGTACCCGTCGTGGTAAGAAATCAACTGTTGGTGGAACCGCTAAGAAGGTAGCATCTAAGACTTAGGTCTGAGGAAATATATTTATGGCAGAAGCAACACAATCCAAGAAGAAAAAAGCTAAACGCGTTGTTAGCAGTGGCCAAGTCCACGTGCAAGCAACCTTCAATAACACCATCATCACCTTTACTGATGGTAGCGGCAATAAACTGACCGCTTCTAGCTCAGGTGCATGTGGTTTCCGTGGTTCCAAAAAAGGTACGGCCTATGCAGCCCAGGTTGCCGCAGAGCGCGCAGCTACCGCTGCAAAGCAACAATATGGTTTCAACCGCGCAGAAGTGTTCATTAAAGGAATCGGACTCGGCCGCGATGCTGCAGTTCGCGTACTAGCTGGTATGGATATTGCCGTAGAAACTATCAAGGATGTTACCGGTGTTCCGCACGGTGGCGTACGTCCTAAGAAAGCACGGAGGATCTAACCATGGCTCGAGATCGTCAATCTATTGTTAAAATGAGCCGCCGAGAAGGCTATGCGCTGCATCCGAAGGCGCACAAAGCCCTCGTTAAGCGAACTGGAATGCCTGGTGCAAACCCGAACGCCCGTGGTGGACGTAACAGCAAAGCCAGCCAGTATTCATTGCAGCTGCGCGAAAAGCAAAAGGTAAAGCGTTTATACGGTTTACTTGAAAAGCAATTCAGCAACCTCATGAAAGAAGCTACCAAGCGCCAAGGTCAGTCTGGTCAAAACCTGTTGCAGTATTTAGAGCAGCGTGCAGATAACGCCGTGTACCGCGCAGGATTCGCCCCAAGTCGTCGTGCAGCAAGACAGTTAGTTACCCATGGCCACTTCCTACTCAATGACACCCGTGTCGACATTCCGTCTATTCGTTTAAAGCCTGGAGACGTTCTTACTGCTCGTCCCCATGCTCTTAAAACTGAGTATTTCAAGAAACTTGATGAAGTCAGTCCCGTCCCAAGTGAAACCCCAGGTTGGTTAAAAGTTGATCGCAAAAAAGTATCGGTTTCAATAACCGGCACTCCTGCGCGAGAAGACGCTGAACTGGAAATTAATGAGCAACTAATCGTAGAGTACTATTCACGCTAAAGAAGGAGCACCACTCGCCATGTCAAATATCATTCACACTCCAGGTATCGTCAAAGTTGACGATCACAGCGCAACCAGCGCTACCTTCGCCATCGAACCACTTCACAGTGGTTACGGTATGACACTGGGTAACAGCCTTCGCCGTGTATTGCTCTCGAGCATTTCCGGTGCTGCTGTAACATCATTCAAAATCGAAGGTGTCACGCACGAATTCACTGCTGTAAGCGGTATCAAGGAAGACGTCGTCGACATCATGATGAACCTCAAAGGTGTTCGTTTCCGTATATACGGCGGCGAATCACAAACCCTTCGCATTACTAAGAGTGGTAAAGGTCCTGTTACCGCAAAAGACATTGAAACCAATGCTGATGTAGAAATCGTAAACCCTGACCACGTCATTGCAACTATTGATGATGCTAAAGCTAAACTCGTCATCGACCTCATCGTCGAAGTCGGACGCGGCTACCGTACCATCGAAGAAGTTGCTGCTAAAAAGCCCAGCGACATGGTCGCTGTTGATGCGATCTTCAGCCCAGTTGTGCGCGTACGTTACAAGGTTGAGAACACCCGTGTCGGCCAGGCAACAGACCTCGACCGTTTGCTGATCACTGTTGAAACCGACGGTTCGATCACTCCTCAAGATGCATTCGAAGAAGCATCAGCAGTTCTTGTTAACCAGTACACTGCACTTGCCGGAAAAACCCGCGTTTCTGCTGCAGAACCTGTCAGCGACAACACTTCTAACAATGACGAGTTTGGTTCAGATATGATCGGCGACGAGTCTACAGCTTTGAGCACATCTATTGAAGACCTTAACCTGTCTGCACGTACTACCAATGCCCTCATCAACAACGATATCCACACTATTCGTGACCTGTTTGCCCTGAATGACGCTGAACTCCGCGACCTTAAAGGTTTCGGTAGTAAAGCTCTTGATGAAGTTAAAGAAAAGTTAGCAGAGTTGGAGCTTTAGATGCATCGTCACGGATATCAAGGACGTAAATTTCATAGAGAACGTGATCAGCGTCGCGCGTTGATTAAGGGGCTGGCTGATTCGCTTGTAAAGTACGAGTCTATTGAAACTACTCTTCCTAAAGCCAAAGAAATAGTGCCATATGTAGAGAAACTCATTACCAAAGCTAAAAAAGGTGACTTACATAATCGCCGACAGATCGTCGCCAGCTTGCAAACCATAGCCAGCGCCCACAAACTCGTCGACGAGATTGCACCAAAGCTCGGTGCGCGCAGTAGCGGTCACTTACGTATCGTTAAGACGAGCATGCGCCGCGGCGACAACGCCCAGCTAGCTCGCGTAAGTTTTGTCGACGACTTAGGTTCGGCACCGGTTGCTCGCGCTGCTACTACAGCTGCAGCAGCATCTTCAGCTACTGTAACTGAAGGTGAAATCGTAGAAACCCTTAAGAAACCAGCAGCCAAGAAGCCTGCGGCTACAAAGCCAGCTGCCAAGGAGGCTAAATAATGAAAACCTTTAGCGCTAAACCAACCGATGTAACTCGCCAATGGTATGTCGTAGATGCTGGAGAAGCACCACTTGGCCGTGTAGCAACGCAGGTCTCTAAACTCCTCACCGGAAAGAACAAGCCAATGTTCACGAAGCACATCGATGTAGGCGATTTTGTCATCATCATTAATGCTCAGAACACGTTTGTAACCGGCGATAAAGGTCAGAAAAAGATCTACCACAAGCATAGCGGCCACCCGAGTGGCTTAACCTCTACGAGCTTCGATGACAAAATGATCAAAGATCCAATATTTGCCATCACCAAAGCTGTGCGAGGTATGTTACCAGTTAACAAGTTGCGCGATGACCGCTTACTTCGCCTTAAAGTTTACCCAGATGCTGAACACAAGCATGCAGCCCAAAAGCCTATTACAATAACACTTAAGGATATTAAATAATGGCTAAAGACAGTTATTTCTACGCTTTAGGTCGCCGCAAGAGTGCAACAGCTCGCGTGCGCCTTATGGGCGGCAAAGGCAATGTGACCATTAACGGTCAACCAGCCAGCGAATATTTTGCTGACAGCAAATACCTCCTAGCTAAGCTGGACCAACCATTTGTAGCTCTCGATAATACCGGCAAGTTCGATGTTACCGTAGTGGTATCAGGTGGCGGCCACGAAGGTCAGGTTGAAGCAATCCGTTTAGGTATCTCGAAGGCACTCGTCGTAATGGACGAAAATCTCAAGAGCACCCTCAAGCGCGCTGACCTTCTTACTCGCGATGCACGCGAACGTGAACGAAAGAAGTTCGGCCTCAAAGGCGCTCGCAAACAACGCCAATTTACTAAGCGTTAATACTCGTAAATTCATTTGTAACTCCGAGAGTAAAGTTCTAGTAATTCGGTCCGAGATATTACATGATTGATACAGTACTATCTAAAGCATTTCAACGTTACGAACCCGAGCATATGCCAGGCTTCGAACCTCAAGACTCAATCGTTGAGGTCATATCGTGTGATGTTAAAAATAGCAACACCTTAACAATTGTTTTTCCTCCATGGCACGCCTCTAACTCACTTTCAAAAATCTTGCAAGCAAGACTCGCATTCAACAAGAGCAGCTCTATGCTCTATAACTTCGACCATAGAATGCTTTCGTATAACGCACAGATGGTTGCAGATTCTTTCGAATATACAGCTGATGTCATTGCTGCGGAAATTGATAAACAACAAGCTGATTTTAAAAATATCAATCTTGTTGGTTTTAGCTTAGGAAATGTTGCGTTGAGCTTAGTTACAGCAAGAACACAGTTGTTCAATAATGTAGCTATGGTAGTGCCCGGTGCGACCCTAGCGTGGCCGTTTATGAACGGTCAACGAACTCAGCGAATGAGTGATGGGTATAAAGAGAAAGGCTACACAGTCAAAGCATTAAATGATGGGGCATGGTCAAATCTTGCTCCCGCCAAACACGTCGAAGCATTAGTGGGCCATAACCTTTCGGTAGTCCTCGCACAGCGCGACAAGTATATACCATACGAGTCTGGCCAGGAACTTGTGCGGGCAATGTGGGACGTTAATCTTGCCCCAGCTGTTCAGGTTACTAATCATGGACACGTTGCCACAGTAATTGAATACAGTCTCGGTATTATTTAGTAAATTGACATGATTTAGTACAGGGTGTATATTAGCCCTTATGTCAAGCAACCAGCAAAACTGCGCATATTGGTTTACACCGTATTATCCAAGCGGTTATCTCGCTGTATCTGCATAAGCACTACCAGCAATCACACATAACCGCCAATGAGGCGGTTTTTTTATAACAATATATGAAACGAGAATAGTATGTCCCCAGAAACAGCGTTACATCACAGCACTATACTAGAAGAATCGATTCGCGTTCGCGATGAATTATTAGTCGTAGAGAACGTTGTAGAGGAAGCAGCTCATGAAGCGCGGCTGAATTGCTTACCAGGCGTCCGTGAACGATTAGGCTATGCGCCTCTTGATACTGATCACGCACAAGATTTGATAGATACTAGAATAGAAAGTAAGCAAACCGTGATTGCGCCTGAATCTTTAGCAGAAGCCCTTCCAGTGACTAAAGAAGGTGCAGCGACTACAAGAATTGCACGCGCAGCAATAGAAGCGATCTTGCATGGCGATGACGACCGCTTAGTAGTTATAGTTGGACCTTGTTCAATACACGATCCTGAAGCAGCGCTAGAATATGCATCTCACGTCATTGCCTGGCGCGAATCTTACGGCAATGACCTTGAGATAATCATGCGCGCTTACATGGAAAAACCTCGAACCGAGCTGGGCTGGAAGGGTTTTGTGTACGACCCTTTACTCGACGAATCCGACGATATCAATTTAGGATTAGTAGCAACTCGCATGCTTACCAGCCAGATTGTGAATACCGGGGTACCTACTGGAATGGAGCGTTTAAACGCACTCACACCACAGTACGTAAACGGACTCGTAGCTTACGACGCGATTGGCATGCGCAATACAACAGATCAGAAAGCGCGCGAATACGGTTCTGGCACATCTTCGCCTGTCGGCTTTAAAAACACAGCAGAAGGTGAGCGTAGCGTTCTATCAGCCGCTGAAGCCGTTGTAACTGCTCGTGGACCGCACGCCTTCCTGGGAGTAGGCATGAATAACACTACTAAGCAGATCGAAACAACAGGCAATGATAGTGCGCACATCATTTTACGTGGAGATGCTGACGGTCCAAATTACGAAGCCGAACATATTAACCGAGCTATAAAGGTTCTAGGACAGAAAGGGTTGCTACAAGCCATTATCGTGGATGCGTCTCATGGTAACAGTCGTAAAAAAGCAGCTAATCAACAGAAAGTTATTGCAGATGTAGCACGACAGGTACACGATGGCCAGCAAGCAATAAAGGGAGTAATGATTGAAAGTTTTTTGCTAGGGGGTAATCAAAAACTGATTCCTGGTAAATCTCGCGAACTAAAGTACGGCCAAAGCATAACAGACGAATGCGTTAGTATCGATGAAACGGACGTTATGCTCGGAATGCTCGCTCACGCTCTACATAAGCGCCGAAAGGCCGATTGATAGTGCGAATTTTGCAAGAACTAATTAAGGAACTAACGATATTGGTTGCTTTCGAGCCCGTAACCGGTGAAGAGCAAAAGTCCACGCTGCTATTTGATTACCTAGAAAAACAAATTGGCATTCTAGATATCAAATATGTTAGTGGTAAGAATCATAAGTACCCCTATTTGGTATGTGGAACAAAATCAGTCCGCAAAAGCAAAGTTTTGTTACAAGCTCATATGGATGTAGTACCTGCAGAAACAGAGCAGTTTGCGCTGAGAATTGACGGCAACAAGCTCTATGGGCGAGGTGTGTATGACATGCTTTTTGCTGCGGCGATATATCTCTGCCTAGCGCGCGAATTACACTCACAGAATTTGCTGCATAACTTAGACGTGGGGTTTATGTTTACCAGTGATGAAGAAATTGGTGGCTATTATGGAGTAGGGGAGCTGGTCAAAGATTACGAGTGCGAACTATGCTTTATCCCCGATGCCGGCAGTAGCACGCACTCCTGCGTCACTTCAAAAGGTGTTATGCAACTCAATATAGCGTCATCTGGCAGGGCTGGGCATAGTTCTCGTCCTCGACAGGCAGACAATCCAATCATCCCCTTAGCTAATTTTGTCACAGATATCACTGCTCGACACCCGAATAAAGATGAATTCAATACTACCTATGTTATTACGCAGTTTAAGGGTGGAGAGGCAATCAATCAGATACCACATATGGCGCAGCTAACACTTGATATCCGATTCCAAATTGAAGATGAACCAAAAGTATTGTTGGAAGAAGTTACTAGGTTGGCGGAGAGTTATGGACTTACAGTCACAGTTATAGGACAGGCAGAGGCTTTCACGAATGCGGATGACAGTAACGCTATCGATCGCTTCAGAACATCTTATCAAGAGATAACAGGTCAGGAACTGGGCGAACTCAGCGAAAGAGGTAGTTCGGACGCTCGGTTTTTTGCAGCAAAGAATATTCCTGTGATGATGATTCGACCTATTGGTGGAGACTTACATGGTGAGAATGAATGGGTCGATGCTGCCTCTCTAGAGCAATTCTATACTATACTGAAAGCATACATTACGAAAGAAGCGATTTTATGAACCAAAAACCTGTAATATTGACCGGCCTCCGCGCAAATAACGATCTACATATAGGTAACTATTTAGGTGGATTATTGCCAATTATCGACATGGCTAACCAGCGAGCTGACGAGTATCAGATCAATCTGTTTGTTCCCGATTTACATAGCTTTACCACTCGTATCAACCACGCGACATTGCAGGAAAGCATCATGCAGAACCTGCGCGTATTTGTAGCAGCCGGCTTACCCCTATCAGATCCAAATGTGCATATTTACCGCCAAAGCTACATACCGGCACACAGCGAACTTACCTGGATACTAGATTGTTTCACCGGATATGGTGAAATGTCACGCATGACGCAGTTTAAAGACAAGTCGAAGAGCTCAAGCTTTACTGAAGAATCAACTTCGACATCAGTGGGACTGTTCAATTATCCCGTCCTGATGGCAGCAGATATATTATTGTATGGCGCAAAATATATTCCGGTTGGCGATGACCAATCGCAACATCTAGAGTTTACTCGTGACATTGCACAGCGCATGAACAACCGCTTCGGTGATGTATTCATAGTGCCGGAAGCTGTTACAGCGCAACACGAATTCTTTGGCAAAGACCAAGGTTTACGCGTTAAAGACTTAAGCGACCCAGGCAAGAAAATGAGTAAATCGGATGAAAGCGGTAAAGGTGTGCTATTCCTGACGGATAGTCCTGACGTAGCCAGCAAAAAGATCATGTCAGCAACCACAGATAGTCTTGGTTCAATCGCATACAATAAAGTTGAGCAACCCGGCATAGCAACACTGCTCGAGCTTATGGCCTTTTTGCAGGCGAAGGATGTGCACGATGTAGTCTCCGAATACCAGGGACAAGAACAGTACGGCCCGCTTAAAACAGCTGTCACTACAGTTGTAACTGAATTCTTGACGTCTTTCCAAACTAAGTTAGCAGCGGTGGACGATACTGCTATTATGCATAAACTTGCAGATTCAGAGGCTGCAATGGCTGTACAAGCGCAAAATACACTGCTGCGAGTGCAACGAGCAGTCGGGCTGCGTCCGTAACATGGATGAGTCAGTTGCACCGCTTATCGAGCGCCTTGATCAATATGTAGTGCGACAAATGCCATCAGTAAGTCGCGCCTTTGCATCAAAACTTATCGAAGAAGGTCATGTTACAGTAAGCGGTGATCCGCAGCGCAAATCCGGCTATAAATTACGTACAGCAGACGTAGTAGAAATTCATTTCGATGAGCTCCATACAATTGTCATTCCAGAAGTCGAACTGCCAATAGTATACGAAGACGATGACTGTGTTGTCATTATTAAGCCGATTGGCATGCTGACACATAGTAAAGGCGCGTTTAATCCTGAGGCTACTGTGGCTACATGGTTACGACCTAGACTGGATATCGATACTTTCGAGCCTGCCAAACTTCTGCCACAGTCCGATGCACATGAAACGGCTTTGAATCCTAATATTTATGTTCCGTCTAATGATCGCTTAGGCATAGTGCATCGCCTCGACAGAGCAACAAGTGGTGTTATGATTTGTGCTAAAAATCCAGTAGCTTTAAGCTGGCTGCAAAAACAGTTCTCTCAGCGCAAAGTAAAAAAGTCATATATCGCTGTTGTTACAGGAAGAATGCAAAACGGTGAAGCTATAATTGATATGCCAGTAGAGCGCAATCCCAAAAAGCCGCAAACATTTAGAGTAGGCAGCAATGGTAAGTCGGCAGTTACGCAATATCAGGTGCTTGATACTAGCGACGCGCTATCGCTGCTTGAATTGAAGCCCTCTACAGGTCGCACCCACCAGTTACGTGTTCACCTCCACGAAATAGGCCACCCTATCGTCGGCGACACGCTCTATAATGGCACTAAAGCACCTCGGCTGTACTTGCATGCCAAAAGTCTTGAGCTCACGTTGCCTAGTCGAAAGAGGGTAACTTTCGAAGCTCCGTTACCAACCGCATTTAAAGAATTACTGAGCAAATAGTATGCAGCTGGTAATACATCCCAAAACTCGGCAGCAGCTGGATCACTTTATAGCCAACCCTTCCCACGCGGTCCTCTTGAGCGGACCTGCTGGGGGCGGTAAGTCAGCCTTTGCTAAGCTACTTGTACAATCGGTGATGAAAGTCGAAACTTCGTTTAAGACTAATCCTAACGTTATGTATATTACAGCAGGCAAGGGCGCTTCAATTGGTATCGAGTCCGTGCGAGAAATTGATAAGTTCTTGCGCCTCAAAGTTCCATTCTCCAGAGGAATAAATAGGGCAATCATTATCGAAAACGGCAGCCTGCTAACAACAGAAGCTCAAAATGCACTGCTAAAGACTCTCGAAGAGCCCCCAACTGACACCATCCTTATACTTACCGCTAACCAGCCTCAGAGCTTACTGCCAACTATTATATCCCGTGTACAACAGATACATCTGCTCAGTCCCTCTCTAGGAGAATTAACGAGCCATTTTGAACTGCAGGGCTTTGAAGCGTTTGCAATAAAGCGAGCTTATGGGATGACCGGTGGGCTGCCTGGTCTTATGCATGCTATTCTAACAAATTCTGACCATCCTCTTGTGACGGCACTAGATAAGGCGAGATTGCTGCTCGGCAAATCAACATATGAGCGTCTGATCAACATAGATGAGCTGTCTAAGAATAAAGAGTTAGTTAGTAACGTACTTTTCATGATGCAGCAAATGGCGCATGTGAGTTTACTATCTGCAGGCGAGGAGACTGCGAAGCAGTGGCGTCAGGTACTGGCAGCAAGCTTTGAAGCTACAACTGAATTGGCCGTGAGTGCCCAGCCCAAATTGACGCTCACCAAGCTCATGCTTAGTCTGTAACAGCGTGTCTGTTATACTTGAAGGCATGTATGAGTTACTCATTGTAGCTGCTTTTGGCGGCTTGGCTTACCACAATGCAAAAGTGCACGACGACGAGTTTGCTAATGTCAGCCGAAAAGTCGGCGATAAAATGGGTAAATTATGGGACATCGCTCATCAGGGGATGCGTGAAAATCGTTTTTTACGTGCCGAAAAAGCATTACTAACAATACTCAAAATTGATGAAAAGAATGCCGCAGCTTACAACCGTTTAGGCATATTGTATGCGAAACAAAAGGAATACCGAGATGCCATTGATTGTTTCGAAATCGCCTCAAGCATTGAAGCTACTGCATCAAGCCTCCACAATCTAGGGCTCATATATTATGAAACCGAAAACTACGAAAAAGCAGCAATTGCCTTTGAGCAAGCTTTGAAACTCGAAGATAATCTTGCCGCTCGTCACGTTGCCTACGCTAAAGTCCAAGAAAAACTCGGTAATGACAAGATGATGTTTATTGAACTCGAAAAAGCTTCAGAGCTAGAGCCGAATAAAGAAACCTATACACTACTGCATAAAGCTTACAAAACCCATGGAATGGAGGCTGAAGCGGACCTCATAGCAGACAAACTTAAGAAGATGATTGTACCCCACGGGCGGGCAAAGCGCATACTTCGGCCACGTCGCGTTGTCGTATAACTAATCAGTGTACTCGTTGCTTACAGGCTTTATGAGCCCGTCTTTTCGCTTACCTATACCTACAGGATATTCTCCGTTAAAACAGGATAAACTAAATGCGTCGTAAGGCATATGAGTCGCTTCTACCATCCCGCTAATCGATAAAAAGCCTAAGTAATCACAATCAACTTTGTCTCGCATTTGCTCAACCGTAAGATGAGCTGCTGCTAATTCGCTTTGATCTGGTGTATCAATGCCATAAAAATCCGGATATCGTACTGGTGGTGACGAAATGAGTACAGTAATTGATCGAGCGTTACATTCTCGTGCTTGCTCAACAATACCTGGAATTGTGTTTAGGCGGACAATTGAGTCATCAATCAGTATTAAATCTTTGCCTTCTACCGCCTCACTTATCATAGTGTGTTTCCGACGGAGCTGCTGTCTTCTAGCTTGTTGCGACGGTTGCATGAATGTACGGCCTATGTAGCGGTTTTTAATAATTGATTGTCCATGCCTAAGCCCTAATGAATCAGCGTAACCTTCTGCCACTGGTACAGAAGTGTCTGGGACAGGAACTACAAGAATGTTATCGCCATTATCTGGGCGCGCAGGGTGGCTTATCGCAAGTTGTTCGCCAAATCTGCGTCGCACTTCATTAACGCGTTGCCCGTATAAATAACTATCATGTCTAGCAAAATATACGAATTCAAATATATCTAACTTGGATTCACCTTCTGCAAGTTGCCGCGACTCAATACCATCTTTAGTAATGATAACGAGCTCACCGGGCATAACCTCTCTCTCGTATTTAGCATCAATAATATCTAAACCGCAGGTCTCTGATGTTACAGCGTAGCCATTTTCAAATGAACCTATAGCCAACGGCCGAATTCCTTTACTGTCTCTGAAAGCAGCTATAACTCCATCTTGCATAGCTACACATGAAAAGGCCCCTCTAAAGAGTGGGTATGATAATTCAATTGCATCCGGGAGGGATCGACCATCGCTGATATATTTTCCAATTGCCAGACCCATCATTTCCGAGTCATTAAAGTGCTGTACGCGAATATTGTGGTGAGCTAAATGCGTTTCTAGTTGTTGAGTAACAGGTAAATTACCATTGTGGCTAAAAGCAAGACCAAGCGGCATGTCCTCATATGGCTGCATGTGTTTAAACTTATTTCCGGATGTGGAATAACGATTATGTCCGATAGCTGTTGTGCCCGCAAGACGGCGTATATCTTCAGGGCGATAAACATCTCGAACGAGGCCGAGGTCCCGTTTAGACTCCATATTACCGTTATCTAACTGACTCGCTATGCCGCTCGCCTCAGCACCGCGATGCTGCATAGAGAACAAACTCTCATACATTAGTGCAGAAGCTTCTACTTCTTCATCACGAGAAATAATACCCCCAACTGCGCATTTTTCTCGTGCTTCTCCGGCCATTAACTTTCAGTATAGTTCAAGATCAAAGATATACAAAAACCGGCATTATGCCGGTTCTTATATTGGTGCAGGGTGGAGGATTCGAACCTCCGAACTCGTAGAGGGCAGATTTACAGTCTGCTGTGTTTGACCGCTTCACTAACCCTGCAAATGTTTGGAGCCACCTGTGGGATTTGAACCCACGACCTCATCCTTACCATGGATGCGCTCTACCCCTGAGCTAAGGTGGCAGGTAACTGGCCCATCATAGCAAATTTCGTAGGTTTATTAAAGTATTAGGCCTCAGAAGTAATAAGTGATTTATATGCAACTTCAAATAAACGTGATGTTGAAGTCTCATAAGATGACGAAGATAGATCTGACGCTTGAGTTGAAAGCCCCAAACTGCTAGAATCTATCGAGTAGACTCAGTCACATATGCCACCTTAGCTCAGCGGTAGAGCAGCTGTTTTGTAAACAGCAGGTCGTCGGTTCGAAACCGACAGGTGGCTCCAAATTGCAATAATAAAAAACTGTTGACAAAACATATTTGTAGGATTACCATAAGCGTAGTAAAGAAGTAAAACCAAAAGAATTACACTTTACAAACAATTTTTACACGTGCACGAAGTAAAAACAGCAATACCGACCTGATCAGTCGGTATTTTTGTTTTGAAGCTAAGCATTTACAACCGACTCTGTATCTGTTAGTATACATACAACTAAGTTTATAAAGGTTCTAATTATATGGCTAAAAAAGGCGATAAGCGCAAAATCATTGGTATGATCTCTGAGGAGAGCGGTGAGCGTCTCTATTACACTACTAAGAACACTATGAACACTCCTGACAAGCTAGAACTTAAAAAGTACAGTCCTAAACTTCGTAAGCACGTTCTTTTTACTGAAACCAAAAAGAACCTCGGCCGAAACGAAGCGCCAAAGCGATAAGCAGCTTTAGCCTTATCAAAAACACCTCGCAGGATAGCGAGGTGTTAATTTATATGCTACTTGCTGAGGTCTAGAATGGTATTTACGAGTTCTGCGTGGCTCCATACCAGAGGAGTGACACCTAATGGCGAACCATCTGCAGGATCAAACTGTTCGCTAAGCACACCACTTGGTAGTTCTCGGGCTAATGCCCATTCCAGCAACTCTTGTGCTTTCTCCGTCTGACCGGCAGTTGCGTAGTACTGCGCAAGCCATAACGTACTTACTATCCACGGATTACCTTTGTATTCACGCTTTGTCAGGAAGTAATTATCGTTTTCGTAGCGAATAACCCCGCCCGCAGGTGAAGTATTCAAAATTCTTTCTTCGACATGCTTAGCTGTGCTTATAAGACGTTCGTCATCCATTGCTAAGCCAGCATACATAAAGGGTCCGTATAAGCTAGAAATGTCCATAGTGTCATCGTAGTCTATCGAACCATCCTCGTGTAGTAAAAAGCCTTTCCTAAAGTACCCGTCGGGATGATAGAGCTTATTCAGGTTGGCTTTAATGCCCTCTGCGGCTTGTTGCCAGGTGATAGCGTCATGCGCTCGTTCTAGAACTTTAGCGAGCTTAGAAGCCGTCATAAGACCAGCAATCACCGTGCAAACCGTATAGGTAGTGGTTAAGAACTTTTCTTCCCACAAATCATAGGTGGCATGCGGTAAACCAGTTTCCTTATCTATAAACTTAGTCATAAAATTGGCGCAAGGCTGAATGAAACTGGCATACATACTCTCAACCAATGCTATGTCTTCTGACGCCTCATATAATTCACCGATCATAAACAGAATGCTAGCTGTTTCATCTTCTTGTATGGCTAACTCTTTGCGGTGTCCGTGGACGAGCGGGTGCCAGGTGCTGCCAATGGCACGGTCTGGTTGGTATTTATGCATCAAATACCCATCAGGGTGCATGGTATCGCGGAAGAACTCAAGTGATTGTCGGGCTTCGTCTAGATGACCGAGGCGTATCAGAGGCCAAAGGGCATAAGCTGCATCTCGAGGCCAGCAGTAGCAGTAATAATCGCGACCATAGTTAAATATGCTTGAATCACCGCTAGCGAGTACCGAGCCACGGTCATCACAATGGGCTTTAATTATCATCATGCTGTGCTGCAGGCTTCGCTTATGGAAATCAGGCAACTCGACATCTCCTCCACCAATCCACTCCTGCCAATTTTGGCGAACGTGACGCACACGGTCGGCCATTGCTTGTCGCTTGTACTGTACATGGACTGCTTCTACGTCATTTTGGGTACTACCAGCCACTATCCAATAGTCGAGGGCAACGGACTCACCAGCAGGTACTTCTTTTTGGAAGCGCAGAACACTGTCTACTCCGCCATGTTCTACGGCATTTCCTGATAATTCACCGTCAAGCGCATCGAGGTAGGTGCCAGCTTTACCTTCGATAGCATAATTACCTACAGCGTATTGATCAAAATTAGTATCATCTTCGAACTGGCCCGCTATGAGGAGACAGAATCTACCTTTGTAATCGAGTAAATAATGTTCATCGGGCACATAAATAGCGGTATCGGCACGCCCGGCGCGGGATATCTGAAAGACTTGGTGCATAAACAAGCGAATATCGCGGTTAGAGTCAGATTCATTTGAAATAGTTATATTACGGATAAACGAATTGTTGTCACTATCTATGAAATCGCGTAGCTGCAAAGTTATCTGAAGCGATTCAGAGCGCATACTGATGTTACTAATAAGCGCATCATCTTCAAAATCAACATGGATTTTCCATGAACCGTCATCAGTCCATGAAAACCGATTATTAACCCATACGCCTATCTTATGCTGACTGCTACGTGCATTGGTCAGGTTTTCAAGGCCGACATACGGGTAGTAAAAGTCATGAACTAAACCGCTTTCATCGAGCCCAACAAAAAGCTGCCCATTACTCAATACTACTGGTCGCCCCATTATGCCCCCCTTGTTTTCATGTCATGACTCCGTGCTCCGTCAATCGGTAAATTATATCGCGGTAAGCATTCATAAAGTTAATGTATGCCTCGTATGGCGTTTCGTAAGGACTAAAGTACGCATGAATGTCACCGTCGTTGAAATACTTCGTGCACATGTAGTAGAAATGATCGGATGTTTGTAAGCGACGCCAATCTTCAATGAGCGCTAAGTCTTTAGTGCTAATAACTCTATCTTGTAAATCATACAATTGCTGAATAGAGGTGCTCTGCATTGGGTTGCCGAGCCAAGCACTTAAGTCACGCTCAGTATCTGCCCAAGTAATCGTTTGAGGAACATCTATAACGTCAACAGGCTCAAAAGTATCGATTACTTCCGATACCGTCATAAAGCTGTGACCATCTGTTTTGAGCCATTCTTTGGGTAAGTGTTCAAGGAACCCGAATATGCCCGATTCATGCCAATTATGTTCGCCGAATGTCTCATAGTCCATAAACAAATTAAAGTTTGTGGCGTTTTCATCTTCAGATAACCAGTGCGAGAATTTATCGGCAGTAAGAGGGAATTCAGCCCAATCATGATTTCCAAATCGGAAGGCAATGTCATCACTCAGCTTATAGTTTTTCATGAGAAGTCGAATTTGATTAGTATAAGTAGGACGATAGACAAAATTAGATGTTCGCCAGTCTAAAATTGGATCCCATCCCTCCGTCAAAATGCCTTTGTAGCCAGCGCGGTCGGCCCATACAGCAAGATCATTATTGTATGAAAGTTCGGTATTGCGGAAAACGCGCGGCGTCTGACCAAAAACTTCTTGCACTTTTTTCTTGTGCATCTCCACTTGCATCTCAAATTCTGCACGAGAATAAAAGAACGCCAGGCTGTGATGGTAGGTTTCAGCAACAATCTCCACGCGACCCGTGTTAAATAGATCTTGGAAGGACTTAAGCGCCTGTGGAGACCAGCGTTCTAACTGTTCAATGATGGTACCTGTAATAGAAATACTCAGCTTAAAACCGGGGTTTTCGGCTAACATAGCCATCAGGCGGGTATTGGTCGCTAAATAAGACTTCTCGGCAACCTTATGAAGTATGCGCTCGTTGCTACGCCGGTCTTCGTATGGTGCCTCGAAGTAGTTATGATTGTGCGCTGTGTCGTATACGGTGTAATGTCGGATGCGGTATGGTTGGTGCACATGCAGATAGAGGACGATTGCTTTCGTGTCGGTCATGATCTAGCTCCAACGTGGTGATCGCGGTAAATCTGGGTTACTTTAGTGCTGGCATCATGCCACGACAATTTGTTGTATTCCAGGGCGCAATTTCGCATAAGTTCGTCTCTGAGAGAGTCACTTAGTACGACGCTAACAATTTGGTTTGTCATTTCATCGATATCCCAATAGTCCACTTTGAGGCTGTTTCTGAGCACTTCGCTGACGCCAGACTGTTTGCTGACGAGGCTCGGTGTCCCAAAACTTATAGCCTCAAGCGGCGTTAAACCAAATGGTTCAGATACAGAAGGCATCACAAACAGATCAGCCACTTTGTAGGCATCGCGTAAGTTCTTGCCACGCTGGAAATCTGTAAATAACACTTTATCGCCTATTCCTAGGCTAGCTGCGAGAGTCAGCAGTTCATAGTACTGATCACCGCTGCCAACAATTAAGAAGAGCGTTTTCGGTGCACGTTCAATGACTTCTTTAGCCGACAACAACAGATTCGTTAAACCCTTTTGAATCGTTAGGCGCCCTATGTTCACGACTACTCGATAACCTAGGGTTCGCATTACTTCGAGATATTTGTAAGCATTTTCGTCGCTCAACGGAGCAATGTCGCCTCCCTCGATGCTGTTATGAATAACTTCAATTTTATCTCCCGGCACACCGTACTCACGCATAATGCAATTTTTAGTGTGCTGGCTAACAGCAATAATACGATCGGCAAGGGCAAATGACGTAGCTTCAATTTCGTGCACCAAGGGGTTACCGAAGCTGCTACCGGCGCGGTCGGCCTCGATTGAGTGTACATGCAAGATGATCGGACAGTTCTTAAGTGCTTTGACACGTAATGCCGCTCGGAAGGTGAGCCAATCATGTGCATGAACAATATCAAACTCTTTTTCTTCAACTAAAACTGCAACCGACTCTTCATAAAGGGCAACTTGATCATAAATATTGAGCCACTCTTCGGAACCATCTTCATTAACGTATTTGTAACTGTCATAAGCTATTCCGGATCGTATAACAGATGCCACGCCTTGTGGTTGGGCTGGAGTTACTTTCATAAAGTCGATGCCATGATCGGCGTCGTAGGGAAGAACGAATTCAAGATCGATATCTTGTCTCGAGAGGGCTCTACAGAGCTGCAAACATGCTGTTCCCAGTCCACCGCTGTTATGAGGTGGCAGTTCCCACCCTAGCATCAGTATTTTCATTACCCTCTTTTTTCAGGTTCTTTGGTTTTAACTAGCTTAAGTATAAGCAATTTACACTTCTAGCACAAGCGCGTTACCTCTATATTGTAGAGCAAATGACTACTAAGTCAAAGCTTTTTTACAACAGTGTAAATTACTACAAATCAGGATTTTGAGGTCTGATAATTTTCTGTAGTTGTCTACGCTTTGGTACGGCACGTTCGATCGCAGAAAATGCTCGCTCTTCTGCAGTGGCTTTAGGCCGTTTACCGCTAACTGTAAGTCCTATACCAGCCCTAAGCAATAACAACTTAGAAATAAATTTTTCCATAAGCAGTACTCCCGTTTGATCACTTTCCAATAGCACATAGCCGCCTAACACATTACGTTGGTGTCGAAAAAGATCTCGACTTGCTTCTATAACATCTGAAGGTAAATGTTTTTTAGGTTTCCTTACTGTAAAAATCCCGCGCGTCGGTAATTCGGTATTCAGCAGCGTCGTAAACTCTTCAGACAAATCATCATGTTGCTCACTTTCCGCATACACAACTTTAGGCCAAACATTAATAGCAACTGGCTGATGGATTATCAGGCCTGCCTTAATAGTTGCATCTTCAGGAAGTGTTATCTCGGATTCACCCGGTATAACTAATGCAAACTCTTCTCTACATTTGTTTACTTCATCGAGCATACGCTGCTCAAAGGTATTTCGATGAAAGTTAGCTGCAATATCAGTCATAAGATGAGCATTATGAATAACAGGGGTTATTTATGCAAGCATAGCCACTATGGACATTAACTTCGTAGTTTATAGCCCCGCTGGAATAAGATGTAATTGAGTATAAATAAACCGAAACCAAATGCACCAATAACAGACAGGCTTACTGCCACGTTTACATCTGCCTTGCCAAGCATAGAATACCGAACCGTATTTATCATGTAGTGGATTGGATTGAGCTGAGAAAGTGTTTTAAAGAACGGCGGCAATAGTGAGGTTGAGTAAAACACTCCTCCTAGGAATATAAGCGGCTGCAGTATAAATGTCTGGTAGAGGCTAATGTCGTCAAACTTTTCAGCACGTAATCCAACGAGCACTCCGAGCATTGCAAAGAATAGTCCAATGAGAATAAAGCTTAAAATAAAGAGAAATGGATGGGCCATCGGCAGGCCATCTACAAGAATAAGTGCTGTTAAGTAGGTAATACCAGTTACAATCAGCGCACGTATAAAGCCGCCCATGCCGTAGGCGAGCAATAGCTGTGTGTTAGAAACGGGTGATGCCAGCTGATCATCAATAGAGTGCTGCATTTTTTGCTGAAAAAGTGATGACGAATTATTTGAGAAAATATTTATTGCGAAACTCATCATTAACAGTCCTGGAATAATGAATACGATGTAGCGGTACCCATCGAGGTGGCTGATGCGGCTACCGAGCGCTGCCCCAAACACACTTATATAGAGATACGTTTCGAGCACTGGACCTAAAATAGTCTGGCGCTTGATTCCCCAAAAGCGAGTCAGCTCCCGTCGTAATACGGTCCAAAATGGCAGTAATGATTCAACGCGGGTCATTTGTCTGCTCCTGTAAGGCTGCTACGGGTCAGTTCGCCTCGACCTACTAGTTCTAAGTACACATCTTCTAAAGTTTTTTTATTATAATGCTTTTTGAGTTCTGCACCGGTGCCAGTCTTAATAATTTCGCCCCCGTTAATGAGCGCTAAATGGTCACAGAGCTGCTCGGCCTCTTCAATGTAATGAGTCGTTAACAGAATAGTTGTCTTGTCTTCTTTATTTACGCGGCTCATGTATTTCCAGAGTTCAAGCCTTAACTCAACGTCGACGCCAGCGGTTGGCTCATCGAGAATAAGCATTTTAGGGCGGTGCATTAGCGCTCGTGCCAGCACTACTCTACGCTTCATGCCTCCAGATAAGAATCTTGTATTAATCTTGCGCTTTTCGGTTAACGAAAATGCCTCGAGGAGCTCGTCGATACGCTCTTTGCGTTCGGCTTTTCGCATACCGTAGTAACCACCATGATAATCGAGTGTATCTTCAACAGAAAGGAACCAATCTAAGTTAACTTCTTGTGGCGCTAAACCGATGAGCTGGCGGGCTGCTCTGTAGTCTTTGACAACATCATGACCCATGACTTCTGCGGTTCCACCAGTTGGCATTGCCAGACCCATAATGCAGTGGATTAGGGTCGATTTACCGGCACCATTCGGACCAAGCAGGCCGAAGAATGAACCTTGAGGAATGTTGAGGCTGATGCCGTTTAGGGCCTTCGTGCCTGTGGCATAAGTTTTTTCTAAGTTAACGACGCGGAGGGCGGGTAGGTCAGAAGTTGCAGTATTGTTCATATGTAAACAATTTTAGATTAAGATACTTGAGTTAGTCAAGTAAATACTAACCCAGACACTTTTAAACACCCTCACTCAGGCCGACCTTTTGACTATACTATTCCGGTGTCTCGATGATGTCTTTTAACTAAACTTGCGATGATGACTCCTTCGCTAAAGTGGCTAAGGTCTTCACCGTCTATTGGAGGCTCCGCAGCTTCTGCGAAAGCAGATATTATGCGATTTGGTATGTCATCCATCTTTTCACGTAATGCTAAATCGCCGATAAATACACCCCAGCCTCTATATGTAGTAGGCCAATAACCACCGAATGCGTTTTCTCGGGTAGGAAATTTATGCCAATCTTCACCTGGAATAACATATCCATCGCTGTCCGTATTTATGAGTTCAATCTTGTTATCTGTCATACATAACTCCTCTTATGTCATAGATTATGGCGATGAATTTATTAGATGCAAGCATGAACGGCTTATTTAATGGTGCGTGTATAAGCCTGCGGCTTGCGCTCTGCAGCCATGCTCGGTGCAAGCACCTGCGCGTGGCTTTGATCTTCGAACCACGGCCTTCGGCCTGAGTGGTTCAGATCCGCGAACCGCAAACAAATAAAAAGGCCGACACGATGGTCGGCATTTTTATTTGGCAGGGGTACGTGGAATCGAACCACGATCTAAGGTTTTGGAGACCTTTATACTAACCGTTGTACTATACCCCTATAGGCAACTGATTTATTCTATGCCAAATTGCTCGTATTGTCATCTGTTTTGCCTTTTCAACCTCCGTAAAATCTGCTATACATATATACACATGGCCAAAATATATCCTTCCAAGCCCTTTTTGTTGCTGTTTTATGGCTACCCAGGTGCAGGCAAAACCTACTTCGCACGTCAATTCTGCGAGAATGTACAGGCTGCTCATTTGCAGGCCGATCGTATCCGCGGTGAACTGTTTGAATCACCACGTTATGACAAACAAGAAAACGACATCGTAACTCAGTTGATGGACTACATGACTGAAGAGTTTCTATCTGCGGGTCTCAGCGTTGCATATGATGTTAACGCTCTCCGTTCGGGCCAACGCCGCGCTTTATTTGATATGGCCTATCGCAATCACACTACGCCAGTACTTGTTTGGTTCCAGATGGATCCGGATACAGCCTTTGCCCGTAACCAAAAACGCGATCGCCGCCGTGCCGATGATAAATATGCAGCTCAGTGGGACCGTTCTACCTTCGAGCAAGTGGTAGGTCACATGCAAAACCCCAAGCAAGGGGAGAATTTCGCGGTCGTAAGCGGCAAGCATCTTTTTAATATGCAGCAAAGCGCTGTCGTCAGTAAACTCCGTGAACTCGGCGTGATGACGAGCGACGAAGCTGCTTCTCGTACTATTAAGCCCGGCATGGTCAATCTTGTTCCAAATAATGTTGGTCGAGTTGATATGACCCGCCGCAATATCCGCATTCGTTAATTCTAAACCATGGCTTTCAAGACATTTGTCTTACATGAGGACCTCCAGGTAACCATTTATAAGCGTAAAGGCGCCACTTCTTTACGGCTGAGCGTTACTTCAACGGGCACTATCCGCGTTACAATCCCAACATGGACGCCATATGCTGCAGGTTTAAAATTTGCGAAATCAAGGCAGGGATGGATAACCGCACAGAAAAAACCGGCGACAGTCATGCAGAATGGGCAGGCAATTGGTAAAGCACATCATTTAGAACTGCTCCCATCGCCGATTGCTAAAAAAGTAAGCAGCCGCGTTATACCCGGCAAAGTAGTGGTCCGCTATCCTTCGTATATAGCCCCAGACTCTCCAGCAGTTCAAAAAGTCATTACCAGCGCAAGTATACGCGCGCTCAGATCACAAGCCGAAAAGTTGCTTCCGCAGCGCATCGACGCTTTAGCGAAAAAATATGGCTTTGCATACTTAGATGTATCGATTAAGCAGCTCAAAAGTCGCTGGGGAAGTTGTGACCAGAAAAAGCATATAGTACTCAATTTGTATCTGATGCAGCTACCATGGGAGCTGATTGATTACGTATTACTTCATGAATTAACTCATACACAGCATTTAAACCACGGGCCTGATTTTTGGGAAACAATGAAACGAATCGTGCCCGGCTTACCAGCCCGCCGTAAAGCTATGCGTAGCTACCAGCCGATGCTCCATAGTTCACGCGTTAGCTAAGGTATGGCATACTGTAATCACACTTATGGTTACTAAAAAACAAACCGCTGCAAATGAACATCTCGAACACGAGCGTTTAACCAGCCTTATTAATAGCATGGCGGACGCCGTTATAGCGGTGGACGAAAAAGTGAATATCGTAATGTATAACGGCGCAGCGCTTAACGTGTTCGACGTCAATACTATTACCATCAATAAGCCAATTACTACTTTACTGAACCCGATTGACGCCGAGAACCAAGCAGTAGATATCATTACTATGATTCAAAGTGCTAAAGTGCCGATCACAAATCGCGATTTGCTGCTTAAATATGCTGATGGCAGCCGTATCAATTTATACATGAGTATCGCACCAGTACGGTTGGGCTACGGCGAAAAAGGCCAAAAAGGCTATGTAATCTTACTCCGCGATATTACCCGTGAAAAATCCCTCGAAGAAGAGCGCGACGAGTTTATCAGCGTTGTCAGTCACGAATTACGCACTCCAATTGCTATAGCAGAAGGGAACATCAGTAACGCAGAATTTATTGCCGATAAGACTGGCGATTTAGCCACGATTCGCGCAACGCTCAAAGAAACCCATAGCCAAATATTATTTTTAGCAGATATGATCAACGACCTTTCAACCTTGAGTCGTGCCGAGCGCGGTGTTTTGCAGGTGAACGTCGAACCTATTAATGTGCATGATTTAGTCAAAGAACTTTCGCACAATTATGAAACGCAGGCCGAAGCTAAAGGATTGCAGATTAAGACGGTGCTCGATCCGCAGCTCGAACTACTACAGTCGAGCAAGCTCTACACACGCGAAATTCTTCAAAACTTTATAACCAATGCCATCAAATACACCGAAAAAGGCTCGGTAACAATCGAAGCCCAGACAGCGCCTAAAGGCGTACGCTTTGCTATACATGACACGGGAATCGGCATAGCAAAGGGTGATCAACATCAAGTGTTTGATAAATTTTTCCGATCAGAAGATTATAGAACCCGAAAAGCAAACGGTACTGGACTTGGCCTATATGTCACGATGAAATTAACGCGTTTGATACACGCCGAGATCGACTTGCAAAGTGAGCTCAACAAAGGCTCAACATTCACTATTTTCGTACCAAATCTTGCTTAGTCGAGCTTTGGCAATCTTGGAATAACCTCCATTACGGGGACACAGATGTTACGGCCTTTCCATAGCACTTCACTAAATTCATACCTATGGAGTGAGATGTTGAGCAGAATGATATCGATTATAGTTTGCATCGGAAATAGCAATATTCCTCGCCAGAGTAATCGGCGGTAAAGCAATTTTGTCATCATGAGTCCCATTATCATCAGCGATGCGCAGCTTGCGCTACTTACTGCAAGCAATGTTCTGTCACCGGTTAGCAACGCAGTTATAAGCAGAGCAAATGGAAAAATCGAAAGCAATGTATTGGCTATGCAAAACATAACGACGTTTTCAGGACGCTTACGCAACAATGGATAGCGCGTTCGAACTGCAGTGTCTTTTTGGTCTACAAATGTTTTATTAGTTGTTACGCTTCCAGTTTTAGGCGATTGCAGAAAGCTGTAACTATCGTTTGTTGCTGCAGCTGCTTTTGCAAAATACCGTTCGGGAACAATACTTTGTTTATAAGCATTAAACCCACCGCTATTTTTCAGCTGTTTGCGAGTAATTAGCCAGCATGTGCTCAGGACTGCCGGACGTCCTATATATTGACGAGGTAGCATAAATTCCCAAGCGTATCTGGTGGCCTGGACAGCACTTGAGAGAATTGACGACTGCTGAGGCAATATGTTGATAGGAAGTACTGAAAGCATATTTTTCTTACGTGACTGCAACTCGCTAACTAACTGCGAAACAGTCTCAGGCGCAAACCTAGTATCGACACCGCAGAACAGCAGTATTTCTCCGTTAGATTCTTCGACAAGTCGGTTGTAAGCGTGATTTTTGGCTAACCAATGTTTAGGTGGTATGTTGCCAGGTATAAACCGCACGCCGTCGTGTGCAAAACTTTTGATGATTTCCGAAGTGCGATTGTTCTGAGAACAGTCGTCAAGAACAATAATCTCGAGTTTACGATATGAGGACCTAAGCAACGCTTCAAGGCATTCCTGTAGCTCTACGGTTTCATTTCGAGCGGGGATGAGCACTGATACACTCGGCATGTGGTCCGATTCCCCATCTTGCGTAAGCATTTTTGGCATTGTCACGCGCAGCTGTCTGTGCAAATGCAAGAGTAAAAGTAGGTTTAGCAGAAGTATAAGGCAGCCGCTCACATATAACAGGGCGTGATTGGGAATGTTTACATAATGTGTGAAGTAGGCTAGGAATACAACGATAAGCTGCAGGAGAATAAGAACCTGGCTGGTGCGCCAAGTAGCGTGATACAAATAGTCAGATGGCAGTCGGTTACGAATAATCCGCAGCATATTAACTGATCTATAAAGTCCTAAGTACAGCAATACAGCATTCCATATTGCTGGGTGTGTAATACCTGCTGCAATGAACAACACTATATTGGCTATCATCAGTATTCGTGCTATTGCGTTGCGGAAATGCCAGACTGGCTTTAGCCATAAGCTTGATTCTACAACTACAGCGGCAATGAGCATTATAAGTATAAGCGTCATCTCATTATAATAGCAGCTCTAGGCCTATCAGTTGACCAAAGTAAAATCACCTGCTATGCTTGACAACAGTTGCCTACAAAATCATGTAGGCTTTTTTATTTGGCGTAATTGTGGGAGTACCGGAGCATCATGGCAGAGAATCAGCCGACAGATAATAAAACCAAAAAACGGCTCGTTAAAAATCCAGAAACGTTTCGTGAGCGGGCTATTAAAGCCAGCGAAGAAGGTGACAAGCCAAAGCGTTTTACACGTGCAAAGACTGCCAGCAGCAAAGTGGCAGCACCGGTTTTTAGGCCTATAGGCAGCGCCGGCCGCAAAATTGGCGGTTTTGGTCCATTCAAATTCCTTCGCAAGCCATTTCGTATAATCGGTCGCGTTTTGCTACCGAAGTATGTACGCGGAAGTTGGGCAGAACTGCGCCAAGTTACCTGGCCCAATTGGGAAAAAGCACGACAACTGACTTTTGCAGTTATTTTATTTGCATCAGTATTTGGTGTCATTGTTGCAGTTGTCGATTTCGGACTCGATAGATTATTTAGAGACATCTTATTAAAGTAAAGGATCAGATTATATGAGCACAATCAAAAGATATGACACAAGTAAACGATGGTACGCCATTCATACCTACAGTGGATATGAAGAAAAAGTTGCTGAAAGCATCCGGCAACGTGCTGACAGCTTAGACATGAAAGACAAGATCTTTGAAGTTTTAGTTCCTAAAGAAAAAATGATTGAAATCAAGAACGGAAAGCGCCGAGTTGTAGAAAAGCGCATATTCCAGGGTTATGTTTTGGTCCACATGAAGTTATCCGAAGACGCATGGTACATTGTGCGCAATACCCCATCGGTCACAGGTTTCGTCGGCTCGGGTACCGACCCAACTCCTGTCGAACAGGATGAAATTGAAAAGATCCAAAAGCGCATGGGCCTCGAGCAGCCTAAGCACAAGATTGACTTTGCACTCGGCGAAGTGGTTAGTATCACCGACGGACCATTCAAAGGCTTCGATGGCAGTATTTCAGAGATCGATCCTGCGAAGGGCAAACTTAAAGTACTTGTAAACATGTTCGGCCGCGAAACGCCTGTCGAACTTGACGGCCTCCAAGTCAAACGAGTGTAATAGCGTTAAAATTGCTTATTTCTAACATTTGTGCTATAAATATTGTATATGGCTAACTACAATAATTTTCCAAACGAATCTGAACACAATGAACGCTACCAAGAACTACGCACAGTAGTCGGAGCCTTAACTGGACTAGTAACAGCTGCTGGGCTTGGTGAAACTATTACTACTATCGCCGAACAACAACCGACTATAAAAACCTTCGCATATGCTGCGATTACTGCGGCGGGGAGTTTAGCAACGCGACATTTCTGGAACGAGTAACATGCAAGAACAAAAAACTCCTCAGCATTACCGCGATATGGCAAACACATTGGGTGGCATGAGTAAGTTTTTCTTCGGTGTTGGCGGCATGGCGATGGGTGTATGTGCAGTCAAAGCTGGTTTTGAAATTCACGACACTGAAGAGCTCGGTAGCACCATAAAAACAATGAGTTCACTTATACTAGCAACTACAGTAGTCGCTGGCCCATATGCAGTAATCCAGCGAGAGCTAGAAAATAAAGCATACGCTATCGAAGAACGCATCACTAGACAACAGGGGTAAACTCTGTTACAATTTATTTGTTACGCACTTCTGTCTTATTAAATCTTCTGGCGAAGCCGGACAAATCATAACAAGAAAGGGAAGGAGAATCGCTGAAACATGCGGTTCGAAAATCATTATGGCAAAAGTAGTAAAAGCAAATCTAAAGATGAAACTTAAGGGCGGCCAAGCTAGTGCGGCGCCTCCTGTAGGTAGCACGCTCGGCCAGTACGGCGTAAATATGATGGACTTCATTGGTCCATTCAACGACGCCACTAAAGATATGCAGGGCCAAGCATTAACTGCCCACATTACAATTTTCGATGATAAAACCATGGCATTTCGCGTTGTCGGGCCACCAACAGATGACCGCATTCGTGCAGAACTTGGTATTCAGAAAGGTTCTGGAAAGCCTAACAGCGAAAAGATCAGTAAAAAGCTCACTGATACACAGTTGACTAAAATTGCGACCGACAAAGCACACGACATGAACACCGAAGATATCGACGCCGTTAAAAAGATGGTCGCCGGTACAGCTCGCTCTATGGGCGTTGAGGTTGAAAGCTAAACAATGAGTCTCGAGAACTGCGACTTTGATATCCAAAGCTCTCGCACACTTTCGAGAGCAAACTTATGCAGATTTATGGTAGATGTATCTATTCCGCCCGCTGAGCATATTGACTTAAACATTGAAGCCTTACACCACCTAGGAACTATGGCTCATGAAAACTATGAAGACGATCGAGCGTTTTCGGACGAGCAAGATCCGGAACAAGAACAATAATTAATTTGTGGGAGGCTAAGGCCGCTAGCACCACGAGAGGAAATCACATGGCACAGAGTAAAGCAGCATTATTAGAAGAAGCAAAAGCATTAGGCATCAATGTCGATGCGAAGGCAAAAATCACTGAAATTCAGGCACTAATTAATAATAAGCAGATGACTGACGAGGCGCCAAGCCCTGCAGACAAAGAGGCCACAGCTGAGAAAACTGCAGAGAGCGACTCTGATGAAGAGCCTAAGCTTGCTAAAGCAGGAAAGCGCAGTGCCAAGTCACTCGCAGAAGCAGACGCTGAACAAGCTCGTCAAGAACGCAAAGAAGATGAAGTAGAGAAGCCTAAAGGCGCGTCTCCGATTACCCGTTCACGCTTAGAGCGCCGCGGTAAGCATTTCCGTAAAAGCGCCGAGTTGCTAGAAGCTGACAAGAACTATACGCTCGAAGAAGCAGTTTCTTTAGCTCAAAAAACCAGTCACGTTAAATTTGATGCGACGGTCGAAATGCATATTAACCTCGGCGTTAATCCTCGTCATGCTGATCAAAATATCCGTGATAATCTCGTGTTACCTGCCGGAACTGGCAAAAAAGTTAAAGTCGCCGTTCTTACCGATGACGTTGCCACAGCAAAGGCTGCTGGTGCAGACATTGCCGGCACCGATGAACTACTTGAGCAGCTCGATAAGGGACAAATGAATTTTGATATTCTGATTGCTACGCCTGCGCTTATGCCAAAGCTTGGTAAATATGCGCGTGCCCTTGGTCCACGTGGCCTTATGCCGAACCCTAAGAGTGGAACGGTAACTAACGACATTGATAAAGCAGTTTCTGAAGCTAAAGCCGGTCGCGTTGAGTACCGTGTAGACACTACCGGAATCGTTCACTTAGGTGTAGGCAAGGTTAGCTTCACAACGACTCAGTTGTTACAGAATGTATCCGCAGTTATGGCGAGTATTAAGTCTAACAAGCCTCAAAGCGTTAAGGGCACATATATTAAAGCCGTACACCTTACGACCAGCATGGGTCCGTCAGTTTCAGTCGACATCGCTCAGCTCTCCTAATTTGTTTCGAGCATAAGAGCTATGCAATACTAGCTGGATGATACTAGTCGGGCTCAGTGGTGCAATCGGCAGTGGCAAAACGACGTTTGCTGAGTTTTTAGCTGCTATGCAAGAAAAGCATGTGCATTGGGAGAGCTGGGAGTTAATTGCAGAGATCGGCAACGCGCTACTCGTTGAACAGCTTAACAAAGATTTTAGCGGTGACTACACTGAACTCAATAAGTGGCTAGAACCACTGCCTGATCTCGTGCTGCAAGTAACTCATCAACCACTCCCGAAAACTAAAGGTTTAGTTACTACACAAGCTGTCACAGCAAATCCTGATCAGTTTGCGAAACTTTTTGAATTCACTCAGACGCTGGCTCGAGATCATTCATTACAGCAAGGTGCTATAACCCTCGACTCTAAAGAACAGTACCGAAGTTTATTGCAGTGGCTTGGTGGATATCTTGCAAAGAATGTAAGTGGCGATATTTGGTATGGAGAAATAACACGGCGTATAGCAACGACTCGTGCTATTGAACTGGCAACAGTGGGAGGCGTACGTTTTCCCGCGGATGCGGCGGCGTTAAGGGCTGCTGGCGGACATATTCTAACCATTGAACGGCCTAACATCGTAGTGCGCGATGCAAATGAGATAACAGAGCGAGAATCAAAACTGATTGAGCCTGATGCCATCATAAGCAACGACGGTTCACTGCATGAGCTCATTGGAGTAGCGCAAACAGTATACTCAGATCTGAAAAACAATGCGCTCAAGTCGCGTTACAGTTCTCAAAGAAATAAGCTTTAGCACAATCCAACATCTATTTGCGTAAAAAACACATTGTTATTATGCTTGCTTAAAACTGTTCGCCTACACTACAATAAAATGAAGTTTTGAAGGGAGCGCATTAGTGGGAGTCTATAGCAACAAACAGATCAGAGCAGCCCTTGATGAAGGCCACATTGTTTGCCATCCGTTCAACCCGAAACACATTAGTCACGCTAGTCTCGATGTTACCCTCGGTTATTATTTCTACCGCATTGAGCGCATGCAGGACCGAACTATTTATAACCCTTTTGACAAAGAAGACGTTGAACGATACTTTGACGGACCATATAAAGCCATGCCTCACGGCGAATGGTGCAAGCTCAACGGTTTTAAGCCTGTTACGAACATTCCGCTCGACCACCCAGTTATTAGCCTTAAGCCTCGTGAACGCATACTTGCACACACTCATGAATTCTTTGGTATCAAACCGCCTGGCGCATATGAGGTAAAGTCTCGCTCTAGCTGGGGCCGTAACGGGATAGCAGTTTGTTTTGATGCTGGCTGGGTTGATCCTGGCTACATCAACCGTCTGACGCTTGAAATTTATAATCTGAACGAGCGCGAGACAGTTCTTATACCAGTTGGCGAACGCATAGCTCAGGCTGTGTTTGTGGAAACTGGCGCAGTTGAAGGCACCTACGGTGCTGGTCGCGACGGTGGGTTCAGTGGTAAATACCAGCAAGGAACTGATCTCGAGCAAATAATACAGACGTGGTCGCCAGATATGATGCTGCCGCGGGCCTACAAAGACGTCCGCGAAATGCCTCGTAAGATCGAAGGCTTATCCTATGAATAATGTCGGCAAATACATCGTGCTCGAAGGCCCTGAAGGTGTCGGGAAGACTACACAATTACTCGAGTTAGCTCGACGGTTGCAAGCTGCAGGCTTGCCGGTGCGGACCCTCCGCGAACCAGACAGCCAGAGTGATCTTACGGCACGCGCCATCCGACAGCTTACTCAAGACCCTCGTTATCCTATGAATACACGAACAGAAGTGCTGCTTTACAATGCTGCGCGTGCGCAAAGCCTTGGGGTTATTAAAGATAGCGTAGCCAACGGAGTCATTTGTCTCGTAGATCGCAATTATTTAACTACCCTTGCTATTCAGTATTATGGCCGCGGTGATGTGCCGGATTATAATACTATTAACAGTATTATAAATTTTGCAGTCGGTGGGATGGAGCCTGACCTATGTATTGTGCTCGATGCCCCCGTTGCTATACTCAGAGAACGACTCGGAGACCGTTATAACGGTGAACGCTTCGACAACCTCGATGACGCATTTCTAGAACGAGTACGTTCTGGCTATTTGTGGGAATCAAAACAGCGTAACCTGCCAGTAGTTTATGCAACTAGTTCGCCAGAACAAGTCTCCGATGAAATCTGGAAACTAGTATCCGCCGAGCTCGGCACCCGCGAACCATCGAAGGTGCTGGCCGCCGCAACACCAATCAAGGAAGTTATTGCCCAACTACAAGTGCCGGCCCCGTTACCTGCGCCAGCTCCCCATGAACCGCCTCTGGATCCAACAGTAGCGGTAAGCCTCCCCCACGACGAACCAATCCAAATAGCAGAAAGCGATGAACCGCTTCTGCATAAAACTGACAGCGGAATCACTGTTACAAAGGCAGGCGAGGCCTACTTGGCAGGAGCCGTAACCAGCGTTGACGGTAACGTCTACGCCTTTAGTGACAAATTAAGTCCGATAACTATTGCTGCTGCCATGGCACGCCTCAGCCGCCGCGGGGACGACATGCGCATAACTTTACTCGACGAATTTGCCGGTAAGCTGGGCAAGGATGAGCAATTGCTCCAAAGAGTCATTACTGCCTACGGCGATGATTCAGTGCAGCAGCTGGGCGGGTTGCACTTTGTATTCGAAGGTGCATCGAACCTGCTTACCAAAAAGCTCGAGTGGGGGCGTATGGCTTCTTACCTTGAACAATCAACGCGCTACATCTACTTTGATCAGAAAGATGCGAATGGTAAGTACCGTTATTACACTCCTGGGCACTTTGAACCAGAAATACAAACACAATACAACCAGATTATGGATGAGCTCTTTGAGTTGTATTCGACCATGGTCCGCTCCTTAACCGAGTATGTGCAGGCGCATTCGTCAGTGCCAGCAGCTGAACGAGATATTGCCTGGAAAGGGGCCACCCGCGCTCAAGCTTGTGACGCTGTACGAGCAGTGCTACCTGTCGCCACAAAATCGACTGTTGGCGTCTTCGCATCTGGCCAAGCCCTAGAGAGCCTCATTACGCATTTACTTGGTGATGACTTGCCAGAAGCACAGGCTTCGGGCGAAGACTTACTAAAGCAGGCCCGTAAAATCGTTCCGATGTTCTTAGAGCGCGCCGACAAACCAGAGCGCGGTGGTGCAACCATTGCGTATAACGCCAACACCCGTCACGCTGTTGCAGACTTAGCAAAAGAATACTTAAGTGACAAACATTCCACAACTAATCAGGAGCCTGTCACACTGGTAGATTATTGGCCTAAGAACGAGATGTTGCTCGTGCCCGATATGCTTTATGAACACAGCAGTTTGCCACTAGAAGAACTTCAGGCTGAAGTTGGTAATTGGGATTATTCTCAGCGACAAACAGTTTTCAACACTTATATGGGTGAACGCCTCAATCGTCGCCACCGGCCTGGTCGTGCCATCGAAAAAGCCCATTACAGCTGGGATCTGGTTTGTGATTATGGTATTTTCCGGGATTTACAGAGGCATCGTATGGTTGATGATCTTAATTGGCAGCAACTTACGCCTCGTTATGGCTACGAAATACCGCAACTCGTCGAGGCCGCCGGTATGACTGATCAATTCGAAGCTTGTTTTGATCTCAGCCTCAAGCTCTATAGCATTTTGCAGCAGGCTGGCTATAGACTCGAGGCCCAGTATGCCACGCTCCTCGGGCACCGTATGCGCTGGAAGGTCACTTATAACGCCCGCGAAGCTTTCCACTTACACGAACTCCGCACGAGCCCACAGGGCCACCCAGGATACCGCAAACTCGTCCTCCAAATGCACGAGAAACTCTCAGAAGTTCACCCCCTGCTTGGAGAAGCCATGAAATTCGTCAACTCGGGCGAAGACGAAGAACTGACACGCTTAGCTGCAGAACGATACACGCAGTTCAAGCTGCAGCAAATGGGCGGCTAACCGTAAACTACTGAGCTATGATAACCGCAGACGGAACATCTAACCCAGCAATCAGCTCACGCAGTCGTGCTAGTCTTGGTAGACTTTCAGAATCGATTTCGCTTGGCTGTTCGAAAAGAACTACATTTGAGCCGCTATCATTGTAGAAGTCTCTTTGAATATATTTCTCTGCTAGGGCAGTAGCGTCGTCACTGTACGTTGCTGCTTCTTCATTAACCATGGTAAAGCCTATAACGTATTTACCTTTTACTGAAGCTTTCCCCAGTAATAATGCGTATTCGTGTAAATCCACATTTGCAGGTGCGACTATAAGCTCAGGTGTAACATAACAGCTTACCGTTTGACGGCCTAGTTTATACGATAAATTCTTCTTGATTTTATTTTCGGTATTAAAAATACTGGCAACATGAATTTTTGCCAATTCGGGAACAATAAAATCGTCCATCTCGTCCAAACGTCTGTCAGTTATATGTTCTACGCCGCTTTGTAATCTTGTTGCTGCCATAGTTTCTCCGTAAAAAAGGACCCCAGTAGTGGAGTCCTCTGTTTTACATTATTTGATTTCTGCTAAAACAAGGACTCAGGTTACGCGTAAATCACAAAGAGACGCTTGGCCGCGCAATTTGTGTTATGCATATTTTGAGTGCTTGTTTTCACAATTGGTAACTTTAGACCCATATCGTAGCTATGTCAACAACTTTTTTTGAATATTGACAGCTGTCTGAGCGTATGCGATCATGCATTTATGCAACAAATGCTCACAGTAAAGGTCGTGATTCTCACCCCCCAGTAGCGGGCAGCTTTTTGCAATTTACAAAACGACAAGCAGCTCCCGCCAAACCGGGAGCTTTTTATTTGTCACAAAAAGGAGATATAAATGGTTCATAAAAAATTTGAAGAAATTGATCAAATCACATTCGATGAATGTGCAGTTCGAAATACAGTCGAACAAGAAGAAGAAAATCGTAAGGCGCAACAAACTAATTTCAGAAGTAGAATCTCGGAACTTAATTGCCATATGCCATTCATGGCAGCAGTTGAAGGATATCAGGAAGGGTAACAATATGAGCGAACGATCATTGCATCCTTCAATTCCTGCAGATGATATTCGCAGGCGGCAGCGAGGTTTTGATATAGAAGAATATAATGAAGACCCAGTAAAAAGTATTGCACAATTAGAAAAGAGCAGACTAGCGATGTACCGTGCCGGTCAAAGAATAGTACGCACGGCTTTGGAAAAAGTATCTGTGAGCGAACAAAGTACTAATCCAGAAGCAACGCTGCAGCTAGTGCCCCAGCATTCAACAGAAGACGAGCCCATCCTCCTTAGGGAGTCTGAATAATATTTATTCCTGACCTGTTGCACGACGAGCAGTAACCTAGTATAATAAATCTCAAGTTGCCAGAGACAGCGACGGTCGAAAGACTTGATAACGTCGCCAAGGTACAAACTATTACATACGATTATCGTAAGTTTGAACGTCTTTGGATGCAAAGGCGTTTTTGTTTGGCAACGAAAGTAGGACAGTGGTCGATCGTCTTACTCAACTAAAACATGGAGAACAACGCATGGCATTAACACAAGTCGAGAAGAAGGACGTAATCAGCGAGGTCGCTGAATTATTGAGCACTTCTAAGATGACAGTTGTCGCGAAGTACGAAGGTACTACAGTCAAAGCATTGCAAACGCTCCGCAAAGAAGCAAAATCTAATGGCACCCGCGTAAAAGTCGTCAAAAATCGTTTGGTCATTCAAGCGCTCAAGGCTACCGATACACTTAAAGATGTCGATACATCGAGCTTGCAGGGAATGCTCCTCTACGCTTTCAACGGCGAAGATGAAGTAGCTGCAGCGCAGATTTTGAACACTTTTGCGAAGAAAAACCCAACCCTCGAATTCGTGGGTGCAATCAGTGCTGATGGTACATTCGTCAGTGGCTCAGACGTCAAAGCCCTGGCAGGTCTTCCAAGTAAGAATCAGCTCATTGCTGGCCTTATCAATACGCTTAATGGTCCGGTCAACGGCGTTATGAGTGGGTTAGGCGGTAATTTGCACGGATTATTACAAGGCCTGGAAGCTAAAGCCGCAGCATAAATTACGCATACTGCGTATCAATTAATTAACTAGGAGAATACAATGGCAGATTTAAAGAAAGTAGCAGAGCAACTCGTTGGACTGACAGTGCTCGAAGTAAACGAACTCGCAGGAATCCTCAAGGATGAATACGGAATTGAACCAGCTGCAGCAGCAGTTGCAGTAGCCGCAGCACCTGCTGAAGGTGGTGGTGAAGCAGAAGACGCGAAGAGTGAGTACGACGTAGTCCTCAAGGATGCAGGCGCTCAGAAAGTCGCTGTCATTAAAGCAGTCAAGGACATCACCGGCTTAGGTCTTGGTGAAGCAAAGGCTATCGTTGACGGTGCTCCAAAGACTGTCGTTGAGAAGGCACCTAAAGAAGATGCCGAAAAGCACAAGAAACAGCTCGAAGATGCTGGTGCAACCGTCGAACTAGCGTAATTTGCTACCCATTCGAAGGCTGGGAGGCTCTCCGGGGCCTCCTTTTAGCAACTTATCCACAGAATAACTGTTCCCTTTGACATAAAACGCAGTTCGTGATACTTTTAAGAGGAAAGTGTACCTCATAAACACTGATACGAGAGACAGACATTATGCCAGACATCCCAGATAAACAAGTCAAACGCCTACGTGCGCTGATTCGCGAAGCCGAAACCAGCCTAGGTGCAGCCACAGAATTATTAATTAGCCTCGTCGGAGACGATGAGATGGTTGCTCCTGTTGCCCGCGAAGATACTTTAGGCAAGGTTATTGAAGGTGTATTTGATGGCCAAAATATGGTTGGCTCAGATGGTAAAACTTATCCTGTTCCCGCTAACTATGCTTCTAAATCCAAACTCGTCCAAGGTGACATTCTTAAGCTCACTATCGCTGAAGACGGAGCATTCTTATATAAGCAAATAGGCCCTATTCCTCGTAAACAGGTTGTTGGCACGCTCAATCTCGAAGCTGGACATTATTTTGTTGATGTAAATGGCCGCAAATTGCGCGTTCTATTAGCTAGTGTCACATATTTCAAAGCTAAGCCGGGCGATCAAGTCAGCGTAAACGTTCCTGAAGACGATTCTACAGCCGAGTGGGCCGCGCTCGAAGCTGCGCTCTAAACTTCAGATATAAGCAGTAGTTACCCCTTAGAGCAATATCACAACAGAAAACTGCACATAGACCGCGTATACTGGTATTACTATGGGACAAGCGCTCTACCGAAAATATCGATCTAAAAGTCTTCCTGAAATTATTGGGCAGGAACACATTACTGATACCCTTTCACAGGCGCTGAAACAAAATAAAATTAGCCATGCCTATCTGTTTACGGGTCCTAGAGGCGTCGGTAAGACATCTATAGCGCGCATATTAGCGCACGAGATTAATGGCTTAGCATATACTGACGACTCAGCGCACTTGGATATTATTGAAATTGATGCAGCAAGCAATCGACGGATTGATGAAATTCGCGAACTGCGCGACAAAGTTTATATCGCCCCGACCAGCGCAAAGTATAAGGTATACATCATAGACGAAGTCCACATGTTAACGCGTGAAGCATTTAATGCGCTGCTTAAGACTCTCGAGGAACCGCCGGCGCATGCTGTTTTCATATTAGCCACCACAGATGCGCACAAACTGCCTGACACCATCGTGAGTCGCACTCAGCGATACAACTTCAAGCCGGTAGCAACAGCAGCTGTCAGCGCACACCTCAAACATATTGCTAAGAGTGAGAACATTTCTGTCAGCGATGCAGCTATTGAACTGTTAGCAAAGCATGGTGAGGGCAGTTTCCGTGACAGTATAAGCTTGCTTGATCAAGCAAGCGGGAAAAAGGCAAAGCTGGAGCTTCGTGATATCGAAACTCTCTTAGGTCTACCTTCAGACGAAGCAGTCAGAGAGCTTGTTACCTGTCTTCAGTCAGGCTCGAGCTCAGAAGTGGCTGTTCAACTTAATCAGTTGCTTGATCAGGGCTTCCATGCAGCCGCAATTGCGAAACAAATAAGCGCATTATTACGGGACTCAGTTTTAGCTAACAATATGTTGCTAGATAAAGAATCAATTTTTACACTTCTCCAAAATTTACTTGAGGTGCCTATTTCACCTGACCCTGGTCGTTATCTAGAGCTCATTTTATTGCAAACATTAACCTACAGTAGCTCTAAAGAGTCGAAAACCCAAAGCGAGACTGCAGAACCTACTACTAAATCAACAACTAATCTAAAAGAATCAAAAAAGAATGTTAACATTCCCGCGGATGAGCCTGACGTTAAAGTAATACCCGATAAATCAGTTCCGGTAGATTCTCCAAAGAAGGTACAAACTAAAGCAGCAAAAACAGATAGTGCTGCGGTGGCAGTATTTGATCAGGCTGTATGGCCAGCAGTGTTAACCGCTCTCAAACAAAAGCATAATACGCTCTATGGAGTGGTGCGCATGGCCGAGCCTACTTTCAGCGCTGTTGGCGTCGTATTAACTTTTCAGTTTGCATTCCATCAAAAAAGAATTAATGAAGCTAGTAACCGTCAAAAGTTGGCCAATATTATTACTGAGCTCACCGGCCAAGATATTACCATAGAATGTCTGTTTGATAAGCAAAACAAATCATCTAAAACAGCCTTAGGAAAGTCGATAACTGCTCCAAATAAAACAGTTTCAGCCATAAGCAATATTTTTGGCGGCGGGGAACTGATAGACTCTTAGTAGATAATGGAGAGGGAAGCAATGGATTCGTCAATGGTCACTGGGCCACCACCACAAAACGTCGAAGCAGAGGCCAGTTTGCTCGGCGCACTACTGATTGATACGGACGCTATTGTCAAAGTTGCCGACACGATATCGAACGATGATTTTTTTGATCCGCGACATAATCGGATATATCAAGCTATTACTCAGCTCTACGAGCATCACGATGCTATAGACGTACTTACCTTGTCAGACAGACTTCGCGGGAATGGTCATCTCGATACAGTTGGCGGCCCATCATACTTAACTGAACTCACAAATTTTGTACCGACTGCCAGTCATGTCGAACAGTATGCCGATATCGTTGCTCAAAAAGCACTTCGGCGACGTTTAATTGCGGCCTCAAAAGATATGGTTGCACTTGGCTATGATGAATCAAAACAACTCACAGAACTAGTTGAGGAGGCCGAAACTAGGCTTTTCCAAGTAAGCCAGCAGCATATTAAGCAAGACATGGTCAGCTTAGAAACTATTTTAGCTGCCAGTTTTGACCGACTTGATGAACTGCATAAAGATAAGCAAAAGATTCGCGGTGTCCCGACTGGGCTAGCTGATGTAGACCATTTGTTGGCTGGCTTCCAAAAATCTGATCTGATTATTCTAGCAGCCCGTCCATCAATGGGTAAAACAGCCTTGTCGTTAAACTTTGCCCACAATATTGCGGTGCAGTCGCAACAGCCGGTCCTGTTTTTTAGTATGGAGATGAGCAAAGAACAGCTTGTCGACCGCTTACTGTCCATGGAATCGGGTGTTGATGCCTGGGCGTTGCGCACTGGTAATTTAACCGATAGCGACTTCGAGAAGATCGGCCATGCCATGGGTACGCTATCTGAAGCACCAATATTTATTGATGACACGCCAGGGATTACAATTAGCGATTTACGCACTAAAGCCCGCCGCGAAGCCCATCAGAGGCCGTTAGGACTGATTATTGTGGACTATCTGCAACTGATGAGTGGCGGCAACCGTTTTGGCAATGAAGGCAACCGCGTACAAGAAATATCCGAAATATCGCGTGGTCTCAAAGGTGTGGCCAGAGAGCTCAACGTTCCAGTGCTTGCATTGAGCCAGTTAAGTCGATCAGTAGAAAATCGTAGCCCTCAAATTCCGCAGCTATCAGACCTTCGTGAATCGGGTTCAATCGAGCAAGATGCCGATGTTGTGGCATTCATTTACCGCGAAGAGTACTACAACCCCGAGACAGATCGCAAAAAACTGACAGATCTTTTTATCAAAAAGCACCGTAACGGCCCAGTTGGAAGTGTAGAACTCTATTTCGATAATGAAAAGCAGCGTTTCCGCTCTGTAGATAGCCGGCATGCTGCAGATCCGTTTAGTTGATTATAAGCACTAGGGCAATTACGACCAGCAGTTTATAATACACTCATGAAACAGGCACGCGCCTTCTTGCTCACTCATAAAACTCAGATTGGTATAGCGCTCATCGTTCTCGCAGGGCTATCGGCCTTTTACAGTTATCGACTCGCGAGTCTTGTACCTGGCTTAAGCTATCAAGAGTCAATGGCCTCAACGCAAATTGTCGGCTGGCATGGGCTCAGTAACGATCCGCTGTATCTACCGCTCAAGTTTATACGCTCAATAGTCTTTACCGTTGCTATCGATCACGGTCGGCTCCTTACAAGGTTGCCTAATGTGTTATTTGGAGTGCTTTCCGTTCTTAGCCTAATTGCGCTCGTAAAGCTATGGCATGGCTGGAGAACTGCGCTGCTCATCGGCTTACTGTACGCTAGCAGCGCTTGGACGCTCCATACTACTCGTCTCGCCTCATTTGATGTTCTTTATTTGTGGGCAACACCAACTATACTTTTACTTCACTCTCTTACGGGTAAATTTCCGAATAAAAAGGTACTTATGTTTTCCACTATAGCAATATGGGGTTTATTACTATACATACCGGGAATGGTGTGGCTTATCGCACCTATTATTTATTCGCGTCGACCGCAGTACAAATCATTGCTTACGAACGAGTCAACGGTCTCTCAGCGAGTTATATTTGGCCTTCTTAGTAGTATCTGGCTACCGCTACTCTTATATAGATTAGCTACCTCTGGCGACTTCTTAAAAACATGGCTCGGACTACCGACTCATTTCGCAAACATGCATTCAGTTCTTAAAGAATTTTTAGCGGTACCATTACATCTTTTTATCAGGGGGCCAGAATATTCAGACCTGTGGCTCGGGAAAATGCCTATTTTGGATATCTTTACCCTCACAATCACCGTACTTGGGATTTACTTCTATCTGCGACACTGGAAAAACAGCCGAGCAAGATTATTACTGTTTTACCTGATAGGTGGCGGAGTACTGATTGGCCTGCATGGGCCAGTGAGCTTGAGCTTGCTAGTCCCACTGCTGTATATTTTTGCTGGAATGGGCATAACGTATCTACTACATGAATGGCTCAAAGTTTTCCCTCGAAACCCATTAGCCCGAGGAATTGGCATTGCCGTACTATCTATAGCAGTCTTTCTAAGTTGCATATTGAATACACGGGCATATTTTGTTGCCTGGCCGCATAATCTAGCGGCTAAAGCCACCTTTCAATATCAGCGTCTTAACTGATATACTGGCAGTATCTAAAGGGAGTCTACCATGAGCCGATTTGACCAAGCTAAAATGCTTATGCGTGTAAAGAAAATTCAGAGTGAATTACAGAAGCTGGTGATCACGGTCGAAAAAGGAGATGGCGCCGTGCGTGTAGAAATCACTGGCGAGCAGAAACTCAAGAAAGTACATATCGATCCAGCAGCCGTGGATCTTGATGATATTGGTCAGCTTGAGCGATGGGTAGAAGATGCTGTCAAAGAAGCGATTCAAGAGAGCCAACGTGTTGCTGCTGAGAAGATGCAGCCGATGATGGGTGCTCTCGGCAATCTCGGCTTGTAGCATGAACATACTGCCGCCCGCACTGCAGGACGTTATCGACGCCTTTGGTTTACTCCCTGGTGTCGGGCCACGCACCGCCGAACGTTATGCATACTACCTCATTCGCCATTCTAACGACTCTCCCCATAAAATAGCCGCTGCATTACAAGGACTCCAGATCGGAGTGGGCTACTGCAAAAAAACATTTGCTCTAGTGCCAGCAGGGCAGGAAATATCTGACCTATACAGTGATCCTCGCCGAGATAAAACTATCGTTGCGATTGTTGCTGAACCGTTCGATATTGTTGCTTTGGAAAAAACCGGTCAATTTCATGGTACGTATCATGTACTTGGCGGCTTAGTTTCGCCTATTGACGGGATAAACCCCGACCAACTCCATATCGCAGAACTCATTAAACGAATCGATGAAGATGAGGTGCAGGAGCTCATATTAGCTACTAACGCTAGTGTAGAGGGCGAGTCTACAGCACTGTACATCCAGCAGCAAATTGGCGACCGCAACATAGAAATATCACGTTTAGCCCGCGGCTTATCGATTGGTGTTGATCTTGAGTATGCCGATCAGATAACACTGGGTAGGGCACTCGCAGAACGGCGTACATTATGAAATACCATGAAGCAACCGCCTTGCAAGAATTAGTTGCCGCTGCACATATAGTAGTCGTAGTGCAGGCCGATAACCCTGACGCCGACAGTCTGGGCAGTGCACTGGCACTCGAGCAAATTCTGAGTGATTTGGGCAAGGAACCGCTGCTCTACTGCGCGGTAGATATGCCCGGATACCTCCACTACATATTAGGCTGGGACCGCGTCCAAAAAGACCTGCCGAAACAATTCGATGCCAGTATTATCGTCGATGCCTCCACAATGACGCTTTTTGAGCGCATAGCAGGCACGCCGGCAGAAAAGCAACTGGCATCAAAACCCTGTGCCGTGCTCGATCACCACCAGACCGTAGAAAATTTAGTGCCGTTTGCCAATATCATGGTGAACGACCACACCCGTGCATCCGCTGGCGAACTAATTTATATGCTTGCTAAGGACCTTGGATGGCCAATGGCAAAGCCGGCTCTCGATTGCATTACCTATTCGATATTAGGTGATACTCAGGGCTTAAGTAATCAGTTGGCTTCAGCGGAAACCTACCGTATTATGGCAGAAATGATTGAGCACGGAGTGGACCGTCCAGCACTTGAAGAATCACGCCGCGAATACACAAAAATGCCCGCAGTCATATTCAAATATAAGGCTCAGCTTATAGCCCATACTGAATTCATCCGTGAAGGCAGTATTGCCAGCGTAACGGTTCCACAAGTCGAAATCAATCAGTATAGCCCTCTCTATAACCCGGGTCCGCTTGTTCAAAACGATATGCTGCAAACTACCGGCGTGCGCATTGCAATTGTCTTCAAGTCATATGATGACGGCAAAGTTACCGCAGCAATTCGTTGCAACCCATCAGCTGGTCTTGCGGCCGAAATAGCTATAAAGTTCGGCGGCGGGGGACATGCCTATGCAAGCGGCTTTAAGGTAGTCACAGCAACGCCTTTCGACGAAACAAAAAATGCATGTTTGGCGTATGCATCTGAATTACTTGATACACTTGATAAGGATAAACCCGATGAAACTATACAATACGCGTACCAAACAAATTGAACCAGTAACAGCTCTCCAACCTGCAGGGCTGCGAATATATAGCTGTGGTCCTACTGTGTACAACGAAATTCATATAGGCAACCTGAGCTCATTCATTTTTGCCGATATGGTTCGTCGTGTCGCTGCCCAAACCGGAAAAGTTACTCATGTAATGAATATTACCGACATAGACGACAAAACGATTAAAGGTAGCCGTGTCCAAATGCCTGACACTGATCCAATGAACGCCTTACTAACTGTTACCGACAAATATAGTCAAAAGTTTTTTACTGATATGAAATTAGTTGGCAACGATATTCAGGCAGTTACTTTCACTAAGGCTACTGATCATATAGGTGACATGCAAGCACTTATATCAGCATTATATGACCATAAAATAGCCTATATTACCGAAGACGGCGTTTATTTTGATATTGACGCATACCGGAAATCCGGCAAAGTTTACGGGCAACTGACTGAAATATCTGCAGAATCGACGAGTGAAGCTCGCATTGATAATGATGAATATGACAAAGAATCGGTACATGATTTTGCACTTTGGAAAAAACAAAAGCCTGGTGAACCTGCATGGGAGTACATGCTTGACGGACACAATATTACTGGACGACCTGGATGGCATATTGAATGCTCCGCCATGAGCCAGTCGAGCTTGGACATGCCATTCGACATTCACACTGGCGGCATTGATTTGATTTTTCCACATCATGAAAACGAAATTGCCCAAAGCACTGCTACACAACATGATCCAATTTACGCCACAGTATTTGCACACAATGAGCATCTCTTAATAGATGGCAAAAAGATGGCTAAGTCACTCAATAACTTTTATACCGTTAGCGACATAGTAGCTAACGGATACGACCCACTTGCATTCCGCATGCTCGTGTTGCAATCTCATTATCGTAACCAAGCTCATTTTAGCTGGGAGAATCTTGGTGCGGCCCAGAATAGATTACGCGAACTACAAGCCGTCGCGGCCCTGCGATGGCAAGCATTGCCTCTCGCTCACGATGCTGGCACCTTTTCATTGCGTGATGTACCAGAAGAACTAGCTACGATATTAGCTGAAGACCTCAGCACGCCACATGCACTCGCATTTCTCAGTCGAGTAAGCACGCAGTTGCTTGCTGTTCTCATTGAGGAGGATATGCTTGATCACTTTGTAGTTATGCTTGAGGGTATAGATGCTCTCTTAGGCTTAAAACTCTGCGATATAGGTGATATTTCTGATGATCTTAAGTTACTCATTGAAAGTCGTACGAAAGCACGTGAAGAAAAAAACTGGGAAGAAGCTGATGCACTGCGTCAAAAATTAACTGAACAGAAAATCGGCGTACGTGACACACCAGATGGCGCTATTTGGTTTCCCCTGTAATCTTATTGAATTCAGGAGTATCAATTATTTTACGGCTGCGTAAATATTCAAGCAGGGCAATGCGAATACAACCGGTCACTGGTATGGCCACCAGACCACCGAACAGACCGCCAAAGCTCACACCAATCACAACTGACATAAATACAAGTAATGGTGACATGTCGGTTGAATTAGCTTGAATCTTTGGCTGTATAAAAATATTCTCAATCTGTTGATATAAAATATAGTAAATCAAAATTATGAGCGCAGCAGACGAAGAGGTAAACAATGCTACAAGCGTGATTATTGCCGCACCAATAGTATGGCCAACCATCGGTATAAGACCGCATATAAATATGATAACCATCAGCGCGATAGGGTAGCTGATGTCGAGAATGAGTACTGCAGGCATAATCAAAACAGCAGCTAAAGCTGCGAGTAATACCTGGCCATTAACATAACCCTTAATAACTCTATACATGTCTACTGCGAGACGATCTGCAACTTCGTGATGTCTGTCCGGTAGTACCTCGCGCATGAATTTAATCCAAGCAGGGCCTTCTATAAGCATCATGAAAGTTAGTACTAATATAGTAAGTAGCGAGAAAATACTGCTAAACAATCGTTGGGCGGTTGAAAACACTGTACCGCCGATGTTACTGATGCGTGACGAGAATTGTTGTGAGAACTTGTCTACTTGTTTCTGTAATTTGTGTTTACGAATAAATCTACCTGTTGTGCTGTTTTGGCTCCTAAAATCATGTACCAAACTTGGAGCAGCCGCAGCAAAGTTGTCGGTTTGCTTAATAAGTGGCGGTACAATACTGGCAATAAATCCACCGAGGAAAATTATGACGAACAGAAATGAAATAACCGTTCCAAGTTTGCGACTATTTCTGCGCTTACCGGGAAGGTGGCTACTTATTTTTCGGACTGGGGCATTTAAAGCAAGGGCTAAGAAAAAAGCGGTGAAAACAAGGAGTAGTGCGTGAGCTGCTTTATGGACGGCGAGGAGGAGCGCGAGTGTTGCGATGGTTAGTGCAGCAAACCGAAAAAAGGTCGCATTGGAGAAGGTTAAGTTCATCTCGGGATCAGGTGAGGATTTACGGAAGAGTGACATACGATGCATTATCTATTGCTTGGAACGTTTTTGCAATGCATCTCTGTAAATTGATTCAACTTGCTCACCAACGATTCCTATATCGAACTGTTTGGTAAAATTAACTCCCCACAGCCTCTGTTGATTGCTTCGCTTCGCGTTTGACATATGGAGTGTAATTTTTTCTGCAAGTGCCTGAGGGTTCAATGGGTCGAATAACAATTCTGGATTGTTATGAAGTACGGACCTATAGCCAGGATTATCGCCAGCTAGAACTACTGCATTACCGCTCGCCATAGCCTCTAAGAGAACAATACCAAAACTTTCGCCGCCACTACTCGGAAATATCGCGATATCTGCCGATGCGTAATATCGCGGCTTTTCGTCCTCGCTCACAAATCCAACGAAGGTAACAGGTAAATTATGTATGGTTGCAAACTCTTTTAGTTTCGCTTCTAGCGGGCCGCGGCCACAGATTAACACTCGGCACTCAGGCAATGTGCCAGCTTGCTTCATTAGCTGCAGTGCTTGAAGCAGAACCATACAGCCTTTCCGTGGCACTAAGCGCCCTAAAAATAATATTGTAGGAAGATCATCGTCATATTCGACGAGTGGCTTTGACTTATGAAACCGCGGAAAATCGATCACATTCGGCGAGATGCTCGTTTCGATGTTGAAACTCTGCTTAGCAAATGCCGCAGCGGCAGGTGAAACACTCAGCATAGTATCAAAACGTCTCAATGACGATCGCAGCCAAACTCCAAGAGCCTTCGTGCCATAAATCACGAGTTTACTATTAGGCGCAATGTGATAAGTTCCAATGACTGCAGTCGATAGCGGCGCGCTAAGTATAACTTTATGTGCCATAAATGGGCTATACGGCATTTGGACATGCAGCACATCGAACTGTTCATCTTGTAATAACTGCTGAATTTTTACTCTGCTGGCGGGCAAGGGCATAGTCCCGCGGTTCCCGTTGAACTGCCACCGCATATTGCGGCTAACACTAATGACACCTGGTATGTCTGTTCGCTTAGTTTCGCCAACCAAATACCGGACTTCGTGCCCTTGAGCGCCCATCCACGATCCAACTGCCACGATATACTGTTGTACTCCATCTGGCTTGTCAAGGCCGTCATCAAGCACAAAACCTATCTTCAATGACTTAGCGGTGGCCATGTTCTTTGAGCGCCTCTTTATAAAGTTCTTCGTACTGCTTTACCACGCGTTCATAACTGAACTGTTGTACGTATTTTTTAGCCCATTTCTGCCATACCTCACGTAAAGCTTTTTCATGAAGCAACATGTCAAGCCGGCGAGCAAACTCTTGCGCATCCTTAGGGTTCACTATTGAAACGGTGCCAACTTCTTGCATGACATCTATATATCCCGAATTATTTCCAGCAACCACAACAGTTCCAGTAGCCATCGCTTCAAGTAATACTATTCCAAAGCTTTCGCCAAACACTGCAGGCGAACAAAATATATCTGCTTTAGCTAACAATTCGTGCTTTAAATCGTCACTTATGAACCCAAGAAAAGTTACATTAGTTAACTGCAAATCCTCCGCTAAGAGCTCTAACTTTTCGCGGTCAGGTCCGTCACCAGCAATAATGAGTGAGCAATCGGGGTTATCTTGAGCAAGCACTTGAAAAGCTTGCAGCAAGTATTTAACGCCTTTGCGGCGCTCTAAACGACCGATATATAAAATAGTTTGATGATCGTTTTCAATATGATCAATATCAGTCTGATACTTGGTAAGGTCTATGCCATTAGGGATAATTGTGATCGGTTGATCGGTAAGGCTTGCAGCATATTCCGCACCAGAATCAGAAACTGAAGTTAGTACATTGAGGTATTTCATAACTGATTTGAGGTACGGTGTGACAACTTTAATAACCGTACGGCTCATCAGAGTTTCAGGAATCTTTGCGTGGAACGTTGCAATGTTAACACTCGTAGAACGTTGCAGCAGCTGACGGCTCAATAGTGGAACCCATGGCTCATGGAAGTGCAGAATATCGAACTGCTCAGTTTCGAGCATATCGTCGATGCTTTCTTCACCACTTGTCGATGATACTTGCGCAGTTGTATGCGATGGAGCCCTAAAATCAGTAGAAACGCCCACAAAAATTACGTCTTTAACGGGTAATTCTTCAGTGCCACGAGGTTGTGGGGTAATGATCTTTACTTTATGCCCACGAGCTTCTAATCCCGTTTTAAGCGCTAAAACTACTTCAAGGACACCACCTTGCTTATGGACATTATATGGGCAAACGAGACCTATCTTCATAGTGTAGTCCAGTATACCATTCAGTCGAGTTTGTTAAGGCGTTTACGTAGCCGTGGCGGAATCAGTGCTGCAGCATCATTCTCGGTAGCAATAACACTTGGCGCATGCGCTACAAGGTCAAGCATAGCGCTTTCATAGCCCGAGAATATTACGCGCATGTGTTGCTCAACAATATTATTATCGAAATAGTTATCAACCTTAGCGCCCACGTGCCATACAGGTAAATTGACGCGAACTTTACAATTATCTAAAGTTAGGAATTCATTTGTGGTGAATGCCCATGTGCGTGCATCGTTATTGCGCCATAAACCTACTTCAATTTCTTTGATTTGCTCGGTTTCTGCATCGTTGTTTGCCTGAGCATACTTATGTTTAGCGTTGTGCGTACGGCCGTAGAAGGTTCGTAACACCGATGGGTTCAAAGCTATAGTACGAAACAGCATTGAACCAGGCTTAGTTTTGATAATTTTTGTGCCATATAAATAAAAGTTATAACGGGGCTTACTAAAGGTAAAATCATCCTGATGGGCAAATCCTACAAGGCTAACTAGTAATGTCACTTTTTTAGTAAGTTCCGGATAGCGCTGCAGCATCCGCGTTGCAATTAAAAATCCAAAACTAAGCCCAACAATGACAACTTTTTTACGACGATAACGCAGTTTAACTAACGCAGCAAGATAATCAGCATAGTTATCTAGCGTAGGCTTTTTGCCTATTTTATAAAAGCTGTCCATGCCACCAAAACCTGGCATATCAGGAGCGGTAACTGCTCCGTATCGGTTCAATACCTGAATAAGCCCCCACCATCGCTCCAGGCTTGAATGCAGACCATATATGTAGAGTATTTCGCTTGCATGTCCATTAACTTGGGCTGGCATGCGCAACATGCGGCCTTCCATGCCATTAATATTTAAAGGCTGTATAAAATCAGCCGGATTCCTCTGTATATTTTTAGCCATAACTTTACTCAACTCTAACAAACTACTGTGCAAGCGTCCATTTATATTTAAACGCTACGATTGCGCAAAATTTCTCTGTTGCGCAGTGCAGACTTCATAACACTTACTGCGAGAGCTCCTGCAGAGAAGCCTGCCAGTGTCAGTGTTGTCGCGTCAAAAGGGTCTTCATTGCCAATTGCGTTTTCAGCATAATGCTCAACGGCGACCCCGCCAGCTATAATACCTGCAGCGCCTACAACGGCAACAGCGCCGTTCATGATTCTTTCTAGAACAGGCGTATGGTCCTGAGCTGTTTCGATGCTATTTGCAGACATAATATTTGATCCTTGTTACGCTTAAAACACTATACTACTATATTTTTGCGATGCGGTCAATAGATACTGAGCGCAATAGAGTTGTTAATTGTGCGTTCATACGTTAAAATCAATCTGTTATTGGGGCGTCGCCAAGTGGTAAGGCACTGGTTTTTGGTACCAGCATTCGCAGGTTCGAATCCTGCCGCCCCAGCCACGAAGAATGACCTGCCCAGCGTAGGTCATTCTTCGTGTTTGAGGGTGTGTGGATTATTCGAACTGTTCGGTCGTAAGTGCCTGCGGCACGTTTCGCGAGCACAGGTCCCAGCGGCAGCGGGCGCCTGGACTAACGTGCACTATCCTTCCGCCCCAGCTTTAGCGGCGCTCAACTAGCTTGTTTCAGTATGATACACCCAGGCGTTAGCACATCTGGACAAGCGTGGTACAATTTGAATACGTTACAAAATAAACCATATAAAAACATCTATGAAACTATTCAACCACACCAGACTCACCGCGGCAGGTATTACTCATGCCATTATTCCAATCGTTATTATTCTTGTCGTCGCAGTCGGCGGAACTTTTATGCTGGTTGCCAGTCACGCAGATAGCCAGCTACCCACCGGCAAGCTAGTTATTTATGGTACGCCGACGTATCAACTGGCAGCCATTGGGGTGTCTAATCAAGATGGTGCACCGATTAAAAAAGGTGCAGTCCAGGGTGTGGTGGATAGTACGCACGCTTATTGTGCTGGTAAAAAGTTAAGATCAGGCTATAGATATGTGCGGATTAGTGCAGATCAGCCGACCGAAGTAGTTTGTACAGCTTCCTCGTTGACGTTATTCTTCTTACAAAAAGGCGAGAAAGTGACTGGTGATGCCGCATTCTCGCGGCAGGCGCCAAGTGTAACAACTGGTTATTGTACCTATGTGAGCCCCGAAGGCATTTCTAAAATTGCGAAAATGGATGAAGCCAGCAATTGCCCGGATGCAGCCAGCATCCGCGCCCAGCATAAAAAACTTAGCGTGGATTTGAAGGCGCAGTATATCTCGGATAGCGGCAGGGCAGGGCCAATTGTGATTGGCGATGGCTACACACAGCTGATTGAACTGAGCGTACCGCCGCAGGTGCTTGATTATAACCCCACCACTAAGCCGCGGGCCGTTACGGTCACGCCGCCTATGTGCGCTGGGCAGGTGCGCATATTCCATGTTGGAGCAGGCGACCCAGGCAGGAACTATTCTATTCGTTACAATGCTAGAACAAAAACATGCTATTACAAACAACACGTATCCGCGGTGACGAGTGCAAAACTCAAGCCCATACGTGAAACATTGCGGTTAGAATTCCCTGGTAATGACTACCTCCTGCCGGGCACAACTCAAGTCGAGCACGAGCGCGTTCGTTCCTAACATGCTCATGCTAACGTCATTCCTTGGCCTCAACCAAACATAAGTATTATGCTATTATTTATTTGTGCCTAAACACAAAAAACTAGCAAAACATCGACGTAAAAAGCCCGAACCTGTGATTGATCGGTTGGTGTATCTTGCCGCAATTGCAACACCCATTATGACTATCCCGCAGTTTTATACTGTTTGGTTTGAGCATAAACAGGGGTCATCGTTCAGCACGTGGGCTGCGTATTCTGTAATTGCATTAGTCTGGCTGATATATGCACTCAAACATAAGGACAAACCCCTCATTCTTGTGGAAATATCAGGGGTGATTCTTTACACTTCAATCGCCGTTGGATTATTTATCAATAAAGCATCTTAGATAATAAGTGCAATGTAATTTGCTTTAGAGCGTTCTCCTTGCATCAAGAGAACAGTGAATTTAACGAGAGCATAATGCTAAACACCAATATCACGAGCAGTGACATACCAAAGACCTCACGCGCCCATTTGTGATCGTTATCAGCTTTAAAACCCTTTATAGCAAGCCTTAGCCACAGTAACGACATACCTGTCATAACAATCAAATATCCGGTACTGGCGTAGCTTAAAATGCCTAGAGACACGCAAACAGCCGTGAAGGCAATAATATAAAGAGTAATCTGGATTTTAGTAGCATGCAGTCCTTTTTTTACCGGCAAAACGGGGATTTTGGCAGCGGCGTATTCATCCTGGCGGAAAACAGCGATGGCGTAAAAATGCGGCATTTGCCAAGCTACTAAAATAATAAATAGCAGCAAGGCAGTAACATCTAAGTAGTTCGTTACAGCGGCGTAGCCGGCGACCGGTGGTATGGCCCCGGAAATGCTGCCTATAACGGTACCGTGCGTCGTCAGCCTTTTGGCGTAGGTATAAAGAACGACATACGCAAAAAAACCAAATAGTCCTATTACGCCAGTCAGGGCGTTAACATACACAAATAAAATGATCGTGCCTGAAATGCCCAAAACTGCAGCGTAAATCAGTGCTGATGAAGGGGTAATAAAGCCGGTTACCAATGCTCGTTTTTTAGTGCGTTCCATTCGCGTATCAATATCTCGGTCAATGTAATTGTTCAGTACGCACGCAGATGCAATGACTAGGGAAGTACCGATAAGCGTAGCTAAAAGCAACAAAATATCCACATGCCCTCGAGCAGCAAATAAAAAGCCGCCTGCGGCAACAAGTATGTTTCCGCGGATAATGCCTGGTTTAGTCAGCAGGTAGTAAGCGCGGAACTTACCCGTTTCCTGCGCTTTTTTTGCCATTATGGGACGACCGTAAAGTCACCAGCGACTTCAGCTTGCTGATGATCATGGAACTTAAAACTGCCTGCTTCTGAGAGTGTTATTGTTTTCGAAAGTCCTTTTCTAACGGGCACGTAGCTGTCACCGGCATACGCTTTATGCTCGGGGTGAGTGCCGAATGTGATTTCTCGAGACACCGTGTCTTCATTCAGAAATGTCAGCGTGTCGCATTTTTTTGCTTGTGTGTGCAGCGGGGTGATAATTCCATATTTTATTGACACGTGATGATTTGCATACTGCCCATGGCATGCGCCTGTTTCGTGACCATTTATTTGATAAATGGCCTCGTCGTCGACAACTTTTTTAACCTGATCGGGTGCCAAGCTATTGTAATGTAAGTTATTAACAATAATTATCGACCCACCAACTACAACCATAATTATGCCAACTGTCGCTCCAAAAAATACGACATTATATAAAGGCTTAGGCCCACGACCCAAATGCAAAAAGAAAAATATTTGTACGAGCATTTGCAATACGCCAAAACCAAGTATTGTTACCATAAGTGTCTGGCCTGAAACAGATTGCTTGTCAACCAAGTAATACGTCACAAAGGTCAAGATCAAAGAGAGTGCAAAGCCAATAATGTAAGATATTATCGTACCTCGCTCACTGGTATGGCCGCTGCCTTTGGGATGCAGATGATGGTTCATGTATATGCCCCCATGTATACGATGGTGAAGATAAATATCCAGACAATATCCAAGAAGTGCCAGAACAGGCTAAGCATAGCGAGTTTCCGAACCAGGGGAGCGTTTAGACCGCGCTTAACAATGTATCCGAGGGTAATTCCCATCCAGAGTAAACCAGAGGTTATATGGAGTCCGTGCGTGCCCACTAACACAAAGAATGAAGACAGGAATGCATTGGTCTGCAGGGTATGACCCTCATGAATGAATGCAGAAAATTCTCTAAGTTCTAAACTCAAGAAGGCTAACCCCAAAATAAACGTTAGGCCAAACCACACTAACGTTTGTGCTTGCTTACGCTGTCGTGCCATTATCATGCCAATGCCGCAAGTGAAACTGCTCGTGAGCAATATGAGAGTTTCTGTGAGAGCAAGCGGCCGACTGAATAGTGCGCTGCCTGGGGCTCCACCCAGCGTGCGAGTATGTAATACTGAGTAAGTCGCGAACAAAACCGAGAAAATTAAGAGGTCAGTCATAAGATATATCCAGAAGCCGAACATTACACGGTCGTCGGCAGCTTCTTCGTGCAGTTCTTTGTGGCTTAAAACGTGTTCTTTTACCATGTTCGCCACCGTTTATTCTTTACGATATCGATCAAAAATGTATAACTGATGCCAATTAACTGTTGAAGGCCCATATCTTCATCGGTATGGTCGTATTTGCCGGGAACTGCTAGTTTAGCTTTAGCAATTCTAGCTTTTTCCAGTTTCTCAACCTCGGCCGCCGTAAGAGTGTATTCGCTATCATCATGGAATCCGCGAATGATAAATACGACTATCGCTCCAATGATCGATACAAAGGCTAACCACATAATGTGCCAAACAAATCCAAAGCCAGCAAAAAAAGCAAAGATGGCAATGTATATACCCGCAGCGGTATTTTTCGGAATAATAATATCTTCGTAAACGGTTTTAACTGTCCCAGCGGACTTCATCGCCATAAATGCATCGCGTGTCGTAACTTCGGGTATAACCGTAAAGTTATAATAGGGCGGGCGAGAGGCTACAGCCCATTCCAAAGTTCGTCCGTCCCATGGGTCACCTGTTTCGTCCCGCAACCGATACTTTTGCAGATAACTAGCCAGAATTTGTGCAAATTGTAGTGCTACGCCAGTTGCAATTACTAAGCCACCTATGAACATCGATATATACAGCGGCTGCCAACCGGTAGCGCCATCATAATGGTCGAGGCGACGTGTCGCTCCCATCAGACCAAGAATATACATTGGGATGAATGACAGACAAAAACCTGTTATCCAGCAATAAAAGGAATATCGTCCAATTTTGTCATTCAGCCTGAAGCCGGTAAATTTAGGGAACCAGAAATTTAAGCCAGCAAATATACCAAATAATACTCCGCCTATGACCATTGAATGGAAATGAGCCACTAAGAATAAGCTGTTGTGCAGCTGAAAATCGGCTGGCGGAACAGCTAAAATTAAACCGGCAATACCGCCAATTGTAAAGGTAGCAATAAAACCGAGGAACCACAGCATCGGAGTGTCGTATCGAATGCGGCCTTTACGCATAGTTGCAATCCATGTAAACACGAGCACGGAGGTAGGAATAGCTATGAAAAGTGTCATTACGCCAAAGAAGGCATTGACATCGGCACTGGCGCCCATTGTAAAGAAGTGATGTAGCCAAACTGAAAGTGCAAATAATGTTACGCCAATCATACCGAGTACATTAGAGGTATAGCTCGCAATTGACTTGCGGCTAAACGTTGTTACAACCTCAGAGAAGACGCCAAAAGCTGGTAGCATCAAGATGTAAACCTCTGGGTGACCCCACATCCATATAAGATTGGTGTACATCATAGGGTCTCCACCCCCGGTCGTAGTAAAGAAATGTGTACCGAACGATCGATCAAAGAACATGAGGAACAGCGTAGCGGTGAGCAATGGGAAAACTATTACCGCCATTATCATGCTGCACAGTGAGCCCCAGGTGAACAATGGCATCTTCCATAAGCTCATGCCTGGTGCGCGCATTTTGAGGATAGTCATAATAAAGTTTATCGCACCTAATGTCGTTCCTATCCCTGATATCTGTAAACTCCATATCCAATAATCGACACCGACACCTGGGCTAAACTGGATACTCGATAGCGGGGAAGCGGCCAGCCAACCAGTAGCTGCGTATTCGCCACCGAAAGCGAAGAACATATTTACCATAACAACCCCGCCGATGTAGAGCCAGAAACCGAGTGTGTTCATGAATGGTGATGCCAGATCGCGCGCGCCGATCTGTAGAGGCACAATATAATTTATGAGTCCAAAGATAAAAGCCATCGCCACAAAGAAAACCATAATATTGCCGTGAGCAGTAAATATTTGCTGGAAATGATCAGCCGTAAGATAACCGTGAGATGATCCAGATGATAGTGCCTGCTGAAGCCATATCATAATGGCATCTACGCCACCTCGCACGAGCATAAAGGCGCCTACGATGAAATACATTATGCCGATTTTTTTCGGGTCTACAGAGGTAAGCCAGTCATTCCAGAGCCACTTCCAACGCTTTGTACGAGTCAGTATTATGGCTGCGAGAATAAATAGACCCATAAAACCTGCAGTACCGCCAACGGAAAACCACTCATGCGGCAACGCATGCATGTTTAATCTACCTAAGAAAAATTCTTTCATTCGTGCATCCCGTGGTCATGTGAGCCAGCATATTTTGCGAGCATTGTACTGAATAACTCTGGGTCAGTTTTGGCGTACAAAGTGGCAGCATTGTGCTCACTCGGTTTTAACAAATGAGCATATTCTTCACTAGTGAGAGCGCTCGGTGAGTTTTTGGCTTCATTGACCCAAGAATCAAAATTATCTTGTGAACTAGCTCGAGCGACAAATTTCATACCCGAAAAGCCAGCACCGGTTAGCTCGGCAGTACTACCTGCATAATCGCCAGGTTTATCTGCCAGTAAGTGCAATGTATTCACATGACCCGTCATGGCGTATAGCTGGCCTCCAAGGTTGGGAATCCAGAACGAACTCATTGGCGACTCATCAGCAGAAAGTTCAAATTCAACTGGCGTATCCGTTGGAATCTGCACGAAATTGACCGTTGCTATATTTTGATCGGGATATAAAAAGACCCATTTCCAACGCATAGCAATAACTTGAATAGTGAGGGGCTTATTATACGAGCTGATTTGTTGCCGTGGGTCTAGCCTATGTGTGGCAGGGATCATGACGAAAGCCATTAGCAGCATAAAAAAACTCGGAATAGCCCATATACCAAAATCAAACATTTTTCCGTGATTCTCTTGCGGATCGTATTCGGCGTGCGTATTAGTCTCCCGGTACTTCCACGCTACAAAATAGAGGATTACTAAAGTGGGTATTGCAATGGTGAACAATATTGCTGCTGAAAGTAAAATGACATTTGACTGGGCACTAGCAATAAAACCTTTTGGATTGAGTACGGCAAAATTTTTTCCGCTAAGCAGCACAACCACAAAAATAATGAGTTCCAGAACAATAAAAGCGCTAATACCAAACTTTAAGCGATGCAAAAATATGTGGCCTTTTCCGACATGCTTACTCATAACATAACCGTATTCATTAGGCTAAGTATACAGTATGCTTATGATTAAGTCGCTACCCGAAGTAGTGTTTTCTCTGGCAATAAATAAACGCACTGAATCCTACGAGTAGTGGTATCCAAAAGCTAATAATCCTGTAAATAACAGCCGCCGCTATAGCCGTGTGCAATGGCATGCCGAAAGACACTAAGCCTGCAGCGGTACCTGCTTCAACTCCTCCAATACCGCCAGGTGTGGGTACGGCCGCTGCTGCACCCACGCCGAAAGAAAAGGCAATAAAAATTGCGGCAAAACTCAGGTGGCCGCCAACAGCAAGCATGCAAAAAAAGAGTATAGCCACATTTGAAAGTGTTACGAGAATGGAATTGCCGAGAGCTAAGAGCAGATGAACTTTACGTCTCCGATAACTCAGTACGGCACGCTCGAAAGAACGGAGAGTATGTACAGTTTTATTGCCGTTAACCTTGTAGAGTGCAACAATAACAGTAATAAATAACAATATTAAAAGAGCTGTCACTACAGGATTAATACTTATAGGCGGGTACTTAAAATCCTGTATGGATGTATTGAAAAAAATTATTATGATCCCAAATAGCAATAAGTGGCCCATTAGGCCCAAAAAGTTGTTAAAACTTACGACTGTTCCAGCTTCAGTATTGGTGTGTGATTCTTTTTTTAGATAGACAAAGTTTACTCCTAGCGCTCCAAACCCTGAAGGGATAAGACGGTTGATAAACATTGCACCTAATTGAACAATAAAGGTTCTTCTGAAATTCAGAGGCTTAAAGGCCAACAAACGATACGTAAATGTAGCAAGCAAATAAGTTAGGGCGGTACAGAGTCCTGCAATAAACAGAAAATTTTTATTCGCATTGGGTAGTAAGGCAAGCGATGAACGTAGAACGGCATATTGTGGAATAAGGGCACAGAGGAAAATAATGAGGATTAAGATGCTCAGCGCTTGACGTTTTTTAATCTTCGATAAAATGGTCATAGGACTCATATAAACAGTATTATACGGTTCATGTTCAATTTCTTACCATTAAGCTTTCAATATATGTGTTTAACTGATGATGCAGTATAGTTTTGGTATAGCTTATGAACTCGAAAGCAGAAATTGTCACTCAACGTATGAATCCCAGCTCGCTCAGTGGGGTGTTAGTTCGCTTTGGAATCGTTACTAGTCTGTATATTGCTTTAGTTTTAACATTACCTGTCAGTGCTCTATCCCTAAAAAATCTTGGACTAGATGCTGCCGAATACCGTTTCTTACTTATTGGCATTGCCTTACCATCGTTTACTGCTTGGCTGGCAGCATTTGTTGGGTACGCCAAACTGCACGACTACGCCGACTCTGTTGAGAACACTAAAGAAGGTATAGGCTATAAAAAGTTAGCCAATGGAATTACTTTTCTTGCGTGGTCTCTGCCGATCACTAGTTTAACCGCGTTACTATTATCGACTCATTCCTATCGTAATCCTGACTTTTACAGCACAGCAATTATTATTATCAATTATGTCGCTGTTGCTTTGCCGCTTTTATCATTCATCCTTATTGGCAAGGCTGCGAAAGTAATGGCTCAATCTTCGGAGCGACGTTTTTCTATGGGTTCTGCCAAAACAGCAATATCTCTCTTTACTGTTGCAGGATTATCATACTGTTACTTCACGTTTTCTCGATTTGATGATATTAGCTTAAATTCAACAAGTAACCCCTATTTTTTGCCTCTGTGGCTTATGGTACTCACGATAACTATTCCATCCTTATGCGCGTGGTATAACGGCATGCAGGCAAGCTACGAAATATTTAAATACAGCCAAAAGATGAAAGGCATACTCTATAAACAGGCATTACAGTTACTTGTTGCCGGGCTCATTATTGTCGTCCTCAGTCTTATAGCACTTCAATACATAAATTCTGCGTCGCCGAGAACGGGATATTTATACTTAAACTATAAACTCGTTGCCATTTCATGCTTCAGATTTGTGGCGGCTTTAGGCTTTGTTTTAATAAGTTATGGTGCAATTAAGCTCAAACGAATTGAAGAAGTTTAATTTATGGAAGGTTCTGAGAAAAACCTCTATGAGAAAGTTGTTGTCGTAACGCATGTGTATCTTGGTCCAGCTGCTGATCGGTTCATAGATAGGCAGGTGGAAAATCATCTTCAAAAGAAACCGGCGTCAATAACTGCGTTAGATTTATATAAACTCATACCGTGGATTCAAGCTGCTGTGTCTGTAATCACTGACGATACGGGAATTATTGAGGAATATACTGCCCGACTGACTAAATTAGCTCAAATACCTTCTGAGGGAGATACAAGATAATGTCACAGTATGATGACACCCCAAAGCGAACAACGTTTGAACAGCAAGCTGAAGCTGAAGCACTCTTTACAAGTATTGGAGATGGGGCGATTTCCACTGACGAATTCGGAAGAATTACTAGAGTTAATCCAGTAGCTCAAGAAATAATTGGCTATACTGAGGCTGAATTATTAGGCCAGTGGTTCCCAAAAATCATTACTGCCCTTACGATGGATACCAAAGTTGTAAACCTGATAGACAGGCCGATCACTAAAGCGTTTTTGACGGGAAAACCCATATATGAAAAGATGATATATCGTCGTAAAAGCGGTGAGTCGGTGCCAGTTTCAATTGTTGTATCTCCAATCTTGCTCGATGGGAAGCCGCTCGGTGCAGTTGAAGTATTTCGTGACATAACTCTTGAAGAAGAAATTGATCGTATGAAAAGCGAATTCATTTCTCTAGCATCGCACCAACTTCGCACACCTTTGTCTGCTATCAAAACTTATTCGCATATGCTTATTGATGGCTATATGGGCGATATTACGCCTGCTCAAAAGAAATCATTACGCACAATCATTAGCGGAGCAAATCGCATGAATGAACTAATAAGCACGCTATTAAACATTACCCGTATAGAAAGTGGTACGATAGCGGTTACTCCAAAAGTTATTGATGTTGACTCAGTAATCGACGAGATTGTTAAAGAGGTGTCTATGATGGCTGCAGATAAAGCAGTCGAAGTCGTAGCCAAAGAATCGCCGAAGCCAGTTACCATTCGAACTGATCTATTGATTTTCAAAGAAATAGTTACTAATTTAGTAACGAACGGTGTCAAATATACTCCTGAAGGTGGCTCGGTTATCGTGCAAGCAAAAAAACGTAGCGCAGACTTACTCGTAACCGTTTCAGACACCGGGTGGGGGATACCTAAGCAGTCGCAAGATCAAATATTTAGTAAGTTCTTCAGAGCGCCGAATATTGTGCGACGGGAGACAACGGGGACTGGACTTGGGCTCTACCTAGTAAAGGGGCTCGTTGAAACTCTCGGAGGCAAGATTTGGTTCAAGAGCGAAGAAGGTAAAGGTACAAAGTTTTATCTGAGTATTAAGCCGCTTAAGAAACAACCTGCTGCAAAACCTAAAGGCGAGGTCCCTCAACCATGAACAGATGTAATATATTTGATACTGCAGGTTCGCTCATATATGCTATACATAATGTTATAACTTCAAAGGATTAACAATGGCACGAATACTTATTGTTGAAGACGACCGAGACCTCAATAACGCATACTCAATTATACTCAAGAACGAAGGCCACGAAGTCGTGGAGGCTTACGACGGCCAAGAAGCGCTCACAAAGCTTAAAGACTTTTCACCAGACCTCATACTCCTGGATCTATTAATGCCAATTATGGGTGGCTTGGAGTTTTTGCAAAATTACGATCTTGTGAAAAAACATCCCGAGGTTAAAGTGCTTATTTTCACAAATATGGAAAATTCTCCCGAGGTTAATGAAGCATATAAGCTCGGCGCACATCGCTGCATAATTAAATCATGGACTGCACCTCACAACCTAGCTCGCGTCATCACTGATGCACTTCAAGCGAAACCTGCCAAATCAGCAGCGTAATACTTTTAGGTCGTTCTAAAAATCCGGCTGGGGTGCCGGATTTTGATGTTGAGTAGGTAACATTACAGCTTAACTGATAGATCTGCAATGAATTGGTCATTGAGAACTTGCATGAGTTTTTTCAGATACAGTTTGTAGGGCATGCCTTTACCATACATTATAACGCCGGCATGCTTGAGTTTATTAAGTTCAGTTGCAGCAGTTTCACGAGTAAGCCCTGTGAGATTAGCAAAATCTTGATGTGTCAGATCTAAGCCTATTTCAATTTCTTGTGGAGCAACAGTTTTTCCATTACTGAGCGCTAAATAGTGCAGAGTATAGAGCAATTTGTCGCTGGCCCGAGAGTGTTGAAGTGCATTCAATCGCATAGACATGCCGAGTTGGTCCTTTAGATAACGCTGGAGCTCCATGTACATCAGTTCTGGACGTTTCTTTATGAAATCAACGAGTTCCTCACGCGCAACTGTATAGAGGGTTACATCCGAGCTAAAGGCTTCATAGTAATAAATGGCGTTAGCCGCGCTGCCATAGACCCACGGCCCAGGGAATATGGCATCAGCAGAGTAAAAGGCAACGGGCTTTTCATCCCCACCAACACTAAGGTTGTATGCTTTGACTGTCCCTTCTTTGACAATGAATGCACTTCTAGGAGCTTCTCCCTGAAAGATAATTATCTCGCCTTTTTTATAACTCCGTGTTGGATGACGGTCGAGAAAGGCATGGAGGTAACTTATTGCAACTTGGTCAGACATATTCCTCCTATAGTACCATCGTTGATAGCGACTACCAAAGTATCTACGGCTGTGTCGTCGATGTCGTTGACTGCTTTGGAATCTGATCGGCACCTACAACAATAATAAAATCTGTGTCGTAAATACCTTGGTATGGGTTAGCAGTTGTCAGCTGGCTTCCGTAAAGCTGCTTGAGTAACAATGACGAAGCAGGTTTTTTGCCACCCGAGACATCAATTATAGTCGTAACAGCACTGTCCGCTTTAGCATCGCCGACACCGTCCACCGACAAATGCTTTTCACTGAGTTTGAGTTTTTGTTTCGAAGCTAGACCGGTAGATGTTGTACCATTGAGTACTACAACTGATGCGCCTTCTTGCACAACCGCATTAGACGAAGTTTGCTGCAATATAAATGTCTGTATATCGCTAAAGTCGTCGAGTCCAGCAGCAGGGGCTAGAGCTGATTGCCCACCAGGAGCTGTATAACTCATGAGCAAATTTTTGCCGTTTGCATTGTTGAGGCTTAATGAACGGATATTTGCACTGTTGATGTTTTTGACTAGGTCGTACAATCGTCGAACTTCACTTACTTGCATATCTGATTTAACATTTTTCCCAAGTACATCTGTCAGGCTGCTCAGCTTTGATGGATTAGCTAAGACGCCAGTTGTAACTGCTTTAGTTTTGAGCGCAACAAGCAGCTGTCTCTGGTGCTCGGTTCGATCAAAATCGCTGGCAGGGAAGCCGTAAGACCGATACGAATCACCGCGAGCGCGTGACAAATTGAGTGCTTGCTGGCCATTAAGGTGATGCACTCCATTCGTGAGTTTTACAAGCGGCTTGTTGGTAGTGTAATCAATATTTGGGTCATACAGGCCGCGTGGATCTTTACTTTTCACCGTAAAGTCTACACCGCCAACTGCGTCAACTGACTGCTTTAAAGCGTTATAATTAACGAGCGCATAATAATTCATCTTCAGCCCGAAACTATCTTCTACAACTTCCTCAAGTTGTCCCATGCCGCCATTAGGATAACCGCTCTTACGGAATTTGCTCGACTCACCGTCGACATACGCTTGGTTGATTTTCTCATGGCCGTCACTTCCAACTTGAACATATAAGTCGCGCGGCACGCTCATTAGAAATGCTTTGTTATTTTTTGTATCGATGCTCATTATCATAATTGAATCTGTTAATTGCGCGCCATTATGCCCGATATCATCTGCGGAATTACCCGCTAGCAGTATATTGACGCGGCCATTTTCTTCGCCTTTAAGTTTTGTGGCATGGAGCACGCCGAGAATGTTTCCGCCGAAGGCTTTTTGGGCGTTGTATGCGAATTTGCCGCCGAGGAAACCCCCGACAATGACGATTAGAAGAGCGAGCAGAACTACAGTTCGTTTAAGAGTGACTGTTTTTCGGAATCTACTGAATCTACTCTGCTTAACAACAGTTCCTCGAGCGTTCGCACCCTTACGCTGATCGCGAGGATCGTATTTATAATTCCGTAGCGTTACACCGACTCCGGGAAACTGCCCGGCTTGTTCTTTTACAGTCACTGCATCTTGTCGCGGTCGTGACAATCCATCTGCTGGTATTTTGGTACGTCTAGGTTTTTGATCCATTGATTGGTGTTATTATAGCGATTTTATTGTGGTGAAGCTAATCTTAATCTCTCACAAATTATATATAAATGGTATTAGCCTTTGGCCATAGATATGCTACCCCTGTTTCAAAGAGTACGCTATACTGATATACACATGAAATTAGTCGTTCAAATTCCTTGTCTTAACGAAGAGAAAACTTTACCGTTGGTCTTAGAAAGTATCCCTAAGCACATCAAAGGTATCGATGAAATTATTGTAGTAATAATTGATGATGGCTCAACTGACGGTACGGTCGCTGTGGCTCGCGAGCACGGTGTTACGCATTTTGTGACGCATAACCAAAACCAAGGTCTGGGTCGCTCTTTTCATGACGGTGTACAAAAAGCCTTAGAACTTGGCGCAGATATCGTTGTAAACACTGATGGCGATAATCAATATCCTCAGCAGAAAATAGCTGACCTGGTACGTCCTATTCTTGAAAATGAAGCTGACATCGTAATTGCTGATCGCCAGACGTCGACAATTGCCCATTTTTCATCTGTGAAAAAAGTACTACAAAAAGTAGGCAGCGCAGTTGTTAATAAAGCCGCCGGCACAAACTTGCCTGATGCAGTTAGTGGGTTTCGGGCCTATAGCCGAGAATCTTTGTTCCGATTGAACACTATTACGCGATTCAGTTATTGTACCGAAACAATTATTCAGGCTGGGAACAAGGGCTTAGCTATAGCTAGCATTCCTGTAGAAACGAACCCTAAACTTCGCGAATCTCGCCTGTTTCGCTCGACCAGCGAACACGTTTGGAAATCAGGCATAACAATTGTACGCGCTTATGCTATGTACAAGCCTTATATCATTTTTGGCTGGCTCGGAGGAATCTTCTTTTTACTCGGACTTATTCCGTTTGCACGTTTTGTATATTTTAGTGCAGTGGAAGGCATAACTCGCGGTCACATACAGTCGCTTCTTATTGGCTCATTACTGTTAACGAGTGCGTTTTTGTGTCTTGTACTTAACATTATTGCGGAACTAATCCGCATAAATCGAACGCTAATCGAACTTAATCTTGAACAAACCAAGCGGCACCGCTATGAAAATTAGTGCAAGAACTGCGTTGGGTTGTTTTGTCCTAGAATGACCGGACCTAATGTGCGCTTGACTGCATGATTTACAGTTTTAAGAGGTGTATGCGAAAAATACCAACTGTCACTACTCCTTAAAATGTATGTTAGGGCACCGCCCCCATATGCAAAGCCCAGTACCACCAAAAGACCGACTGCCGTAGTACGTAAAAACGTCATTTTAGGCAGACAACGTACCGCTAACCCAGAAAGCAATATGAAAAAAGGCATAAGTGGTAGCAAGTAGCGACCATTAATTGCTACCGCCATTCCTGTTTGCAGATATAGCTGATATTCCGTAAGCCACAGTACACTTACATAGACGACGGTCACAACCGAAAGCAAATAGAGCACGCTAGAATCATACCTACGCCACAATCGTTTTGCGGAGATTATAAACGATATAGTGCCAAGTGCAGCAGCCACGGCAGCCGTGTATGCTGGTATTGTTAGGGGACCACGCGTTTCATAATCGCTTCGAGGACCGTCGACAGCGAAGACTGATCTAAACCACATTCCGTAGAGCCAATGCTGCGTATATCGTAGGGGGCTACGGTCAGCGGCAGCTGATTTAGTTTGCTCAAAATTATAGTCTCGTATCCAAGGTCCGTAGTGCTTACAGCGATCGAAACTCAAAACCTGAGCACAATCCGGCACAGGTGTGTGGTAACGAACGATGTTGAACCCGTAGCGTTCTGCAAAAAGTAAGCTCAAAACCAACAATAAAGCGAGTATTCCCCATTTTCTAGCACTAGCCCACACTGTCCATTGCTCTTCTAATTGACTGACCAGCTGCCCAATAGTAAGCGGACTACGTATTAAAACTACCAGAATAACTATGGCAGTACCGAGCAAAGCAGGTAGTGACGCATACTTTATTAGACTACAAATGAGCGCAACAATTACAAGTTTGAGCAATAAACTCAAACTGAAAGCACTACGCTTCAACAATTCAATAAGTTCTGCAGCATAAATCAATGCTAGAGCCAGAAGCGGCAAAATAAGATTATCGTAATTTATTTGAGCAGCGAGTAGTGGAACGATTGGAATCAATACAAAGATAAGCAAACTGAGGTTTACAGCAAATGGTGAAGCATGAGTTTTTGAGAGTAATCGTTTGAATAGCGGCAAACAACTCGCAAACATAGCAATGTTGATGAATCGCAGAATGAGGACTTCAGCAGTTTCAGAATGAGTTACTACACGTATTAACCGATATGGAAAACTCATAATATAGTGATACAAATATGAAGGATCGCGTGCTACGGCACCGTAGGCGTCCCCACTAGCAGGGTGGCTACTCCAAAACGGATAGAGATGTTCAGAATACAGTTTTATAACGCCGAAATGGAAATCCTCATCGAATGCCAAAGCAAAGCGACCGCTCAGTGCAATCCAAAACGCCTGTACAACAAGCAAGCCAATTATTACCTTCAGAAACTTGGTAGAGGCAACAAATGCTACTAGACGCTCGAGATATTGTTTGATTATATTCATAAACTGCTAGGCATCAGTATAATGTAAGCAATGCCTAAGCGCACATCCTTAATCCGCAAAATTATCGCCGTACTAGTTTTGGCAGCTACGGCAACAGTTTTTACTACTTATTACTACCATCATCATGAAGTTCAAGAACAGCTGCAAAATACACAACTTTCGCTTTTAGCCTTACTATTAGGATTGTACGTTCTTTTTGTAAGTAGCTTGGCGCTTATAAATGTAGCGACGCTCCAATTATCTAATGCAAAACTTGGTGCACGTGAGACAATTTTATTAACTATTTATTCATCAATTATTAATTTTTTTGGCCCCTTACAAAGCGGCCCGGCATTCCGTGCCGTCTACCTCAAGAAAAAGCACGGCGTAAACCTGCAAGATTACACCGCAGCGACACTATTATATTACGTATTTTATGCAACAGTCAGCGGTGTACTGATTATGTATGGAGTTATTGGCATAAAGATTGCTCCAGTATTTGTTATGGCAGCATTATTACTTTTTCTTGCCTCACGAAAATGGCCTGCAGCACTGGACCGATTCAAAGGGCTCACTCCCTCTTCAATTGCACTTCTCGGATTTGCAACATCAATACAAATTGGCTTATTAGTAATAATCTATTATGTTGAGCTACAGAGCATTCTTACCAGTGTAAGTCTAAGTCAGGTAGTGGTCTATACTGGCGCAGCTAATTTTGCGTTATTCGTTTCTGTGACTCCAGGGGCAATTGGCTTCCGTGAATCGTTTTTGCTGTTCACAGAAAAGCTTCACCACATCGCTAATGACACGATAGTTGTAGCCAACACCATTGATCGTTCGATATATATTTTGCTGTTAGTACTGCTTGCGGCCGGACTATTCGGTACACATGCGCAAAGAGCATTCACCCAATATGCTAAACCTAAAGACTAAATACTTGGGACTTGCTTAGAAGTGGTCGCGGATATGTCCAAAAGAATATTCCCAATTTGCATCTGATTTTTTATGCGGATTGAAAATATTATCGGGGTCCATAATATGCTTCGCTTGCTTAAATAGGTTAAGCACTTCTTTGCCGTACATTTCTTCGAGCCACGGACCACGAACGAGGCCATCGTTATGCTCACCTGAAAGCGAACCATGGTATTTGAGAACTAAGCGATTTACTTCTTTCATCGCAGGTAGAATTTTCTTACGATCGCTTTTATCTTCAAGTTTCATAAGCGGAATTACATGAAAGTTGCCATCACCCATATGCCCAGCAATTGTAGCGAACAACTTATACTTTTTAATTATTTTACGCAGCTGTGGCAAAAACTCTGTGAGGTGCTGAGTGGGAACGACAAAGTCATCAATGAACGGTGCAGTGTGCTTGTCTTTTACTTTGCTACGAAGTAACTGGAAACTATATCGGCGCATGATCCAGAATTTTTCAGACTTGCCTTCTGAGGGGTCTTCTTCAAAACCGTTAATTTCGTAGCGAGCATGATGCTTTGCGAGATCGCGGTGCAATGCATGCACTTTCGTGCGTACTTCATCTTCGGTTTGTCCGTTGAACTCCACCATCATAATTAGCTTCGGTATGCCGCGTAAGAACTGCAAACCGGTTGGCGTTAAAGTAACAATAAGGTGTATGAATCGTTTGAGGCCAAGCAATTTCAAAAATGTCGGCATAAAACGTATTGCCAGGAATAACGTTGCGTCATCGAACGACTCAAAGGTTGCAGGCTTATGCGCAAGCACTTTTGGAATCACCTCGCCCAAATCGTCAATGTCTTTCATAAATAAGACAAGCAATCCGGAATGGGGGCTGTGAGGAACAAGCCTAAACGTGATATCAGTTGTTAAACCGAGTGTGCCTTGCGCACCGACAATAAGTTTAGTCAGATCAAATATCTGAGTCTCGCGGTCCCATACATCCCATAAATTGTAGCCAGTCGAGTTTTTGTTCACGTGAGGCTTGGCAGCTTTCAGCTGCTCGTAATTTCCCTCTACGAGAATGAAAACCTTGCGGTACACTTCACTTTCGTAATCTTTTTGTTTCATTTTTTTATCAAGTTCAGCTTTAGTGAGCGGCTTGACGATTCGTTCAATTCCGTCGGCAAAGACGACTTTCAATTCGGTCACAAAATCTTCTGTCTTGCCATATTCCAACGATTTTTCGCCACCTGCGTTATTATTGACCATTCCACCGACACTGGCTAAATCTCGAGAAGCAGGGAAGGTAGGCATCAGCGCTTCGTGCTTAAGGGTTTCAGGCTCAAAATCTCGGTAAAAAACACCGGGCTGTACATTGGCGCTACTGCTAGTTATTTTGCCGATCTTCGTGAAATAGCGCTGGAAGTCCACAATTATTGAATCATTTATTGCGCCGCCAGACATACATGTCCCAGCAGAGCGAGCAGTCAAGCTCAACTCAGGATGTTTTTTCTTATTCGCGGCCACGAAGCTTACTAACCGCTCGACATCTTGAGCGTTTTTTGGCTTCGTTACTAAGGTCGGTCGCAGCTCAAACATCGAAGCATCATGACTGTAAAAATCGAGGGTGGCTGGATCGTTAGCCAAATCTCCGGTAAAGCCATTTTTTTGAAGTTTTTGAATTGTTTCTTCCATTACATTAAGCTTAAGTGTTTTTAGGCGTTTACACAAGATGCTTGTGTATCTGTTAGCACTCTGTATAATCATAAGCAACATGAAAAAACAAAAAATACTTATTGTTGGGGGCGGTTTCGGCGGAGTTAAAGCGGCACTTGGCTTGGTAGATGACCCCCGTTTCGAAGTCACACTGGTAAGCGACATGCCTGATCTTCGCTACTATCCAACGCTCTATCATACGGCTACGGGTGGTAAAAACGCCAATTCTAGTATTCCACTCGCACGGATTTTCTATGGTAAGGAGATTACTCTTGCTCACGGTACGGCTACTACAATTGATCGCAAATTCAAAGTAGTATCGACTGAACAAGGCCAAAGCTATAGTTACGATTCAGTAGTGTTAGCACTCGGAGTCGTTACAAACTTCTTTGGAATTCCCGGTATGAAAGAGTACGCCTACAGTATAAAAACACAGTCTGAAGTCGCACGATTCAAGGCACATTTGCATCAGCAGCTTATACAAGAAGAGAAACTTGATGCTCACTACGTTATTGTCGGGGCCGGGCCTACTGGAATAGAACTAGCCGGGGCATTACCAGCTTACTTACGTGAAATTGCTTCCAGCCATGGGCTGAGAACCGCTAAGCCACATGTTGATTTAATAGAAGCAGCGCCACGATTATTACCGCGTTTTCCGAAAGACATGTCGCGAGCGGTCAAGCGGCGATTAAAACGGCTCGGCGTTAAACTCTATCTTGGTAGTGCAGTACAGGCGACGAGTGCCGAAGAACTTACTGTAAATGGCAAGCCGATACGTAGCCATTCAGTTATATGGACTGCTGGTGTAACCAATCATCCTTTTTTTACCGCTAACAATTTTGTACTCATGGCTCGCGGCAAAGTTGCTGTAGACACATTTTTACAAACTGAAGAAAACATATTCGTAGTCGGGGACAATGCCAACACGCCCTACAGTGGACTTGCGCAAACTGCGATCCACGATGGTGCGACAGTTGCAGCTAACATTAGGCGCAAAGCCAGTGGTAAAAATATGAAAAGTTACGTTGCAAAAGCGCCCATTAGTGTTATACCCGCCGGCAACAAATGGGCAGCGGTGCAGTGGGGCAAAATTACAATAAGCGGTTATATGGGCTGGGTACTCCGTGAGGCAGCCGACTTTATCGGGTTCAAAGATATTGAACCCTTAGATAGAGCTACAAAACAGTTTATGACCGAATTCGAGCGTGATGATGCGTGCAAGGTCTGCATCGCAGCTGGTTCTCCGGCTTTTTAAGCACTACTCCTAAGCCCCTTTACTGGGTACAATAAGGTCATGACCACCAGTTTTAAGAATGCATATAACTTACTGAATAAGAAACAGCGGGAAGCAGTCGATACTATCGATGGTCCTTTGATGGTAATTGCCGGTCCAGGTACAGGCAAAACGCAGCTGCTAAGTACCCGTGCAGCGCAAATAATATCCACTGGTAACGCTAACCCTGGAAACATTCTGTGCTTAACCTACACTGAAGCAGGCGCCCACGAAATGCGCGAGCGGATGATTCGGATAATGGGGCCGGCGGGGGCAGACATATCAGTACACACCTTTCACAGTTTTGGCACGTCAATTATCAATACTTATCCGGAATATTTTAGCCGAGAACGTGCGCTTACGGCTCTTGATGACCTTGGCAGATACCGAATTTATGAACAATTACTCAGTAAACTTCCGCTGCGACATCCGCTAGCCGTGCGCGGTGAAAACGAACAGTTCATCAGGCGTCACGCTGTAGAGGAAGCTGTACGTGCTTTTAAGCAGGATGGCATACAACCCGCGGAACTACGTAAGATACATGCAAGTAACCAGCAGCAGCTCTTGAAATTGCAGCCTCTCCTTAGCGAGCTATTTAGTACCACACTGAGTAGTAAAAGATTACCGAGCATCCAGGAGCACGTTGTAAAACAGCAGGATGAGCAGGCTGATGACAAATCGCTGTCGGCAGTTTTATTATCGGGTTTGTTAGAGGCAGTAGAAGACGCAATTGAACTTGGACAAACCAAGCCAATTGGCGCATGGCGCGATTCGCATACTGTTATAAAAGATGGGCAGCGAGTATTTAAAAGTACATCGCAAGCTGAAATATTTGCAGACACTATCTCATTATATGAAAAATATCAAAATGCGCTGATAACTGAAGGGCGATATGATTACGAAGACATGATTATATGGGCAACAACTGCGTTACAGGACAATTCTGATTTACTTTTAGATGTTGCAGAGCGGTATCAATATATTATGGTCGATGAATACCAAGACACAAATGGGGCTCAAAATAAGCTCCTCATTACGCTACTTTCAGCCCACCCTACAGATGCACCTAATATTATGGTAGTCGGTGACGACGATCAGGCAATTATGCGTTTCCAGGGCGCTGAACTATCAGGTATGGTTCAGTTTATACGCACTTACTCACCGCAAATTATTGTTCTTGAAGATAACTATCGTTCTGGGCAAAAGATACTTGATGCATCACGACACATTATTCAACAGTCAAGTGAACGTATAGAGTCAGTGATGCCCGAGCTAGGCGTCACCAAGCAGCTTACCGCCCATTCTGAACCGGCTAAAGTCACTATTGAACATATGCAATCAGTGAGCCCTGCAGCGCAGTACGCGGCTGCTGCACGATCAGTGCAAAAACTACTCGCGGATGGAATATCCCCAACTGAAATTGCCGTCATAGGCCGCAAACACAGTGAACTTGCAGCTTTTGTGCCTCACTTATCAGCACTCGGAATAACTACTGATTATGACAATCATGAAAATATTCTCGATTATCCTCTAATTACTGATGCAATCCGATTAGCTCAACTAATTGTGGCGCTAACAAATAACCCTGTTCGCGCGCAAACACTGCTGCCAGGCGTTCTTGCTGCATCATATTGGCATCTTCCGGCTTTAGCAATTTATGAGATTGCTGCGTCAGCAAAAGTGCAAGACTTGTCCTGGCTCGATACTATGCTGCAATCCAAGAATGAACAGTGGCAAAAAATTAGCGAATGGCTAATTGCTGCCGCTGATAATTGCCTGACCGGCAATTTTACGCAGTGCTTTGATTTATTAATCGGTCGCTCAATACTTACCGCAACTCGGCTTAAACGGTCGCCATTTAGCCAATATGCCTCGCCCGATTCAGAACAGTATATGACTATTCTTTCTCATTTACTTTGCTTACGTAACACCGTCTTAGCTGCGCGGCCTAGTGCTACTGGCATGCATGATTTACTCGAAGTCGTGCAGGAATACAAGCTTAGCGGCATTCGTATTATAGATGCCAATCCAGTACTACGTGGTGACAGCAAAGGTGTGCAAGTGATGAGTGCACATGGTGCCAAGGGTCGAGAATTCGATCACGTCATAATCCTGTCGGCAATTGATACTGTCTGGGGTAGCCGGGCACGGGGTCAAAACCAGCGTATTCGCTTGCCAGAGAATCTAGCCTTATACCCAGCTGGAGACGCTGATAGCGATCGTTTGCGACTGTTGTATGTTGCTATGACTCGAGCGAAATCGCATATCCAGCTGTATAGCTATGCGGCAAATGACGAAGGGAAGCAAGTTCCGCCATTGTCTTATCTGCAGACAGGGATAGAGCTTAATAACTGGGCTACTCCAACGCTAGTGAAAGAAGAAAGTTCTGATTTGATACAGGCACTCGAAACTACTTGGTTACCCCACGCACAGCCTCCTCAGCGTAGTCTCGAAAACGTACTTCAGCCATTATTGAAAAATTTCAGGCTGAGTGCCAGTGCCCTCAGAAACTTCATCGACATTCGCTACGCAGGACCACAGGCATGCATTGAGTCATCCGTACTCAAATTTCCTTCACCGTATAACGCACACAGCGCTCTAGGATCGGCGACGCACAAGACACTCGAAAAAGCTTACCAAGCATACGCTAATAACAAACCACTTAGCAGAGGACAACTGCTTCAAATTTTTGATACTGTCCTTGATACCTCGGGGCTAACTGAGACTGAACTACAACCAGTACGCGTTCACGGACATCAGTTCTTGCCGAAATTCATAGCGTCCTTCTCTGTATCTGATTTCCCACGTATAACCGCTACTGAGCAGTATACAATCGCTACAATCGCTAGTGTTAAAGTACCTATAAGCGGCGCAATCGATGCTATAAGTAAAACTGATAAGGGCATAGAGATAATTGATTACAAAACAGGCAACCCTCCGCAGGGTGGATGGGACTCAAAAGGACTTTCCGATTCTAAGAAAGCAGGACTGCATTTTTACCGCCAGCAATTACTTTTTTACAAAATATTACTGGAAGAGTCTAAGGCAATTGATAGCCCAGTAAGCTGTGCAGAGCTAATTTTTGTTGAACCAACTGAAAATCCGGATACTGCGTTTGCGCGACTTACAATTGAGGAGTTCACAGATAACGAAATTACTCGCGTAAAACAATTAGCACTTGCGGTGTATCAGCACATTACGCGCGGTGAGCTACCTGACACATCAGGTTATTCAAAAGATTACAATGGTATTATCGCTTTTGAAGAGTATTTACTTAATACACTGTAAACTTTTTAAGCATTAAAAAAGAGCCGGATAACGGCTCTTTTTTGTACGAAGAGACAGATACTATTTCTTTTTAGTGCGAGTAGAACTACGAGGTTTGCTCCCTGAAGTTTTAGCGGCTTGCGACTTTGTGTTTTGGCGAGGAGCGCGTGTAGCTTTCGTCGTAGTAACACGGCGACTAGGCTTTGCAGCTACGCCATTTACTGCAGCTGCTTCCGCAGTATTAGTTGCAGGTACTGCTTTTGCGGTAGCTGGCCTAACAGCATTTACTGCAGCGTCTTCTGCTTCTGCAAATAATAGGCTGTACAAATTAAAGCCGATAACTGCACCCAGCACTGGTCCGAGAACGTATGTTCCCCAGACCCATGCACGAGCACCAAGTGCTACTGCAGGGTTCAGTAAACCAATTGATGCTGATGACGCACCAACTACACCAACTACATATGCTAAACCAGCTACTGCTGCTGCAGTGCCGGCTGTGAAGCGCTGATAGACAGCTGCTGCTACACCGAAGGAAAGAATTCCTGCTCCAACTGCTTCAGCAACGAGTATGCGCCCCGTAAAGTGGCCACCAACTGGTTGCAAAGTTTGGTTAACAAAATAGGTATACAGACCGTATGCAGCCCAGCCACCGAGCAATTGAACTCCAATGAATAGTACTGCGTTAACTGTAGAGATTTTCCGTGCTGTCCACATGCCAATTGTTAGGGCAGGGTTAAGTACCGCACCTGATGATCGAGCAAATGCAAATGTCATAAGTGCATAGGTAATACCTGCTGCGAGCGCTACAAAAAATGGCACTCCGATAGTTGAACGTTGTACGCTCAAAATTAATAATGTCAGTATTCCCGTACCAAGAAACTCAGCAACTAACATAGCCACTTTACGTCGTCCAAACATTTGGAACCTCCACTTATATTTGATGACCCTATCGTAACCTTAACTTTTTGTTTTGTAAAGTTATTGTTCTGTTATGTCACAGTTATAATGCGCTGTGAGCCATCACATAGCTTTAGATAGGTGGCTGCTTGGTAGGCGACCATAGCATGTTTAAGTTGAGTATACTGCTTAACTGCAGCCGGTCCGGTCGCGAGAGCCCGAGCAATTTTTTCGATATAAGCAATGTTAACAACAAACACCTGTTCACCAGTTTCTGCAACGAATGTATCGCGGTCAACGGTTACATTTTCTGTATATATGACGACTAATGCTGCCTCTTTATGCCCGTGCGTTGCATCACTCTCACTCTTCAAAATCTCAATATTTTTTCCAGATTGCTCACTAATAACTTCGATTATGTCTGTAGGCAGCCATCCTTTAGTTTGACTTTTAACAGTGTACTCGTCGACGAACTGCATATTGTAGGTGTCGTACTCTTCGCCTAGGAGCGCAGCAGTAATGGCAAATACGGTTTCTTTTTCTGTGTAGGGAAGTAATACTATTTCTGGCAGTTTATCGTCTGCGCCACATCCAGTTTTTGGTATACCTGTTGTAGGATCTTTGAAGGCAACTGCAGCCGCCGCATCATCACAATGACCACCAGTTGTGATTCCTGCGGTGCGCAACAAACGGTCAATACGCTCGAGTTTCTCACGACTCGTTCCCACAGTATCACCAAACCATCCAATAAGCTCGGCAGCTGCATAAGCAGTTACTAAAGCGCCACCAGCGACTGGATGGCGTGGCTCCGTTGGTTCGCCGTTCAGACAGCTCACACAGCCACGACCATCTATGCAACAGCTCGGCGCATATGGATCTACAGAGACTAAATTGCGCTTTATACCCTCCTCAATGGTAGTTTCGCGGTCACTCGTCCATTCACCAGCATTGATGTTCCCAGTTCCTACTCCAATCTGTTCGCCGAGCACAACGTCAGCTACAAATCTACCTTCAAATTCTTCGACTATTTGCATATTGCGTTCCATACTATTCTTCTTATTTTTAAGATAACCTAATTATTCTACGCCTCTAATACCCAATTGCAAGGAAATCGTACACGTCTTTTATTGTGACGTAGGTTACAATCAGGCTGTGACAAAAATCACCTCTGTTGAGTGTACTTAGCCCGTATACTATAAGTACATAATAAGGAAAGCAAATCATGGCCAATCCTAATCACATTTCTGATCCTAATGCGCAAGAGCCATTGAGCATTGAATCCGCCATGACTCGGCGATTCGTAGAAAGATTGTCAGCTGGTCCTGAAAATATACAGAAAATAGCATTAGAACGATGGAATTCACTAACCCCTGAAGATCAAGACCGCCGATCCGCTCACGCTGTGATTGCATACCCTTCAGACATCGAAGGCAGACAAAACCTTATAAATGCTATGATGCTTGAGGAACAATATGATGAAGATGTAGCATTAGTAACGTATCTGAATCGAGCATTCGGGGAAGAAGCAAAGATTCATCCGCTGGACCAACCGGATATTCAAGCAGTATAAGTAAAAACAAGGGTTTAAAAAGCATGATCAACGATTTTAAAAAGTTTATTTTGCGCGGTAATACCGTGGACTTGGCTGTGGCCGTCGTCGTTGGTGCAGCTTTTGGCGCAATTGTTACGGCGCTCGTTAAAGACGTTATTACGCCCATAATAGCGGCAATTGGTGGGACACCTAACTTTTCAGGACTATACGTAACATTGAACGGTAGTAAGATACTCTATGGTGATTTTTTGAATGCAGTAATTTCATTCTTGCTAATAGCAACGGTGGTATTTTTCTTTATCGTACAGCCGCTCAACCGTTTAATGGCTAAAGCTGCCCGAAATAAAACGACGCCCGAAGCTTCGACGCGCAAATGTCCAGAATGCTTAAGCGTCATTCCAAAAAAGGCAACTCGCTGCGCGTTTTGTACCGCAAAAGTCACGGCAGTTAATTAATCCTACGAGTTACTAACTATGGTCGTTGGCGTCGGCGCTTCAGACTCGAAACTTGAAGACGGACCGATTGTCGGTCAACGATTGCTTGGGCACGCTCAAGACTCACTTGGTCTTTAGCCTCAGACACCATTTTTTGAGCTCGTTCTAGGGCTTTTTGAGCTTCTGCTTCATTGATTTCATCTGAGTGATCGGCTTCATCTACTAATACACTCAGTACGCCGTCAGCAACTTCCACGACACCCCCATTGGTTGCAAAGTACTCTCGCTGCGCATCACTATCGCGCGGATTGCGACGTACGGCAATAACACCGGTCTTTGCAACACTTACGAGGTTCATATGGCCCTCAAGCACGCCTATTTCGCCGTCAAGCGTCGGAATGACAACTTCATAGACATCGTCGTCAAACTTTTGACCGCTCAAGGCAACGAGCTTAAAACGGATCATGCTTATTTGGACGCCTTAACGTCAGCAATTGAACCCTTCAGGTAGAAGGCACTCTCTGGCTTATCATCATGCTTACCATCGAGGATCTCACGGAAACCCTGAATAGTATCGCTCAGTTTTACATACTGGCCCGGGTTGTTAGTAAATTGCTCAGCAACGAAGAACGGCTGGCTTAAGAAGCGTTGGATGCGACGGGCACGTGCTACGGTTTGTTTGTCTTCTTCAGATAGCTCTTCCATACCCAAAATGGCAATGATGTCTTGCAAATCTTTATAACGCTGTAAAACGCGCTGTACTTCGCGGGCAACGGTATAATGATCCTCTCCTACAATTTCAGGGTCAAGAATCGTTGAACTTGAGTCTAGAGGGTCTACCGCGGGGTATATACCGATTTCGGTTAAAGCACGGTTTAACACAATAGTTGAGTCAAGGTGAGCGAATGTTGTAGCTGGAGCAGGGTCGGTAAGGTCATCTGCAGGGACATATACAGCCTGGACCGAAGTAACTGAGCCTTCTTTGGTTGAAGTAATGCGCTCTTGTAATTGGCCCATTTCTTGTGCCAAGTTTGGCTGATAGCCCACGGCAGAAGGCAAGCGGCCCAATAGTGCAGAAACTTCTGCACCAGCTTGGGTATAACGGAAAATGTTATCGACGAAGAACAGCACGTCAGAACCTTTGTCGCGGAAACCTTCGGCGATTGTCAGGCCAGACAATGCCACGCGCAAACGAGCTCCTGGTGGCTCATTCATCTGACCGAAGACAAGGGAGGTGTTCTTGAGTACGCCTGATTCTTCCATTTCGTAGTACAGGTCGTTACCTTCACGAGTACGTTCACCGACGCCGGCAAACACTGAGTAGCCAGAGTGGAATTTAGCAATGTTATTGATTAACTCTTGAATAAGAACAGTTTTACCAACACCGGCACCACCAAAGAGTCCAACTTTGCCACCTTTAACAACAGGGCAAATGAGGTCAATAACCTTAATGCCAGTTTCTAGGATTTCAATACTTCCGGCTTGTTCAACTAAAGCTGGCGGTTCACGGTGGATTGGCGAGCGAGTTTTGAATGTGCCGCCTTTGCCATCAATCGGATCACCAGTCACATTGAACATGCGTCCGAGCGTATCATCACCAATAGGCACACTAATTGCCGCGCCTGTATCGACGACTGCTGCGCCACGCTGCAAACCATCCGTTGAGTTAAGCGAAACAGCACGTACACTGGACTCGCTTAAGTGCTGTGCGACCTCCAAGGTTATAATTCCACCATCATGGTCGATTGTTAATGCATTATAAATAGCTGGCAAATTGCCCGTGCTAAACTCGATGTCGACAACAACTCCCACAATCTGGGTTATTGTTCCGGTATTTTGTGCTGTCTTGGTTGCTGTGGCCATTACTGTTCTCCTCTAAGCTTATTCATAATTAAAATGGGGTATGTCATCCGTTCAAAGCCTCCGCGCCGCCACTAATTTCGGCTAATTGCTGTGTGATGTCTGCTTGGCGCGCATTATTAAGTTCAAGAGTATAGTCATCTATTAAATCGTTGGCATTCTCGGTAGCGTTTTTAGTTGCCAGCATGCGCATTGCATGTTCAGATGCCAGGCTTTCCAGCAGCCCTTGCCACACTTGGGCTTCGACTAAGCGAATAGTAACCTGATCAATTACGGTTTCAATATCTGGTTCGAATGTGGTGATCGGAATGTTTGAACTTTCGCCCTCAATCTTAGGTGCAGGCAACAACTGCAAGCTTTTCGCCTCTTGTGATACTGTCGATTTGAAAGCAGTAAACAAGACACGCACCTCATCAACATCTCCAGATTTAAATTTGTCCATAACAGTATTAAGTATCGGTCGAACATCATTTGCGGTTGGGGTATCACCAAATGGGGGGTAAGCAGCTGTTAATTCAACAGATTGCACGCGGCGCACAAACTGAGCACCTTTAGAACCTATAGCTATTACGTGACTTTTTGCACCTGATGCCTGATCCTCTTTAAAACCGACGGTGAGCTGTTTAAGAATATTGGCATTGTACGCACCTGCTAAACCAGTGTTGCTTGTTATGATGACGTATAGCCGATTTTTAACTGTACGACGTTTAAATAATGGCTGTCGCTCGACTTCGCTAATAACATTTAAGCGCTGCAGCAGATCGTAGGCAACATCGCGGTAGACGCGGCTTCGTGTTGCTTGCTCTTGCGCACGGCGCAATTTACTCGCAGAGACCAACTGCATTGCTTTAGTAATCTGACGTGTGCCCTTTATGCTGGTAATTTTACGCTTGAGCGCTATGGTACTAGGCACGTACGATTACTCCTTGGATGCTTTCTTGGCCGGAGTGTAACTTTCGGCGACTGCTTTTGCTACTCTAGCTACTACTGCATTCTGGTCATCTGTTGGTTTTGCGCCGGTATTGAGCGCATCGACAACTTTTGCGTGCTTACTCTTCATTTCGCGGTGAATGGCTTCTTCAGCTTGTTTAACTTTTTCTACTGGAATTTTATCGAAGACACCACTATTCGCTGCATACAGCGAAACGTACATTTCCCAGATGGCATACGGGCTATATTGCGGCTGCTTGAGTAGTTCGGTTAAACGTTGTCCACGCTCAATAGTCTGGCGGGTTTCAGCATCAAGATCAGTAGAGAACTGGCTGAAGGCGGCTAATTCGCGGAACTGCGCGAGGTCGAGCTTCAGTCCACCACCGACACCCTTTATTGCCTTGGTTTGGGCTGATCCGCCGACACGAGAAACTGACAAACCAACAGAGATAGCTGGGCGAACGCCTTGATAAAACAAGTTTGTTTCCAAGAATATCTGACCATCGGTAATCGAAATAACGTTGGTAGGGATGTAAGCCGAAATATCGCCAGCCTGAGTTTCAATAATCGGCAAGGCAGTTAATGAGCCGGCACCAAGCTTGTCGCTTAGTTTAGCGGCTCGCTCGAGTAAACGTGAGTGCAGGTAAAAAACATCGCCTGGATAGGCTTCACGGCCCGGTGGGCGACGGAGCAAGAGCGACATCTGGCGGTAGGCAGCAGCGTGCTTGGTAAGATCATCGTAGATTATCAGCGCATGCTGGGAGTTATCACGGAAGTATTCGCCCATGGCAGCACCGGCATATGGCGCCAGGTAAAGCATAGCGGCAGGGTCTGAAGGACTGGTAGCTACGATGATGGTCTGATCCATGACGCCTTCGCGCTTCAGTCGCTCTTGCAAAGCGGCAATTTTAGAAAGCTTCTGGCCAATCGCAACATAGACATTTATAACACCGGTTTTCTGTCGAGCTTGGTTCACCATGGTATCGACTGCAATTGCTGTTTTACCGGTTTGGCGGTCACCAATAATCAATTCACGCTGGCCACGACCAATAGGTACAGTCGCGTCTATCGACATCAGGCCAGTCATCATTGGTTCATGTACCGATTTACGAGATAAAACATCAGGGGCAGGGCGCTCAACATTGCTGCGCTGTTTAGCCTTGATCGGATCGCCACCGTCAAGCGGATTGCCAAGCGGATCAACGACGCGCCCAATGAGCTCTGGGCCAACGGGTACCTGCAGTACTGAGCCGCTTAAACGGACCTTCGCCCCGGCTTTAACAGATGAGTCAGTACCCAAAATAACGGCACCAATTTCGTCTTCAGCAAGGTTCAACGCAAAAGCGGTCACTTTTTGGCCGTCAACGCCTTCAATTTCGAGCATTTCGTTATAACCGGCTTGCGATAAGCCGTAAATCCAGGCGATGCCATCACCAACGCGAGTTATTACTCCTACATTCTCGGTTTCGGGACGAGTTTTCAGTTCGGCAATTGCCGCACGGATGTCATCTGATAATTGTGTAATTGAGAGATCAGCCACGGGTGACTACTCCTTTCCTGCGGTTGTTAACTGCTTAAACTTATTCATTTTTGCCTCGACGCTTAGGTCTAACTGCTGCCCCGGCATGTCGATGCGTACCCCACCAATAATTTCCGGATCGTGCACCTCTGTTACGACAATGGTCTTAGCCTTTTGATACACGCTACGAACCTGTTGCTCGATATCTTTACGGGTGCTTGCTGAAAGCGGGTGAGCGCTATACGCCATAACTTCCACGTAACCCTGATCGGCCCATTCAGCTTGCACATCTCGCAGCAACGAATTGAGCTCGCCAACGCGGCGTTCACTCAATAAATAAGCTGCGATCTGACTTACAAACTTTTTTGAAGAGCCGCTCTTCAATGTTTGATCAGCAATGGCATGCGCGATACGTGTACGAGGTGTCCGCATAATTATGAACGCGCACCTTTCAGGGCACGGTCGATAAGCTGCGCGTCTTTTTTAGCATCAACTTTTTCATCAATGATTGCTTCAGTTGCGTCAGATATGAGGCTTACAAGTTCCTTTTCAAGCTGCTTACGAGCACGCTGCGTATCTTGAGCTATGCGATCTTCGGCTTCGGCAACAACACCTTGTGCCTTAACTTTTGCTTTATCTTCAGCTGCGCGAACGGTCTGCTTTGCGGTATCTTGAGCGTCAGCAATGATTCCGTCGGCTTTACGACGCGATGCTTGCAGTGCCTCTTCCACTTCGTCATCGAGCTTAGCGCGTTCTTTCTGCATTTCCTCACCGAGCTTAACGCCACTTTCGATAGTTTCACGACGCTCATTCAATACTTTAAGAATCGGACCAAATGCATACTTGCGCAGCACAAAGTAGGCCAGCACAAAGGTAATGAGCTGAATGACAAAAGCATGCGCATCCACACCTAACGCTCCCAGACCGGAAGAATTACTTTCAGCGAATTGTGTATTAACTAGTTGCATATAAGCTATTTGGAATTCCTACTAATTATTTGACTATGAAAATTGATGCAAAGGCGAGCAAACCAAAAAGTTCGACGATAGCCACGAAGATAAGCGCTTGCCCTAAGAACTTAGCTGCCTCTGGGTTACGACCAACTGCTTGTAAGTAGTTGCCTCCTATAAGGCCTATTCCAATTGCTGGTCCGATAAAACCGCCGCCAATCATAAGACCTTTGCCGATAATTGCTGTATTTACTGCTTCTGCGAATGTGATTGCCATATGAGCGATCTCTCCTTATTTATACTGATTACTAAATTGATAAGACATTAAAAAATTAACCGCGCGCACCTTGCGGAGAACTTACTCCCATTGTTTCAGGAACTTCTCCTTCGGTCAAGGCGTCAGAATGGGAATGGTCTTGAGAATGATTGACGGCTATAGCCAGGTACATGGTAGCTAACACGGTAAAGATGTAAGCCTGCAACGCACCAATGAAAAGCTCAATAAGCGTGAAGGGTAGGGCTGTTAGTGGAGCAGCAACGCTTCCTAAGTAAGCAAATACGGCAATCACAATTTCACCAATAGTTACATTGAGGAACAAACGAAGCGATAGGCTCATAACACGAGTAAGATCGGTGAACATCTCCAATAATCCAATGACAAAATAGAGCGGGTTGAACGGGCTGCCTACAAAGAAGTGACGCAGATATTTACGCAGTCCACCGGACTCACGAACTGAGGCTGTGTATACCAGAACCATGGTAAATAAACCTATGGCAAAAGTAGCATTGAGGTCACCAGTGAATGGGCGGAGTAATGGATTCTCGCCGCGGTGGAAGCCTTCGCCGACAAACGGTAATAAGCCGAGCCAATTGTTTAGTAGTATAAAGAAGAATATTGTTACAAAGTAAGGGACGTATTTACGGCCAACTTTCTTATCTTCAAAAGCATTTTCTACGAGGTTACTGATAAATTCGATTCCCGCTTCAAAGAACTGTATAATTCCGCCTTGCGGCTTTACTGTTACACGGTGAGCAATATAAATCATTAGGGCGATGATGATTAAGGCGCTTATCCAGCCGTACAAAATAGAGTTGGTAATGGTAAACCCGCCGATATCGAAAACGCCTGCAGGTGAAACATGGACACTCGGTCCATCACTCGCAAATCGCTGTAAAACTGCTGTTACCATTCGTCGTCCTCGTCATTAATATGTTTGCCTTGGGGCGTAAACTTTATATCTTTTGTGCTTTCATTTGCTGCTCGAAGTGTTTGCTTTAAGACTATCACTGTTCCCGCTAATGCCAATGCTAGGCCAAGTAACGACAGGAATGGTGAGGTATCAAAATGACTGTCAAGCTTAAAGCCCGCAACAACAGGCAACACTACTACAATTGCTAAGCGCCAACTCATATCGAGCGCCATACCCACAAATGCCGCAGTAGGGTTCTTATCACCCGTAGCCTGCTTTTTTGTATCTGAGTTGGATCCGCTTGGCGATTGCACTTTAGCTGCTGCGTTCGTCTGCTTCATTTCCTAATAATTATAACAGGTGTGACATACATCACGCAACAGAGAGCTTTACGTATCATCCGCACAATTGTTATAGTGAGTTTACACTGAGCTAGATTTTATGAACAGAGATCGACAGCGTTATCGCGCCCCAACTAAGTCAGAGCTTCGCGCTCGCCGCGGTAATGTTTATCATGGCTGCGTATCTGAGATAACTCCTCTCGATATTGGCAAGTATACAGTCAAACGACTGGTTAAAGCTGCACCAGCAGATATTCTTGATATGGATGAGCTGAAGGAATTAGATTCCGGTGCTAAAATTATAAAAAATTACCGGGAACTGCCTAATTTTGGAGTACCTTTATTGCACCCTAAAGAATCAAGAAAAGTAATGCGGCTGTTTGGTACCTTAGGTGAGTTTACAGATGAACTGAATATTGCGACTGAGTCATTCAATAAAAGATTAACACTTCCAATATCACAGGTTGGTATTGATGAGAATAATTATGGTCATTTTCGATCATGCATAGCTTTATATCCTAATAGAGCTGCCAGAAAAGAATTGCTAGGAGAGAGAAATCATTTGCTCGGTTATTTTGGGGTACTAGGAGAGGTAAAATTTGAACCAGCTGTGACAGTCTACGGTACAAGAAACTATGAAGATGCAATGGCAATAAGCAGCACGGTGCGTTCTATACTTGAAATGCCGGGTAACCTTGTTGTTGGGAGAGCAGTTCCAACTATTAAATATTAACTATACTTTACTTTGTATAGTGTTATAATGGGTGCATGAGTACTTCACAGATAACCGTTTATAGCGCTACATGGTGTGCATTTTGCCATGCAGCTATGGATTATTTTGATAAATTAGGCGTTGCCTACACAGATAAAGATGTCGAAAAAACACCTGAAGCGGGCGCAGAAGCAGTCGAAAAGTCTGGTCAACGTGGCATACCAGTAATAGATATTGCAGGCGACATTATTGTTGGGTTCGATAAGCCAAAAATAGATGCTGCGCTTGCTAAGCACAATCTTACCAAAGCGTAATTAGCACTAGAGTAATTATTGTTAATGGTATTATTGAGCCATGGCATTTGAGGATTTTAAGACTAAGGAGTCTGTTGTTATCGTCTATACCGGCGATAGCAAGGGCAAAACCACCGCTTCGCTCGGCCTAATGGTTCGAGCGCTCGGCAACCGATGGAATGTGGCCTTTATTCAGTTCATTAAATATTGGGGTGTAAGTGAGCACGTTTTTATACGCGATATTCAGCCTTTATATAAAGACCAGCTACATTTTTATAAAGGCGGCAAAGGGTTTTACCAAGCAGGCGAACTCAGCGAACAACATGTGAGCGAAGAACAGCACAAAAAGGCAGCGCTCGATACATATAACGAGGCGCTAACGTGTGCTCAAAGTGGCGAATACGACTTGGTTATTTGCGACGAAATAAATAATGCAGTCCATGACGGCCTCCTTACAATAGATCAGCTCCAGAAACTATTAGAAAGCCGTTCCCCTAAAACTAGCCTATGCTTTACCGGACGAAATTTTCCAAAAGAGCTCCTCAAGCATGTTGATATCGCGACTGAAATGACCAAAATAAAGCATCACTTCGATGACAAATTCCTAGCTAACAAAGGAATCGATTTTTAGCCGATCAGAACTGTAAGCTTGTAGGGTCAAATTAATGCTAAGTATGTAGGCATTTGTTACTATGAAGCGTATGGGAAAACCAAAACTTTTTTTATTTATTGGCGCGCCCGGCGCCGGCAAAACGACTATTGCGCAGGCAGTTGCTGAGCTGACAGGCGCTAAACACCTCTGGGCTGATGCAGAACGACATAAATTGTTTCCAAGGCCTACTCATAGCAAGGAAGAAAGTACGGAGCTCTATACCAAACTAAACAAAACTGCGGATTATTTGTTGGGCGAAGGTCGAAGTGTAGTTTTTGATACTAATTTTAATTTTTATATTGATCGCAAAAAACTACGTAAAATAGCCGCGGTTAATAGAGCTGATACCGTGTTAATCTGGCTGACAACACCACTAGCGCTTTCTAAGCGGCGGGCCGTCAGCCCGCCGACCACTAGGAATGGCTACGACACACATATGAGCGATACGCAGTTTGATGACATAGTCTGTAAATTAGAAGTACCGCGCAATAATGAAAAATTTATTAAAATTGATGGCACAAAACTTGATCACGAACGCATAAAGCAGATACTACAACTGTAGAATGAGCAGAATATTAGGCACCAAACGCCATCCTACAAAACTTGGCCTTGCCGTAACCATCGTTGTTTTTCTTGTTACCTTCGCCAACAACGCGGGTTATTTTGATCGGTTCAAGCAAGAAGCTGTGACAGTTGAACCGGGTTTATATACCGTTACTCGTTTTATAGATGGCGATACCGTTTCGGTATCGATGAATGGTCATGAAGAGAAAATAAGGCTCATAGGTGTCGATACGCCTGAAACGCACAAGCCAAATACTCCGGTACAATGTTACGGGCCAGCGGCCGCCGCCTATACCAAAACAATTCTGACCGACCAAAAAATACGCCTCGAATCTGATGAATTAAGCACTGACCGCGACCGCTATGACCGCTTGCTCCGGTACATATATTTGGCAGATGGGCGTAATTTTAATGAAATGCTCATCCAAACAGGGCATGGTTTTTACTATCCATACTTTCCATTTACAAAATCTAAAGAATTTTCAGCCGCGCAAGATAGCGCCCGTGCAGCTCATTCTGGAGTATGGGGAAATTGCACGCCAACTCCAACAGACAAGGGTGGGTGGTTATCAAATAATCAGTAGCCTCACGCGACATGAACTGTTGGATCTGGCCGAGCAACAGAAGTAGGCCGACAAAACAGTAACTGCGTAACGCTAAACTGTTGCCGTACTGGATCGTAACCGCGGTGCAACAAGCGTGCCGGCACATAACCGAGTATGCAGACCGCAACTACCTCGTACATATAAATCCGCTGCTTAATACGGTGCTGCGCATAGGTGTTAGGACTCACGAGGGCGTATTTGATAAAACTTACAAAATCAACATCGATACGACGCGAGGACACCTGTGCTTGAAGCTCTTGCGCAAATGCCACGCGACCACCGAGCTCTTGCAAATGAATAGCAATATCAAAATCTTCATGTATTCCTGCTCTATTACACAGGACAGGTTCTACCTGTTGCCAAGCGGAGCGACGCATGGCCATGTTCGATCCCCATAGATAGACCCGGTTTTTTAGCTGGCGCTCCAAACGGCGCCTAAAAAACAGATCGACACCGTTAAAGAATGTACTGCAAGCAACATTGGTGTACTCTGCAGAACCCGATACGGCATCGAGCGTGACATCCTCAAACAGTGACTGCACAGTACTTACCCAGTCGGTAGGAACTGTTGTGTCGGCGTCAATTCGCGCAATAATCTCGCCGGTTGCCGCGTTGAATCCTGTTGAGCGGGCGTATACGACGCCTTGCTTTGGTTCCCGGACAAGTTTCACGAAGTCATAGCTACGAGCAATAGCGGTGCTGTCATCTGTGGAATTGTTATCGACGACCACTACCTCATACGGGGCAACTGATTGCCGCGCGACCGCATCTAAACAAGCGGCTAACTCCTGAGCTTCGTTGTATACTGGGATCACAATACTAACTGATAAAGAATTTTGCTGCATGTCCAAACATCATACCAAAAATAAGCCACCTAAAGCGTGGAAATGGTTACACGAGATAATTCCGGAGCAGCTGTGGCTCAGGCGCACAATCTTATCAATTGTTGTCGTACTAACAGTGGTCATGGGCATTATGTTCTCGATCGGACAGTGGTACATCCATACGCAATCCAAAAACCAGACCTTAGGTACTAGCTTTATACCTGATTATGCCCAAAGCCTCGGGGTAGACCCCAAAAAGACAATGGACGCGCTGCTAAGTATCAATGTGAAAAATATTCGACTTGTGAGCTATTGGAGCGACATGGAAACTACCAAGGGCCAGTATAATTTTGAGCAGCTCGACTGGCAGTTCCAAAAAGCAGAGGCGGCCAATGCAAAAGTGATACTCACCGTTGGTTTAAGACAACCACGCTGGCCAGAGTGTCACGCGCCCGATTGGGTTGCTACTGAGCCTCGTAGCCAGTGGCAACCAGAACTACTTAATTTCATGACCGCAGTGGTGAACCGATATAAAAATTCTCCAAGCTTAGACAAATACCAAGTCGAAAACGAGTTTTTCTTGAAGGGTTTTGGTTCATGCACCGATTTCAGCCGCGATAGATTGGTCGCCGAATATAATCTTGTCAAAAAACAGGATCCGAAACACCAAATAATAGTTGCAAGGAGTAATAATGCCCTTGGTTTTCCAGTTGGCGAGCCTAAACCAGATTTGTTTAGCGTCTCTGTGTATAAGCGGGTGTGGGATGCTGGATTCACACATAGGTACCTGGAATATCCGCAAACACCGTGGTTCTACGCGTTTCTAGCGGGTACGCAAAAAATATTCTTGCACCGCGATATGATTGTGGGCGAGCTGCAAGCTGAAGCCTGGCCACCTAATGGCAAGCAAATCACCGACATAAGCTTGGATGAGCAGAATAAGTCATTTAGCCCGGAGAGATTCAAAGAACGCATTGAATACGGTAAAGAAACTGGTATGTCAGCGATTAATCTGTGGGGCGCAGAATACTGGTACTATCGCAAAGAAAAGCTTCACGATGATTCGCTCTGGAATATTGCTCGCTACAATTTTAATGAGCAAGCAATGGATAAGGATACGGGCAAGTAGTGCCGACCCGTCAAATACAGTTAATTGACCCGCAAGTTTATGGTGTAAGTTTTTCGATTAAGCAGTGTCGGAGTTTCGATATAGAGCCGTTCAAATGCCTCAAATGGCTACTGCAGACTATGGGCTTTCGGCGTTTCCGCTTGATGAGTTATTGGAATGAGCACGAAAAACAGCCGGGTATTCTAGACTTCACCAGCCTTGATAATCAGATAGCAACAATTGAAAAAGCTGGCGGTATCATCACACTCTGTTTAGGTGCCCGTCAACCGCGCTGGCCTGAAAACCACTGGCCCGGATGGGCGTGGGAGCTGCAAGGTGAAGAACGATCAACCGCACTGTTGCTCTACATTACTGCAGTCGTCGAGCGTTACAAGGACCGCGAGTGCATTGTTAGCTGGCAGCTCGAAAACGAAGCTTTGCTCAAGAATTTTGGTGAGCGATCAGACGTCAATCGTAAGCGATTACGTGAAGAATATAACTTGATCAAACAGTTAGACCCACGCAGACCAATTATTATGACGACGAGCACTTCGTGGGGCGTGCCGGTGCGTCGGCCGATACCGTCACATGTTGGTTTTTCGTATTATCACACGCTGTATAACAAGGGTAAGTATCATAAGTCAACAATATCACCTGTGGTGCATCGCGCGCGCAAACTACTCATAAAGATACTGCATCGTCGCCCCGTTTTTGTGCACGAGTTACAGCTCGAGCCGTGGGGGCCGTGCAATATATGGGATATGGATTTCAATGAGCAAGCTAAGTCGATGAGCATCAATCATATCCAGGAAAATATACGATTAGCTAACAAGATTAAGGCTCGGCCCATCGATTTGTGGGGCGGGGAATGGTGGTACTGGCGAGCCAAAACACATAGCGACCCTTCCATATGGAAGACTGTGCAGGCAGCAATACAAAAGAACCCGCAAAAATAATTGTTTTGCAATAATAGTTATGCCTTGTCATCTGGGGTGAATTTGTCTACAATAGATCTGTTATGCCTAAGAAAAAAGCAGCAAACCAACCTAAAACCATCAGCAATCGCCGAGCTCGTCACGACTATGAATTAGGCGATAGTTTAGTCGTGGGCTTGCAACTCAGCGGCGCCGAAACCAAAAGCTTACGCATGGGCCACGGCCATCTGCGCGGCGCCTACGTAACGGTCAAACAAGCCGAGCTTTTTCTCATTAACGCCACCATTGCCGGAACAAATGGCATTCCTATTTCTGAATCTGACCAAACTCGAGCCCGAAAAGTGCTCGCCAAAAAGCGCGAGATAGAAGCAATGGTTGCAGCAAAACAACAGGGTAAAACCATTGTTCCTTTAGATATACTTGTCGGTGGCCGCTACATAAAACTGCGCATTTCAGTTGGTCGCGGCAAAAAATTATATGATAAGCGCCAAACACTCAAAGCCCGCGACGAAAAACGCAGCATGGATGCTGCCATCAAGGCACGGGTTTAATATGTTACTTTCGCTCGACATTTCAGAGAAGTCTTTTGGTGACAAACAGCTGTACAACAATCTCAAATTAGATATTCAAGAAGGCGAAAAAGTCGGACTGATTGGCCGTAATGGAACGGGTAAGTCAACGCTGCTCAACATGGTTACCGGTGATGACCTCGATTACCAAGGCAAAATAGAAATTAAGCAAAGCACCGTCGTTATTGCGAGCCGACAAGAACACCACGGATTTGAACACCACACAGTACTCGAGTATATTCAAGGCGATTTACCAGAGTTTGCAGAGCTCCACCATATACTTGATACCTACCCGGAACATATGGGCGACAACACGCGTAAACAACAAGCCTACAGTGATGCACTAGAGCGCTTTAGCCACCTCGGCTATTTCCAGATAGAAGACGAATTACGCCAGGCGTTTGAAGCCTATCAAATTGATCCCGACAAACTGGATGCCGATGTTTCACAGCTTAGTGGCGGACAAAAACGCATGGTAGAACTCATAAAAGTGCAACGCGCGCGCGGCCATTTAGCGCTAATAGACGAACCGACGAACCACATGGACTATGTCGCCAAAGAAGCATTTATTAAATGGCTTAAGGCCACCGAAGAAGCAGTGCTGGTTATTACTCACGACCGCGACGTTCTGAGCATCGTGGACAAACTAGTCGAAATTCGCGACGGCCGCGCTTACATGTTCAAAGGCAACTATGCCGCGTATCTTAAAACCAATACTTTACAGATAACTTCTCAGGTTAACGAGTACGATCTTGTGCAGCGCCGCACCCACAAGTTAGAGGGCGACTTAATCCGATTCCGCCGCCTCAAAGAAAAAGCCCGCGACCCAGGCACTATCAAACGCTTTAAGTCACAAGAATATAAAGTAGCGGCTGAGCTCGCTAAACTAGGTAAAGCTGAAAAGCCATCATTCTGGATAGACCGCGATAACGCCGAGGACATGAACCCCAAATTGACTGGCGCCTATGAGAAGTACAAGGCTAAGAATATTCAGCTCACCACAACATCTAAAGAAAGCCGCTCATCCCGCTTACTTGTCGAAACGCGCAACATCAGCCTCGGCTACGAAGATATACCGTTATTTGAAGGCATCGATATGTCCTTACATGAGGGCGAGCGAATCCGGTTGCACGGCCGTAACGGGGCAGGCAAAACCACTCTCGTGAATGCCATCATGGCTAAAGCAGCTGGCACACCAGCACCTTCTCAACTATTCAGCGGTACAATCGCCATCGAGAAAGACTTAAACATTGGTATGTACGAGCAAGAGATTGATGCCAAGTATTTACCTGTCAAACTGCGCGATGCAATTGAGCAATCTTGCTTTGAAAAGGACGTCCCAGTTAGCGAGCAAAAAGTGCAACAGTTGCTCAGCCAATATTTGTTCAACCCAAATGACGGCGATACGCCTATTGAACGCCTCAGCGGTGGCCAAAAAGCTCGATTCCAATTAATTCGCATGCTTTTAAGCGAGCCATTACTATTAGTTTTAGACGAGCCAACAAACCACTTAGACTTACCGAGCATAGAAGAACTGGAAGACGCGCTCAAAAGCTACCACGGTGCAGTAATTTACATTTCGCACGACAGTTATTTTGCCCAAAAAGTTGGCGGCAAAACCATAGCTATCGGCAAATAACTACATTTAGCCTTAACAGGGAAGCCTCACCCTTGATTGCACATAGCTTATCCGTTATACTTTTCGGAGTTCCCACATAATCCGGCATAGCTCAGTGGTAGAGCGCCTCGCTGTTAACGAGGATGTCGCTGGTTCGAGCCCAGCTGCCGGAGCCAAAATAAAACGACCTGCGATCGCAGGTCGTTTTATTTTGTTCAAGCTGGCCCGAACCAGAAGAGCGAGCACAGCGAGCGGCTGGTTCGGTGCAACGAGGACGCGCGCAGGAGCTTGCTCCGAGCACGCCGCAGTGGAAGAGGCGCAGCCGACCCAGCTGACGCAGCCCGGTATCATCATAATGTCTAGCGTGAGCAGTTACTATTGACCTGAAAGGAGTATAATCACAACATGGGCATCCAACGCACTCCCGACAATCATCCCGACCGACCCTCGTCTGTGCCCCCAGAGGTATGGAACCTCGCTAAGATGATATACGCGCAGCCAAATATCACTTGGTATGCAGGTCGCGTCACTAACGAAGCAAGCCACATTAAAATGGAATTACTTCCTCTAGCGGATCCAAACGAACAAAGCAAGTAAAGCGAGCGGCTGGTTCAGTTAAGAACAGCCGCTAATGCTTACATATCATGTAACATAAAGTATATTAAAGCCATATATTGTGGTATATTCATTATCTTAACAGTGTAGAGGTTGCCCACTCTGCAAATGAGATTCAGATGACGAGAGGGAAGTTAACGATTTAATAAGTAATGCAGCTGGGCGTTAAGCGCTAAAGGCACAAATGTATAAAAGAGCGTTCTCGTGCAAGACTTTCAATTATCAGTGCCGCTTCGTTTCTTCGATACTCAAACTAGCTTTGTAACATTTTCGTTGTCTATTAAACGATAAGTATGGTTAAGTAATTTCATGACAATGTCCGCCGAAGAACGGCACCAGATAGAAAATGAAATGCTTTACCGCAGAATGAACGAAAAAGTCGGTGATGATTTAGGCGCCCTGGACGCAGCCTACATAGAAAGTAATGAGATGTTCCTCATACGTGATGAGGACCTACTCATCAATTTCAAGTGCGAATGCTCCGATGAAAACTGCAGTCAGCGTATTCCTATGAAGCTCGAAGAGTACCAATCTATTCACTCGCAACGAAGCACCTTTGTAGTTAAAGTCGATCACCAGGTAGAACCTATTGAAGATGTTATAAAGCGTGAAGATGGTTATAGCGTCGTTAGAAAGATCAATAAAACTCCCGCACCAGCCCAAGGTTCTCCATTGAATGAAACAAACATAGATAATTCCACGCTTACATAAACTAAGCACGAGCAATATGAATCATAGCAGTAAAATGCTATTTTGATCGTATGAACCAAGTAGCAGAAAATTCAACAGCCACCGATGAAATCTATCCGTTTTCGTTACGGCTTATGCCTCCGTATGAGGGTTACTTTTATGATAAACATAACGAGAGCGCTAAATTACTAAAAAATTATTTAAAAATTATTACCGGCGATATACTTGCAGCTAATCATTTGGGCCAGTTTGCATCGGGTTTAGTACATGGACAAGTTCACCGGATACGCAACCAAGAAAAAACTCATTTATACGAGCTCGCAGAGGGCGGGAAAGGCATCACATTCAACGATCCTACTGCGTTGTATCGGCGATGGAATGAGCTTGAGACGCAAGTTGGCCCCAAAATGCAAGAAGCAATGCGCAATTTATTAGACTCCTGTATACCAAAAAGATAAATTATTCAAATACTTGATAGGGTGTTGTATCGGGGGTATGCTCTACATATAGTAACCACTGGAGAAATAATGAGCAGTATATCCGCAAATCCATATATTAACTTTCAGGGAAAAGCACGTGAGGCGTTAGAGTTTTACTCCGCGGCATTAGGCGGCAAAATCGACTTACTTGCTGCTACACCTGATGGCCCACCTAAAGTAGCTGGGCCCGATGACCGCATTATGCACGGAGCTGTCACCGCAGATGGTCTGCTTATTATGGGGTCAGACGGTCATCCCGATTATCCACCAACCATAGGGGATACTATGGCCGTAGCATTGTCCGGCTCAGACCGAGAGCGCATAACGCTAGCGTTTGAGAAGTTATCTGAGGGCGGGACCGTAAAGCAGCCACTCAAACAAGAGTCCTGGGGAGATACTTTTGGATATTTTGTCGACAAATTTGGCATCAATTGGATGGTTAATATCTATGAGGAGCGGTAAGCCCGGTGGAAATGAAGTTAGAGCTCGTGCCAATTCCGGTAAGCGATATTGAGCGCAGCAAATCTTTTTACATTAATGCTGTAGGCTTTATATTAGATCATGATGTTCAGCCGGGTAATGGAATGCGCATCATTCAATTAACACCCCCAGGTTCTGCTTGTTCGATAGTCATAGGAACAGGTATGGGCGCAGACAAGCCAGGCTCCATACGCAACCTGCATCTTGTAGTAGCGGATATTGATGTTGCGCGAGCTACATTAATTAACAAAGGACTACAGATCACTGAAATAAGCGACATGGGTGGCATAAAATACGCATATTTTGAAGACCCCGATGGAAATTCGTGGGCCCTACAAGAAATTGACCCATCCATACGGCTTCAAAATGCATAACTAATGTATAACCGATATACAACCAGTCTGTAAACGGGTACTATATAACCATATGCTTAGACGTGCGCCGAATTTTTCCTTACCCGACCAAAATGGGTTTATTCGCTCAAAAAAAGACTATGCCGGCAAGTGGCTTGTGCTATTTTTTTATCCGAAAGATCGGTCACTGAATTGCACTCGACAAGTGTGTGCTTTTAGAGATGAGAGCGTTATTATCGGTCAATTTGGAAACGCCGAAATTGTTGGCGTGAATCACGAATCTATTGCGAGCCATAAAAGTTTTGCTACCCGTAAACACCTCAATTTTCCGCTCTTGAGCGACGAAGATTATGCAGTAACTAAAGCTTATGGCGCATATAAAACCAACAGACCGAAACCCTATGACCTGATTTTTTCTACTCGGCGCAACACGTATCTCATAGATCCAGCAGGCAATATCGTTAAAGAATATCTCTCCATAACACCTGGTCGCCATGCTCAAGAGGTGATATCTGATCTTCACGAACTGCAAAAGACTACGTCAAAAACAGTTTAAACAGCGGCATACAATTGCCTCTCGGCCTGATATACTTGGCTTATGAATATATTTGAAGCAGTTTTTTTAGGAATAATCGAAGGCGTTACGGAATTTTTACCAGTCTCAAGTACGGGGCATTTGACCATTGCAGAGAAGTTACTTGGCTTCAAAATAAATGACCCAGATATAACAGCTTTTACCGCCATCATCCAAATAGGCGCAGTACTTGCGACAGTTGTGTATTTTCGTAAGGAAATCTGGGATATAATCACCGGGTGGATAAACGGTGTCACTAATAAAACAAGCCGTACAACCCAGGAATACAAGTTAGGCTGGGGGATTATTATTGGCTCCATTCCTATCGCAGTGATCGGGTTACTGTTCAAGGATCAGGTAGAATCAACATTGCGTAGCTTATGGTACATAGGTTTCGCATTACTATTGTGGAGCGTCGTAATGTATGCTGCTGATCTTTACGCGAAACAATTCAAACATGAGAAGGATATCACCTGGAAAGATACCTTACTTATTGGTTTAGCCCAATGTATTGCATTAGTGCCAGGAGTTTCGCGGTCAGGCGCGACAATGTCTGCAGGATTATTTCGAGACTTTGACCGCGTCACTGTTACAAAACTGTCATTCTTCTTGTCAATTCCAGCCCTACTTGCAGCAGGGTTGCTTCAATCAGTCACTGAAGCAAGCGCTATTTCTAATGGCGTAGGATGGGGTCCGACTATAATTGCAACTATTGTTAGCTTTTTTGTAGCATATGCGGCTGTTGCATGGCTACTTAAGTTTGTCGCAAAGCATACTTTTAAAGCATTTATCGTATACAGAGTAGCTCTTGGAATAGTCATATTGTTGCTGCTCGCTACTAATACTATTTCCGCTACATAAGCAGTACATTTGTTACATAAAAAATCCCCCGCAGATTAATACGGGGGATTTGCGTGAGGGATTTGTACTATCTAGTAGAGCCCAAGCTTGGCACTACAGGCAGGCCATGCGCCCCAACCTTGTCGAGCCTGAAGCATCTGACCGCGTGCGATCTGTTCTTCACGACTTGCCATATTAGGCATTCCGCTACCACCAACCGCTGCCCAGCTCGACGTGGTAAATTGTATACCGCCGTAAAAGCCATTGCCAGTGTTGATAGCCCAATTACCGCCTGATTCACACTGAGCTAAGCGATCCCAGACGCTACCGTCTGAAGGCACAAAATTTGTGGCGACGGGAGTTGCAGGCCTTACAGGAGCTACGTATGCAGGCTGCGCTGCTGGTGTAGGTGCTGCTGCACTTACTGACTCCTCAGGAGTCGGTGCCGCAATTTGCTGGTTGACTGGCACTTCTCGTGGTGTCAGATTTTCTTCAGCAGTAGGAATCGTTAGCTGCTGACCGGGAAATATTAAATCCGGGTTACTGATGTCAGTATTTTTGTAAAATAGTCGCAACGATGTTGACTGATTCTCATTAGCTATTTTTTCCAAGTATTCACCTGAAGCTACTGAAACCGTTTTGGGCTCAGGCGCTTTTTCGGTTGCTGATACTGTATCAGCTGCTGCAACCTTTTGTGAGCTAGAAGATGTCTTTTTGAAGTTTTTTGTCGATGCTGCGTGAGCAAAGACAGGACTGCTGGTTGCCAATATTGACACACCCATTAGTACAGCCGCTGAAGTTGTTAGTAATTTCATTGATTGTACCCTCCTTGCTAAACCCATAACGTTATCCGCTTAATTATTATTGCTATTTTCGGTGGATAACAGGGGTAGCACTGCGCTAATTTCACCTCACATGAAAAAACACACAAACTTTAGCTTATATCAGCATACAAATGGTGTCAAGATTCTATGCCCTACACCACATGTAGCGGCTTATGCTTATCTTGGTGTTTTTTAGAAGTTACTAGATGAATTTTTAGTGTGTTTTTTAGAATTAATTATTATTATTTTTAGTACCCTAAATTGCACAAAGTTTGGCCGTGATCAAGCCTTGTCGGTTCGTAAAAAATGTTACAAGCTATTCGATTTTGTTGCGCTACAGTAAATATGTAGCAAACATAACAAAGCAATCAAATCACAATAAATAGGGGTGTGCGAGGCCCCTATTTTTGTTTGTATAGAGGTTCTCCCAACTAGATTGTTTGGGTAAAAGCCTTTTATAGCCTATAATGATCAGTAACGAAAGATCACTATGCCAATCCGTACAACCATTAGTCAGCAAAAATTCCTCGACTCCTCTGAGGCAATTGAGATTCGCAAAACGCTCGAGAATATGATGCTCGATGATGCATTCAACACCGACTCTACATATGCTGCTGGCAGTGATGAAAATATGTCATTTGTTGACAAACATATGAAGTATTTGAGTGAACATCCTAAACTGAATCCCCAGCACTATGTGTCCAACATTCGATTGATGACGCGCAAAAAATAACTTTTAATCCCAGACTCTAGCTGTAAGAAGCTTTTATATAGAACTGCAAACCCTTATACTAGAGTTAATGCCTCCAGACCCTCTTACCCCCTTACGCGCAACACCAGAACTCGAAGATTTTGGTCATAAATATACTGAAGAAGGTCAGGGTGCCGTAGGAAAAAAATTACTAGAAAGCTATTTTTCATCCGTTGAGAAACTATTCGATGAAAGTAAACTTGCTGAAAAAAAGAAAATATCTGCCATAGAAATTGGATGTGGCGAAGGCTTTTCTACGCAGCGCTTACGATCGATGTTGCCCGACACAGTTACACTGAGCGCGTCAGAATTTGTTTCGGCGCTCGTGCCTATTGCACAATCGCTTAATCCAGACGTTACAATAATCGAAGAGAGTATTTATGAAACTACTCACAAAGACGCAAGTTTCGATCTAATCTTCCTACTGGAAGTTCTTGAACACTTGGATTATCCAGACAAAGCGCTCATTGAGTTGTCCCGCATATTGAAGCCAAATGGTTATTTGATTCTGGGTGTGCCGCGAGAGCCCTTGTGGTGTAGCCTAAATATGGCCCGCGGCAAATACCTTACTCATCTTGGTAATACACCTGGTCATTTGAACCATTGGACTAGCTACGCACTAAAGCGTGATGTTCAAAAACATTTTGGACCTGTTCTCAAGATGCGTCAGCCGCTTCCGTGGACGCAAGTCTTAGCCCAGAAGAAAGCAACAGCCTGAACGCTCACATAGAATCGACTCTGATAAAAACAGGCCACGAAAAGATTTGTTATCATAAAGGCATGCAGACAATTCCAAGCGCGGATTCTACCGTTGGACAGCAACAGCTATTAGCGCGAATTCAAAAGGAAAGATCGGCTGGCAAGAAAGTCTTATGGCTCACCAGCGGTGGCTCGAATATCGCTGTTACCGTGGTCATTATGGCTGGACTTACCTTACAGGAATCTGAAGGCGTAACTATTGGCTTAATCGACGAACGGTATGTTCCGGTCGGTCATTTGGACTCTAATTGGCAGCAGCTCGTAAATGCCGGCATTGATACGAAATCAGCTACGGTTCTGCAAGTGTTATATGAAGATCTATCTCTCGCTGCTACTGCTGAGCGCTATGATACTTGTCTTGAAAAAGCATTTTCAGATGCCGATGTCATACTCGGTCTTTTAGGGATTGGAACAGACGGGCACACCGCGGGAATACTGCCAGGCTCATCTGCCGCTGATAAGACAGATCAGTATGTTTGCGGCTACCAAACAAAAGTGTATGACCGTATAACCATTACACCACATGCCCTTGTGCACTTTACTGCTGCTTATACACTGGCATTTGGGGAAGCTAAAAAGTCAGCCATCCAAGAACTAATTAACAAGACTGTACCTATCGCCACTCAACCGGCTCAAATTTTGAAGAACATTAAAGAATCGTATATTTTTAGCGATCAAATAGGAGGAAAAACATGAAAGTAGTCGTACACGGTCTCGGACGAATGGGTATGCAAATAGCTCACAAATTAGCAGACGCCGATCATACTGTCATTGCGCATAACCGCAGTCCCGAACCAGTTCAACAAGCCGTTGAATACGGCGCACTCGGTACGACAAGCAAAGAAGAGGCTGTAGCCGCTTTCAAGGGCGAACAAGTTGTCCTGTGGCTAATGTTGCCAGCAGAAATTGTCGATACACATGTAAACGAATGGTTATCCCTCGTGCCACATGGCACAATATTTATTGATGGCGGTAATTCCGATTACCGTCTGACGCGAGTGCTTTCAGAAAAAATAACGGCAGCAGGCAGTCATTTGGTAGATGTCGGCACGAGTGGTGGCGTGTGGGGATACCAGAATGGCTTCTCAATGATGGCTGGCGCTGATGACCTAAACGCTTTCAAAGCAATAGAGCCAATTCTGACTACTCTAGCAATGCCGGAAGGCGCATATCATCATTTTGGACCAAGTGGCAGCGGACATTTTGTGAAAATGACTCATAATGCCATTGAATACGGCATGATGGAATCACTCGCAGAGGGCTATAGGATGCTTAAAGAAGGGCCGTATAAAGGCCTCGATTTAGCAGCAGCAGGCGATGTATGGCAGCACCACAGTGTTGTAACGTCATGGCTGAACGAACTCAGCCAGTCTGCCTTAGCAGAGAACCCAGATCTTGAAGGCATCGATGGATTTGTTGCCGAAAGTGGAGAAGCGCGCTGGACGTTGGAAACTGCAAAGGAACTCGATTTGCCGATGCCAAGTATTCAGGCTGCTTTTGATGTTCGCTTAGCATCACAAAAAGGTGAAATTAACTTCGCGACAAAACTGTTGGCCGCTATGCGCAACAAATTTGGCGGGCACCAAATCAATAAGGAAGAGTCCAGCTAATGGCAAGTCCCGTCATAGTAGTCTTTGGCATAACTGGCGACCTTAGCAAGCGCAAGCTGCTGCCAGCACTCTATCATTTACTGAGCCAAGATATTCTGCCAGAAGACACAAAGATCGTAGGAGTTAGTCGTAAAGATCTCGACCCTAACGAATTGCTTAACACGGTAGAGTTGTGTGTGCTGGAACGCGATAATATATGCGACCCAATCGGCATGGCGCGCGTAAAGAACGCACTGTCTACAATAAAACTTGACCCTACTGAACCTGCAGATTTTACAAAACTCAAGCAGCATCTAGACAGTTTCGATTCGCATGATGAACGGGAACGACTCATGTATATGTCAGTGCCGGCAGACGCTTTTGAGCCAATTATTACTAATTTAGCTGCATCCGATTTGAATGGACCTAGAAATAGATTATTGCTCGAAAAACCGTTCGGCTATGACCTACAGAGCGCTCAACAGCTTCTGAAGCTAATTAATGCAGAATTTGATGAAGAACAAATATATAGGATTGACCACTACTTGGCTAAAGAGACTGCTCAAAACTTACTAGCTTTCCGTTTACACAACCCGATTTTCAGCCCGTTATGGAACGCCGAGCACATTCAGCGTGTTCATATTATTGCTACCGAAAAACTAGGCATCGAAAATCGAATTGGCTTTTACGAGCAAACTGGTGCAATGCGCGATCTCATTCAGAGTCATTTAATACAATTACTGGCCATTACCATGATGGACTTGCCTACAGACATGAGCAGCGAGGCCATTCATGTTAGCAAACAACATTTTATGGAGCAGCTAATTCCTGCAGACGCCAACACCGCTGAGCGAGGTCAGTACATGGGTTACAGTAATGAAGTCGGTATAAAAAGTGCTACTGAAACCTATGCAAAAGTATTTTTAAAGCACAGTGCAGAGCGCTGGCAAGGCACCGAAATAGTACTTGAGACAGGCAAGGCCATGGCCGAAAAGTCCACGCAGATTATTGTTGAATTCAATACACCCCATGAGCGCAGGCGCAATAGCCTAACATTTCATATCCAGCCAAATGAAGGTATCGGCCTCGATCTCGTCGTTAAAAAGCCCGGATTTGGAGAACATATGCAACATGCTGAACTCGATTTCAGATACTCAGATACTTTCAAAAATATAGTAGAAATTGATGCCTATGAGCGTGTATTAATGGACGCGGTGCGTGGGGATCAATCGTTGTTTGCGAGCGACCGGGAAGTCTTAGCAAGTTGGCAAGTATTGCAGCCAATCGTCGATAAATGGGCTGCAAGCGGAGATGGCATGCACAGCTATACTATGGGCGCTACACCTGAGGAAGTCTGTTCCGACCGTTCAGAGTAAAATCAGCACCTTTAGGATGATTATAAGTAGTTAATACAGCTGTTCGTTCTGTTACACTTATGGCTATGCTGCTCGATAGTACTCTCGTTATTTTATGCCTGCTGAGCCTATACCGCGGCATGCAAATTGGTTTTGTACGCCAAGCGCTTTCGACAGCAGGTTTTATAGGTGGATTGCTGCTCGGCGCCTTTATTAGGCCTCATGCTGTAGCGCTCGTCACGAGCCAATCTGCCAAAGGCTTAGTAGCTGGTGTAACGGTAATGGGCGTCGCGATTATCGGCCTGAGCATAGGGGAATATCTCGGTATCCGTATCAAACATCGCGTCCACATGAAGCGAATAAATAAGCTCGATGAAATATTTGGTTCTATGCTCGCCGTTATTACACTGTTGGTCAGCGCTTGGCTGCTGGCGGCGCTGAGTCAGTCCTTGTCTATGCCAGGACTGCAAACCGCAGTTGATGAATCAAGAATCATCCGCTATCTCAACAATACTCTCCCCGATGCCCCCCGTGTTGTTGTGGGGCTCGGCAAACTAATAGACCCGAATGGTTTTCCTGATGTCTTCGCCGGCGTTGAGCCTAGACCAAACACTAACGTAGACTTGCCGTCGCTCGGCGATTTGAAAGATGCAGTTGTCGCCGACCAGAACTCAATTGTTAAAATTATTGGGCAGGGATGTGGCGGCATAGTCGATGGAACGGGATTTGTGGCCAGTCCAGGTTATATAGCAACAAATGCGCACGTTGTAGCAGGCATTCACGCGCCAAAGGTCTTAGACGCCAATGGTACCCACAAATCTACTGTTGTATGGTTTGACCCCAACAAGGATTTTGCCGTTCTCAAAGTGGATAATTTGGCGGGGGACCCGTTACCTCTCGCTGAAGAATATAACGACACTGCCACAGCTATCGCTGTACTAGGCTATCCTGGGGGAGGACCATTTACGGCTAAGCCGGGCGCAATACTCGATCATTTCAAAGCAACTGGTCGCAATATATATGGGCGGAATGCCGCGAGCCGTGATGTGTATGAAATAAGGGCTGAAGTTAAGCCTGGTAACTCTGGGGGCCCGATTGTAGATATCGACGGTACAGTAGTCGGAATGGTTTTTGCCGAATCCACGTCGTACGAGAATGTCGGGTATGCGCTCACAGCTAAGTCTATTTTGCCCGCCCTCGATTCTGCCGTTCAGCGTAATCAGCCAGCCAGCACGGCCCGGTGCGCAGAGTAATTTGCTATACTAGCATTAGAGGAATTACTTAACTTTATATATTCGAAATTAAAACTCTGTTTAACAGATAGAATTTATGGCAAAAAAACAAAAAGATATCTTTCAAAAAAGCGCTGAAGCTCCAGCAGAGTTTCTAGATCGTACCATAATGACTGGTCAAAAGATAAATGCTGCTTTACCGTCAGCTAACCTAGTTAAGCGTACTGGCGACTACTGGCATATGCTCGGTCCAGGGCTTACTACCGGCGCATCTGATGACGATCCATCAGGCATTACCACTTATTCTCAAACAGGGGCGCAGTTTGGGTATCAGTACCTGTGGCTAGCACCTTGGACATATCCGATTGCCGCCATTGTACAGGAAATGTGTGCGCGCATAGGACTAGTGACGGGTAGGGGGTTGGCGGGCAATATACGCGTCCATTTTAGCCGAAAAGTTCTGTATGTTTGTGCAATGCTGCTCTTTGTTGCTAACACCGTTAATATCGGAGCAGATTTGGGTGCTATGGCTAAAGCCGTACAACTGCTCAACCCTGAGCTTAATTTTGGCTTATTAGTCGCCGGTTTCACGGCGCTCAGTCTCGGGCTTCAAATATTCACCCCATACGTTCGCTACGCGCGATATCTTAAGTACTTGGCATTAGTTTTACTTGCTTATATACTTTCTGCAATTTTAGCTCATCTTAACTGGGGTGATGTGCTGCGGCACACCTTTGTTCCGCATGTTCCTTTTGATAAACAAGGCATCATAATATTAGGAGCTGTCCTTGGCACAACTATATCGCCGTATTTGTTTTTCTGGCAGACGTCTCAGGAAGTTGAAGAGCAAATCCTGTCCGGTAAGCTCACGCAACATGAACGTAGGACTGCAACAGCACCTGCAGATATAAAAAGCATGCGAGTTGATGTCTGGTCTGGCATGTTCTTGAGCAACTTAGTAATGTTCTTTATTATCGCAGTTTGTGGAGGACTTTTGTACACGCAAGGCATCACAAATATAACTTCTGCATCCCAGGCTGCAGAGGCGCTGCGCCCGGTGGCAGGTAATGCAACGTATAGTCTTTTTGCCGCGGGAATCATTGGCACAGGCCTTCTGGCCATTCCTGTGTTAGCCGGCTCAAGCAGCTATACCCTCAGCGAAAGCTTTAAATGGCGCGAAGGCTTGTATCGCCCACTCAAGCAGGCATATGCGTTCTATGGCGTTATTATCATCTCAATGATGATCGGGCTCGGCATTAATTTCCTTGGCATAGATCCTATTAAAGCACTCATATATTCAGCATTTCTAAATGGACTCGTTGCACCAATCATTTTGGCAACTATTGTTTTACTCAGCAGCAACCGTAAACTGATGGGTCGGTGGACTAATAAGCGTTCTACAACAGTTATTGGCTGGGGCATAACACTGCTTATGACCGTTGTAGGTTTAGCAGGCCTGGTATCTGTTGCATCTAATATGACATCGTCAGATTCAACAAAACCGACCGATAGTTACGAATTAAAGTCTAGCGTTGACTACTGAGAACGAAGTGCGTCAATCGGATCTTTACGCGCAGCCTTAAGTGCTGGAACCGTTCCGAATATTACACCCACAAGCAGAGACACGCCAGTTGCTAGCAGCGCAACTTGCCAGCTAATCACTGGCTGAAGGTTAGTCGTCAAGCGCAGCACAAGATCTATTATGAGCGACAAGATAATGCCAATAATGCCACCGGTTAAACTGAGCACGGTTGCTTCAATCATGAATTGACTTAGAATTTGGCGGTCAGTCGCGCCAATAGCTTTCCGTATGCCTATTTCGTGAGTACGTTCTGCGACGGATACCAACATAACATTCATAATACCAATCCCTCCTACCAAGAGTGAAATTGCTGCAACGCCTGCGATAAGACGGGTCAAGAGATCCAGGATACCGTCACTCGACTGCAAATTCTGGTTACCCTGCAAAACTTCAAAGTTATCCTGACCTCCATGATTTTTGCTTAATGTTCCTTGTATTACAGCTGCGATTTTGGCAGTCTGTTTCTTGTCTTTTGGTCGTGCTAAAATTTCGTACGTAGGAGCAGTATTATTACTGAGGCTTTGGGCGACATCATTGGGAATAAAAATGGCTTTATTGAAGTCTGCTTGTTCGCTTAACGGAGTTGTGTTAAATCTGTTAAATATGCCTCGAACTACAAACTCATGTCCATGGAAGGTGAATGAGCGACCGAGTGGAACGTTTTCGTCGAATAAATCTTCGGCAGCGCCGGCACCTAAAACTGCAGCATCGGTACCCATGTCATCCTCAGTTAAGAATGAGCCATATTCAATATTTTGGTTTAACAGGCTAGCTAATGATGCTGAAGTTCCGATTACAAAGCCTTTATCATAGGTTTCTACATCGCTTTTTACCGCTCCAGTGGTTATCGTTAGCGGTGCGCTGGCGGATACACCTGGCGTTTGGGCAACGCTCATAATATCTTTTTTCGTGAGTGCGCCCGTTACATTAAGCCCTGAAAGCACATTTACACCGTTGTTTTTTACCCCAGTGCTGCCATGCAGTTGTGCTGGACGAATAGTTATCAGGTCGTTGCCGAGCTTATGTATTTGTCCACCAATTTGTTGCTTGATTCCTTGGCCGATTGCTACCACCGTAATAACAGAAGTGACTCCGATAATAACACCGAGCATCGTCCAGAAGCTGCGCAATTTGGCGCTTCTTACTGCCGTTACTCCGGCGCGAATATGCCCCTTAGAAATTGCCATTACGATTTCTTCTTTCGCGGGGATACGGCAGTGCGCTTATTCTTTTTAGGCTTCGACACCGCAGTGCGTCCTTTTTTGCGCGAAGTATTCTTGCTCGGTAGTGCTTTCATAAGGGTTGATACCCCGGCGAGATCATCCTCCTCTTTGGTAGTCGGCAGTGTGTAGAGTACCTTGCGCGCGGTTGTAGCTACGCTGCCAATAGCAGTTTGTTCATCGTGGATAATGGTGCCGTCATGCATATATACAACGCGTGTGGCATAGCGGGTTAGCTCGGGATTATGTGTAACAAACAATATGGTATTACCCATTTTATGAATATCTGATAACAGTTCCATGACCAAACGTGAGCTTTCACTATCCAAATTACCCGTTGGTTCATCAGCAATAATTAGTTTTGGCCCGTTTACCAGAGCGCGTGCAATAGCCGCACATTGAGCCTGTCCGCCGCTGAGTTGCGAAGGCAGAAAATATTCTCTCGACTGTATGCCTACGCGGTCGAGCATTTCACTGGCGTGCTTAAGGCGTTTGCGCTCCGACATGCCTTTGTATACCAAGGGAAGTGACACGTTTTCTAATACGGTTAGACGAGGCAGTAAGTTGAAGGATTGAAAAATGAAACCGACAGTATCGCGTCGTATCTTTGCTGCTTGATTAGGTCGCAATTGTGAAACTTTCTTGTTGTCCAGCCGAAAAGTACCGTGGCTGGGGCGGTCAAGAAGCCCAATAAGATTCATTAGCGTACTTTTGCCGCAGCCGCTAGGACCCATTACTGCCACAAATTCACCCTTATCAATGCTTAAATTGACCTCATCGAGCGCTAGGGTAGTAGCGTCGCCGAAGCCGTACAGTTTACTGACGTCTTGGAGTTCTATTAATGCCATTCTTGCGTATAGTGTAACCCCTTATTTGCCAGATCTGCAAGGTACTAATGTAGTAATAATTGCTAAGAAGTTAAATTCTGAACCTGTATAATAGCTTTCAGCATGGAGAGGTGTCCGAGTGGTCGAAGGAGCACGCCTGGAAAGTGTGTATAGCCGCAAGGTTATCGAGGGTTCGAATCCCTCTCTCTCCGCCATGCTACAATAATGCCATGCTTGTGCTTTCTTTTTTCTCTTGGTGGTACGGCCAAGGCTGGATGCAGGTTGCACACAGTATTAAAGGTCGGTTGCGATCTATACAGTCGAGTTTCTCCGTTAATCAGCTCTCGCGAACACTTTTCGCTCCGTGGCGCAAAATTATTTCCTATCCAGGCGCAAGCTTCCAAGATAAGGTGCGGGCTTGGGGTGACAATCTGTTTAGTCGTATCATTGGCTTTGTTATAAGAATTTCGGTGCTTATTGCGGCAGCAATTGCCATAGTGCTAACTGTAGTTCTCACTGTCATTGAGATAGTTCTCTGGCCTCTACTCCCTCTCGCAGTACCAGTACTACTAATTGCCGGATTTTTTATATGAGTGCGCCCTTAAACCTCGACAGTAAAAGAGCCAGAGAAGCCCGACTAGGTGCTCGGATTGGTGCCACAGGCTATCGTTTACTGATTGTTTTCGCGGGGCTGTCTTTAGCAACCGCAGTAACACTCTGCGTATTAGGTATGAAAAAATTGGGTTTCCCGCTGGCATCACTTGGCCTGGCGTTGATACTGCCAGCGCTTTGGTGGAAAAGACATCTTTCAGTATTGCCCGTACATGGAGATACTTTTACCGATCATTTATCGTATGAGGCACTGTCACTACTACAGCCGAGCACCGAACAAACTCCTCATGGGATCTGGCTCGCGCTGCAACATCACTGGCATAGTAATTTTTTAGCTAACCACTTGCTGCTCAATAAGCAACTTATAGTCGAAGCTTTACGTGCTGATTCGAACGATCTTGATGAGGCGCTCCAGATAGCTGCCGACTTAGCTACAAAGTCAGGCAGTCGAAACATCGAACCGATTCATTTATCCGCGGGTCTACTGATGCAATCGCAGTCGATTGGTCGGCAGTTAGTTAACATGAAATCGCAGCCGCAAGATATTGAAGAAGTTGCACTTTGGTTAGCACATGACCTAGCAGAGAATCACAAAGCCAAACAGAACTTCGGTGGGATAGGCCGTGACTGGGCCTTTGGCTATACACCACTGCTCGATCGCATGGGCCAGAATATAAGCCAGGCTATTATGAAACACAACGCACGTTTTGGTTCGGCTACAGATTCAGAAGGGGTCCGAGCTGTTGAAGCGGTATTTAATAACCGTGCCAGTGCAGTAGCACTAATCGGACCCGACGGCATCGGTAAAAGCACGACGGTCTATGCTTTGGCTCGCCGTCTCATAGAAGGCAATACCGGCGAGGCTCTGGCTTATCACCAAGTAGTCAGCATCAATGCCACCGATGTCACCTCAAATGCGCGCGCTCCGCGTGATCTTGAGGACATTATGATCCGCATTACCAATGAAGCTTCGTATGCTGGACACATACTATTATTCTTCGACGATGCGCAGTTGTTTTTCAGCGATGGTGCGGGGGCTTTTGACGCTTCACACATACTACTTTCAATTATCCAGTCTCGAGCGGTACCGATTATTCTAGCGCTGTCACCGAGCGATTTCCAGCGACTGCGCGGCCAAAACCCCAGTTTGGCCAGCTTACTCACGCCAGTCATATTACAAGAACCATCAGAGGCAACAGTGATGCGTTCACTAGAAGATAGCGCGGTGACCTTTGAGAACCGCAGCAAAGTACTCATAGCCTACGAGGCACTGCATGAAGCCTATCGCTTGAGCGGACGCTACGAACAAGACGAAGCCTATCCCGGCAAAGCTATTAAACTTTTGGAGCAGTCAGTAAGCCATGCAAATAGTTCTGTTGTAAGCGCTTTGAGCGTTCAACAAGCGGTTGAACAAACCCGCGGAATAAAAGTAAGTTCTGCAGCGCCGCAAGAAGCTGACGCCTTACTGCATCTCGAAGATATGATTCACCAGCGCATGATCAACCAGTCGCATGCCGTCAGTGTGGTTGCCAATGCACTGCGCCGCGCACGCGCCGGCGTTACTAATCCACGTCGTCCGATTGGCAGTTTTCTATTCCTGGGCCCTACAGGAGTTGGTAAAACTGAGCTCGCTAAGGCTATCGCTGCCACCTATTTTGGCGCAGAAAGCTCCATGATTCGTCTAGATATGAGCGAATATCAGCAACCAGATGATGTCCAGCGATTGTTATCTGCCGGCGAAAACGATGCCAGCTTACTGTTAGCCGTTCGCCGGCAACCGTTCAGTGTAGTATTACTCGATGAAATTGAAAAAGCTCACCCTAATGTGCTAAATTTATTGTTGCAAATGCTCGATGAAGGGCAGTTAACAGATAGTTCCGGCCGGGCAGCTTCTTTCAAAGATTGCGTAATTATCGCCACAAGCAATGCCGGGTCACAGACTATTCGCGAGCGTGTTAGTCAGGGCGCAAGCCTCGACAGTTTCGCGGGTGAGCTCAGCGACCAGCTTATTACAAGCGGACAGTTCAAACCTGAACTACTAAACCGTTTCGATGAAATGGTGTTATTCCGTCCGTTAACTGTCGATGAACTCGCACAGGTAGTAAAACTTATGCTCCAAGAAGTTAATGTCACGCTCACTAATCAGAATATTAGCGTTGAACTGACCGATGCCGCTATAGCGAGCATTGTAGAACAGGGCAACGATCCTCGTTTAGGTGCCCGCCCAATGCGCCGAGCCTTGCAACGTGCCGTCGAAGACACTATTGCCCAAAAAATACTCCGCGGCGAGACCCGACCGGGCGACCATGTCGTTCTCGACGCACCAGACTTACCTACTTAGGAAATCTTAGTGCCAACAGCTTCGCCACTAGCAATTTTGAAGAGATTATCGGGTTTCATCGCATCAAAGACCACTATGGTTTGGTGCTGTTCCATTGCCAAGCCAAGTGCTGCTTTATCCATAACTTTAATGGCGTTATCACTCAGAGCATCTTGAAATGACACGGCGTCGAGCTTTGTGGCGTCAGTGAACTGTGCTGGATCTTTTGTGTATACACCGTCAAATTTAGTGGCCTTCAATACAACTTCGCAATCGAGTTCTAATGCAAAACTTACACCAGCCGTATCGTGGGTAACATACGGTCGCGAGGTTCCTCCTGCAATAATTACGACGCGTCCTTTTTCTAAATGCTTCTCAGCTAATCGATATGAATAAGACTCGGCAATTTGTTGGGCGAAAATATTGCTTAAACAACGGGTTGGAACGCCTTGAGATTCAAAAATGTCTGTCATGGCCATACAGTTAATAAGCCCGCTCAACATACCCATTTGGTCGCCGGTAACTCTGCGAATACCATGGCCAGCTATCTCTGCGCCACGGACCATATTGCCCCCGCCAACAATCATGACAACTTGGCATCCAGTATCGATAACTTTTTTAACTTCGGCTGCTAGAAAGGCAGCAATTTCAGGATCAACACCAAATTCATATTTTCCTGCAAGTTGCTCGCCGGAAAGTTTGAGCAATATTCTTTTATAAGATTGAGAAGCCATCTAAAGGTGTATTCTAGCAAAATTATACCGGCAAGGCTATACTTGCCTCATGATAAAACTTTACTCGTGGAACGTTAATGGAATCCGCGCTGTCCAAAAAAAAGGGCTCTGGGATCCGTTTATTGCCGCCGAAAAACCCGATATTGTTTGCCTCCAAGAAACGAAAGCTAAGCCCGAGCAAATCGACATAAACACCGATGGCTACAATGCTTTTTACTATTCTGCCGTTAAACCAGGGTATAGTGGCACCGCCATTTTGAGCAAAAAACCGCCACTCCAAGTCCTGAATGGTTTCCCTCAGAATATTATTGAGGCCTTCAATCTCCAAGGCGACGCGTACGGTGACCCGAACCAGGAGGGCAGGGTAATCGCTGCCGAATATGAGAAGTTTTGGTTAGTTACTGTTTATACGCCTAACGCTAAAGACGATTTAAGCCGAATACCACTGCGCCATAAAACCTGGGATCCTGCCTTCTTAGCGTATTGCAAACATCTCGAACAAACTAAGCCAGTAGTTTTTTGCGGCGACTTAAACGTCGCCCACACCGAAGACGACCTTGCCAACCCGAAGCCGAACCGCGGCAAAAAAGGCTTTACTGAAGAAGAACGAAACGGTTTCCAGAATTTTGTAAACTCCGGTTTTATTGATACGTTACGTCTTTTCAAACAGGGTAATGGCTTTTACACCTGGTGGTCGTACTTCGCAAAAGCCCGAGAGCGCAATGTCGGATGGCGCATCGATTACTTTTTAGTTTCCACTACCTTAAAAGATTCAGTTAAGGATGCAGCGGTTCACGCCAATGTCCTTGGCTCTGACCACTGTCCCGTATCTGTTACACTGGACTTGTGAAACCACAACACTGCACACTCTTATTCTTACTCCGCGGCAGCGAGATACTTTTGGCGCGCAAAAAGCGCGGGTTTGGCGAAGGATTTTTAAACGGTGTTGGCGGTAAAATTGACATGGGCGAAACAGTTGAACAAGCCATGATACGCGAGTGCCAAGAAGAGATCGGCGTGACGCCAGTAACTCATCGAAAAGTTGCGGTTCATGATTTTGTATTTACAGATAACGACAAGGTTATGGTCGTGCACACTTTTTTGTCTTACGAGTGGGACGGCGACCCAGCCGAAACCGAAGAAATGGCCCCGGAATGGTTTCCGACAAATTCGATACCCTACGAACGTATGTGGGCAGATGATATTTACTGGCTGCCTTTAGTCCTCGAGGGGAAATTACTCCGCACATCGTTCTGGTTTACCGGACTCAATCTCATCGACAGTAACATCCGGGAAGTAGAACAAGGCGACCTAGATGGATAATCTGTTCTGGCTCAGGCAAAAGCCCGACAAACCACTGTATGCAGACATGCTTTGGAGTCGGCCAGAAAATAAGCGACACGCCGGCAAACTCTTACTAGTGGGTGGAAATGTACATGGCTTTGCCGCGGCGGGCGAGGCCTACTCTGAAGCCATTAAAGCTGGGATTGGTACTGCCCGGGTTTTGCTGCCCGACAGTTTGCAAAAGACAGTAGGCCGCGTATTTGAAGCTGGAGAGTACGCTGCCAGCACTCCAAGTGGAAGCTTTAGCCAAAAAGCTCTCGCCGAGTTTATAGATATGGCCTCATGGTCAGATGGGGTATTGCTCGCTGGCGATCTCGCGCGAAATAGTGAGACTGCCATTTTAATTGAACATTTTACCGAAAAATATCGTGGACAATTAACTTTTACTAAAGATGCAGCAGATTATATACTGTCGGCGCCTGGACCGCTCATGGTACGCGAGAATACTCTCTTAGTTTTGAGTTTTGCTCAACTGCAAAAATTAGCTGTTGGCGCACGGTATACACGCGCGTTTACAACCGATATGGATTTATTGCGGCTCATCGATGCCCTCCACGAATTCACTACACGATACAATTTAGCGATTATCACACGATTTCATACAACTATCTTAGTAGCGTTTGATGGTCGAATCAGTACCACGCCCGTGCCCGAGCAACCTCTAGTGTGGCGACTCAAAACCGCTAGTCACGCAGCAGTTTGGTGGCTGCAACACCCTGCAAAAACTTTCGAGGCGCTCACTACTTCGCTCATAGCCAACTAGCTAGATTTTTCATCATCACTTATGCAAAGATCCGTAAATCGTATGCGCGCATACGATTTTGGATATTAGTGAAAAGACATGTTTGAAAGGTGGGCGAGGGGGGACTAGCGGCCTGCGGCCTTTTCCGCTCCGGCATGCTCTAACCGAGAGTACACTTTAGCGTACACTCGGTTCTGCGCGTGTCCTCGCTTCACGAACCCCCTCCGCAAACTGTGTTTGCTCTCTGGGGTTCGAGTCCCAGCAAACCAAACAGAAAAGCACCCGCAGTGGGGTGCTTTTCTGTTTGGTGGGCGAGGGGGGACTTGAACCCCCACGAGCGAAAGCTCACAAGATTTTGAGTCTAGCGTGTCTACCAATTCCACCACTCGCCCTGGAAACCTTAAAACTGTTTAGGCGGTAGGTTACAGGGGGTAATTGTACTATACTTGGGTTTATAGAGCTAGCATCGGCTCTGCTTATTATGGACATCAGCCCACCCAATCCGCAACCACAAAATGATCAGTCTGCTCCTCCAAATGCAGACGTTGCTGCAGACCTGATTCGTGATAAAGTCTCACGTATATACGAAGCTGAGCCAGATGCCAAACAGGAGATAGCCGAAGCAACTCACGTACCGCACCGGAGTAAGCACCAGCAGTTTATGTATGATCTGAGCAGTTCAGGACAAGATCTTGCCGCCGTGCAGACAGCTTGGCACAATTACTATCAGAGCCTTCCAGCGCATGAACAGCATCAGGTATGGCAGGAGTTTTATGCCAGTCAGTCAGCCATAACGGCACAGCCAGAAGCAAAACTGATTGCTCCGAGCCCTGTCGCAGTTGCAGAGCACAAGCAGCAAGTCATCGGCACAACTGAGCGTGCTAAAAAACAGGCAGCAAAACCGAAACCCAGAAAATTTCGTGATGTACGCAGCACCAAGGACGTTCAAGACGCTATACGCGAAACGGTCACCGCTGGTGGCAAGCTCGACCGCAAGCATCATATTCAGTCATTACTATTCGGCCTGGGTATGGGGCTGTTGGTTGTCATAATCTTCTTATTTGGCTTTTTCAATGAAGTTATTATTGCGCCGTTTATTCAGCCCAGCCGAGCCGCAGCCTCAACGCCATTGATTGTTTCAGAAACAAGCGTAGCAGCCACTGATAAATCAGAGGTTATTATTCCTAAAATTAACGTGCAGATTCCTACCGATTTTTCCCAAAATACCACTGTTGAAAGCGATATTGAAAAAGGTCTAGAAAAAGGCGTTGTGCATTACCCAACGACGTCTAAGCCGGGCGAAACAGGCAATGCCGCCTTCTTCGGCCACAGTAGCAATAACATTTTCAACAAAGGTAAATACAAATTTGCTTTTGTTTTGTTGCATACAATTGTGCCAGGTGACACTTTTTACCTCACCTATAACGGTAAGGTTTACGTGTATAAAGTTATATCAAAAAATGTTGTAGACCCAAGTGAGGTTGGCGTGCTCGATCCTATCCCTGGCCAAACGGCTACAGCCACTCTTATAACCTGCGATCCACCCGGCACAAGCCTAAAACGATTAGTTGTTGTCGGGCAGCAAATTAGCCCTGATGTATCTGGGAATGCAACGGTGCAGACAGCCAAAACTGTAACGGCTGCTTCAAATGTCCTCCCCGGTAACGGACAAACATTATTAGGCCGCGTACTCGGTAGTTTCATCGGTAAATTGTTTGCAACTGCTATTATCGGCGGCGCTATTTACTTCACAGTACGATGGGTCAAAAAACCGAGCAGAGGCTAATTCTTATTGATCAGCAGGAGCTAGCAGTGAGGTTTGCATAAGGGTTACGTCGCCAGTTCCAACAACCGGGGTTGGTAAAGTGTACGTAAACTTATAGTCTCTACTAAACGCAGGCAAGTATTGGCTCGAACTAGGGACCAGCTTGTGCAAGTTCGTATAGTCATAATCAAAGAAAATCACCGAGCCTTCGCTAACGTAAGTAAGCCGGTTGCCGTCCATCCAGCTGGCGTGAGCTGCGGGAGCATCAAGTGGCTGCTTAGCAGTATAGTTGTAGCCATGGTCGTTTTGGACATCATAAATAGCAAACTGCCGACCATTTTCAGCCATTATATATTGCGCGCTACTCGAGAAGCTGACGTAATTTGGCAGGTCTACATGCAGCACTTGTGACGGAGCTAAAGATTTTGTTTCACTTTTCGCTAATTGCCCGATAGGGTCTTTATACACGGCTAATTTATTATCACTGGCTGCACCTAGTACGACGAAAAGGTTGCCGTCGTATTTAGTCAGATCGAGCAAGTACGTGGAGCCACTGGGCAGCATTCTTAGTTTCGTTGTATCGGTTCCTATAAGTAATTTTATAACTACTTTGCCGGTAGGAGTTTTATCGTCTGAAGCATACAAAATTGTATCGTCACTGTACGACTTAAAATTCAATACGTGCTGCAGCACGGGCTGGGCGCTCGGCGCACTAATACTCGCTTTTAAAAGTGTTTTACTTGGCGCATCATAAAGATAGTACAGATCATACTTTCTATTTATGAGTGTTACATCTGTAAATGGGGCTCCAGTGAGTGTAGTAGATAAATTTACTGACTGCTCGGGATTCGTACGGTTAAGCATGATGAACTCCATCTTAGTGTCGACCGTATGCTTGAGAATTAGGTGATTATTATCATCAGCCCATTCTTGCTGCACCCAGCTTTCAGTGGCTGTAGCCTTTGTGGAAACACTGTCAGGAAGAGCAATTGAAGTTGGAGCTTTAGCCGGATTTTTCGTGTCGTAAACGTCGAAACTTGTCGCGGCTACTTCTTTTTGGATAATAATCCAGCGTTTATCGAGGCTTTGGCTGAATAATGATGGTGCAGTAGGGAAGCTCGCAATTTTTTTGGGGGTAAGTTGTTTTGGAACGAGCAGAGGGTAATCGAAGTGATGAACACTCCCGCCTTCTACCTGAATGGTGCGTTTCCAGGGCTCATATCCATCTCGGCTTATCTCAACATTATAGATATTTTCGGGTAATGTTAGGCGTGCATTGGTGTTTGATTTATTAACTTTGCCGTTCAAAGTAATAGTAGCTGGATTAGGCTGGGATGAGAAAAAGGTCAGACCGCTTTGAATAACAGTACCTTGTTTTGCTAAACCAAAACCATAAGCCTGATAGACCAGTACTAATGTTGTCAATGCAATTGCAATGGCTATACAACCGTAACCGATAAACAAAACGGTGCGGTGACGCTGTTCTTTTTTGGGGTTTAAATAATCCATGTAACTTCTAAGCACTAGTATGGCGGTACTTGCGGTTAACTGCAATACGAGCTACTATAAACAGAGTATTCTCAAAAATATCGGACACATTCTGTGGGCAATCAAAATAATATAATTCAAATCAATGGCAACAGCTACAATGCCGTGACAGGGGCTATAATTCATGCACCAGCTGCAGCAGTTTCCACAAAAAAACCACGAAATATTGATGGATTTTCCACGGTCTCAAAAGCAGCAGTCGCACCCGCAAAACAGCCTCGAGCTATTCCGCGACCGATTACACTTAAGCCCGTCATGGGTGATATTGTTCGGAGTCCTGCAAAACACGCGGTAAAATCAGTTCAAGGCTCCAAGACATTGATGCGCCATGCTGTCGCTAAGCCGGGCAAAACAACCAAGCGCACCATAAAAGCGCACAGCCATACTGGAGCACTCATTGAGCAACCTTCAGCTATCATAATCCCGAAATCGTCCGCATTTACTTTAAACCATCGCCGTAAACAACTGGCCGCACAGGTACCGCAAAGTGAATCGATCAAGAAGTTTACCCCTACAAAACCTCATCTTAACCCTGCATTATTGGCCACGCCGCTCGCCACCCGTCAAGCCGTTTCTCGGCGTGAGCCAGCAAAAAAAGAAATGACAACCGCTGACATGCTGCAAAGGGCACTTGAAAGCGCTAGGGGTCATGAGCAAACATACACATCAGATCGCAAACTTACCGGCGCTAAACGGATTGCTGCTTTAGCCGCTGCTTCTGCGGCGTTTTTAGTGGTTATAGGATTGGCGGGCTTACACGGCATGAGCGCTGCTAAACTGCGCGTTGCGTCAGCCACAGCCGGATTCACCGTTGCTAAGCCCAGCTACCAACCTGCGGGCTTTAGCCTTGGCAAAATCACTTATGACCCAGGAAATGCTGGCCTACACTACCGGAGCAATAGCGACCAGCGAGCATTTTCAATTATCGAAAAGACTTCTCAGTGGGACAGTAACACCTTACGCGATATGGTCGTGGCTCCCTCAAGCAAAACCTATCAAACTATCGAATCTGCTGGACGTACACTATATGTCGATGAACAGCACTCAGCTAACTGGGTAAACGGTGGCGTCTGGTACCAGGTGAAGAACGAGAACGCCCTTAGCGACAAGCAGCTCGTCGAAATCGCTAACAGCCTCTAGCAACCAGAGAAGTTTTCTCTTATACTAAGCCCTGATGAAGCCTGTACGAACTCGTTTTGCGCCTAGCCCTACTGGCTTTTTACATGTCGGCGGAATTCGTACGGCCGTTTTTGCTTGGTTATTGGCTCGGCAAAACAACGGGCAATTTGTACTGCGCTTAGAAGACACTGACCAAAAAAGAGAAGTCGCCGGCTCAGATGAACATCTCATGAAGAGCTTGAAGGCCCTTGGGCTCGACTATGATGAAGGCCCGGATATCGGCGGGCCTTACGAGCCGTACCGCCAAAGTAAGCGATTACTCGGCTACAAATTGCTGGCGCATGAACTCGTCGAAGATGGCCGAGCTTACGCCGACCCGTACACACCTGAAGAAGTACAAGCTTTTCGAGAGCAAGCCCAAGCTGCAAAAAAACCGTTTTTATATCGAAACCACCGCCCCGAGAACCCTCCACTCTGGGATGGCACCCAGCCACTGCGGTTTAAGTCAGATCCTAAGCCCTACAAATGGCATGACGCCATATTAGGCGACTTATCTACTGGCCCGGAGGTTATTGACGATTTTATATTAGTTAAGTCCGATGGGTTTCCAACGTACAATTTTGCACATATCGCCGATGATAATGACATGCAGATTAGCCATATTATAAGGGGTCAAGAGTTTATCGCGAGCGTTCCTAATTACCTAAATTTATATGAGGCACTGGGCATGGAGCCGCCAATTATGGCGACAGCACCGCATGTGATGGCCCCAGAAGGCAAGAAGAAGCTCGGCAAGCGCGATGGTGCCAAGGATGTGCTTGATTATATCCGTGATGGCTATCTGCCCGATGCCCTGATCAATTTTATTGTGAGCCTCGGCTGGAACGATGGAACCGAGCAAGAAATATTCAGCAGGGAAGAACTAATAGAAAAGTTCTGCCTCGACCGGGTCCAACACAGTGGTGCTCAGTTCGATGAACGACGCTTGCTTTGGATGAATGGGCATTATATCCGTGAATTATCCTTAGATGACCTTTACGAAAAAGTAGCCGGTTATTGGCCTCCGGAAGCCGAAAGCTACGATGATAGCTATAAGAAACAAGTTTTGAGACTGGTGCAAGAACGCCTCAAATACTTTGCAGAATTGCCCGAACTCACACGCTTTTTCTTCGTAGATTTGCCGATTGACAATAACCTTATAGCGGAACATAAGCAGCTGAAGAAACTCGAAAAGTCAGATCTACACGAGCTGCTCGAAGCTGCCGAGCAGTCATTACAACAGAGTGACTTTAGCCTTGCTGACTTGACCGAGCGGCTTAATGCCTTACTCGAAGCAAGCGGACAGAAGCCAGCCGTATTCTTTAGTTTGATACGCATTGCTACCACACAGTCGCCGTCGAGCCCAGGACTGGCGGATTCACTGGCAGTTCTGGGTAAAGAACGTAGCTTGGAGCGCATAGCTCAACAGCTTGCAGTCCTCAAGTAAACACGTGCTAAAAGCATAAGCGTTTGCTATACTGAGGGCATGATCGACGACTTTAGGCCGGCGCATGCGCCGGAGAAGTCTGTTCCAGTCAAAATAGACACAATACAGACAAAAAAACTTGAATCAATGAGTATGCCCCAACTAAAACCAGGGGCTGAACTTTTTGCTGCCGACCCTCCGAGACTGCGACCAACTCAGCCAACAAATTTATCTCTAATCAGCCGCTTACAAACGAGCTTGGATACTCACCGCAAAAAATGGATTATTGGCAGTGCACTCGTCCTGTTATTCAGCTTTATGACCGGTGCAGTTGCATTCAAATTCGCTCCTAAGCCGGTTGCACAAGCCGAAAAGCCCGCAATTACAGTTAAAAAGAAAGTCGCGCCTAAACCGGTACCGATTACTTCTACCCTAAGTGGGTTACCGGTAGACGCGAGCGTCAATCAGCGTCATGTTACCGGTGTTATGATCGAGAATAGCCTTGCTGCACGACCACAGTCTGGCCTCAGTCAAGCCAGCGTTGTTTTTGAAGCCATTGCCGAAGGTGGCATTACTCGTTTCTTAGCTTTATTCCAAGACACAACCCCGGAAGATGTTGGCCCGATCCGCAGTGCACGCCCTTATTATGAGCAGTGGGCACTCGGCTTCGATGCTGCCTATGCACACGTTGGTGGCAGCCCAGCGGCTCTCGCAAACATTAAAGAATGGGGCGTAAAAGACCTCGATCAGTTCGCTAACGGCGGGTCCTATCACCGTATTACCTCTCGCCCAGCGCCACATAATGTTTATACCAGCATTGCTGCACTGCAAGCCTTAGAGGCCAGCAAAGGCTACACCACCAGTACTTTCACCGGGTTCCCACGTAAACCAGATGCTGCGGTTAAACAACCAAACGCCAAAGCCATAACTATGAATATCAGTGGTCCGGCCTACAATGTGCATTACGATTACAACGCTGCAACCAACAGCTACGGACGTGTCATGGCTGGGGTAGCACACCTCGATGCAGCAGGAAACACCCAGATTGCACCAAAAGTTGTCATTGGTCTAATTATGCCGTATTCGCTCGAAGCCGATGGCTACCATTCTGCATACAACACTATTGGCACCGGTGCGGCGTACATCTTCCAAGATGGAATCGCCACGATAGGGCAGTGGAATAAGGCAGCAAACAACGCTCAGTTCACCTTTACCGATGCGGCCGGCAAGCCGATCCTACTGAATCCTGGCCAAACATGGATAACTGCTCTTCGTGGCACAAACGAAATAACCTACACGCCTTAAAACTATGAACCACATTCAGCAACTACGCCGAACCATCCGACTAGGACTCGTCGGGGTGTTGCTGGCAAACAACCTTTTATTATTGGGCTGTATTGTACTATTACAGCGGGTAACGAGCTTATCTTTGTTAGTGAGCGCTATTATCGCATTCATTATTGGACTCTCGTTGAGCGTTCTGCTTTCACAAGTCTTCGCTACCTTTGTGACGCAACCGGTGCAAGCTCTATGGCAGGCCATACTGCATCTCAGCCCGACAGAACATGGTGTTGCAGCCCCAGAAATTGATAAATTACGTCTAGGCCGTGAGCTCGTAACAAACTTGTCTGCACAGGTCTACCAGCTGGCAGAAGTTGCGTCCTCCACAGCGAAGCAACAGAGCACAGTTGATCAAAGCCTTACCAAGAACTTTATTGCTCAGAGCCTCCCGCTACCGTTAATAACCATGGACGCCACCGACACTATCCTCTTTGCTAACGAAGCCGCGGCTCAGTATATAGGCATCGATGCCGTTAATATGATTGGCAAAAACATTTACATGGTGCTCGATATGTCATTCCCGAGTGAGGATACGTTCGATGCGTGGCTCAAAAAAGCTAAAGAGAGTTCAGCAACTGCCTCAAACTTATGGGAGCGCGTGCGATTAAACGTCCGTGAAGAGCACCCTGAAAGATTGTTTGACCTTGCAACCTATTACAACAGGGATAATCCGCAAAAGATCGAGACCATGCTCGTGCTCTTCGACCACACCAAAGCCTATAGTCAAGATGTACAGGCAATTAGTTTCATCGCACTCAGTGTCCATGAGTTACGGACGCCGTTGACACTGCTGCGTGGCTACATAGAGGTGTTCGAAGAAGAGATTAACACCTCAGGCAATCCAGAACTGCAAGACTTTATGATGAAGATGCGTTCGCAAGCCGAGCAGCTCACTGCATTTGTGAACAACATCTTAAACGTAGCCCGAATTGATGATGACCAGTTGCAGCTGCAACTGCATGAAGAACAGTGGCCAGCAGTACTAAAAACCGCCGTCGGAAACTTAAGCTTACGCGCCAAGGTGCGCGGAATTACGCTGCATTGTCGTATTGCCACCAATTTGCCAACCGTAGGTGTTGATCACATCAGTATCCAAGAAGTAATCAATAATATTGTCGATAACGCCATTAAATACAGTGGCGAGAGTAAGACCATCGAGATTGCCACATATCTGAACGCCGACGGACTCGTCGAAACAACGGTGCAAGACTTTGGCCTGGGCATTTCTCCGACTACCATACCGAATCTGTTTTCGAAGTTCTACCGCGATTTCCGCAACCGGGCGCAAGTCGGTGGCACTGGCCTTGGTTTATATCTGTCAAAGGCAATCGTCACGGCCCATGGTGGCTCTGTTTGGGTAAGCAGTAAGGAGAATGAGGGCAGCACCTTTGGGTTCACGCTCGTGCCATACGCTAAAATGGCCGAAGAAATGAAGAAGTCCGGAGGCGACGAAATGACCCGTGGTGCACACGGCTGGATTAAGAACCACTCCCTGTATCGACGCTAAACTGCTAGACTATATTTATGGAACCAAACACTACCCCTCAACCCAGCACCGGCCGCACCGTCCTGTGCATAGAAGACGAACATTTTATTGCCGAACTCTACGACCGTGCGCTCACTAAAGCCGGCTACATTGTAACGGTTATTGGCGACGGCCAAGAAGCCTTGAAGGCAGCTGAAGCAAATGACTACGATGTTATATTGCTCGACCTAATGGTGCCCAACCTGACCGGCATCGAAATTTTGCGCTCGCTCCGTAATCCTTCCCGCGTACCACCACTCAGGGCCAAGATTATTATCGCCACCAACCTCGAACAACGCGATGACGTCCGCGCCGACATCGAAAAACAAGCCGATGGCTACCTCGTAAAAGCCGAGCTCACACCTCACGAACTCGTCAACTTCGTCGACACCGTCCAGTAAACCTTTGCTGGCCACAGCAGTAAATATGTAGTTAATATCACGCTGGATTGTTTGACGGCGGGGTGTATACTAATTGTTAGCCATGAGTGGACTTTTTGCCCGCAAAATTTACCACGCAGACTATTTTTCAAGCAAGCACACTTCGGTCCCTGCGCGCTTTCATTGTTCAACTAGTTTCCAGCACTAACAGGTTCGCTTCGAACGGTAGCACCCCTGGCTGTAAGCTTCAACTCCAAACCCGTTTGATTGGCCTCCGTCAGTCTCTATTACTTATTACAAAACGCCCTTTACGGGGCATAGGAGTTTGAACAATGACTATTTCTACCTTTGGTGAGCAAGAAGTACAGATAACCTCGGTATATTTCCGAAATAACCCCGGCCAGCAGCGCCTAGAGAGCTATCCGCGCCGCATGGTGGTCGATGGCCGCGAAGTAAATTTTATTGAACAGGGCATGCGCTATCTCGTCCAGAAAGGGCAGGACTTTGTGAAACTGTTCGACGTCAGCGACGGCCAAACACAGTACCGCTTGCGCCTCGATGCCAGCGATCATTGGACGCTGGTCGGCATGCGAGCTGGAGTCTGAACTATGAAACAAACAAACCAATATACCAATAAACAAATGGAGGGGACCCTATGGACAATTTACCAACTATGGCCACACGCAACAGCTTGCCGACCCAACGTCGATTTTCCGACGCCGCGTTCGATCAAAAAAGACAAGACCCAACGTTGGCCATGGAGCTCAACCTCAACCAGCTCCTAGTGCGCCAGGAGAGCAGCACACAGGCTTTGCGGGTGACGGGGCACCAGTGGGCCGACCAAGGCATTCTGGATGGCGATCTGGTGTTAGTTGACCGTGCCTTGCAGGCCGGCTCTAGCGACCTGATTGTTGCCTGGCGCGATAATGACGCCCGGTTCTGCCGACAGCACCAGTTAACACCAGATGACAGCCCCTGGGGCGTCGTAACCGCAACAATCCACCAGTACCGGTAAGCGGCCATGGACCCAACTGCCCATATTAATGAGCGGGTCGATGTAATCGCCGTTTTCCGAAAAGGCGGTGGCATCGCTTCACTTTGCATGCCCGCAAAAATGTATTTCCGCGGACAGGAAATACTCCTCATTGAGCTTGGCCTGCGCCACCCGACGGTGGCCGGCAAGCGCATGATCCATATTTTTGACATGACCGACGGCAGCAACGACTACCGTCTAGAGTTCGACGCCGAAGGCCTTACCTGGACACTGGTCGCTATTTTGGAGGGGTCACGTGTGGGGTCATATGTACGCCATTAACAGGGAAGACGCCCAAATATTATTCTGCGACCTCAATTCGGCTTTTGCAATGGCCGAACAGCAGGCGCACCCCAGTCTGCGGGGCCGGCCGATCGGCGTCACTAACCGATTGTCGAAGCATTGCTGCGTTATTGCCGCTTCCTACGAGGCAAAAGCGCTCGGCATCAAGGTCGGCATGCGCCTCGACGAAGCCCAGCAGCTATGCCCGGATTTTATAATGCTAGAAACCGATCCACCGAAGTATCACCACATGTACAAAAGCCTGGCGCGCATTATGAAAACTTATTCGCCGAACGTCTATATGAAGAGTATCGACGAGGGAGTCATAGACCTGCACGGCACGATGGACACCATCAATAAAGGCCGGTCAATGGAGGCTATTGGCTACGAGATAAAACAACGCCTACGCCAAGAGGTCGGCTCCTGGATGAAGGTCAACATTGGCATAGCCCCTAATAGGTTCCTGGCCAAGCAAGCCGCCAGCTGGCATAAGCCCGACGGGCTAGACCGTATAGACCACCGTAACCTGGCCGAATACTACAAAGGCATAGCCTTAACCGATCTGTCAGGCATCGCCAAGCACTACGAAGCCCGGCTCAATGCCGCCAACATCTTTACGCCTACCGAGTTCCTCGAAGCCTCACCAGACTTTCTGAAGCGCTTCGTGTTCCACAGCGTTATCGGCGAAGACTGGGCCCAGCGCCTGCGCGGCTTTGAAGTAGACAATGTGCCAACTCGGCTCGGAAACGTTGGCCGGCAATGGGTACTCAAGAAACCCTCGAATGACGAAAGTTTTATACTGCCATGCTTTCACTACCTCTGTGAAACCACGGGCAAAAAGCTGCGCTACCAAAATGTCGATGCCCGCGGCCTGATGGTCTGGGCACGCTTCCAAACAGGGGACCAGTGGTACCAGCGCCGCATGTTCAAAAGCACTTTTTACACCGACCAAGACCTCTACGCTCGAGCACTCTACCTGTTTAGTCAGCGCCCCAAGCATATGATTATCCAAAGCATGGGCCTAACCTGTTACGAGCTGACGCCGTCCACACGCAACCAGGTGAGTCTCCTAGACGCGGTGAACCGCGACGAATGGCTCACTACGGCAGTGGATGAAATCAATGATATGTACGGTACCTTCAAGATTTTCAGCGCCAACGCGCTCCTCGGCACCAAAACCGTTCAGCAAAAAATACCCTTCGGCGGCACCAAATACTTCGAACTCCTCCTCAAGCAGGCCTAAAGAATACATGCTCATGCTTGCTAAATTAGTAATGGAGCGTATATAAAGAAGACAGCAAAACGATTATTTAATAAAGGAGAGTATATGGGCGGAGCAGAAATAGGTGGAATAGGTGACGTGCAGATACAAAATATCCATGAAATTCTGATGGAAAACAGGGAAGCAGCTTTAGAGTCTGCTACAGAAAGAGCTGATAGAGTGATCCTTGGATTTCGACGCCAAAGAGTTTTTGAGAAAACATTCCAAAGAGAATTGGCGAATAACAACGAGTGCATAGGTTTTACAGAAATTGGTGAAGGTGGCTTTGTGCCAGTAGGTTATCATGATCCAAATGTGGATTTGTCTGCAGAGAACTAGAGAATGAAACTGCATATAGTGACCATCGGTGAACCGAAACTTGGCTATGCTAAAGAAGGCTGGGCAGAGTATTGGAAACGGCTCGGGCATTACCACCAGCTGCGCGTTACCCATATAGCCGACAAGAATAACGATGCCGAGCATATCTTGGCAGCGCTCGAAGGTAGCTATGCCGTCGGGCTAGTGATAGAAGGGCAGCAACTGAGCAGTCCGGAACTAGCAATATTTTTAGATAAGCGCGCGCTTGAAGGTCGCGAGATAAGTTTTGTGATCGGGGGGCCAGATGGCCTACCTCCAAACGTTATAGAAAAGCTGCACTTCCAATGGAGCTTTGGTAAACTCACTCTACCGCACGACTTGGCAATGGTCGTGTTACTCGAGACACTCTACCGCGCCAGCACCATCAGCGCCGGACAACCCTATCACCGTTGAGATGTTATAGTGCCACCTGATGCAAGAAATCAATAGCCCGGAGAAGTAAATGGACAAAGAGATAGTAGTAATAAAATTAGGCTCATCCTGCCTCGTGAATGACGAGGGGCTAGACCAAGCCAAAATTAATGGTTATGCCGAACAGATAACATCATTGGACCAATTCAGCCCGATTGTAGTGTCCTCAGGAGCAGTAGCAGCTGGCCGCCGCATAGCAGAACAGAGTGGCTTAGTCATGCAGAAGCTACCATCTCAAGCTTTAGCAATGCTGGGAAGTGCAGGTATTAGCGAGGCGTGGCGCATAGCGTTCGCTCATCAAGATATATTGAGCGGCCAACTGTTAGTAACTCACCGAGAAATAGATGACGCCGACGAAGGCCAAAGCCTCAAAAACGCACTAAATATTAACGCTGAACATGGAATTATTTCGGTCCTGAATGAAAACGACGCCCTAAGCCAAAAAGAACTCAAAAAATTAAGCTATGGTGGTGATAATGACGGTCTGGCAGCCCATATTGCGACCTTAGTAGGCGCAAAGCATTTACTACTATTAACTGGGGTGGCGGGATTCTTGCGGGAAGGTACGGTGGTCCAGTCGCTTCAATCACACGAAATACAGTCAGCACTATCCGAATGCTACGAATCTTCTAACGAGGGCACTGGTAGCATGGGATCAAAGCTAGAAGCAGCAGAATTTGCCGCAAAACAAGGAACAACGGTAACTATTGCGGGCGCCGAAGAGAATTTTGCAAAAATCATTGCACATACTGTGGGCACTAGAATTACCCGCTAGAGTTGGCAGCATTATCATATCGGCTACGGATATCAGCAAGATTTCCAATTGTTTTAACATAAATGCTTATAGTGGGGATGCTTAGCTTAAAATGTGGTGACCTCACGGAGTAGACAGCATTTCGTCACTTACTCGGTGCGAGCACCTGCGTGAGCTCCTCATGAACGAACTCGCAGCTAGCGCTGCTGGAGTTCGCATCTCGCGACATTACCCAAGTAAAAAGCCCTCCGTGCGGAGAGCTTTTTACTTGGTGACCTCACGGAGAATCGAACTCCGATTGCCAGGATGAGAACCTGGTGTCCTAACCGTTAGACGATGAGGCCTGAGGAGGATTGTTGTGTCAGTGCTCGCACTGTAAACAATAATCCGACGAAGGCTGTATATTGCGAAGCAATATGAGGCCATGAGTAAACGTACATTTTATTAGATTTTTTAAGTACTCAGGTGCCGCTTTTAAACAGCCACAACAGATTATCACATCTGTTATCCCTCGTCCAGAGCGCTGGCGAGGGCATTCACACGGCTGCCATTGCATAAACAGATCGAAACACCGATACTATACATAAGCAGTTATGCAGCAGCAACGCACGTCAAAAAAACTCGGGTGGGCCAGGCAAAAAACGTCAGGGCAGGTACGGTGATGCTTGGATTTGGCAAAAAGCATTCAGCTGCAGGTATAAAAAACCTCGAAGCTAGCCTGCAGGATCAACAGAGGCGCTTTGAAATAATCATCAATGGTATAGAAGACGGCGTCATGCTAATAGATAACCAGCAGAATATTCAGCTCTTTAACCCGGGCGCAACTAAAATTACCGGCTGGCCAGGTGACGAAGCTACTGGGCTTAACATACACCAAGTTATTACTCTCGTTAACGACAAAGGGGAGCCAATTCCTACCGGGGAAACAATTTTTACGACTATCTGGGAGTCTTCCGAGAGTATGCGAGACAACACTGCCGTGCTGGTCAATCGCTCCAAGGATCAGATTCCAGTCAACGTGAGTATTACGCCGTTACTAAATGAGACAGGCGAGGCCACAGCCGCCGTTGCAGTTTTCAGCGACGTGAGCCAGGAGCGAGCCGAAGAGAAACAGCGCGCTGACTTTATTAGTACCGCGAGCCACGAAATGCGTACGCCTGTCGCAGCTATTGAAGGTTATCTGTCGTTAGCCTTGAATGATAAAGTCGCTACCATTGATGCACGTGCTAGAAATTACCTCGAAAAAGCGCATTCTTCCACCGAGCACCTGGGTCAATTGTTCCAAGATTTACTGACGAGTGCCAAAGCGGCTGATGGGCGCCTCACCAGCCACCCAACAGTCGTCGAACTCGGAGGTTTCTTGGAGCAGTTAACAACTGAGCTAAGATTTGTGGCTGAAAAGAAGGGCTTATTCGTTGATTTTATAGTGGGTTCTAGCACCACAATTAATGCTACGAACCAAACCGGCGGTGAGCGCGTCGTGAGGCCATTTTATTATGTGTTAGTTGACGGCGATCGTCTGCGCGAAGTCATAACCAATCTGTTCGACAACGCCGTTAAATACACTCCCGAAGGCAGAATTAGCCTTGGCTTAACTGGAAATGATCAAGTTGTGCAATGCTACGTCCGCGATACTGGCCCAGGGATTCCGGCTCAAGATTTACCGCACTTATTCCAGAAGTTTTACCGAGTCGATAACTCAGCGACGCGCACCATAGGCGGCACTGGATTAGGCCTTTTTATCTGTAGAAAGATTGTCGAACTGTATAAAGGCCGTATTTGGGCGGAGAGCGAAGTCGGCAAGGGAAGTACGTTCTATATAAACCTGCCCAGACTCACGACTCAGAAGGCCAATGAGCTCCAATCTGCAGCAACATCCACCACTGAATTACAACCAATAAGCTCTTTAGCAACACCGTGATACAATGAAGTCAAATATAATCATAAGCAACAATAAATAAGGGGCCTGAGCTATGGCAAAAGTACTGTTAGTCGAAGACGACAATAACCTCCGAGAAATTTATGAAGCGCGCATGCAAGCCGAAGGCTACGAAATCGTTACTGCCAAAGACGGGGAAGAGGCCTTAGTCGTCGCTAAAGCCAACACACCAGATCTGATCATATCTGATGTCATGATGCCTAAAATTAGCGGCTTTGAAATGCTCGATATCTTACGCAATACACAAGGCCTCAAAGATGTAAAAGTGATTATGCTCACCGCGCTCGGTCAAAGTGATGACCAACTACGCGCAGACAAGCTTGGTGCCGACCGTTATCTAGTGAAGTCTCAGGTCACTTTGGAGGATATTGTTAAGGCTGCACACGAATTATTAGAAGATGAAGCGGCTGCGATTGAAGCGGCTGTGCCATCTGAGCCGAACCTAGCAGCCCCAGTCACGACCCCTGTTGCAGTAGCTGTGGAGCCAGTGGCAGCGGCTACGCCTTTGCCAGCACCAACCCCTGCAGTCGCGTCCACCCCTGTTGTTAACCCAGAACCAGTTGCTGCACCAACACCAGCCACAGATGCTGTGGCACCAGATGCTACCGCACAGACAACCGCTCAAGAAGAGGCGGCTGTAGAAGCCCAAATTGAGGACTTTGTGGCAGGCGCACCTGCTCAAGCACCGGCTCCAGAGCCAGCACCAACCCCTGCTGTCACAGCCACCCCTGTTGTTAACCCAGAACCAGTTGCTGCACCAGCACCAGCACCAGCACCGACTCCAGAGCCAGTTACAGCAGCAGAACCAGTTATTCAGCCTACTGAATCCATACCGCAACCGGCGGAAACAGCCGCTGAACTGGGCAGCGTGCCTATAGCCAACAAAAAAGTTATTGAGCCCGCTCCAAGCACTACGCCAGACATTAATCAGTTACTCGCTGTTGAAGAAGCAAAGCAAATTGCTGCGCAACCAGCGCCTCCTGCGCCAAGTGTGCCACCTGCCGCTCCAAGTACTGTCGTCACACCAGGAACTACTGAGCCAACACCAACGGTGCCACCGGCCGCAGGTAATGAAACATCCGAAGATATCAATAACATCGCTCTCTAGCTATGCGCCGTGACTCTCAAGGCCTTTCACAGTAAGCTAGTGCTATGCGTATTAACAAATATATAGCCCAGAGTACTAGCTTAAGCCGCCGAGCAGCAGATACGGCTATTGCTGATGGACGAGTACAACTCAATGGACAAACTCCAGATGCCGGAAGCCAAGTATCATCAGGCGATATAGTGACGATTGATGGACGACCGATTAATCCTGATGCACAGAGCCGTACTGTCTTGATCAATAAACCAGCTGGATTTGTCTGCAGCCGCAACGGACAGGGAAGCCGTACGATTTACGAATTGTTACCAGAACGCTATCGTTCGCTCAATTCAGTTGGCCGGTTAGACAAAGAATCGTCCGGTTTGCTCGTTCTGACAAACAACGGGGAACTAGCAAACACGCTAACACACCCCAGTTACCAGAAAGTGAAACTGTACTTAGTTACGCTCGACAAGCCGCTTGAGCCACTGCATCAGCAATTTATTGCGGATAAGGGCATACAGCTTGCCGATGGAGAAAGTAAGTTCGGGTTACAAAAAATAGAAGATGACGCGACAAGGTGGCGGGTGACCATGTTTGAAGGGCGTAACAGACAGATTCGTCGTACATTTGAGGCGTTAGGCTACTCTGTTACGGCATTACACAGAACACAATTTGGGGAATACGTTTTAGGCGATATTGCCCCGGCGCAAATTGTAGAGATTTAAGCATAGACGTTTCGACATTTTATTGTTATAATAGCAAAGTTTTGTAGAGCTTATGGCTCCGAAGCACCTTAACATCTTTCTGTTATCCCAGTGTGTGATGGTTGGTCACTCATACCGAATTAACTTCGGTATTTTTGTCCAATCACCACCACAAACAAAGGGCACTACATGCACATCAGCGCAGTTGCAGCAGACTCCACCGCTTTGACTTCGGTCATGGCTATGCAGGCAAGCAGCTTCGTCACCACGCCACACGGCTACTCGGTCACTTTTGGCCACTCAGCCGATCGCTGCACCGGATGCAACATGCCGCTTGGCAGCTGCGCCCACACCGACGAAGACATCCTCGACCGACCCATCAGTATGATGGATTCCGTCGTGGGAGCCTTCGATCGCCTGTCGGCACCACAGCGCACCCGGTGCACTCGCGCCAAGGACAAGCCGTTTAAGAGCCGCAACCTGGTTCACGCCATCAACAGCGCGTACCGAACCGCACCGCGGCCCCGTCTGGTGTAAAAAAGCGTCCTTTAGGGGATAACAGAAAGAGCCTTCCAGGGAGAAAAAGCTGACTTGTGTCGAGATTCGTGCCCACGCACCCCTCTCACACACTTCAACTTTTTCTTTCCTGGCTCTTTCCTAAGTGCAGCACGCGATGCTGCTTTTAGGAATCTGCAATCATTAAATACTTTTGTCAAGTGCCCCTATCTGTTATAATACGTAGATATGGCAAAAAAGTTACCTATTGTGGCAATCGTTGGACGCGCAAATGTTGGAAAATCCAGCCTTTTTAACGCTATTCTCGATAAGCGTGAAGCAATAGTCGCCCGCGAAGCCGGTACTACTCGTGACAGCATCATGTCGAAGGCCGAATACAAGGGTCAGAACTTCTGGCTCGTCGATACTGCCGGTATTAAAGACCCTGAAGATGACTTTGAATTTACCATCCAAGAACAGGTACTACAAGCAGCCGACAGTGCCGATGTTATCTGGGTAGTTGTTGAGGCCGACATACCTATTACCGAGGAAGATCGACGCGTTGCCAAAATGGCGCTCAAGTCTCGCAAGCCCGTTTTCTTAATTATTAACAAGCTCGACAAAGCAAAAGGCCACGATCTATCTGGGTTTGACCGGCTCGGCATTAAGCCGATTATTCGCACCAGCACCACACAGGCGCGTGGCATAGAGCAATTACTCGACAGCCTCGTTGGCATCATCCCTAATATGACACACAGCGACGACGATGGCCGCCTGAAAATTGCTATTGTTGGCCGCCCAAATGTCGGTAAATCACAGCTATTTAACACCTTGGCTAAGAAGCAGCAGGCTATTGTCGCCGACCGCGCAGGCACAACTCGCGATGTTAACAAAACCATCGTGAAATACCAAGGCAGGGAAGTCGAACTGCTTGATACTGCCGGTATTCGCCGCAGCGGTAAGATCCAGGTTGGTATAGAAAAGTTTAGTGTTATCCGCGCCTTAGCTGCCATAGAGGAAGCCGATGTCTGCCTTATGCTTATGGACGTCAACGAACTTAACGTGCAGCTCGATCAAAAAATTGCCGGCATGGTCAAAGAAGCAGGCAAGGGGCTCGTTCTCATCGTGAGCAAATGGGACGCGATAGAAGACAAAGATGCCTTCACCCGTGATGAACTGGCGGCTCGAATTGTCCGTAATTATGATTTTGTGCCCTGGGCGCCTCTGTTATTCACCAGCTCCGTGACTGGGCAAAACGTAACGAAGATTTTCGACCTGGCCTTTGAGATTGATCAAGAGCGCGGTAAACGCATCGCAACACCAGAGCTGAACAAATGGTTACGCCAAGCTGTTGATGCGCATCCGCCAGCTGGGCTTAAGAACCGCGCACCGAAGCTCAACTACATGGTGCAAGAAACAGATAATCCTATTCCAGCCTTCAAAGTGTTCGGCAGCCATACTAAGTTCCTCCACTGGAGTTACAAGCGTTATCTGGACCGTCGTATGCGTGATGCTTACGGCTACGCTGGCACGCCAATTCAGTTTTGGTTTATCGAAAAGCATGTTACGCACCGTAACGGCTCAAGTCCTACAAAAAACCAACCCCACGAGGAGTTGGCTGCCCAAAAACTGGCTGCCAAGACGGCCGCTCGAGAGGCCGAGAAAGCCTAACTATGTCGTGGCTGCAGCAGCGACCGCAAACCAGTGATCCTACAAACTATTACACGGTGGGCATGAATAAAACTATTCTGCTCGTTGGCCTCGGTAACATCGATGAAGAGTATGATCTGACGCGCCATAATATAGGCTTCAAATGCCTTGATGACTTTGTAACGGCGACACCCGAGATGGAAAAGTGGGTCGAAAAAAAGAGCCTCAAGTCGCACATAAGCACCGGCCGTTTGGGCGAGAACCGCGTTATAGCCATAAAACCCACGACATTTATGAACCTGAGCGGGGAAGCCGTACAGGCTGTAAGCCAGTTTTATAAGCTCAGCAGCGAGCACATCGTTGTGGTTCACGACGAGCTCGACATCGAATTCGGACAGATTCGCAACCGCGTGGGTGGTTCAGCAGCCGGCCATAACGGCATCAAGTCCGTTTCTCAACACTTGGGTGAAAACTACGGACGCATCCGCATTGGCATAGGGCCTAAGCCCGAAAGAATCAAATCTGAAAGCTTTGTGCTCAAGAAGTTTTCAGCATCTGAGCAGAAACAATTAAGCAATCTAACCACTGAGGTTACCGCGATTATAAATGAGTATCTTTTTGGCACCGAACTACCGCACGATACTCGCAGCTTTATTGTTTAAGCGTTACTGTTCGGATCTTCCAAGTATTCTTGGAGCCTAATATCGAGAACATCTGTTCGATAGGGCTGCACCAGCTCTACAATGTCTCGCATCATCGCTTTATGTTGCTCAATGAGGCTCAATGACGCAGCCATGGCGTTTTGAGTGTCTTCTGTTAAGGGTTCGGTCGACTCAGCAGAAAGCTCACGGATTGCAGCCTCTTCACTCATTAGCTGTTCAATAAAGGGTCTTTCGTCAAAATCATCGATTACGATTCCTTCTTTTGGAACGACCAGTTCTTCTTGTTCGTTTTCTGGGTAGATCACATTACCTATTCTGTCCATGACGCCTCCATGCATTGATACTAGTACGTTTGTTAATGAAATTATAATGAAAAAAGTAGGTCAAGGGTACCTGAATTTTTATACTAAAAAAGGCCAATGAGAGGGGGTGGGCACCGCTCATTGGCCAATCATAGGGGACAACCGAGGTTATCCCCGGACCCTTCAACCCACCCCAGTGAAGCATCATCGACTAAATGAATGTCGTGTGCCTCCAGCGCCGAAACGCTGAAACCATTTAGGCTCACTTTGAACGGGGACCCCGGGACACAACTGCGAGCAGAGTATCGAGGAATCTAGTTAAAGGGGTTAGTATGCTTTAGAGCGTTGCTAGGACAGGCCTAGCGTGCAAGTAATAAGTGGAGGGTAACAACTTGAGACAAGCGCGCTCTAAAACAATCTAACGATAATCTTTAGCGCTTGGGATAAACCGTGTGCTAAAGCATTAGAATGGGGGTAAAGGTGCTTGAGAACACATACATGAACTCACAGATTGCTATTCTAGCAAATAAGTGGCTTGATGTCAATACTTCATAACAAAATAAGGATTATATCAATATGCTCAAGCTTACTGGATCTCTGTTACCTGAACGAATACTGCATATCCCTCAGCCGCCCAAACAACTGTATGTAATGGGCGCGGATATCAGTATTCTTTTGCAACACAGCGCAGTCGCTATAGTGGGTTCTCGTTCAATAACACCGTACGGTCGACAAGTTACGACGCTTTTTGCTCGCCAGCTTGCCGAAAAAGGAGTAGTAATAATTAGTGGCCTTGCATTGGGTGTCGATGCCTGTGCGCACCAAGCTGCACTAGACGTAGGTGGCAAGACCATTGCGGTGCTGCCAAGCCCGCTCGATAACATCGTTCCATCGACTAATAGGAAATTAGCTGCCGCTATTTTAGCGAGTGGCGGAGCGCTCGTCAGTGAATATGAGCCTGGCTCAGAATCATTCAAAGGCAATTTCGTCGAACGTAACCGTCTAATGTCTGGGCTCGCGGACGCCATACTTGTCCCTGAAGCTGCGAGAAGAAGTGGAACACTCCATACTGTAGATTTTGCCCTTGATCAGGGCAGAGAGGTGCTGACGGTGCCTGGAAGCATCTTTAGCACAAACTCCGAGGGCACAAACAGCCTACTAGGCGTAAAAGCGGCTCCAGCGCTCACAGTAGCAGATGTTTTATTCGCTCTAGGGATCGATGCCAAGCAGCAGGCCAGGATGTCGCAACAGAGCGATAATCCTCACGAGCAGACTATTCTCGATTTGGTACTACTTGGTGTAAGCGGTGGTGAACAGCTATTACACATGAGCAAGTTGAACCCGGCAGATTTTAGTACCGCCTTGAGCATGCTCGAAGTACAGGGCAAAGTTAAGCCATTAGGCGTGAACCAATGGGGACTATAAACTGCGTGATACACTTGTGATATGAAGCTTATGATTTTACTTGGAACCACTATTGTTGGCAGTCTCGGTGCCTGGATAGGCGCCAGCATGGACCATGGTAATTACTTCGGTGCTTCCAGCCTCCTGCTAGGAACTGTCGGATCACTCGCTGGCGTATGGATTGGCTACAAAATAGCTAGCTCGATGGAAATCTAAGTTATTACTCTACTAATCTAAGGTGCGGTCCTGGAGCAATCTCTCTGGCGGTTGTTTCTACAGTACTTTTATCAATAGATATCTGGGCACTGAGTGCTCGCGCTAATGCTCTAACTACATGACAGTCATCTTGCAATTCAGTTCCGCCCATCGGTCCGTATTTGTGATCTAAGGAATCGAACTTATCAGCAAGCTCTATCATTGCTATATGAAATTCTTTTCTTAACCCCTCTGGATTGTGATAAAAAGTCTTCTTTTCCAAGAGCAATCTGCCTAATTCGGTAGGGTCATACTGTTTGCCTGCAGATTCAAATTCGTCAGGTGATGCTTGAGATATCAAAGACTCAGTTGATGAATGAGGTGTATTTTGCCTGAATATACGCATATGGCTGTACTCCGGAATTAGATATGCTCATAGTACTTCAAAGCGTATTTAAAAAACAAATAATAGTTAATGAACACTTATATATAAGTTGCAATACTGGGACGACCCGCTTATTATAGAAACTCATGGCAAAAAACCTAGTTATTGTTGAGAGCCC
>JARXKL010000015.1 GCA_030272735.1 Patescibacteria group bacterium | reverse complement strand
CTTTTCAATCTAAGGCACAGTAAAGTCGGCGTAGCATGAGCGTTTTATCAGCTACTACCAGCCAGCAAGTTGAAGACACCCTCGTAAAAGGAGGAATGCTTACGCTTGAGCGTCTCAACGAGGCCAAAGCCGGCGCTGAAACGGCAAAAATGCCGCTGTTTGGCTACATGGTCAAAAACAACTTTGTTACCGACGAACAGCTCGTTAAAGCCAATGCAGCTGTTACAAAAGTGCCGTACGTAAACCTCACTGCAGCTAAAATAGATCCTAAAGTTCTCGGCTTGCTACCACAGGATATTGCCGAGCGATATATGGCCGTTCCGCTTGGAGAAGTGCAACACAAGCTTGTCGTTGCCATGCTCGACGCCGATAATGTGCAGGCCGTAGACTTTTTGAGCAACCGCATTGCCAAGCCGCTCAAAGTGTATGTAGCCAGTGAAGCTGGCATTCGCCAGGTGCTTAAGCAGTATGGCACTCGCCTTGATACACAGATGGGGGAGGCTTTAGGGGCCGCCGTAGAAGCGCATGATGCAAAAACAGATGCAGCCGAAGGCAAGAAAACCGAAAAAAAAGCACAGAGCATTGCTGACTTAGTCGAAGACTCACCGATTAGTAAAGCGCTGTCGGCTATTTTAGATTTTGCCGCCCGCAACAGAGCCAGCGATATTCATATTGAGCCGATGGAATCCGAGCTCAAAGTTCGCTGTCGTGTCGACGGTATATTGCGTGAAATTATGCGCCTGCCAAAGAGCACCGAACCAGCGCTCATATCTCGTATTAAAATCTTGGCGAACCTGAAAATTGATGAGCACCGCATACCTCAGGACGGTAGTTTTACGGTGCATGTCGATAACAAAGACATCGATTTGCGTATCGCCATAGCGCCAATTGTCTGGGGCGAACAAGTCGTTATCCGTTTGCTCGATAAATCGGGTACGAGCTTGAAGCTTGAGGACATGGGCTACTCAGGCAGGGGGCTGCGCGCCATACGCAAAGGCCTAGAGCGACCAAACGGCATGATTTTAACTTCAGGGCCAACCGGCTCCGGTAAATCTACTTCGCTGTATGCGCTTATCCAGGAAATTATGGGCGACGCAATCAATATTGTGACACTTGAAGACCCAGTCGAATATAAGATGAACGGTATCAACCAAATACAAGTTAACGCTGAAGTTGGCCTGACGTTTGCATCGGGTTTGCGTAGTATTTTGCGTCAAGATCCTGACGTGGTTATGGTAGGGGAAATTCGTGATAAGGAAACCGCGCAGTTGGCGGTGCAAGCCGCATTAACAGGGCACTTAGTATTTAGTACGCTGCACACTAACAGCGCTGCTGGTATTTTGCCACGTCTCTTAGACATGGGAGTCGAGCCGTTCCTTATAGCCAGTACAGTGCATACCGTTATTGGGCAGCGACTGGTGCGGCGCATTGCCCCGGAAGGCAAAACAACCTATGAGTCAAACGAGGCAGAAACCGCTGCGGTTAAGCTCGCTTTGGGCGGGCTCTTGCCAAAATCCGCCGAAGAAGTAGATAAGGTGGCCGATGACCTTGGTTACAAAAACTTGCCCTTAGTTGGTCAAAACGCTTATACTTTGAGCAAGGGTACTGATACCGCAGATACACCGGGTGGCTATAAGGGCCGATTAGGACTGTATGAAGTATTCGAAGTATCGGAGACGATCCAAGGCCTCATCATGAAAGAAGCTACAGCGACAGAGATCGAAAAACAGGCGCAAGCTGAAGGCATGGTGAATATGCGACAGGATGGCTACCTAAAGGCACTCGACGGTCGCACGACAATTGCCGAAATTAACAGGGTGGCGGCAGAAGATAATGCGTAAGCAGATGGGATGGGCAGCATAATGGCGACAACAGGACCACGAATCGAGGTACTCCTCGATGAAGTTATCAAGAAAAAAGCATCTGACATGCACATTCAGGTTGGCTTGCCGCCAATGTTGCGTATTGATGGCGCGCTAATCCCTGTAACAGGCTCCGATATTTTGAACGAAGAAGGCGTAGAATCGTTAATCTTCGCCATTCTCGATGAAGACCAAAAGCAAATTCTGCTCAAAGACAAAGAGTTTGACTTCAGCTTCGCCTTCGGCGACCTTGGTCGTTTCCGTGTAAATGCCTTCCATGAGCGCGGTAATATGGCTGCAGCCTTACGCCTGATCCCTAATGAAATTCTTACTATTGAGCAGCTCGGAATGCCAGCAATTACTAATAAATTTGCAGATTACCCTCGTGGTTTAGTTTTAGTCACCGGACCAACCGGTTCCGGTAAATCTACCTCTTTGGCGGCGCTGATTCACAAGATTAACACCGAACAGAGCAAGCATATCATAACCATCGAAGACCCAATTGAGTTTACGCACAAGTCGATTAAGTCGGTGATTGTACAAAGGGAAGTGCACTACGATACATACAGTTTTAACGCCGCTATGCGTAGTGCCTTGCGCCAAGATCCGGATGTCGTTTTACTCGGCGAAATGCGCGACCTCGAAACTATCGCCAGCGCCATAACCATGGCAGAAACAGGGCACTTAGTGTTCGCCACCCTGCACACCAACAGCGCCGCGCAATCTGTTGACCGTATGATCGACGTGTTTCCGCCACACCAGCAGCCGCAAATTCGCGCGCAGCTATCGAACATTTTGATGGCAATTGTCGCGCAGCGTCTGGTGCCGTCTATCGGCGGCGGGCGCGTAGCCGCAGCCGAAATATTGGTCGCAACTCCTGCAGTCCGTAACATCATTCGCGAAGGCAAGTCACACCAACTCGAAGCAGTTATTCAGACCGGTGCAGAGTTTGGCATGCAGTCCATGGATCGCCAACTAGTTAACCTCGTGCATGCGGGTACTATTACCTTCGATGAAGCGCGAAACTTCGCCGTAGATTTAGAAGAACTCGACAGATTGATGAGGGCATAGCAAGATGTTGACCTTTGCTTACGAAGCACGAAATCCTGCAACTGGTGAAAAAGTAAAAGCAAAGGTTCAAGCCGATAGTGAACAGGGTGCTGCGAAAGTTATTCGAGACCAAAACTTAACACCAATTACTATTACTTTAGATAAAGCCGGCGGATCAAAACGTTTCTCGCGCATCAAAACTAAAGATAAGGTGCTATTCAGCCGTCAGCTCTCAACGCTCATAGATGCCGGCTTGCCATTGGTACAAAGCCTCAGAAGCGTCGCTGGGCAGACCACAAATAAAGCGCTCAAAGTCGTCATTAACGAAATTATTACGGACGTAGAATCGGGTGTGTCGTTCTCTAAATCGCTAGAAAAACACCCTAAAGTTTTTAACAGAGTTTTTGTAAGTCTCATCGAAGCTAGCGAAGCATCGGGTACGCTCGATACCGGTCTTGTGCGCCTCGCAGACCAGCAAGAGAAAGATGCAGATATTATAAGTAAAGTACGCGGGGCAATGATATATCCGCTTATTGTGTTACTGGTGATGCTTTGCGTAGTAGGGTTCATGGTTGTGAAAGTTTTACCACAAGTCGAAAATATTTACTCCGGTATAAAAGGGGCTCATTTACCATTTGTGACGGTAATGTTACTAGCGGTATCGCATTTCATAACGAAACGTTGGTGGATTGTACTTATACTACTCGGCTTGAGCGGCTTTTTCGGTTCACGCTGGGCGAAAACATTAGGTGGTCGGTCTATTATAGACACATTCAAGATGCGAGGTTGGCCTATAAGTTCGCTATTTATGAAGCTATACATGGCGCGATTCGCACGAACTGGTACGACGCTCGTAGCAAGTGGAGTTCCGCTGATTCATATGCTTGAGATTACTTCCTCGGCTATCGATAATGTGCATATTTCAAAATCACTCGATGGCGCTACCGAGAAAGTAAAAGGTGGTAAGTCTTTGTCTGAGTCCATAGAAGGCGACCGAAACTTTTTAGAGTTAGTGCCTAATATGATCCGAATAGGCGAACAGTCAGGTGCACTAGAAACAATGCTTGCTAAGGTCGCGGATTATTATGAAAAAGAAGTTGATAACGAAATAAAAACCGTCAGTACCATCATAGAGCCAGTCATGATGGTCTTAATGGGCATTATGGCGATTACTATCGTTGCCGCTATTTTGCTTCCAATATACGGCCTTGTTAACCAAGCTGGTTTCGGGGGCTAACAGATATGAATGCTATGTGTAGTAAGAAGTACTTGCATAAAGTGTCTGTAAAGCATATCATTTAACCATAAGCGTCACTTAATAACTGCAAAGGGGGCATTTGCAATGCTTAAAAAATTAAACAAATCGAAAAGCGATGGTTTCACAATCATCGAAGTCATGATCGTATTAGCTATAGCAGGTTTGATCTTATTGATCGTATTCCTCGCTGTACCAGCACTACAACGAAATGCACGTAACACGCAGCGTAAAAACGACGTAGGCGGGCTGTTAAGTGCGGTTGCGGAGTATTCTAGTAATCACCAAGGGTCTTTGCCTGCAACAGCACAGTTTGATGCTGCATTCTCTGAATCATTACCTAAGCTCGGATATTACACTACCCCTGCGAATATTAATTGGGATAAGGTAACTGCAGCCCGAACAACGAACCCTGCCGCTCCTGCAGGCGTTGACAGCGTAAAGATATATAATTACGCAAAATGTACTGATGCAACTACATCTACATTCGGCTCAGGGGCCTCTGTTCGCAGTTTCGTAGCAATGTACAACGTTGAATCTTCCAGCGGCGTTGTTCCACAATGTCAAGAATCGTAAATAAGTATCGGTAACTTAATATAGACTCCGAAAGGAGTCTATATTAATGTGATACTATATTGCTTATGATTGTGGTCGCTATAGTGTTGCTTGGCTTGTGCTTTGGGAGTTTTATTAACGCGCTTGTCTGGCGAGTACACGAGCAGGCAAAAGAAGGTGATAAGAAGAAACCTAGCAAGCAGTACCTTAAGTCCTTGTCAGTTATGCATGGGCGTTCCATGTGTCCAGATTGCAAGCACCAACTGCACACCAAAGATTTGTTACCAGTCGTAAGCTGGGCATCTACAAGAGGGAGGTGTCGTTACTGCAAAAAACCAATAAGCTTGCAGTATCCAATTGTTGAGCTGTCTACAGTGCTGCTGTTTCTAGTGAGTTATTTGTATTGGCCAAGTAGTATAGTCGGAATTGAGATAATAGTCTTTGGACTCTGGCTAGCAGTTTTAACGGGTCTTATTGCATTGGCAGTATATGACCTTCGGTGGATGCTTTTACCAAATAAAATCCTTTTTCCGCTCTTCATCCCAGCCGGAATAATTGCTGTCATCCGAATTGTCCAACATGACAAGCCGAGCACCGCAATACTAATGCTGATTTTCAGTGTCTTAGTGAGCGGAGGTATATTCTGGTTACTATTTCAGCTTTCATCAGGAAAGTGGATCGGCGGTGGGGATGTGAAGTTAGGCTGGCTAATAGGTGTTCTCGTCTTAATGCCTGCGTCTAGCATGCTTGTTATATTCATAGCGTCACTTCTTGGTAGCTTAGTAAGCGTGCCGTTGCTTTACTCTAAGAAATTAGCGCGAACATCAGTAATACCGTTTGGGCCTTTTCTTATAATAGCTTCTATAATCACAGTGCTTTTCGGAAGTAGCATATTGGAGTACTATCGACGTACTTTTCTTCCGTAGTGAAGCGGGCTAAGAAGATGCTTATGCTATACTTTTAGCATGCGCTCAAACAGTGGTTCACAGGGTTACACAGTCCTTGAAGTTATGATATTTCTGGCTATTTCAGGATTAATGTTTGTGCTTGCAGCCTCTTTTATTTCTGGCAAGCAGTCAAAGTCACAGTTCAAACAAGGCATGAACGACTTCAAGAGCAATATAATGCGTGTTGAAAATGATGTTAGTAACGGATTCTTTCCAAGCAACGCTAATTTTAGCTGTACTGCAGGAAGCGCTGGGCAGCCAACCTTTGGTGCTACAGCAAAAGCACAGGGTACTAATCAAGGATGCGCATTCATAGGCAAGATTGTGCAATTCGTTCCTGACGACGGAACAGTTAGTGGCGGTAATAAAAAAGTTTACAATCTGGTCACCCTAGCGGGGCGGCAATATCAATCAGACGTTAACTCTTTGCCGCCAGAGTCATTTGCGCAGTCACGGCCTATAGCTATATATAGTCCTGCTGGCACGCCAGATCTTACTGAAAAAATCAATTTGCAGTGGGGACTTGAAGTTACCAAAGTGTACACAGGAGCGGATAACCATACTATTGGAGCATTCGGTATGTTTAGTAGCTTTAGTAAATCCTCCTCAGGAACGCTGGATACGGGTGGGCAAAGCACTCTATTGATGGAAATGCCGAGCTCTACAATGAACCAAACTGAAACATCTCTTGCCGGCTCATTAGGTACTGCGGCTACATTATCTGCTCTTGATGCAGCAGTAGCAGGACAAAGCCCTACCATATCTGTTTGTCTAAAGGGCGACAATAACCAGCATGGATTACTGACTGTAGGCGGTGGAAACGGGCAGCGCTTGGCCACAACTATACAGGTCAGCGACACTGCGATGGGGAGTTGCCCAGCATGAAATTTTTTGTAAGGCCAACGAACGATAGAGGCGACACTATTGTCGAGGTGCTTATAGTCTTAGCAATTATAAGCCTTGCCCTAACATTTAGCTATGCAACCGCCAATAAGGGTCTCGGCCAGAGCAGAAATGCGCAAGAGCATAGCCAAGCTTTGAGTATACTCAATTCGCAGGTTGAGTATTTGCGTTCAGCTATAACGAAGCGTACCGATGTATATCCAACGAGACCATTTTGCATGAACGGCTTAACCCCCACAGCTGATACTGCTTTTGGTGCTACTTATTCGTCCGTTCCCGCAAGTAGTGCCAATGACGATTTCAATGCGTATCCGACTGCATGTAAATCAGGCGCTTTTTATAACATAAGCGTCGTATACAATCCTGGACCATCCGGCCAGCCACAAAATAGCTACTACACGCTACGCGTTCGGTGGGAAGGTGCTGGCGGTACTCTTGGCCGGCAAGAGGAGTCGCTCACATACCGCATGCAACCGCTCATCAACGACGTAAATGCAGGTACGGGCAACAACGGTGTAGGTAGCGGCAGCGCGGGGGTCGGAACCGGAGATTTAAGTACTGGTACGCAATTGTCATCGACAGCACCCACCATGCAAGTAAACGTAAAAAAGATTGCGCCTTTAACCGACATTAGGGCTCCTCGAACGCCAGATTGTTCAGCAGCTGCTAACTTAGATAAATCAGGTACAAATGTCAGACTCACAGGCGGTTCATACTCTGCTACAGATACCACAAATGCTTCTTCAAATGCTTTCTTTGCTAACTTAACAGATTACCAAGTTTACAACGCGACTATTCTCAGCGTCCCGGCTGGCTATGAGGCTTGTCCGGCTGCTAATCCATCAGCGCAAGCTATGCCAGGTACAATGTCCACTATTAGGCTAAAAATAAGGCCTATATGCACGCCTAGATCTACAAGAGACTTTCTAGGTAATTATGGCGATTCACTTGGAGTCTATCAAGATTATTTGGGTACATATTCTGATTACCTCGGCTACTATGGTGATCCTTCAACGATAAATTGGTACGAACATACAGGGCTAGATGGGAGACATCCAGAATGGAACACCACAGCATACCCGTATAGTACTAAGCCCAATAATTTTTACCAAATAGAGAATGGGATATCGGTAAATTATGTACGGTACGGTAGTTTGTATTATGCAACTGGGCCGTACTATGCGCGTTGGGAGCAGAGATTTGGAACGGTATATGGAGCGCCATATGACCACTACAGTGCTCCTTATGACCACTACAGTGCTCCATATGAGCACTTTGGAGCGCCATACGATCACTATTCTCCCGACTACACAGTATATGACTGCCCAGCGTAATGAGTACTGTTAGTCTATAATCTAAGTTTGTTCGATTGAACTTAATTCAAATGTCGGCTGCTTATTAACAGGGGCTCGATAGGTACCTTTTGCCTTAAAAGGTCCAACATGTGTGAACTGAGTCTCATTCTTCTCGAGAGGTGTATCTGCATAATCATCAATCTTAACAGATGTTTTGCTTAGATCAAGCTTGATGGCAGTGGGCTTCGGAGTAGTACCGACTATGTAATAAGTGTTGTTTTCTGCCTTAATGACGTTTCCACGGATTATCACAGTTTTGCCATTATATTTTTTTGATTCTTTAACAACCTTACCTGGATCATCAACAGATTCAATCACTTTCTTTTCGTTGCTAACTTTAGATGAAGATGTTGGGGTATTTTTTTGAAGCAGTACAACGCCACCACCCAGAAGGCTGAGTATTGTAACTCCTGCTAGCAGAGTAGTTGTTCGTGTATTCTTCATAGTTCTACCGATAAATGTACCATGAGAGTTACGGCTAGTCCATAAGCGTAAGCGTAGCCTATCTGTTATAAAGTATATCGTGCTATACTTTTAAGGTAAAGTAGTGGTTATGTTTAAGGTACTCAGATTACAGTAATGTATATGAGCGTATAGCCAAGACATGCAATTGAACTCTGAAGCTGTGGGAAAAGTATGAATATAAAAAAACTCAATTCTAGCAATGGTTTTACCATAGTTGAATTGATGATATCCCTGAGTATTTTGTCAGTAATTCTTGTGATTTCTACAGTAGTAATTACGCAGATTGGTCGAATATACGCCAAAGGTGTGAATGCCGCAGATATTCAAAATATTAATCGAAATGTGTTAGCCGATCTTTCATCTTCACTGCAGTTTAGTGGCTCCCAGCCTTTCCCATGCACGATAGATACTGCCCAGACTTGTGCGGCATCAACTGCATCTTTCACAGGTATACCAACTGCGTATGCTTATTGCATAGGAACGACTCGGTATAGTTTTGTGTTTAATAAAGAGTTAGGATACGACCAATCGACAAATGAAACTACTAATCATGTACTCTGGAAAGATACAATGTCGAATATATCGACCTGTATCCCGGTAGACTTATCAGTCGCTGGTGATCCAAGCCCTGGGACAAAGGGCTATGAGATGGTTGGTCCGCATATGCAGATAACCAAGTTAAAAATAAAAGGATCTTCTACGAATATCGGGGAGTACACCGTCGATGCATGGCTAGGGTACGGAGATAGTGACTTAGTGAGAGTGGACGTCAATGGAGTTCCGTCTTGCAAAGATGGAGATGGTACAGAATTCTGTGCATCGTCACAATTGAGCCAAACAGTAATAAGAAGGTTAGACTGAAATGAAATACAGACTTAAGCACCACCGTAATTTATCTACTGACGACGGATTTGCATCTATAGTAATTGCAATAGTCTTAGTCCTAGTGCTTAGTTTACTGACTGTTGGCTTTGCGCAACTTATGCGACGCGAACAAAGAAGTGCATTAGACAAACGATTGAGCAATCAGGCTTACTATGCCGCAGAAGCCGGTATCAACGATGCCGCAAAAGCTATTAATGCTGGTTACCCTGCGGCTAAAACGACTTGTGGACCACTTGGAGCAGGAGATACGAACCCAGGAGCAATATTTATGAAAAATAACTTAGTGCCCAATAGTGGGACAAGTTACACCTGTCTTCTTGTAGATCCAACTCCAAGTTCAGTAGAATTTGGCGCGGTGGATTATCAGGGCGTTGGACAATCAAAAATAGTCTACATAACAGGTGTTAATCCTGCCAATGATAGCGATGTGAAGCCAATCGGTTCATTCACTTTCAGCTGGCAGAACAGTAATGGTACATCTACATTCGTGCCAGGAACTAGTCATGATTTTTTGAATTCTGATTGGCCATATGCAGGCGTATTGCGGGTAGCGCTGACACCTTTATCAAGTGGATCAATAGACAGAGACAGCCTCATTAATGGCACTTCAACTATGTTTATGTATCCAAATGATTCAGCAACAGGTTCAATGAGTACTTTTAATTCTTCGGATTACATTGGCGATGGAGCAGGAGGCATACTTGATGGTAACTGTAAGACCTCAAACACAATCAAGTCTTGTAACGTAAAAATACAAACGCTGGGCCAAGCAAATTATGTTTTAAATCTCAGATCAATATATAAAACATCACAGGTGTCTATACGAGCCTTTGATACATCGGGTAGCCCACTATCAATTAAAAATGCTCAAACTGTAGTAGATTCAACGGGAAAATCTCAGGATGTTCTTCGAAGAATTCAAGTTCATATTCCTTCGCATTCTAGCTATAATCACCCGGATTACGCACTAGAGACAATGAGCGGAATTTGCAAACAGTTAAATCTTGTACCTGCTTCAGTTCCTGACACTTCAAGTAGTAATAGCTGCGATCCGGCTAATCCTTAGTAGCTTAGGCTTCAGCGTGGCGGTGGTATTTTTCGTGGACTGATTTTAGGTGAGGGTCGGTGACGTGGGTGTAGATTTGGGTGGTAGCGATGTTGCTGTGGCCGAGCATAGCTTGGACGGAGCGGATATCGGCGCCGTTCATTAACAGGTCGGTCGCGAATGAGTGTCTGAGGGTGTGGGGGCTGACGTGTTTGGTTATGCCCGCGAGCAAAGCATTACGCGCGACAATGCGCTGCACACTACGCGCTGTTAAACGGTGAAAATTACCTGACAAATCGACTTTTTTGGTGCCGTTATAGCGAATAAACAGGGGTCTAGCGGTGTCGTCGCGCTTGTTGAGATAATGCTCGACCCACAGCGCTGCTTGCTCACTTATAAATATGGGACGGTCCTTTTGGCCCTTACCGCGGACCATAAATTCTTTGCGCTTGAGGTTGACGTGGTCGCGGTCGAGTCCAACCAGCTCAGATACACGCAAGCCCGAGCTAAAAAGTAGTTCGAGGATGGCGCGGTCGCGGCAACCGCCTAAACTAGACAAATTAGGCTGTTCAAACACGCGCTTCAGCTCATCTTCATTCAAAAACGTCACTTGTTTACGGACGGTGCGCGCCAGTTCAATCTTGTCGGCAGTCAGGGCAGGGATGTCGCGCTTAGCGCAGTACTTTAGAAAGCTACGCAATGCAATTAAGTGATAATTTTGCGTCGTTTTACTCAGTTCATCAGAGTTATTTGTGCCTAAGCGGTTGAGCCAGAGGCGCCATTTGCGGATGAGCTCAGCGTCAATGTCCAAAACTTCAATATCGCCCGCGAAATCGACCAAGCGCGTCAGGTAATGGTCGTAATTCTGAATCGTCTTTTGAGAGCGGTTTTGTTCAATTTCCATGTACTCTAGGAAATCGGTTTTGATCTTCGCAAATAGCATAAGCCTATTGTAGCACTCTATCTGTTATACTAGACCAAAGTAAACAAGGACCTCACCCATGGAACGCACGCTCATTTTGCTCAAGCCAGATGCTATGCAACGAGGTATTGCCGGCGAAATTATTAGCCGTTTTGAACGAGTCGGACTTAAGATTGTCGCTACTAAAATGCTCGCCCCTGATCAAGACCACTACTTTAAGCACTACGAGACTATCGGTCAAATGATCTCAAGGCGTGGCCAACAAGCTTTTGACGTTACTCTGGAGCTCATGCAGGCAGGACCAGTGTTAGCTGTTGTATTAGAAGGTGTTGAAGCCATCAGCCAAGTGCGTAAAATGGTCGGTACAACTGAGCCAAAATCTGCATTACCCGGAACTATCCGCGGAGATTACGCACACGTTAGTTTCGCCCATGCAGATACCCAAGGCCAGGGAATTGCTAACTTGATCCATGCCTCGGGCGATGCCAGCGATGCGGAACAAGAAATAGCTCATTGGTTCAAAGATGACGAACTTTTAGCTTACGCAGTCGTCCACGAAAAGTTCACACAACCTACCGCCGACAACCAAGACGCGTAACAGATAGATATTTGCGGTACAATTACTGGGTGAGCTCAGGTGTT
>JARXKL010000007.1 GCA_030272735.1 Patescibacteria group bacterium | reverse complement strand
CGACCCGCTTATTATAGAAACTCATGGCAAAAAACCTAGTTATTGTTGAGAGCCCTGCAAAGGCCAAAACCATCGAAAAGTTCTTGGGCAAAGACTATGTCGTTAAGAGCAGCTTCGGGCATATTCGTGATCTCCCCAAAAAAGGACTCAACATCGATATTGCCAACAATTTCGAGCCGCATTATGAAATTAGCCTTGATAAAAAGAAGGTCGTAGCCGAATTGCGTAAGGCTGCCAAAGGCGCCGAAGTATGGCTCGCATCAGATGAAGACCGCGAAGGAGAAGCGATAGCTTGGCACTTAGCGCACGCGCTCAAACTCGATCCAGCCAAGACTAAGCGCATAGTTTTCCACGAAATTACCAAGACAGCCATCGATGAAGCCATAAAGAACCCACGCGTGGTAAACGAACAGCTCGTTAACGCACAGCAAGCCCGCCGTATATTGGACCGCCTTGTAGGCTACGAATTATCACCCGTTCTCTGGAAAAAGGTCCGAACTGGCCTGAGTGCAGGTCGCGTGCAATCTGTTGCAGTCCGCATTATTGTTGAGCGCGAACGCGAGATCCGCGACTTTGAATCTGCCAGCAGCTATAAAGTTACGGCAATATTTACAGCCGATGGCAAAGAGATACCAGCAGAACTACAGACAAAACTGCCTACCGTTGATGCTGCTCGAGAGTGGCTGGAAGGTGCAATTAGTGCAGATTATACTGTTGGCGATACAGAAAAGAAGCCAAGCACCCGCAACCCTGGCGCTCCATTCACCACTAGTACGCTGCAGCAGGAAGCCAGTCGTCGCCTCGGGTACAGTGTTCGCCAGACCATGACACTGGCGCAACGACTCTACGAAACTGGTGCCATTACTTACATGCGAACAGATAGTACCACGCTTTCTGGTCTCGCTATTGGTGCTGCAAAAGACTATATAACTAAAAATTACGGCGCGAATTATCATAAAACTCGTCAATATAAAACTAAGAATTCCAGTGCACAGGAAGCCCATGAAGCTATTCGACCGACTGACTTTAAGGCCCTTAGCGCAGGCGCCGACGATTCTCAAGCTCGTTTATACAAATTAATCTGGCAGCGCGCCCTCGCCAGCCAAATGGCTGAGGCTAAACTAGAGCGGACTGAAGTTAGCATAGACGTCAGTACCCATAAAGAAAAGTTCATCGCCAAAGGTGAAGTGCTGAAATTCGATGGCTTTATGAAAGTCTACGGCGGTGGCAAAGACGATATTATTTTGCCTGAGCTAACCCTAGGACAGTCGCTCATTGCCCAAACAGTTACCGCGACTGAAAGCTTTAGCCGTGCACCAGCCCGTTACAGCGAAGCCGCACTGGTAAGAAAACTCGAAGAACTCGGCATTGGCCGCCCGAGCACCTATGCGCCTACAATTTCTACCATACAAACTCGCGGCTACGTAGAAAAGACAGACTTAGAGGGTAAAGAGCGCTTAGTAACTGAGCTTATTCTCTCCGGTGGGAAACTTGAAGAAGTGACAACTCTTACTATATACGGCGCCGACAGGGGTAAACTTGTCCCTACCGGCATCGCAGACGTGGTAACTGACTTTTTAGTTAAGTACTTCCCAGCAGTCGTAGATTTTGATTTTACCGCTAAAGTTGAGGCTAACTTCGACAATATTGCTGAAGGAAAAGAGCAGTGGGCAAAGATGATCGCCACTTTTTATAAAGATTTTCACCCCTTAGTCGAGAGTTCAGCAGATATTTCTCGCCAAGAAGTATCTCAGGCCAGGGAACTGGGGCTGGATCCAAAATCGAGTGAGCCTATATTTGCTCGATTTGGCCGCTACGGCCCCATGTTACAGATGGGACGCACCGAAGATGAAGACAAGAAGCCACTGTTCGCGCCGATGCCGAAGGAAACAACCATCGACACGGTCACCCTTGAGCAGGCATTAGAAATGTTTAAACTGCCACGGCTCGTGGGCACCACAAAAGACGGCAAAGACATAAAGGCCAACATCGGTCGCTTTGGCCCGTATGTGCAGGTAGACAAGCTGTTCGTATCTATTAAGCCACTCGACCCACATACGATTACACTCGAAGAAGCTGTCGAGAAGTATGAGGAAAAGCTCACCAAAGATGCTGCTAAGAACATTTCTGAGTTCGCGAACGGTCTCAAGGTGTTAAATGGCCCGTATGGCCCGTATATTACCGATGGTAAAAAGAACGCTCGCATTGCTAAAGACGTCGATCCGACGACAATCACCGAAAAAGAAGCAAAGAAACTACTAGCAGCAGCACCCATCAAAAAGCGCGGTGGCTTCCGCAAGGGCAAAAAAGCAACAGTTAAGAAGTAAAACGCCCACATAATTGCGCAAATGCACATCACGTGGCCAGGTAATATCCCCAGAACATAGAGTATGCAGTGCTGTCATGAATATGCTACAATAAGTAACAGAGCGTAGGGTGTTGACTTATAAAATTTTTAGTTTTATAATACATATTAATCTTTATATTAACAGGGAAGACATACATGACCGAATCTTTGGCCACCATTGAGCTTACGACCGAACAACTAGTTACAGACATATTAGCGACCATAGACCGAGAACGAGAACGAGAGATTGTTGCACGTCGTTTTGGCTTATTTGACCGTAAAGAAACCTTGGAGCAAATTGGCGAAATGCTTGGCATTACACGTGAGCGTGTTCGTCAGCTCGAAAAATCAGTCATTACTCGATTACGGACTAATGCTGAGCAGGGAAGCGTACCCCACATCAGCGAATTTCAGACAACTTCCCTAGAACATCTTGCAGCAACCGGTGGCGTTGCTCGTGTTTTTGAGCTAGCTAACAAGATAAGCAAGAGCACTAGTCGGGAAGAGCAGGCTCGTGTCGCATTTCTGAGCCAGTTATGCCCAGACCTGACAACCATTACTGAAGATGATAACTTCTTCGCAAGTGTTGCCGTCGGGCAAGCCTATGATGAAAAGGGCCTTAAAAAGAGCGTAGAAGATCTCATTGCTACTATCAAAGCACTTGGTGAACCTCTCCCTATCGACGATATTGCTAAGGCAGCCGGCACCGAAAATATTGCACAGACCGCAGCTTTAGCCAGCACTTCCAAGTTATTAGCTACACTTAACGGACGCTGGGGCCTCATGAAGTGGCCTATGGTGAACCCGAAAAATATTCGAGATAAAATATACGTCATCCTCAAAGAAAACGGCAAACACATGCACTTTAACGAGATTGCCGGATCTATCAAAGACAGCGAATTCAAGCGCAAAGACGTAACGACTCAAGCTATTCATAACGAACTTATCAAAGACAAGCGCTTTGTGCTCATTGGCCGCGGCATTTACGCCCTCAAAGAATGGGGCTACGAAAAAGGTACCGTCGCAGACATCATCACTGATGTTCTTAAGACCGCTGGTGAACCCTTACACCGCGATGAGATCGTCAAGCGAGTCCTCAAGAGCCGTTTTGTGAAGGAAACCACCATTCTACTGAACCTCCAAGGCAAGCCACAGTTTAAGCGCGTCGCCAAAGCAACCTACGCTCTAGCCGAGTAATACAAAGAGCACCTCACATGAAACAAGAATACGCTGATAGGGACCATTTCAGATCGTGCCAAAATACTATGAGGGCTGAACTCGAGATTGAAGATCCTAAACCAGCGATTATGAAGAGTGCGATGCCTGATGCGATAGATGCTTCCGACATCCAAATGGATTCTTTCTACGATGGACTGAGCGATTACTCTCATGGCATAAAAGAACCTACCATAGATCCCGCAGCAAACGGTAATGAAAGCGTAGATGAACATGCCCTTATAACTAGTTCTCTCAGATACGTTAGATACCGGATTGTGAAAGATATTGGGAGGCCTAATCACAGACTACAGATTATGGACCGCGTACAGAATTGTAATCTTGTACTCATAAAAGCGGCAAAAAAGTACGATCACAGCACTGGAGCAAGTTTTATAAGTTTTCATAATAAATTTCTTATTAGAAATGCTCAACGCGTTGAACGTGGCGCTGAGTCTGGAATCAATCAAGGCGAAATGATACGGATACCGCTGCATAGGACCAACTTTTATAAAGTAAGAGATATGCTGGAAGCTCTATCATTTAAATTCGGACGTCCAATGGAGCCTGAAGAGCTTTTACAGTTCAGTAATTTGGACTTTGAAAACAGTGCGGTTGAAGAGTACAAAGCTCATGCAACTACACATATTCCATTCGACCGAGTTTTCAATGATAAAACACCCCATGATTTAACAGCCGATGAGCCTACTGATCCTCATTCAGTTTTCGAGGCCTCATTACCGAATAACGGTGTAAGTACAGCGTTATCATTGCTTAGTAAACGAGAGGCTTACGTACTGTCTGCCAGATTAGGTCTTGACGGCGAAATACCAGCCACGCTTGAAAGTGTGGGTTTGACCTTAGATCTCACGAAAGAACGAATTAGGCAGATTGAAAATATAGCCCTCACGAAGTTGCGCGCGGTTGACAATATAAGAGAGATTATCGAAATGTATATTATAGAGCCTGTTTACAGCTCCAAAATTCCCTATAACAATGGAGAAGTTTGAACTCACATACAATAACCAAAAATTAACTATACATAATACGAACAGGCACTATACATAATAGCTAGGGATGTGATTAGTACAAGCATTATAGCCAAATAGCATGAGGGCAATAAGAGGCAGGCTATACGTTTAAATATTTTTTTACAAATACAAGGCGACAACCAACATTCTCTAAATAAATTTAGCTGAGCAGAGCAGCGGAAAGACAGAATGACATGACGTCGCACAATGTATATTTTGCGACTCTTATACTGATCATATAGTTGATTACAGGTACCCCTGTTGCAGGGGACTTTGTTTACTATGTCTAATAACTTAGCTGCTCGTAAATAGTTATCATGTGCAGTTTTGTCATCTGTTAAATAACCATGTCAACCTACTATATACACCCTCGTATAGTCTATGGTGTCCGGGTGTGATCTAGGACACTATTTGACTTATCCACAGTTTTTGTGTGAAACTATATGTTTTTTCGTACTATGAAATTTTTTTAGTCAGTCCCCTACTTTTCACAGACTATTATGTATTACTTGCTTTTTACCCTGCTTCGTTTGTTTATATGTTTTTTTGAATATCATCGTTATTCATCCGGTATGAACATTTAACGAACAACGGGGCAGCATCAGTGGGGGGATCGCCATGCTCTTTATTGGTAGTATGCCCTGCCATCAACCCTAACGTCCACATATTTGCTTGGTACAGTATGCTGCTTTTGCAACTGAGCAACTGTAGCAAAAAAGGTTCCTGACTGCTCTTTTGGAGTATTAGCCTGAATATTATACTTCACCGCATACGCCTGCCCTGCTAACTGTACACTGAGCTCATCAGCGGACTGAGGAAGTGTCATATTAGAAACTGTATAGTTTTTTGCCGCTAATTGCTCAGCGACGATCTCTATAAAGTTTACCGTAGTTGACGGGAGAGCCTGTACGTTCAAGCTGAGCGCTAGACCGCTCTGATCAGTAACGGAGGGGAGCGAATTTTTGAGGGACGAATTGATTTGAGTGCTCGCAGACATTACACGACCGGTGTCACTGATTACAAATGAACCGGTACTTGCAGACATAACAAGCGCCGGGCGGGCTGCTGCTACATATACTAATGGCCGGTGCGCTATAAGCGGAACAGTCACTGATGCAGAACCGAGTTCGGGAAAATGTCTTTTGAAGTCAGCCGTGATAGCAGACGTATTTATCGTGATTTTAGATCTGTTAGAAAGCGATCCGTTCAGTAACTCTTCGGCGTATGTCTGATACTCAGGTAATGGGCGCAGCAACGAGGCATCTTCAGTCAGAGGTACTACTCTAGGATTAGTTGAGAGGCTGATGATATTGAGCGTCGACGCAACGAGTGCAATCATAAGGATCGAAAGACCAAAACCGTGTAACCAAAAACCTTTAACTTTTGCGACCACACCAGGTACGATGGGCGCGCGTTGGGTATGACGACCCGTGTTCAACTCCTGCTCTGATCGGCGGGCATGATACGAAAACGATGTCGGGCTAGGACTAGTATCACGCCGTATAGCTGTACGGCGATTACTAACAGGGGTAGATTTTTTAAACGGAAGTTTCATTTTTGTGAGTGTTTTAGTCTTTTTTTGTTCTTGGAAGCTGTTCTAATAATAGCATAGCAAGGTGCTTGGCGGCGTCGGGACGAGCCAAATCCGACAACTGTTGCGCCAAATGGAGTCGTTTAGATTCGTTATCAAATAGATCGCTTAAAACACTCGCGAGCCGTCGCTCTTGCTCTGCTTGGTCTTCGGTTAACTGCACGACCGCATGTCGCTCTACCAATGCTTCCGTGTTCTTAACGTTCCATATGAGCTGTTTAGACGGTACAATAACACAGGCTTTGCCTTGAATGGCGAACTCGGCCAAATTAGTGGCTCCACCTCTGGCAATTACGACATCTGCTGCACCACTAAAAGCATGCAAATTTGATATGAATCCTTCGATACTGATGCGTTCGCGGTATGATTCTTCTACAGCTCGTTCGTATCCCTCATTCACTTCATTTTCTAAGCTACGGCCAGCAATATGCACGATAAACAAATGCGGATAGCGCCTGAGTAAATACTGGGCATTGTTGATAACTGCGTTGTTAAGCTGTCTAGCTCCATTACCACCTCCAGTTACCAGCAGTATTTGCTTTGCTTGATCGAGTCCTAATTCATGCTTAAAGCGGTGCTGGGCTGTAGGTGTCACAACTTGATATAAACTGCTGACAGGCACTCCGACCATGACTGTTTTTTTGGGCGGATAAGGATAGAGCTCCTCCGGTAAAGCAACGGCGTGCAGAGATGCCCATCTAGCTATAAGTCTGTTCGCTAAACTGGGCGTGCTATCCGAGTCATGAGTGATATATGGTATGCCCTGAAGTTTACCGCCCAGTGCGACCGGGACACTTACATAGCCGCCTCGTGTAAAAATCACGCCGGGGCGGAGTTTTCTGAGTAATCTAAAGCTTTGCACCAAGCCTATAGCAATGTAAAAAAGGTCGCGAATATTTAAGAATACTGTTTTAAGATCGAGTAATTGCTTGAAGCCTTCACCGTGGTATCGCCTAAATTTGCCTGCCCGCACATAAAAGACTTCGTCGATATTTGGGTCTTGTTCAGGAATATCCGCGAGGCCGTCACCTACCTGCCCGATATAAATTATGCGTGCTTCTGGCTGCTGCCGTTTCAGCTCAGCAGCAACGGCCATAATAGGCGTTATATGGCCGCCTGAGCCACCACCGGTAACGACAATTGTAGGATTCATGCTCGCTCTGCCCTGCTCCGCAGCGTATTGTCACGGAAGTTTCGACCTTCGGCTATGCGTGGAACTGAGTAGGCTGCATATTGTGAGCATTGAAATACGAGTCCAATAGCTGCTGCAACGAATACGACACTAGTGCCTCCATAACTAATAAATGGTAGCGTTATGCCCTTTAGCGGCAAAAGCCCGATCATAGCACCAATATTGATCAGTGACTGCACACTCAGCCACGACAAAACCCCTATCACTAGTAATCGACTGAAGTCATCTGGTAATCGTTCGGCTATTGATTTCATGCGGGCAAAGAATGCCACAAAAACTGCTAACAAAAGAATACTGCCTATAAAGCCGAATTTTTCAGCATAAATGGCAAAGATTGAGTCGTTAGCAGCCTCTGGGAGGTAACCATAAGCTTGTACACTGCTTCCAAGCCCTAAACCGACAATTCCACCCGTTCCAACAGCAATAAGCGCTTGGCAGGCCTGATAACCCGTTGTTTGGCAATTAGCTTCTGGGTGTAAATAGGTCTGTAAACGAGCGCGGCGGTACGGCGTTGCCGAAATTGCGAGTACTAATCCTGCACCGATAATAGCCGTTATAAGCAGAATTCGTTTCATCGGCAGCCCTGCTACAAATGCCATTGTCGTCATCATAGCCACCATCACCCCTGTTGAACCAAGGTCACTTTGAATGCCAGCTACTACAAATCCAATTGCCCCAAGCGCTATGAGGATTGGCTTTAGAGTTTGATTGGTATCGGTAATACTGCTCTCCTTGATTCGCTGTGACAAAAATCCAGCGAGCCAGACCATCACTGCAAATTTCAAAACTTCAACAGACTGAAAAGAAAAACTACCAAGGCGCACCCAACGGTGCGCAGGATAATCTGGGTTAACTGGTAACACGAGCGCCAATAAGGTTGCCAAGCCGGCAGCAATTAACAGCGGTTTATACGCTTGCTTCCACCACTGGAGTGGCACCTGCGAAGTTATGAGGAACGCGACTAAGCTCAAGGCTATAGCAATAAGCTGCTTGTGAAGATAAAAGCCGCTGGAAACATGATGCGCTGCGCTCAATGCCGGGCCAATTGCATAGACTAATATTAACCCCGTCGATAGCAATATTGCACAAAGGATTAGCAACCAGTAATCTGATCGGTGTTTACGCCCCAGAGTTAATGCGCTACTTACAGCGACACGTGACTGGGTTCTATGTGTCGATCGCATTTCGGTTCGCATCATACTTTTTGCCCACTACCCGGCGAGTACGCCAGTTAGCTTTGCCTTCCTAAAAGAAAAACTAAGAGTCCAAAGACGCCAGACACTTGTCCAAGAATCCAAAAACGCATAGTGACTTTCGTTTCGGGCCAACCGATTGCTTCAAAGTGATGGTGTATTGGTGATGACATAAATACCTTTTTACCGTTACGAAGCTTGCGCGATAATCGGTTGATAATAACTGAGCCCGTTTCCATAACGTATACTGCGCCAATAATCGGCAGCACATAAATGGTGTCTGTTTGGAGGGCTATAATACCCAGCGCCGTACCTAATGCAAATGAGCCGACGTCCCCCATCAAGAAACGTGCCGGATAAATGTTAAACCACGTATAACTAAGCAGCGCGCCAATGACCGTTAAGCAGAAACCGGCCAATGCAAATTTGCCTTCTACGACGCAAATAACTGCGTACGCTGTAAAGGACGATGTTAGGAGGCCGCCCGCTAACCCGTCAAGCCCGTCCGTAATATTGACCGAGTTTGCAGTTGCCGTAACGACGAGCCAAAAAACAAGAATCGTGAGTATGCCAATATGCCAGTGGCCAACACCAGGAATAAAAATTGAATTAACCCCGAGTTTCGCGTAAAACCACCAGCCACCGAGCAGTAATATAAAGCTATACAGGCTAAACTTTACGCGAGCGGTCATCCCCGCTACTCCGCCGGTACTGCGGACATTCATAGCATCATCAACAAGACCAATCACTCCTGCGGCTAGCAGGCCGGCAAGCGGCAACCAGGTTTCGCTGCGATGCAAATTGAATAACGTGACAGTCGCGATAGAGGTAATAAAGATGAGTCCGGCCATAGTTGGAATGTTGCGTTTGTGCTTGGCAGCATGAAGTTGCGCGTAGACGGTAGCCTTACCACCAGACCACGCATCGGTACGTTGGCGCTTCCACCACTCTTGTTTGTAAGCAACATTTGTATAAATTGGGGTCAGTAACATGCTCAGAATAAAGCTCAAAAATCCCAGTGCGAGCATCTGGATCAGCTTATCGGTAGTTATGGCAATGTACAGTGTGTTCATAGTATATATTTTCGTTAATTATAGCATTATTATTAGTGTTTACTGTTTCTTTGGCATCACATACGAATCGTTTATTAACATGTGGGCTAGCTTGCCAAATACTGGCTGAGCGGCGGCAGTCCCAGCGTAGCCACCATTGGTTGGTTTATCGACAAACACGACTATCACGTACTGTGCTTCGTCGCCACCGACGAAACCGGCATAAGTACCGTTGAACTTATCGGCATAATAGCCGCCGCCAGGTTTCGCGATTTGTGCGGTGCCAGTCTTGCCGCCAACTGTGTATGCAGTGTAGTCAAAATCCGGATTAAAATGGTGCTTGGCAACCACATTCTGCATTAGCGGTAGCATCGCAGCTGACGTTTTCGGAGACACTACTCCCTGTTTAAGCACTTTTGGTTTGTTTACTATTTTTTTGCCAGCGCCGTCAATTGTTCCTTCTAAAATATGCGGCTTGTACATTGTCCCGCCGTTTACCATAGAAGCGTAGGCCGCTGCAACTTGAACGGGTGTGGCCGTCATAGCCTGACCAAATGTAGTATTTGCATAAGTAAGATTAATTCCCGCGTCATTATCGGCTGGCGGCGGAACATAGCCCTCCGCTTCGAATCCCTGCTCAACGCCCGTAGTTCTCCCAAAATAATAATGATCGACCATGTAGCTGTGCCACGCTTCGCGGGCTTTTGCATTTATTTTTCCGCTGCCCATTTGCATAAGTTCCCAAGTTGCACCGGTGTTTAAAGATAAGTTAAGGACATCAGCAATATTGCGTGTGCCCGCGCCGCCGTCTTCTTCGATATTGGTGATTCTAAAGCCGTCAACGAGCCACGATGCGGGATCGTAATAGCTTGTAGAAGGCGCGATAACTCCTTGATCAATCGCTGCTGCAGTTGTTAAAGGTTTCATGATCGAGCCAATTTCTATCGGTTCCGAAACGGCTGCATTACCAAATAACTTGCCATCTTCAACATTGAAATATTTGGACGGATCATACGTGGGCACATTGGCCATTGCTTTAATAGAACCGTCACGCGGATCGAGTATTACTGCACTTGCACCAGACGCACGGGTGCTCTTAACTGCATCAGCCAGGACGCTTTCTGTTTGCTGCTGCATAGCCAAATCAAGAGTAAGTAAAACGTCCTTCCCCTCGACTGGTGCTTGTTGAATATTATCTTTACTAGCCGCCAACGGCACACCATTTACGTCTGTGATTGCCTTTAGCAAACCAGGCTTCCCTTTCAGCTCCGCATTCAGTGCTTGCTCAATGCCGTATTTGCCAGCACCTTCATCATTCACAAAACCAAGGACTTGCGCTGCCAAACTGTTTTGCGGATAAGTTCGATAGTTTTGAGCCTGTGTGCCGAGCCCCGGAACTTTTAACGCGGCTATCTTTTTCTGCTGCTCATTAGTGAGCTTTTTGCCGAGAATCACGTAGCGCGTGTCTTTCTGTTTGAGCTGCTTCAGGTACTGCGCGGCATTCCCTCCTATGATTGGCACAATTTTGTCGGCTACTTCTTGTGGCTTTTTGATATACACCGGATCGCCATAGAGTGTAAAAAGCTGCTGGTTGAGTACAATTGGCAGCGTGCTCGCGCCGTTGTGTGCCTGAATATTACCCCTGCTCGCAGGGATTTCGTACTGCTTCAGTTGATCGCTGAGTGCTGCAACTTTGTAGTGGTCATATCGAATAATCTGCACATAAAACAAACGTACGCCAAATATTGCCACAACCACAAGCAATAATCCGTACCATAGCCGGACCCGCTTAACCGCTTGCGCAGTACTGTTTACGATGTTTGTGTTTTGCATGTTTCTAACGCTTATTATACTACAAAGTACAGCTACAGCCCATTCAGCCACTACTTCAGTCAACCCATGTGTTACCTGCTGAAACGTCTTAAGGCTGAACAGTGCGAAGACATGGCGAGCACGTTCCCCTGTTTCAAATACAGTAGGTAGTTTGTGTTTAGTTCTGAACCGTAGCAGATGGAGCGACAGAAACCATGCCCTTGGCAACAGATGAATTCTGAGACCGTGCGAGTGATTGCAATCGTGCAGATGCGACTTCGAGATCATCATGCTCTGTTTGCAGCTTTGATTGTTGCTGCTGCAAGCCGTTGATCTGGTAGCCGTATGCATTGGTCTTAGTAACTTGCGTGAGGTAGATTAAGCCAAGCAGACATGCGAGTACGATAAGGATAATTGTGTTGCTGACCGGACCCAACACGCGAGCTTGCGTGCGGAAACTGACCGAGTTCTGATTTCGGCCGCCGTAACGGGTTCGGTTCATGCTTAAACTACTAGAGTATGTCATGCGTTATCTTTTTGTTTTTATGTTTGTGAGGATTTTTTTGCACCTTTAAAAAGTGCTTGGTAGGCCCGGTTTGGTTTCCCTTACCGGGCCACTGCGTTACTAGACTACTTTGACGTGAATCTTGTAAGCGCGGGAGTTGCTTTTGACCTGGATTGGCATGCAGTTCCCTTTCTATATTTTTATTTTCGCTGGCTTACCCTTAGCTTTGCGCTTCGGGCTCGCGGATTAGTGACTATTTCGTTTGAGGACGCCGTAACGGGTCGTTTTGTGAGCTCGACAAGCTCAGCGTCATATCCGCTGCCACATGCTTCCTTAAAAGCCCGTTTTACGATACGGTCTTCCAGACTATGGAAACTAATGACTGCGAGACGCCCGCCAGGATTCAGTAGTTTCATCCAGAGTGGCAAAGATTTTTCTAACAATCCTAATTCGTCGTTCACGGCGATGCGGATAGCTTGAAATGTTCTTGTTGCCGGGTGGACTCGACTATGGCCGGGCCAGGCTGATGAGGCAATGGTGGCAAGCTCGGAAGCGTTAGTCAGTGGCCGCGCTTGGACTATGCCAGCGGCGATCTGACGAGCTTTGGGCTCTTCCCCATACCTTTTCAGTAGGTCGGCTAGGTCTTGTTCTTTATACGTATTGAGAATAGTTGCAGCGGTTATTGACTGCTCCTGATCCATACGCATATCGAGTGGACCCTGTCCTTGTAGCGAGAAACCACGGGTATCCTCGTTTAAGTGCGGTGACGATACGCCCAAATCGGCCAATATCATATCAAAGCGTTTACCCTCGCTGAGTAATTGTTCGCTGGCGTGCAGAAAATCGGTGTGCAACAGAGTAGGCCCTGTGTCACCGTAGGTTTCTTTCAGCACAGCTATCGCATTACTATCGCGATCAACTAATGTTGTAGAAGTGAGGCTTCCAGTCCGTTCCGTTATTGCTTCCGCGTGTCCTGCGTAACCGGCCGTCAGATCGAGATAAGACTCTCCTGGCTTCGGGTCAAAGTACTGCAGCACTTCGTTCAGCAACACTGGCACGTGCTGTTTATATATATTTTGGTTTTTGTTTTGGTGCATGCGACTTGCGGTCCTGTATTTCATTCCCGTTTGGAAATGAAGCTTTTTTGTTTTTGTATTTGTTTTTGTTTTGCAAGGTCACCTAATCAGCAATCAACGTTTTGTTTTTGTTTCGTTACCGTTTTTGTTTTTGTTTGTTCATCAGTTCTTGTAAGAATACAGTTTGCCAATGAACGTTTGAGAGACTTATGTGTGAGGTGGAGTTTTGGGAGGTGTTTTAGAAAAGGTGCGAGATTTTTTTGAGTGGTTTTCTATAATTTTCCACTTGTTGATTGCCGAATAGGTAAACTCGTTTTGTTTATACTATTCGGGCTTTGTGTTTGTTTTGAATTGTTAATGAACGTTAGGACTATAGCTTTAGGCTTCAGGGGCCATAAGTCGCCAGTAGCGGCCAACGCCGACTGCGATCACGTCCCTGCTGATGCCAGCATAGTCGAGCAAATGTTGCTCTACGGTGATCCGTCCTTGTTTGCCATCCGGGCGATCTTCGATCTTTCCCATCCTAAACTGGACGTTGAGATCTGCTATGCGCTCGTCGAGGATATCGCCTTCCAGCCTTGGTTCGACTAAATTATTCCACACATCTTTTGGATAAAGGTGCAGATATTTGCCGAAGCCTCTAGTGATTACTGCTCCGCTCGCAAACGTATCACGAAGTTCCGGTGGTATGGTTAACCGCCGCTTATCGTCTAGTTTTCGTTCGAAGTAGTCTACCGTGGCCATCGATACCCTTGTTTTTACTACTTAGTGGTTTTTGTTTTGTGATAGTACGCTTGTTTGTCCGTACCAATAATACCCACTGCTCATGAGTGTACTACCCACCATCACCCCCTGCAATACACAATACAGATAATTAGTGGTATTTCTGACACCACTTATCCACACACTCTATTTTTTGGCATAAAAATAGTGCTATATAGCGGTTACTTTACCGTACATAGCACTATTGAACAGTTTTTACTTATCTTGGTGCTGCTGCTCTAAAGCTTTCACACGAGCTTCGCCGGCATAATGCTCTGCTATATTCTGCTCAATACCTCGTACAACTGGTGCACTCATTTCAACGGTAGTCTGTTCTCTGTTCTGTTCTTGTTCAGTTATCTTATCAAGAGCACCGAATGCAACTAAACCGGTAACTGCAGTTACTGCAATGCCACGGATAACTTTATTGCGCCCTTTGCGCTGACTTGCTTCCTGTCGACGAGCATTTAGCTCAGAGCGAGGTGTCAGGTCGTTAAGGTCCTCAAAATGATTATATTTACTCATAACTGTATTGTATCTTAAAAGCTTATGTTTGTCAAGCAAACTACTTATAAGTGCCCTGTCCTTCCAGGGGTGCGTTGGAACGCGCTATAGCTAATATGGTGGGGGTGGATATCGTCACGCTCGCGGCGTTGGGCGCTATCTGCACCCCCTATTTCGGTTGCAAATACAAATGCTGGCTGAGTACTTACCGCTATTTTTGTTTCTCGGTGCTCAGGAATCTCAACTAAACCAATAGTTGCTGCTACAGTCATTAAGACTATACCGGCGTTCATTGCAATATTTTGCATAGGGTTTTGGCTGAGGGCTTCAGTTAGTGTTTGCATTGTTTTTTTGTTTTATTTGAACCTAATAAAGAGTATAGCAAATATTGTGTGTTTTGTCAATATTGTTATGCTTATTATTGACTTATGCTACGTTTATATTTCAATCATAATCGGCTCACCTGCCTGCATCTTCAGGAACGTAATATCTGATTTGTTAAATAGAACTTCTAAATTGTTATAGAATTGCTGACGCGCTTCTTCGCGCCAGTGCCAGTCGTGGATGGGTATGATGTATTGTGGTTTGAGTTCGAGAGCTAAATTCACCGCTTTGATGGTACTTCCCCAGGGACCGGTAATTGGTAACGCTAGCACTTTCTTCGTTTCGGCAAAACTGTGGCTATCGCCAGGATTGGTTAGCAGATCGAGATAATGCACTGCTTTTTGCTCGGGGAGCGGAAAGAGCGGCTCGACGTGCTCATGGGGTGCATCGAAAAAGGTTACACCATCAGGCGCAGCTGTATTTGCTGCTATATTCTCAGCTTTGAGCTGGTCCACTACGGCTTTAGTAGAAGTTATGCGAACATTTGGGAATTTTTTTACGAGTGCTTTTACGGTTGGCACGTGGATATGGTCGCCGTGCTCATGGGTAATGATTATGTCGTCTAGAAACTCTAAGGTCTCGATGGGAAGCGCTTCAACGCTCATGGCTCCTGGGTCGAACAGCACTGTGCGACTGGTAGGTGCGGGCATCTCTACCAGTAAACACGAATGTACAAATTTGGTTATTTTCATCAAGGGCCTCCTTTAGCGGTGCTCGAGATTACTATAATCGGATCGATCGCCAGCATCCCATTTGGCGCGCAGATTGCCGTGCGCCGGTACACCGCCGGCGTCTCTGAGCATGCTGGCTGTATGCAATAAATTCCAGGTCATGAATGTTAGGTTGCGATTGGTGAAATCATTATCAAAGCCTTCTCTAGTACCATCATCGCGCTCATCACCGTAGCTTGGACCGGGACCGACTTCGCCTATCCAACCGGCATCGGCTTGGGGCGGAATAGTATACCCGAGATGTTGCAGGCTATACAGAATATTCATGGCGCAATGTTTGACGCCATCTTCGTTACCCGTTATAAGGCAGCCGCCTGCCCGTCCATAATAAGCGTACTGGCCTTTATCGTTTTCTAAACTGCTGCACGCATACAAGCGTTCTATGACTTTTTTAGTCTGGCTGCTGTTGTCGCCAAGCCAAATTGGGCCTGCTATTACTAAAATGTCGGCAGCTAAGACTTTTTGGTAAATGTCAGGCCACTCGTCAGTAGTACAGCCGTGCTCGCGCATATCAGGATACACACCGGTTGCAATATCGTGATCAATTACACGTATTACTTCGGTATGGACGCCATGTTTTTCCATGATATCGGCGCTGCTCGTAATAAGGTGGTCGGTGTGGCTAGGGGCTGGAGATCTTTCTAGAGTTCCATTAAAAAATATTGCTTTCATACCGGAAAAGTCATAGGTCTTGTCTGCCATGCGGATACTCCTCAGTTAGTAATGAGGTAAGCGTAACAAAATGGTTACAGAACGTCTGTGGGTTAGGTTACTTCTTTTTACGGTCGTGATAAGCCAGCTGGCGGCGCTGCTGATCCAAGCGCGTGATCTTCGATTCAAAAGGTTTGAGTAAGCTGGAATATTGCCAGTTTGGTGTCAGAACTTGTTCGAGCTTTCCCTGCTCTTCGAGATATTCGACGAGGCTAAAGAAGTCACCGTCCCCACTAACGATAATCGCCTTGTCATAATTGGGTAGCTCCTTCATGGCGTATAAGACGAGCTCGGCATCAACATTGCCTTTGATTGTCGACTTCTCTTTTTCAACTTCTTTACCATCGGTTGGCTGCATTTCTTTTTTTGTAAGAACGACTGCCGGTGTTTTTTCGCCCTCAGATGCGATTTTGTCTTGTTTCTTTTCGTGCGCGCTGGTATCGACGGTAGGCTTTAATACAATTAGATAACCTAATTCGTACATATACTCATAGAGGGCTTCGTTTTCACTCATATATCCAATGAACATGTAGGCATGGCTAACGCCATATTTGTCCTTTAGGTATTGGCGGAATTTACGCCAGTCGAGCTTCCAACCCATGCGCTGGGTGCCAAGGTTTAGATTCTGACTATCAATAAAGGCATAATTTTGCTGTTTTGCAGCTTTTTTCATACCCTCAGTCTATCATCCCAGCATCAATTTGGGGCATATCAGTTGCTACCCTATGGAATACACCGGCAGCTGCAGTTGTTTTCGCACCCGCCAAAGCTCAGTGCCACAGAGTATAGCGGCGGGGCCATAGAGAGCGGCTGCCAGGCCATATGGAGTGTGGAGCCAAGTAATAATGATGCCGAGTCTGGGTGCAACAGCTACTGCATGGCCTACTATTTGCGACTGCGAAACAGATGGGTCATGAATTTTCTGGGCATCACCGGCGGTGATAATACTGTCACCTAGCACTGAGACTACCCGATGAGAAATAGTCATTTGCGGATCGTTTTGGCTGCGATACGTAATAATGTCACCCTGCTGTATAGTTGCAGTACGATCTGAGGTAATGAGTAGCGCATCACCAGCATTAAATGTAGGCACCATACTATTTGTTTGGACTGCTACAAATCGCCAGTGTGTCAGGCCTAGTAAACTGAGACCGGCTGCGAGCATTAGGCAGCTCAGGCAAGCTATAAGCCCGAGCTGCCGCACAATTGTAAGCATTATGTGCTTCACAAGTAACTAATTTACCGCTGCTCCGCCGAATGTGAAGTCGATGTTTGTGATTGATCCACTTGGGCCTGTTACAGCATCAGCATCGAGTGATACCTGCATTGTAAATATTGAAGTTTGGCCGGCAATCATTCTGCCACCGTTAACTATCGAAACAGGACTTGTAATCAAATCTTGTAAGGTTATATTTTGGGCAGTTCCTATGCCAAAAGGTGTAACGAGTACGTGAACTTTGTTCAAATCGACATTATCGAGGTTGCTAATCCCAGTTGGCACGCTCAATTTAATGGCTAGCGGGGCTGTACCGACATTACGTACATAGACTGGATAGCCGCTTGACGGCGATGGTGAGCCGCCTGGCACTAAGCTATTGAAGCCTAAGCCATCAATGGTACTACCAAAAGTCGTACCATTGTTACTGACCTGTAGGCTCGCTATAGCCGTATGAATTGTACTACCGCGAAACACACCAGGTTGGCTCTGTAATGCCGCATAGGTTACTCCGCTCACGAGAGCCATAACTGCTCCGACGATTGCGATTGATCGCACGAGGGCTTGCTTAATATTCTGTCGCTTCATTGCTTACTCCTTTATTAGTAAAGCCATGATGCAACATAAATCCTGCTGACATGAAGTAATTAAAGAAAAAGTTAATAATTAGAGTTCGGACAGATGCAAATCTATGATCTCGAGTAGCTCTGGTCCATAGTGTTCAACTTTTTTAGGGCCAAAACCTGGCAAACCGAAAAGTTGCTGGGAGCTCGTTGGAGCAACCTGCGCGAGCGCAGTCAGCGTACTATTGTGGGCAATCATAAACGGCGCGACTCGGTCGGCGGAGGCGCGCTGCGTCCGCCAATATTTAAGCTTTTTCAAAAGCAATTCGTCGATTACACCAGTCTTTTTTGTTGATGCATCAACGGTTGGCGCTACATAATCGTCGGTAATTGCCGCAACTTCATCTGATAAACTACGTAGTTCGGCGTCGTAGCCATAAATCATCGGGTGTAGTTGCATGGCCATAGCATTGAGGCCTTTGAGGTACAATCCGTCTATGCTGCGGACTCGTGAAAGCGCGACGTACCCCATTCCAGGAGTGAATGCCCTGCTCAGGTCAACTTCGGCTGCGTCCAAGCTCATACCTTGGCTTTTATGAATCGTGATTGCCCACGCTAAACGGAGCGGTAGTTGTGCCGCTTCGGCCTTGATGCGCCCATCTTCGCTCAAATTCCAGCTGTGTTGCTCTACTGTTACGGTTCGACCGCTTTGTAATGTAACCACTGGCATGCCCTTATCAAAATCAATAACGCGACCGCGGCTGCCGTTTACAAAACCTTCGGCAAAGTTATTTGCAACAAACATAACTTCGGCATCAATTTTGAGGAGCAATTTTTCGGGTGCTAAGAGCCCTTTAACGAGTTGTTCTACTTTTGCTTTGGAACCCTTGGTAACCATGGTGTAGAGTTTTGTAGGCTCATCAATGTCGTCGAGGTGTTTATTATTTATAGTCTCAACGTCGATATTATGCGAGTAGAGCCTCGTAAGTACTTCGTCCTCATGAGGCTGGACACCAACGCGCTCGGTGATTGCATGGCCGCTGTCTTCAGTTAGATCCCCGCGGCGCATCGCTTCCAAAAATTCTAATAACTTATCGCTCCCCTGTTGTCGGTGTTGCTCGGTGATGTAGCAAATTTTTGGCTCGAGCTCTTCCCAAGCTTCTGAAATGTGCGCGAAGTCCACCGTACGATCATGACTAATTGGTGGCAGCTGAAAAAGGTCGCCAACTAAGATTACTTGGATGCCGCCAAATGGTTTATCATTCGCGCGCAACACTTTGGCCATTTGGTTTATAAGATTGAGACGGTTGCCGTGTAACATAGATATTTCATCTATAACGAGCGTGTCGACACTGTTGTAGCGTTTTACGAGTCGTTCGGCCTGCCCGAGGCGGTCTATATCCTCTGGAGACAAATAGTCAACAATGCCGAGCCCTGACCATGAATGAATAGTAGTGCCGCCCAAATGGCTGGCAGCTATTCCGGTGCTAGCAGTTACTGCTACACGCTTACCGGCCGCTTCGGCGCATTTAATAAACTGATTAAGCACATAGGTTTTACCTGCGCCTGGAGCGCCCGTCAGGAATACATTTGCCCCGCTCATCATAACCGCTAATGCTTGTGCTTGCCTCATAAGATAACGATCGAATAAATGTTGTAAGTCATTTACAGTACGGTCCCTTTACGAGCTTCATTAGCCCAATGATCAGCGAGTTCGTTGCCAGGATCGTTGTTGTGGCCGCGCACCCAAATAAGCTCCGCTTTACTCTCGCGGTACAGCGGGCAAACTTTCTGGACAATATCGAGGTTCTTTATTGCGCCACCTTTCTTCTTCCAGCCATTGGCTTCCCACGGCAATGACCACACAGTTATAACTTTGATCCAAAATTCGCTGTCAGAATATATTTGGCATGGCTTGCCGTTGGCGTCTTTGAGTGCGGCAATAATTGCCAAGCCCTCCATGCGTATGTTGGTAGTTTCTGCGCCACTCGGTTCTCGGCCCAAAACTGCCGGCTTCATATCTCTGATAACTGCAAAGCCACCCTTGCCGGGGTTGGGTTCGCAGCTGCCATCAGTATAGTAAATTATCATTACAAAACTTCTTTTAGGAGGGCCTTTTCTTCGGATTCTTCATCTAATTTTAATAATTTTTTGCGAACGATCTCATAGCGCTGCCCCGTGAGTGCTGATTCGTGATAATCGTCATTCAGCAAGTTTACAAACTTCGTAAGATCCTTTGTGTCCATTATTATAATACGTCCTGAGCCATCTTCCATAAGATCGATCCCAAGTTCATCGGCGTGACTCATAAGTTCTTCTTGTTTTACGGCATAAGGATTGATAGTTTGTAGTTTTTTGATAAGGCTCTTCTTTTCTTTGACCAATGTTTGCATGTCGTCACCTTCGTCGAAGGTCAGTTTAAAGTTCGCCTCGATTTCGGCGACTTTGGTAGCCGCGATGCTTGCCTCCTTGGCATCGTAACCAAACAATTGCTTGAGCTTCGTTTGGTTAAATACGTACAAATCCTGGTCGAGGAGTAAGAGTTGAGGCTCTGACGGTATGCGCAGCGCTGCATCCGCATCAAAAGCCACAAAACGTCCTCCGCGCATCATCCATCCCTGTTTGCCGCGCATTATGTGCGCCTGCGGTAAAACTTTAAACACATAAAACGGTTGCTTTATTTTAGGGTGTGTAACGCGGGCCATGAGCCCTTTTACGCGGCGTAAGTCGTGTTCGTCCTCGACGAATACTTCGATCTCTTGTTCATTTTTGAGCCAGTTTAGAGTTTCTTTAAGTTTGTCGACATTGGGCAGTAGCGTGCGTTGCAGCACTTTCTTTTCCTCTTCGGCTTGCTCAAAACTGCGGACTACTAAGCCTTCTGCAGCCCCTTCTAATACATATTCAAGCATCTCGTCTATAAATAACGGCTCGAGCTGCTTATCGAGCTCTTTGCCTAAACTTGTTTTATAGACGACATAGTTTTTGTTGATCAAAAATAAATCGATGTGCAGTTCGTCTTTGAACTGTACGAGATTGTTCGCCCAAGCAAACACATCAGTCTCTTTGTAGTCTTTAAGCTCTTCTGTGGTATCGAGAATGTCTGTTGTGGTGATGTCTTCTGGCATCTCACCATTCTACTAAATGATGCGCTATCGTACTGCTGTAAAATAAGCGCAAACAATTCTACTGTTTATACTTCGGTTGATTCTGGAGCTGTCGGCACAATAACCCACATGATGACGTATGGTATGAATCCGGGAAGACCGCCAGGAAGCAATAATATGAAGGCGCCGATGCGCACAAGCGTTGGATCGATATTGAAGTATTCAGCGATGCCACCGCATACGCCGGCAATTTTCTTATTCTTGACTGATCGATAAAGTTTTTTGTGGTCCATACCTCTACAATACTCCTATTTACGAAAGGTGGGAAATGAGTTCGTCAATGGTTACGCGGGCTTGCTCGGTCGTGTCACGGTTGCGAACGGTCACCGTGTCTTTTGTGTCGCCCTCTAAGCTGTCGAAATCAATCACGACACAGTACGGTGTTCCTATTTCGTCCTGGCGGCGATAGCGCTTACCGATGTTACCGTTGTCGTCCCACATAACATTTCCAAATTCTTTTTTGAGTGTAGAGTAAACTTCCCTGGCCTTAGCAACAAGCTCAGGCTTGTTTTTAAGAAGCGGCGAAACCGCGACTCGGTACGGGGCAATAGAAGGTTTTAATTTCAAGACAACTCTTGTTTCGCCGTTTATCTCTTCTTCGTTGTAAGCGTCCACAAGTACTGCCATGAGCATACGACCGACACCTACCGAAGACTCAATGACATAAGGTGTAAACCGCTCACGGGTCTGATCGTCGAAATATTGTAAATCTTTGCCGCTAGCTTTTTGATGCGCTCCAAGATCATAATCTGTGCGGTTGTGCGTCCCCCATAGCTCTTTGAAGCCTTGTGGATATTTGAAATATATATCATGTGCAGCTGCAGCGTAATGAGCACGTTCTTTTTCATCATGTTCATGCCACTGCAAGTTGTCTTTAGAAATACCAAGTCGTTCAATAAGGAAATTCCAGGCAAATGTACGCCAATCTTCATATACTTCGGCTTGTGTTTCGGGTCGTATGAAGTATTGCATCTCCATCTGTTCCAGTTCACGAACCCTAAATATAAAGTCGCGTGGGCTTATTTCGTTACGGAAAGCTTTGCCAATTTGCGCAACACCGAATGGTAGCTTGGCGCGCATTGTCTCGCGAACATTTTCATAATTTGTAAAGATTGAACCGGCTGTCTCGGGGCGTAGGTATGAAACGGCTGAACTATCCTGAACTGCTCCGACCCACGTCTGCATCATCATATTAAAAAAGCGCGGCTCACTCAAAGCATTGCCGTCAGGTGATGTAACATCTTTGAGGAGCTCTTTGAGTTCGGCTAAATCTGTCGAGTCAGTATTTGCTAGATGGTCCGCACGATATCGTTTATGAGTAACGACGTCTTCGACCATGGGATCTGTAAAGCCCGCAACATGTCCACTAGCTTCCCATAGCTTAGGGTGCTGAATTATGGCACCATCAACTCCAAAAACATTATCGTGTTCGCGGACCATGGCCTTCCACCATTCTTGCTTGATGTTATTTACGAGCTCAACACCAAGTGGACCGTAATCATAAAAACCGGCAAAACCGCCATATATTTCGCTAGCTTGAAACACAAAACCGCGGCGCTTACAGAGGCTGACTATTGTTTCCAGGGCGGGATCATTCATTACTATTAGTATAACTGTTCGCCGAGAGTATGCCTAAAACCTGATAATTAAGTTCGGATGTACGTGGTGCGCATAGCACTTACCATAGGCGCTATTGTTTGCAAGGTCGCCTCTATTCCCTGCACCTGGTGCAACACTTCAGGTTGATGATGGCTAAAAAGCAGTCGCAACGTTTTGATGTGGGCGGCCGAATATAGTCCATCAGGAAGCGAAGCGAACGACATAGACTCAAAATCGAAGCTATATTTGGCGTCGGCTACTAATTTGTTGCCGACTACATCGGTATGTAAATTTGGAGAATGCCCACTTAAGCGGAGTAATTGTGCTTCGAACCAAGTTTGTATCAATTTAGTACCAATAAGCGTCTGGTCGAGCGCATGGAGACCGGCCTGCAACAGATCAAAATACTCCGGCTCTGGCTGATCTTCGGTGGCTTTGTTGAGCATTTTAAGCAGTTCATAGCCGAGCTGAACACGTTCTATACTGCTGACGATGTTACCGAAATGAGTCAGTAACCTCGCTGAGATAAGTGTTTGTATCGCACCGCGGCCATGTATATACGTCACATCGCTAACACTGAATAATTCGATGCCGCCTGCCAGTTTACTTTTTTGTTTACGCACTCCTCGCGCCATTAGTCGTAATTTACCGGCTTCCGGAGTCAGCAATGTGATGATACGATCGGCTTCGCCATAGTCGGTACGAGTTAAAACAATCCCTTTGCTCGTGAGTTGGTTCATGCAACGGCCGGTGCGAAATCGTTCACTGCCGCTACTAAGTTTTGCAAAGAAGCATGCGGCTTATAGAGGTATTTGGTAATGGTAAGCTGCTGCATAAGCATTTGCCAGTTACCAGCAAACTCGTGTGATGGAACTTGACTGTGCACAATTACGGGAATGTCTTGCCACTCTTTGTAGGAGCGAAATTCGTAGAGGAATTCGATACCCGAATGCTCAATAAGCTGTAACTCTAAAACAACCGCATCTGGACAATGCTGATCGGCGGCTAAGACACCTGCCTGGGCACTGGAACAAGGGGTAACGGTGTGCCCAGCTCGCACTAAGCTGCTCCGATAAATTTCGGCGAGCATTCGGTCGGGTTCAATAAGGAGAACGTGCATTACACCAGCTGCATTTGTGGATTAGGCTGCAACACCGTGCCGAACCCATAGAGTTTACTGTGGCGTGATGCGGTTAAGTTCAGTTGCATGGCAGTGAGTATCGCATCGGCTACAAAAATACCGGCGCCACTGGTGTGCGTTAGCCCGATTAATGGCTGCCGTGTGGTGGCTTGGAGTAACCGGCCTTTTTGCAATGTTTTAGCAGTGAACTGTTTGGTATCGGCATAGAGCCCGGCAACAATTCCGTAACGACTGCGATGGGTTGCGAGTTGCAGCGTAAGCTGTGGGCCTTCCATTGCTGGTAAAGCCTCGATGAGTGCTGAGCCGAGACTAACGAGAGCAGCTTCGAGGCCTTCACGGTGTGTCATAACAGGACCATAACGGCCATGTAAGCTCAGCTCAAGCGCAACGCCGTAGCTCTTGGCCATGGCATCGAGGGCCTGACCCGTATCGTACAAAACTGAAGATACTGATACTGGCTCGAGTTGTAATAATTGAGGTTCGAGGCTCAAACGGACGCCAAGAGCGTAGCTATCGAGTAAACGCAAAGCCGTATCGGCTGTTGACTGTATGGCCGTGAGGTCAGTTTTTCCGGTCAGCTGCCCCTGTTCAGCACTCCGCGCAATCTGCATAAGCGGGATTTTGAGTTGTTCGGCAACATTCAGTAATAACTGCTGTGACAATATCGAATCAGTAGCGCGCGCTTGTGCCTGCAACGTTGGACCCTCCACGAATCTATAAAATTAGTATAGCTTATATAGCACAACTTGGTTGCATATTTTGCATACAAATCGTGTAACGGTTTTTAGCGTAACCGTATTAGTTTTCATTACGGGCTATAGGACAGATTTGGCAAGATGCTGTTTTCGAAGTCAGGAGTGAACTGGCCAGTCTCCGACCAGATCTGGATTGTTTGCGATCGTAGTGGCAAAACTACCATCACTCCCTGCTTCTGATTAGGTAATGTGCCGATTATTTTTATACCGACTACTTTCGGCATTTTTGGTAGCGAGTATGCAGTAATGTTTGGGGCTGGCCCATCACTGCTCGATTCGAGTGATTGCGCTAGATTTTTTGCAACTTGGCTATATGGCTGATCGACCACTTGTAAGCGCAGTGCAAAGACATTAGCTGGATCAGCTGTTGATGGAACAATATTAGGTGAAAAGAATCCATCAATAACTGTCGCTGCTTTGCCGCTGTCATCAACGTATCCGCTCCAAGTCTTGGGATAGCTGAGTGCAATGCTGCCATATGCTTCGGGACCTTTATAGGCTCGGAGTGGCTGTTTTTCATCTTCAATGAACTGTTTGTCTTTTGCAGATGATTCTTCCTGCTTTGCGATGGTCACTGCTTTAGAAATTTTTTCATCAGTATTGGATTTATAATCTTGCCGACTGGTAAACGCCCATGCAGCGAAGCCTATTGCTCCGACGAGAAGCAAAACTGTCAAGACAAGAGAAATAGCAACGCCACTGACGGCTCCACGCTCATTGTTTTGTATCATAAGCATTATAGTACTGCAGAACCGCTGCTTGTGGCAAACTGGTTAACTATAATCATAGCGATAAACACCGTTTATAGTCTTCTGTGCAGTTTTACCGGGAATAGTGAAAGCAAAACTAACTAGTTTGACGGGCTTATGCTTGTATTGTATACAATAGTTATTCAGCTTTTCCATATATTTTGGCAATAAAAACACAAATATGACGTCTGCTTCTGGCCATTCTTTTTTCCAGAAGTTACCCCATATTATGTTCACCTGTTTCCGGTACTTGCGGGTGCGCAACCATGCAACAAGAGCAACGATGGGGTTAAGCTCATAGCCAACTACGAATGCGCCTTTTTGAGCCGCTGCTATTAACACCTTCCCGTCACCACACCCCAGCTCCAGGAGCGTTGTTCCAGGCTTTAGTTCTGCGAGCTTTATAGCCGCGCTTACTTGTGGCGTTAAGGTTGGCAAATATGGCGCGCCATACAATAAAACACCAGCAAAACACGCTAGCGTGAAGATGGCGGCCAGAACTAGCAGCACCATCAACTATTTCTCAGTGAACGCGGCTTTAAGTTCTTGAACGTTGTTAGTAGCGTTTTCGAGGTAGACTTCCAATTCTTTCACAAGCTGCAGCCCTCGCTGGTAATGTTCAATAGCCGTGTCTATATCCACGGTGTCTTGCTGCAATTCACTAACAATTTTTTCAAGCTCAGTATTTAGTTGTTCGTATGTTGGTTGAGATTTGGCCATGTTACTCCTTGTGCCTTGGTAGTACAGCAGCATCAAACATTCCGGTCGCTACCTGTACAGTAATAATATCATCTTGTTTGAGTCGCATAGCCTCACGCACAGTTCTGTTTTGGTGACGGACAATCGCGTAGCCACGGCGCAAAATTGCTTCTGGGCTGAGCGCTCGCAGTAACTGTGACTGAGCCGCTATGTGTTCTGTTCGCCCAGTGATCAGTAACGTAATAGCGTCATGCAGGCGTATGCCTTGTTGCTCAACTTGCAGACGTGCGTCCGTGAAAACTCGTTCACTTGCGTAGGCTAACTGTCCGGCTTTGCGATCGAGCTCTAGTAACGATTGCTGCCTATCTGGCACGAGTAACTCGGCGGCATTACTCGGTGTACTTGCTCGCTGATCGGCTGCTAATTCTGCTAGGCATACATCAATCTCGTGCCCAATAGCAACCAACGTTGGTACGCGGCTGCCAGCTACTGCTCGCGTAACTTGATCGGTGCTAAAGGCCGCTAAATCTTCAGCGCTGCCGCCGCCGCGAATCAAAACCAGTACGTTAGGAGGTTCTGGCAATGCATTGAATTGTTCGATGGCCGCAACAATTTGTGCAGGTGCTACCTCGCCTTGCACTTGTACATCAATATGCTGAATTATAATTCCTCCCCAGCGGGCATCGATAATTTTTACAAAATCTGCATAGGCTGCGGACTGTTTAGACGCTACTAATCCAATCCGCTGAGGCGGATACGGCAGTTGTCGTTTACGATCAGCATCAAATAAACCGGCTGCTTGGAGCTTAGCCTGTAACAATTCGGCAGCGCGTCGAATACTACCTTCACCGGCCGTCTGAATTGACTGCACGTTCACACTAAAACCATACAGATTATGAAGTTTTGGCTGGCCGCGCACTTTGAGGATCATGCCGTCCTCCAGCGGTCCAGGCAAATGGTAGACGGTTCCGAAGAATTTAACTGTAGCGTCATCGTCTTTTAAGTCAAAGTACACCCAGCGGTTTTTGCTCACGCGCAAATTGGCTAATTCGCCAGTTATTACCACTCCGCTATATGCGTAATCGAGCGTCTGATTTAGGAGCGCTACAAATTCAGTGACTCCAAGTTCAAGTGTTTCATCGGGTTGCATCAGGCAGACGCCTCCCTGCTCGGAGCGTTTTTTGATACAGATAGTAGCCTGGCGGAATCTGAATGAGAGTGTTCAATACGCGGTACATTATGGTCACGGGCAAGCTCACACCGGGCGACACTCCAGCACTCGCCATCACTGCGGTCATAAGACCTTCGTAAATGCCGACTCCACCTGGTAATATAGACACCAGTCCGGCAAAATTTGCCACAGCGTAGGCAATAATAACTGCACCAAAGTTAATGTATTTTCCAAAAGCTAAATAAACTACGTACACCGCTAGTACTTCAGTAAAATTGGCTAAGAATGCCCACCAAAATGGAGCGTACAAACGCCTGTAGTTTGCGCGAATTTCATTGTAGTTAGTGTGGAAATCATCAAATACATGGCGGGCATTATCGATATTAATTGTCTCAGGATGTCTAGGTCGCACCAGCTGAATTATTTTGTTGAGCCCTCGTGTAACAATTGTAAAAAACGAATTGATGCGTTCACGACTTCCAACAATATAGACAAACAGCATAGTACCGACGAGTAGTAGGGTCGACAAGGTTGCCGTCACTAGAATAGTCAGGTTACTGACGCGTCCCATTATCGAAAGGGATAGTAGTCCGAAGACAATGAGCACCTCGAATGACAAAAACTGTAGGCCAAGTTTCATGACCTGCACGAGCGTCGCTTTAGCGGCAGTCAGTTTTTCGCCGTCGCGCATAGATAGTCCGAAATACGAAATACCGGCTGCACCGCCACTCGGAAAAACATGATTGACAAAGTTCAGTTCCAATGAAGTTCTGAACAGCGATTTGTAACTAAGCTTATTGCCGACAATCTGGAATAAGTTTTGGTAAAGCTTAGCCTGCGCATGATAATTTAAGGCCTCTACGGGTATCAATAGTAAAAGCAACCAACCGTTGACCCGTGCAATATTGCTAAATGTCGATACCAGCTGATGCCGCAATGCGTATACAACAATTGCCAGCGCAATGAACGTGACTGCATTTAATAGCAGCTTCCAGTTTCGTCGTAGCCAAGACTGCTGTGACTGGCGATCCGGTGGAATATGCAGCGGTTGGTGCGGATTTTGAGAGTGGTCCATAGAGGTATTATACCGGAGCTGACTACCTAAGCCGTATTACTCTGGGGAATGCGTCCTAGTGCAGCTATACTAGCACTATGCAAAGTCTTCTAATCTTAGGTCGACAGCCGGCTCTTGGCCTAGCTGAACTTGAAAGCCTCTATGGTGCAAACGCGCTACAGATGGTAGGCAATCAGACAGTCATAGTAGACATTGACCCCTGCTTGTTAGCATTTGACCGCTTGGGCGGTAGTGTTAAGTTTTGCAAGGTCTTAACAACGCTCGATACAACTGACTGGCGAAAAATTGAACAATTTTTAGTGGGCGTTGCACCGGGCCATAGCGAGACTATGCCAGAAGGAAAAATGCTGCTCGGCCTCAGTGTTATCGGCTTAGACACCAATATTAGGCAGATTGAAGCTACCGGCCTCACCATGAAGAAAGCTATTCGTAATACCGGACGTTCAGTTCGGCTCGTTCCTAACAAAGCCTTAGAGCTCAATAGCGCGCAGATTATACATAATAAACTTACCGGCCTAAATGGCTGGGAATTAGTGTTTATTCGTGATGGCAACAAAACAGTTGTCGCTCAAACCGTTAAAGTCCAGGACATAGAAAGCTATACTCGCCGCGACCGCGAACGACCAAAGCGCGACAGTAAAGTTGGCATGTTGCCGCCGAAGCTGGCGCAAATTATTATTAATCTGGCTGCGGGTGAAGTGCCAGAAACTGCTCTCAAAAATATCTGTGAAATCCCTGCTGGAGAGCCGATACCCATGCCCACACTTGGAGCGTCAGTACTCGACCCATTCTGTGGGACTGGAGTGGTGTTGCAAGAAGCTTTACTGATGGGTTATGGCGCCTATGGCAGCGATTTAGAGCAGCGAATGGTAGATTTCACAGAGGGCAACCTTGCCTGGCTCAAAGAGTGGTACGTTTACGAAACCCCGACAGGCGTCATCCAAGGTGACGCTACCCATTACAAATGGGCCTATGATTTCGATTTTGTGGCCTGCGAAACGTACTTAGGCCGTCCGTTCACCAGCCGTCCAAGCCCGGAAATTATAAATCAAACAGCAAGCGAATGTAACCTAATCATCCGTAAGTTTTTACAAAATATCGCTACCCAAATCAAATCGGGCACGCGCTTATGTATCGCCATTCCAGCTTGGCAAAACGGTTATAATCAGTTCAAGCACCTCCCTCTTATTGACTCCTTAGCCGATCTGGGGTACAATCGTATGAGTTTTGAGCATGTTAGGGATGCTGATCTTATCTATCACCGCGAAGATCAGATAGTCGCCCGCCAGCTCTTAGTACTAACCAAGCAGTAGCCTAATACTTAGACAAAAGCTGCAATAAGGAGACACTATGTCACATGTGAAAGCTGGCGGTACAGCCAAAAATGTACACGATAGTCCTGGTCAACGTCTCGGCGTTAAGCTGTTTGGTGGTCAAAAGGTTAAGGTCGGTCAAGTTATTGTTCGTCAAATTGGCATGACTAAGCGCCCTGGTGTTGGCACACGCTTGAGTCGCAACTTCACTATTCACGCGGACCGCGATGGCATTGTACAGTTCAAGAGCCGACGCGTACGCACCTATAGTGGCCGCTCAGTGGCTCGCACTGAAGTCTCAGTCATTTAGTTTACAGTTGTCCTCAATAAAATAACCCGCAACATGCGGGTTATTTTATATTGTTGAAACTTTTTAGTTGCCTAAATGGAAACGAATTCTGTCTACCACATCGGATATAACGACTTGGGATTTAACCAAGTAATCGTCGGCACCGAGAGCTTCAGCACGTTCTTTATCAGCATCTTGGCTGAGTGCAGTCAGCATGATGATCTTGAGATTCGCTGTTTCAGGCGTATTACGCATAATATCGAGCACATCGAGTCCACTGACTTTCGGCATCATAACATCGAGCAAGACCAAGTTTGGCTTGTAAGAAAGTGCCGCTGCGAGAGCTTCTTCCCCATTCGATACTCGTTTGGCATCAAAACCTTCGGCCAGCAACCGAGTTGTATAAACATTCGCTAACGCGTCGTCGTCTTCAACTAATAAAATCTTTTTTAAATGGACTGGTGGTCCTGAGGAGTTTTGGTTTGGTTGCATACAGCTTATGCTACCTTACTCCATCGGTGTACGCAAGTGCCACGCACGGCACTGTCTAGCTAACGAGTGCTTTTATGAAACCATCGAACATTGGGTGGGGTCTGTTTGGTCGGCTTTTGAACTCAGGGTGGAATTGTGAAGCCATAAGGAACGGATGGTCAATGCCTTCAATAATTTCAACAAGGTCGTTGTCTGGGTTTATGCCGCTGGCCTTGATGCCCCAAGATTCAAATTTATCGCGATAATCATTATTGCATTCGCCGCGGTGGCGGTGGCGCTCGGTAATGGTGGTTGCATTGTATGTTTTTGCAGCAAGGCTCCCAGCGCTCAATGCGCATTGGTAATCGCCCAGGCGCATGGTGCCGCCTGTCATGTGCAAACCTTTTTGGTCTGCCATGGTATTGATAACGACATCTTTTGCTTCTGGATCGAGCTCAAACGTCGTTGCCCCGGCAACGCCTGCATTGCGGGCAGCAGCAACCACAGCCATCTGCATACCAAGGCAAAGACCTAGGTATGGTACTTTTTCTTTGAGGGCGTATTGTGCAGCTTTTATTTTGCCTTCTATACCGCGCTGCCCGAAACCACCTGGTACCACAATTCCGGCATATGCGGATAATTCCTTAGCCATATCGGCATCAGGAGCATCGTACTGCGAAGCATCGATCCATGATATATCTATTGTGCATTTATTGTGCCAAGCAGCCGAGCGCAATGCTTCAAACACCGACATATAAGTATCAGTGTTATCCATATACTTGGCGACTAATCCAATTTTCACGTGCTTATCATATTTTGTGGTTGCCATCTCAACCACAGCTCGCCAATCGTCTAACTGAGGCGCCTGTGCTTTAAGGCCAAGGCTCTTTGTGATAACGTCAGCTATACCTGCATCTTCGAGGGTTAGCGGAACCTGGTATATGCTGGCAGCATTCGGCAATAAAGCTATTGAGGCTTCTGGAACACCGCTAAAAAGGCTGAGCTTGCTCTTTACGGCGCCATTTGCGGTCTGTTCGCTGCGTCCAACGAGAATATTCGGTGCAATGCCAAGTCCGCGCAGTTCACGGACCGAATTTTGAGCTGGCTTTGTTTTAGTTTCATTGCTGGCGTTCAGATAAGGCAAGTACACAACATGCACGTAGACACAATTTTCTAGTCCAACAGACACACCGAGTTCGCGGATGGCTTCTACAAATGATAACGATTCATAATCGCCCACGGTACCGCCGATTTCAACGATATGGACATCAAAACCTTCACCTGCTTTAATTATCCAGTCCTGAATTGCGCCGGTGAGGTGCGGTATAATCTGGACATCTTCACCTTCGAATTTCCCTGCTCGCTCGTCGTTAATCAGCTTAAGGAGTACTTTGCCGCTCATGAGGCTACTGGTGCTGGTTAGCTCCTCGTCTATAAAACGTTCGTAATGCCCGAGGTCGAGATCAGTTTCAGCACCATCCTTGGTAACAAAACATTCACCATGCTCACGCGGATTAAGCAAACCGGCATCCACGTTAAGATAGGGATCACATTTTTGGAGGTTAACGGTGATTCCGCGAGCTTTGAGAAGGTTTCCAATTGAGGCGGCCGTGATACCCTTCCCTAATCCGGAAAGCACACCGCCAGTAACAAAAATGTACTTCGTCGCGTTTGCCACGCTCTACTCACCTCTCTTTATTGCTCTAATCCTACAGTAATTGAGCCTGTTTTGTCCAGCAAAAAGCCCCTAGCTACTTATTCAAATAGGCTTGAGCTTCTTGTAATTGGGTATCTACATCAGCTTTTGCATCGGCGTCGCTAATTTTAACTTTTTTGTCGGGCTCGATACCCTTATGATTGATGTTTTGTCCATTTGGGCGATACCAACTCGCCACCGTTACTTTCAGCTGTGCACCATCGCGGAAATTAATTAGTTGCTGGACCACACCTTTTCCATAGCTCTTTTCACCTATCAAATATGCAGCATTGTTGTCGTGTAATGCGCCTGCAGTAATCTCAGAAGCCGACGCGCTACCACTGTTAATCAGCACAACTGTTGGCATGCCGTTAAGCACATTGCCGCCGAGCGCATTGTAGCTCTGAACCACTTTTGTACCTGTTTTTTCCTGCAGAATATTTCTACCTTGTGGTATCCATAGACTAGAAACATTCACTGAAGCATCCAGTAAACCACCGGGGTCATTACGCAGATCGAGTACTATAGCCTTCACGCCATCCGCCTTAAACTTCTTAGCGGCCGCCTGCGTCAGTTTAGTGGTATCATTGGCGAAAGTACTTATTTGGATATAACCGATGTTGCCATCAAGAGTTTTAGTTGTGACACTTGGCAAATTGATGTCTTGACGAGTGATCGTGAACATCAGTGGCTCGGCTTTATTGCGAATAACTTTGAGGGTGACGGTTGTGCCGGCTTTGCCGCGAATTTTGCTGACGGCATCGTCCACACCTAACCCACTGGTGCTCGTCCCGTTTATGTCGGTTATGATGTCCTTGGCTTTCACCCCAGCTTTGTCTGCAGGCAACCCAGCAATAGGAGCAATTACTTCCAAATTTTGTTTGTCGTCTTGGCCGAGCTGGGCCCCAATGCCGCTGAACGAATTATTGAGCTGATCGCTAAATTCTTTAGCTTCTTTAGCGGTAAAATAAGTTGTGTAAGGATCTTTGGTAGCCGTTGTGAGCCCGTGCTTGAGTCCATCCTCCAGCTGGCCCTCGCTCAATTTACCGTCGTAATTATTTTTGAGCGATTTGTACACTTCATCTATTGAGCTGTAATTTAGTTTGTCTGGCAGGTTAGTAGCAACTGCAGCATTTTTGCTGTTCAAGCTAACACGCCCGCTTCCTACACCATAGCCAACCGTAAAGATAACGGCCACCAAAAGTAGCATTCCCAAGAAATGTCCGAGCGAGCTAACTAAGCCTCTGCGCTGCCTTCCCTGTTTTTGTGTGCCATCCATCCATTCCAGTATAGCTTACTTTGCATGGAGGTGTGTTTGTAGAATTTACTAAAAGTGAATGAACGACAAGCCGGCTGGGTTGACGCCCGAGCGCGTGGAAAAGGTGCCGTTGAGAGATGCATTGTACTGGCTGAGGTTAAACGTGCCGTCGCCGTTTACACTTTCGACGTACATAGCATGTCCATAGTAGCCATTATTGCTGATTGCAACGTCTCCGGCTTGGGGTGTGCCATCGACTGGAATACCAGCAGCTCGTGCGTTATCATCCCATTGGTTTGCGTTGCCGGCGCCTATAGAGCCCCAGGCAGGCATGTAGCGTCCAGAAGCAGCAACACGATACGCGGTATAACTGACGCACTCGCGATTGTACATTCCCCAACTGTCAAAGATTGTATCTTGCCCAGCATTACACCATACACCTGGGTAGCCTCCGCCACATGCACTACCGCCACCATATCCACCGCCCGAACCAGCTGGCGGGATAAATCGAGCGTTTGCTACAATTTGGGCCTTGCGTAATTCCTGGATTTTGCCAGAGTTAGCGGCAATTTTACTATTGAAGTCGTTCTGCTGACTCTCATTATAGGCAAGCATTTGTTGCTGTTGACCACGAGCATTGGCCAGCGCTTCGTTTTGCTGTTTTTGAGTCGCGATTAATACATCTAATTCTGCTTTTTGCTTCTTTAGATTTTCTTGCTGGACTGCAATTTCTTTGATGGTTGCGTCAATCTTATTTTCAACAGAGTTTTGATACTCTTCTTTATCGACATAATCACTCAGATTTTTGCTGGTAGCTAATTGCTCGACTGTGCTAAGCTGACCGTCGACATACATAGTCTTAATACTCTCTTTAAGATACGCGCGTTCTTGATCTATTTTTTGCTGAGCAGCTACGATAGCCGCCTGTGTTTCAGCTTGCTTATTAGTGTTAACCGTCAGTGCGGCCTGAACTGCATCAATTTGGCCCTGCAGCTGAGCTATAGCTTCTTGGTAGCTGCCTGCTTCTGTTTGTAAGCCTCCGAGTGCGCTCTGCGATGCACTGTTCTGCTGATTCAAGGCATTGATTTGTTCATCATATTTGTCGGCATGTACTCTGGCTGCTCCTACGATAAGGAATAACAAAGCTGCGCTGAGAGCGACGAGCCGCAGCTTAATGATAAATGGAGACCGAAATGTTATTTGTTTTTGCATAGTTTTTGTTTTGTTTATGCTAGTGCTTATAGTATCACGGATAGTCAAATTTGTATACCCTTCTCTTATCGTCCCATTCTTCGATCATTGCTAAAAATTTTGGAGCCTAAAAGACTATTCCCACTGTCTTTTAAAAGTTAATTATCGTATTTTGAATTTGAGGTAACGGCGGGTCGCAATAACTGAGGAAACCGTTCCTATAAGTATACCAAGCACGATTTGCATAAGCAAAAGTTGCAAGTAATGAGTGTTAAAATATTCATTTGCATAGGCAATATCGAGTAACCCAAGGCTGCTGGCTTGCAACGCGCTATTAGAGGCCAGAAAGGCGGAATTAACAATTACGATCGAGATTATTGCCGATAATAATCCGTATATTGCGCTTTCGACAACAAAAGGTCCGCGGATGTAACTTGTCTTGGCACCGAGCAAGCGCATGATGGTTATTTCGTCGCGGCGATTGAATATCGCCATCTGGATTGTGTTGAAAATAATGAGCGCACAGATAATTGCAAATACGATAATTGAGATGATACCTATTTTGCGCAGCACATTGGTGGCGTGGGTAATGGTATCAATCGCCTGTTTACGGTCGCCATTATATGACGGCGAATCGGCAGTTTGTAATTTAGCGTTTTCTAGCTTAGATAGTGTGTTTTTTATTTCGTTAATTTGATTCAGGTTTTTGGGATATATTTGAATAGTGGCCGGAATAGGATTCCCTGCTTGGGCAGCGGCAGTTATTAATGTTTGGTTGCGTTCGTTTTGCTTCACGTAAGCTTGTAGCGCTTGGCCTTTATTGAGGTAGGTTACTTTGTTTACGGCTGATTGTTTTTTGAGCTCTGCAACAAGCTCGTTGGCTTGCGCATCTGTTGTAGAGTCTTTTAGGTAGGCTGAGACGCTAATTTTGTCGGTAATTTGAGCGATAGTATTAGTGAATGCTGCATTGGTGATTACTGAGAACAAGACGATGGTCAAGGTTACTACCATGACGGCCATAGCTGCCACCGCTAAGCTAATATTTCGGATGCAGTTTATTGCCCCAGTCTGAAAAATACGTGAAAGGGTCGTGAGTTTGCGCTGCATTTTAATCCTTATAGCTGGCATTTGCTCGGTCGCTCACTACTTTGCCGCCATGCACTGTAATGACACGTCGTTTTAATTTGTTAACAATTTCTTCATTATGGGTGGTTAGTAATACTGTAGTACCAAATCTGTTGATTTTCTCGAGTACTTTTATGACATCCCAGGCATGCTTTGGATCGAGGTTGCCAGTCGGCTCATCGGCGATTAATATGCGCGGCTGGCGCACTATGGCGCGAGCGATAGCGACTCGCTGGCGCTCGCCTCCGGAAAGTTCGCGCGGCATACGCTTTTCTTTGCCTTTGAGATTCACGATTTCCAGAACTTTAGGTACAGTGTGTTTTATTTCGCGGTTGCTTATGCCAACAATTTCTAGTGCAAACGCCACATTCTCGAAGACGTTTTTATTAGGAAGTAGTTTGAAGTCTTGGAACACCACGCCAATTTTGCGGCGAAGTAATGGTATGTCTTTATCTTTAAGCTTGTCGTAATCGATACCGCCGATGATAATTTTACCACTTGTTGGGCGCTCTTCACGCGTCAATAAGCGTAACAATGTCGTTTTGCCCGCGCCACTCTGGCCAATGACAATAACGAATTCTTTGGGCTCAACATGTATGGATACACGGTCGAGCGATGGGACCGACGACTTGCCGTATGTTTTTGTTACCCTGTCCAACAATATCATTACCCCTAGTATATCAAGGAATGAGCAAACCTTATATACACGCGCTGTTAATGAATAGTGTGTTCAAGATAGGCTTGGATGAATGGCTCAAGAGCTCCATCGAGTACAGCGTCCGGATCGCTGGTTTCATGACGTGTACGCAAATCTTTGACTTGTTTATAAGGATGCAAAACGTAGCTGCGTATCTGACTGCCCCACTCAGCTGATTGATTCGGGCCTTTCAGTTCGCCGAGCTTTTCTGCGTGTTGCTCGAGTTGCAACTGCGCCAGGCGTGACCTAATAATTGTCAAGGCAGTTTCGCGATTTTGTAGTTGCGATCGTTCGTTTTGGATTGCGACCATGATGCCCGTCGGGATATGCGTTATACGTACTGCTGAATCAGTAGTATTAACCGACTGGCCGCCGTGGCCGCCGGCACGGTAAACATCAATCTTAAGCTCTTTTTCGTCAATCTCAAGGTCTTCTGGTTTGTCGATCTTGGGCATAATTTCGACTTTTGCAAAGCTGGTTTGTCGTAAATTATCGCTGTTAAAAGGGCTAAGTCGTACTAAACGATGCACACCGTGTTCACCCTTTAGCTTGCCATATGCAACTTTGCCAGAAGCTTCAAGCGTAACGCTTTTGAGACCGGCTTCTTCGCCGGCAGATTCATCAACTAAAGTGATTGTCCAGCCTGACTTTTCGAAATACCTCGTGTACATGCGCAGGAGCATTTGTGCCCAATCCTGCGCATCGGTGCCGCCTGCTCCCGCGTGAATACTGAGTATGGCGTCATTTTGGTCATAGGGCCCGTTAAATTTTAAGTCTTCCTTAAGTGCGTCAAATGTTATTTGTGCGTTTTCTAACTGGGTCGTCAGTTCTGCTTGAATACTATCGTCTTTTAGCTTGAGCAAGTCTAGTACATCTGTGACAGATTGAGCCAGGTCATTCCAAGGGCTTACTCGGCTGTCGAGCTTGGCAATATGCCGCATAGTTTTTTGCGCCGCATCTGAATCTTGCCAAAAATCTGATTGTTCACTCTGGGCTCTCAAGTCCATCAGCTCCTGCGTGCTGTCTGCAATTTTAAGCTGTTTCACTGCAGCGTGCACCTGTTCATGTAAGGTTGTTCCGTGCTGAGTGAGTTCTTCCATAACGCTATTTTTTATCAGTGATAAGGTCGGCGTCTGGGACTTCCCAAAGTGCCGCAAGCTGCGCCTTAAGTTTTGCTGCAAACTTCGGTCCACAGTTGCCTAATACGCCAAAGCCCCACAGATTTTCGGCAAACATATTATTAGCTACTAAAATTATGCGCTTTTTAGTGATAGCATTAATGCGTTCCGGCACGCGGTAATAATCTTCAATCACTTCATCAAAGAAATAGCGACTAGCATAACCCCCGGCTGTTCCTCCAACCGTTTGGGCACTTCGCTGGAAGCGGCCGAGCGAGTACTGTTTAGTCGCTTCAATTTCATCTTCGGAAATGTCCCCAGCTAGGACTTTTTGGAGCTCAGTTACTATTATTTGCAACAATGCCGATGCATTTTTATCTGATACTTGGGCTCCGAACCACCAGTTGCTAGCGTCTTTGGTGTAGCTGACACCAGAATTCATGCCGTATACTAGCCCGCGCTCGCGGGCGGTACCGAGTATTCGTGAGTAGAGTGTTTCAGTTAGCATGGTATTGAGCAAATTCAATGCGTCAGTTTCAGCATCCGACATACGACGGGTCATAAAAGTATCAATGTAAAAATACAGGTTCTCAACGGTGTCGTTTGCCACAAAAATAGTTTTCTCGACGCGGCGCGGCGACTCGTGCGGCAGTTCGAATCTTTTAGCATTGTTAGGTAGCTCTATATTGTCCATCAGATGGATTATGGTTTCGCGGCGTCCAGGAGTTAGATTGCCAGCTACGACAAAGCGCATATTTTTGGTGAAGTGCGTTTTACTGTAGTGCTCTTTCACATCTTCAAGTGTGACATTGTCCATTAATAGCAGTCGTTCGGCGTCAGTTTTCGCGATCAGGCCAAGACCACTGCGCATTTCAAGACTCAAGCGGCGGAAATGGTTATTGCTCCGTGCAGCCATTTCCTCGCGGACATTTCCAAATTCCGCCTCGAACTCTTCATCTAAAAAGAGCGGCTTTGTTATGGCCGTTAACATCAGGCTCAGTACCCTGTCCCATTCAAAGTCAGCGCATTCAGATTCATAGGTGATGTCGTACACACCGGTACTGGCATTGCTATAAGCACCATTTTTTTCAAGCTCTGCTTGGAAATCACGGGCACGCGGAATTAACTCGTTTGCCCCAAGCAGTACGTGCTCCATGAGATGAGCGACTTCCCACTTTTCGGGCTCCACAAGGTACTCGCCGGCTCTAAAATTAACGTCATATGATATTACTGAAGCATCGGGAATATGTACAAACAAACCTTTGACACCGTTTTTAAGGACAATTTCAGTAACTGTATGCTTCAAAACTACTTTTTCCGTCGCTTAGCTGCTGTTTTACGCTTGCGTTCAGTTTTGCGTGCTTTCTTGACGACAACAGTTTTCTTTTTGACTGTAGCTACCTCGTCTTTTTTCGTGACAAAATCGCCTTCATCGAATTCGGCCTGACCTTCAATAATTTGATTCGCATTGCTGACTGAACTTTGTGCCGCGCGGGTTAGATCAGTTTCGGTTGCGCGCTCTAAGTCTTCTTGGGAAACCGGTTGTGCGTGGAAAAGATGTAAAAGAACATCGTGGCGCAGGCTTTGTTGCATATCTGCAAACAGTAATTGACCTTGGCGGCGATATTCTACAAGCGGGTCTTGCTGACCTACGCTCATCCAGTGAATACCCTCACGCAAGTGATCCATATTCTCGAGGTGTTGCATCCAAAGGTTGTCGAGAATTTGAAGATAAATATCGCGCTCAACCTTGTGCATGATGTCTGTGGTGAAAGCTAATTCTCGGGCAGCATATAGTTCTGCTGCCTCTGTTTTGAGGACTTTTTCGAATTTCGTGGCATCGGTATCGAATAAGCGATCAAGTGTCGCTTCATCGAATGGAAATACTTCGCGAACGACTTCGTCGAAGGTATCACTGGTGACTAAGCTCGAGGTTGCCAGTGCGTGGGCTTCTTCATCGATAAGTAATTTAATGCGCTTGCTGATGTTTTCTGAGCGTAATACTTCGCGTCGCATAGCGTAAATTGCTTTACGGTGACGGTTCATGACATCGTCGTACTGCACCACGCTTTTACGTTGATCGAAGTGGAATCCTTCAACCTTTTTCTGCGCACCCTCAAGGGATTTGCTGATCAAGCGGTTCTCAATAGGCGTATTATCGTCCACATTTAAGCGCTCCATGATGCCAGCTATGCGTTCGCCGCCGAATATGCGCATAAGATCATCTTCGGTGCTTACAAAGAACTGCGTAGTACCAGGGTCACCTTGGCGTCCGGAACGACCACGTAACTGGTTATCGATTCGGCGTGATTCATGACGTTCGGAACCGAGCACAAACAAGCCGCCTAGTTTCTTCGTTTCTTCGTCTAATGTAATGTCGGTACCTCGACCAGCAATGTTGGTTGCGAGAGTTACAGCGCCACGGGAACCGGCTTGCGCAACAATTTTGGCTTCGCGTTCATTGTTCTTGGCGTTCAAAACCTGGTGGGGAATTCCCTGCTTGGTCAGCAAAGCACCGAGGGCTTCGTTTTTCTCGATGGATACGGTACCAATTAATACTGGTTGACCTTTAGTGTGCAGAGCCTTTACTTCGCGCGCAATAGCTTTGAATTTGCCCTTTTCTGTGCGGTAAATACGATCTGTGCGGTCTAAACGCGAGATTTTGCGGTTCGGTGGAATATCGACGACATCTAATTTATATATTTGGTGAAACTCTTCAGCTTCTGTTAATGCTGTACCGGTCATACCAGATAGTTTTTCATATAAACGGAAATAGTTCTGGAATGAAATGGTTGCCAATGTCATGGATTCTTGCTGAACTTCAACGCCTTCTTTAGCTTCGATGGCTTGGTGCAAGCCTTCGTTGTAGCGGCGGCCGGCGAGCAAACGGCCGGTGAATTCATCGACAATAACTACTTCGCCGTCTTGTGAAACGACATAGTCTTTATCGCGCGTGAATAATGCGTGGGCACGCAATGCTTGCTGTAAGTGATAAATAGTACGGATGTTCTGTGATCCATAGAGATTATCGATACCAAGAACTTTTTGCACTAATTCAACTCCATCATCGGTCAAAATGACGGTTTTTCGCTTTTCATCGGTTTCGAAATGCTTGTCTTTTTTGAGCTGACGAACAACTTTGCTGAACTGCGCGTAGGCGGTGCCGCTGGTGACACTCGGGGCACTTATAATAAGTGGTGTTCGAGCTTCGTCAATGAGGATGGAGTCAACTTCGTCGACAATCGCATAGTGTAAATCACGCTGACGGAGCTGATCTTCTTCGCGGACCATGTTGTCGCGGAGGTAATCGAAGCCATATTCATTGTTAGTACCGTAAGTAATATCGGCTTCGTAGGCTTCGCGGCGAGAGCAAGGCTTTAAATGGCGGAAACGCTTATCTTCATGCTCTTCATTCACAAATTTAGCATCGTACATGTAGCTGTGGTCACCAACAATCACTGCGGTCGTCAGACCGAGGAATGAATAGACTTGAGCCATCCAGCCAGCATCGCGCTGCGCAAGGTAGTCGTTGACGGTCACGACGTGAACGCCTTTTTTTGTCAGTGCATTGAGGTAGACAGGCGCAGTAGCAACAAGAGTCTTACCTTCTCCGGTGCGCATTTCGGCAACATTACCTTCGTGTAGCACCATGCCACCAATGAGCTGGACATCAAAGTGTCGTTGGCCGAGAACACGCGTTGCAGCCTCGCGAACTACCGCGAAGGCATCGGGCATGATAGTATCGACAGATTCTTTTTTGAGTCGCTTTTGCAAAACTTCCGTCTGCTCTTTCAGCTGCTTGTCGGTCATTTTTTTATATTTTTCCGCAAGAGCGTTCACCGCTACAGCGCGCTTACGCAAGCGCTTAACTGTCCGTGCTTGTGGATCACCTAAAATTTTCTTAAAAACAACGTTCATCAGCCCTAGTCTCCCTTTTCATCCAGTTTAGACAGTTCTTACAAGATTATTGTGCTAATTATAGCCTGTTTACTCTCTTATGGCGAGCCCTATTTTGCATTAATGTGCGTTCTAAATCATGAGCAAATTCTAGGCCTCCATAAGCATGTCTACCTTTCAAATATTGTCTCGCATTGTAGTCATAGTTACGAACTGGCTGATTCCCTACCCCATAAAATATTTGCATTCCTCGCTTAGGGCCTTTCGGATCTTCGCCGGCTACAGGCTTCACAAAAACAGTGAATACAGAAGGATCAACTAATCGTTTTGGTAAATTGTTGCGCATAATCAGGGCTATACCTTCGTCAAATCTGCCGATAATGTCGCAATTCACTACTCTGTTTAACCCCGATGCTTGATGCACTGCCCCCTCTAAGGCTATGCGACCGATGTTTTCCTGCCATAGTTTAGAAGGAAAACCGTTTGACTCTGGAAAGTAATCCCTTCGCAAATTCGGCAATATTTGTACGAATTTTTCGTAATCATCATGCCAATACGCGTCAAGGTTGTGGCCGCTTAAAACCGCACCTTCCGTTTTCAGTTCGCTCATTCAAAACAGTATATATCAAACGTCTAGTTCAGGGACAGTGTTGTCGATGATTTTTTTGCGATTGAAGCGGGCGAAGAGATGGCGCCTGCCCTTGCCGCTGCCGTGTAACTCCTTATATTTTTGCAAGTGCTGCTTGAGTTTTGTTTCCATAATATCGACTGCGGCATACATATTGAGCGCGCTCTCTTTAATAACGATGTCCTGGTGCGGCATATGCAAGGTTGCTTCGCAGGTGCAGTGTGCATTGTTTTTTTTCTTGGCTTCTTTTAAATGAACTTTTAGATGCGCGCTGTCTTTAGCCGCTTTGGGCATATACTTATCGAGGCCGCCAAGTTTTTTATTTACATAGGCACGGAGTTTGTCGTCAACAGTAGTATGAACACCTTGAATTTCGAATTTTTGTAGCATGCTATTCCTCCGTTTTATTGTTTGAACGATGCTTAAAAAGCTACAACTTATTATACGCTCGCTATGCAACGATTGGCTGTATGATTTTCAGATTTCGCTACGGTCGCCCATATAGGGGCGTAACACTTCTGGAATGCGTAGTTTGCCGTTTTCCTGCTGATTGTGTTCAACAATGGCTATTAAGGAACGGGCTAAGGCAGCTGCAGTTCCGTTGAGTGTATGGAGTATTTCTATGGTCCCGTCTTGACGACGGACGCGAATATTTAAATTCCGCGCTTGAAAATCTGTGCAGTTTGAACAGCTCGTTAATTCTCGGTAATTACCGTCAACTTTTGACCAGTATTCGAGGTCATACTTCTTGGCCGCGGGAGCCCCAAGATCACCAGATGCAATATTTATGACGTGGTACGGGATGTCTATCGCCTGCCACAATTCTTCTTCAATAGCTCGAATACGTTCGTGCATTTTGTTGCTGGCCTCAGGTACTACGAACGCATACATTTCGAGTTTGTTAAACTGATGCACTCGGAATAATCCGCGGGTATGCTTGCCGTAGGTTCCTGCCTCTTTGCGATAGCAAGGGCTATACCCTACATAGAGTAATGGTAAGTCTTTTTCCTCAATAATTTCATCTGCATGATAGCCAGTTAATGGCATTTCAGCGGTAGCAATCAGTGATAAATCTTCGCCTTCCAGAAAATACTCGTCACTTTGTTCGCTCGATCGCGGCGCAAAACCAGTTCCTGTTGCTATGCGGCTGTTCACCATGTTTGGAACTGTCATATAGGTGAAGCCTTTTTGCAGCACAAAGTTGAGGGCGAACTGTGTTATGGCATTTTCGAGGAGTGCAAGATCACCTTTTAAGAAGTAGAATTTCGTTCCAGCAACCTTGGTGCCACGTTCGAAATCTACCCAGTCTCGTTTTGCCATATAGTCGAGGTGGTCTTCGGCTCCCGTTGTTTGGTCGCCGTAAGCACCAACTTCAACGCTTAATTCTTCACCTCCAATTGGTACATCGTCTTGGATTAAATTCGGTATGCCTTGCATTTGTCTTTGATACTTCTCGTCAATGAGCTTGAGGTCGGCTTCGAAAGTAGCAACTTCTTCTTTCATATGGCGGCCAGCAGCGATTTGTTCGTCAGATGGCTTGCCCTGCTTCAATTCGCTAGCCAGCGTATTGCGGCGGGCGCGAAGTTCATCAATCTGAGTCAGGCGTGTTCGGCGCTCGACATCAAGCTCTAATAACTGAGGAATATCGACGGGATATCCCTTTTGTTTGGATTTTTCCGCAACAAGTTCGGGATTATCGCGGATGAATTGGATATCAAGCATGCCCACAGTATACCCAAGATACGTGACGGTTACTACGCTTTGCTTTGGATGTGTTCGAGAGTAAGCTCGGTGCGTTGGCGCGCGTAGGTACAAAAATCGCAAGGGCCGCCCATTGCTGCATCGCCAATTGGCGGCATTTTATCATTCTCGATGCAATCTTTCATCTGTTGCAAAGTTTTTTCAATCCAAGAGTCCGAGCCGGTATACGGAATAACTTTGGTGCGGAATTCGACGCGATCGTTGAAGCCGTCAACGTCCGTACGGCCGTTGGTATACACAAAATAGCCGGTATCATTGACCTCAAATCCGTTTTGGCGCAACAGCCACTGGTAAACTTCCATCTGCCGTTTGTAGCTAATCTGCCAGTCTGAGCTAATGCCTACTTCTGTGGCTTTGGATGTCGCTTTATAATCAACGACGATCAGCTCGCCGGCATCGTTGACCCAGATGTCATCAACTGCACCAAATACATGGAAATTTGTTGGCTTATGCAGTGCCGTGACGCCAGTAAAGTTGTAACGCCAGGTGTCCATATCCTTATGGGCATATGGAATGGCCTTCACCTTGAATTCAGTCATGAGTGGATGGGGCTCGCCGAGCACGCGGTAGCGATCGAATTCTTTTTTGAATAATTCATCAATGGTTTTATTGATGTTGAAGGGCGGCCCATTTGGGCGAGTTATCTTGCGCCGGGCATCGAGCCAAAAACAGCGTGGGCACTGCTTGAAGAGCTCAATTTTTGAGCGAGAGATTTTATACGGATACTTCTGCCCAGGTTGGTACGGCGCTGAGCGCTCCCGTTGATATGCCATTGCTCTATTCTAGCAGTTTAGCGTTCGAGGACCGTGATTATGTCTTTTGGCGTCGCAGCTAATAGTTTTGGGTTAATTGCTTTTAAGTCTTTTGATCGGGCAAAACCCCATAGAACTGATAGCACATCGAGGCCAATTGACTGGCCTGCTTCGGCATCGCGAACTTCGTCGCCAATATATATCGCATCACTAATTTCGAGATTATTTTCCTTGAGTAGCTTACGCATGGCTGGCCCCTTACCAAAGACACCAACGCCACCATAAATTTCTAAGAAATATTCGTGTAGATCGTGGGCGTGCAAAAATGCTCTGATGTTGCGAACATTATTACTGCTGAGCAGGAACAGTTCGTGGCCTTCGGCGTGCAATTTGCGAATGACTTCTGGCATGCCCTCGAAAGGCTGAAGATGCTTCACGCCGCCCGCCATGCCACGTCTGCCTCGTATGAATAAACCTGGCAGTTTGTACCAGGGGAAACCTAGCTCGCGGGCCATTGCCTGCATAGACATGCCACGCAACACTTGTTTGCTCGATTCGTTCACTGGCCCAATTTTGGCTTCGGCAAGCAAAAACTCAGAAATATAATCAAAACTATCGGCAATGGTCCCATCAAAATCGAAGATTATTGTCATACTCTTAGTGTACATGATGCGGCAGACCAGGTCCGCCTGTCTGCTTATAACTTCCCTCGTGATCCTGTTTGAAGGCCTTATACACCTGGTGCTTACCGTGATGGCGCACAATCAACCATGCCGATAACGCAGCGACACAGAAAGCAAGCGCTGCGGCAGTCACTAGCCAAGATGTTGGCACTTGTTTGGTGTCTTTACCACTGTCGATTGCAGCTTGCGCGGATACTAAATATGCCGCTACCAAACGTTGAGCGGGATACGCTTCCTGGACTTTTTTGAATTGTTCCTGTGCTGCCGAATAATGGTTCTTGGCGTACAGATCGAGGCCGGTCAACCATGCCCGCTGTGTAGAGCTATCACTGTTAATACCCACGTTTAGCTTGTTGGCTAATTCACTGAAATCTTGAATATCACGGATATAACTTTTTGCAGCATTACCGCTGGCGTCCCCTGATGCACGGTACGTAAGAAGCCCTATTGCATTGCCGGATTCATCGATTGCCGGTCCTCCGCTATTTCCGTGAGATGCATCAGCGTCTGATTGATAGAGGAGTCCGTTCTTGCCCGCTGCTTGGCGAATAGAGCTTATAACTCCATCTGTTACTGAGACTCCAAGAGTTGTATTGTCTGTTAGTTCGTTGTCGGCGTCTCCGGGGAAACCTACAAGGAAAACACGTTGGTTCTGCATCACTTTGGCTTTAGACAAAGCAATAGTTGGGGCGTTTTGAACATCAATTTTAATGAGCGCCACATCACTGGCAGTGAAACCTTTGGCAGGATCCGCAATGGCCGTGAGCTTATCTTTTGCAACGTAATTATAGCCTATAATCTTCGCTGTTTTGAGTTCATTGCTGTCGCGTTGATAGCGCGAAATATCAGTGCTCGTAGCCAGTTGTTCAAAGTGTGGCGGCGTCGATCCAATAGCTACTAATTCAACGTCTTTTTTGTTCTCAAAGTGCAGTTTTTCATCTGGAATATCGTAAATTTTAGCAATGATTGATGCCATGGTCACTGGGTTACTATTTACCTGCTGGACTTGCTCACCGGTGAGCCCCACACCTCGCAGAAAAGCTGTCAGTGCATTTGGATTATGAGTCAAAATATCGACCAGAGCATCTTGCGCACCGTACACGACAACGTGTCCGTTGGTAGCAATATACCCGTTACTCGTGACCAAAAAGCCGCTGCCAGTGAAGCCGCTGCACGCATCATCAGTTATTTTGTTACCATCGATTGTCAGGGCTCCGCAGATAAGATGATATATTTTTACAACTGCTGGCGAGACCGCATCAGATAGATATTTAGGATCGAGTTTAGTGGTATCAGCTGCGACTTTTTGAGGGATAAAACTGACGCTCGCACCTTTGACTTGCTGCGCTGTAGCAATGCTGAGTGTTTTGAAGAATTGCGTAAATGCCATCGGCACAGATGGTGTACCCACCAGACCCTGGAGGGTAACTGCAAAAGCTCTGCTGTCACGGGTTACGCCGCTCCAAACAACTACATAGGTTTTGCCGCCAGCAAAGTTCGGGATTAGTTCATAAACTGTTTTATAAGCAGTTGCGCCGCCAATACTACTAGACCCTTCAGAAATAATTTTTGAAGTAAATTCTTCGCTTTTAGGTGGCGCGAACAACGAACGCGCTACTTTAGTAGCCGATAAACCTTTATTAGCTGGGCTGTTTATTGCACCGGTCAGAATGGCAGGATCTGGCAGTACTTCAATTCGCGCCTCTGCAGCAGATTCAGTGCGTTCAACCGTGCCCGCTCGGGGCTTCACCTTAGCACTTGTTATTGCAGATGATCCTATAAGTTCTGAGGCAGCTACATCATGAGCGACTCCCCTTTCATCCAGTTTAGTCGCATCAACAATCAGCTGATTTGTATCGGCGGTAAAGCCAAATCCATACACAGAACTGATACGTGTTAGGGAACTTTGACGAACTTGTTGGTCACTGCTTGGGGCAGCATGTGGACGGTTGATCCCTTGCAAAATACCGAACTGCAATAAACTAAAAACAAACAGCAAAAAACTGATAACAAACGCCGAGAGATGCCGTTTTCGAAACGGTTTATGGTGATGCGGTTTGATTGTCTGTTTTTGAGCTTGCTGCACAATTACCCACTCTTGCTATATTGCTGCCCTAAGCATAACCGCTACAGGGGTTTTAGACAAGTTTAGGCTGCGAGCGGTTCGTAGGGAATGTGGCACATACCGCGACCAGTTTTCTCGGTGTATTTCTGATGGTAATCTTCTGCAGGCCAAAAAGTAGTTGCGGCTGAAATTTCGGTTACGATTGGCTCATCAAAGTTTGGCTGGGCCGCTTCGAGTGCTTGCTCCGCAGTACTCTTCTGCATTTCACTGACGTAAAAGATGCCAGTGCGGTAACTATCCCCGTAGTCTGGCCCTTGGCGGTTTAACTGCGTCGGATTATGCATGCGAAAAAAATGCTGACAGAGTTCCCTATAACTAACTAATGAAGAATCGAATTCAAGTTCGACTGCTTCAGCATGGCCGGTGGTGTGTGAACACACCTGCTCATACGTAGGTTCGTCCGTGTGGCCACCAGTGTATCCTGCGCTACTTGAAATCACTCCCGGAACTTGGTCAAAGTAGTATTGTACTCCCCAGAAACAACCGGCTGCAAAAATTGCACGCTCCACTATTCTTGCACCTGTACGTCTTGCCAAAAGGCTACGTAATTGGCGAAGTCTTTTTTGACAATATCTAGCGCGCCCGGCAGTGGTTTCGGGTAACTAAATGCCGCGTCTTTACTGACTGTATCACCTTCAAAAATATCGAAATATTGGCAATCGCCCTTCCAAGGGCAGTGATACGGCGTATCACTCTTGCGTAAGTATTCTTGCTTGATGCTGTTCGGCGGAAAATACCACTTTTGTTCAATATAAATTAGATCTTCTTTAGTGGCTTCAGCGATGACCTTGTCGTTCCATAGTACTTTCATTTCAAGCTCCTCATATAATTTTAGTTAGGCTTATGAGCGTCAATAATAACACTACCGCTCCTAAAATTCGGCGGAAATAATTTACACCGCTTTTTAGCTCGAGTACTGCCCAAATAGCCAGCACGATGGCAGCGGCAATAGAAATATATTTTGAAAGCGGGCCATCTGTTAGGAGCGAAGCAACTTTCAAGATTATCCAAGCTATTAGCGGAGCATTTGGCATCTGCATAATGGTGATATTGCCTTCCGAATCTCGAAAAGTCTTGTCAAAAAGTGACCGGTTATTCGAGTGCGCGGATTTGGGTGTGGTTGAGTCCATAATAATGTCCTATCTCGTGCCAGAGCGTATGCTTAATTTCTTGAAGTAGTTGCTGTTCAGTCTGCACCATGTGCAAAAGCGGATTTTTGAAAAGCGTAATCTTGTCGGGGAGCACGCGCGACATTCCTTGACGTTCTGTCAGCGGTACACCTTCGTATAACCCTAGCAGTGTTTGGTCATTTCGCAAGTGCGATACTTCACGCTGCTGGAGCGTTGGGTCGATTTCGTAAAGAATTGCGACATTTTTTATGTTTTTGACATGCTCACCTGGCAATTCAGTCAGAGCTTTATCTATTAGTGTCTGGAAGTGTTCATCGCTGATTTCTAACATTCCCCTATCCTAAGATAGTTTGAGTATTTATACTAGGCAGCCCATGTATTAACTACCGTATTAATTGCGAGCACCGGGATCTCTAGCTGGAGTCTGCGCATTCCTATTGCTTCTTCTGAAGGTAAAGTTATTATGTCTGGATTAGAGAAATTAACAGTAACAGCGTTTACGGGTACATCTTCGTCGACAAGCTGGGCATATCCGATTAACCGTCCGAGAAACATAAATCCGCTCGGGTACATCATTCGGGTGTCCAGTGACTCGTCAGGCCGGCGAGCAAATGCTAAACTACTGTCAATAAGTAGCGTCTCGCCGAGTAACTGGTCTAAGTCTAAGGCCGCAAGAGCGACTTTGGTATTTTCTGTTTGTTTAATAGGATCATCATTTTTCATGAAGACTTCTTGAACGGCTCTCAAGCGTGGAATAATTTCATTTTCGCTGAATGGCAATCTGTTTTCGTGTGACATAACTACAATCCTAATCAATAACTGTTTACTGTACTACTTTTTTTGAGCAAGTAAAGTGCTAGAGTTTAATATCAGGATAAATTGTTTTGGTGACTTCGTCGATTTCGGAGCGGAGTTGCGGAAATGGTACACCTTCACGGGCGGTAACACCTTCGAAAACCCAGAATACGCGCTCTGAAAAGCCCCAGCCACAGGTTGGTGGCAAACCATATTCGAGCATTTCTATATAGTCGATATCGAGCATCATTGCTTCGTCGTCGCCGTCATCGCGCATTCCCTGCTGCTCTACAAAACGGTTAAGCTGATCAATGGGGTCGTTGAGCTCACTAAAGCCATTACCGAGCTCTGAGCCGGCAATAACCGGCTGAAAACGCTGCACAGTGTCGGGGCGCTCGTCATTAACTTTTGATAATGGACTAATAAACGTTGGCGTATTAACCAGCCAAATGGGCCCTGCCACATCTTTGCGGATGTGCTTCCAGAGCTTGTCGATGCCGCGAGCTTTATTTTCGGTCTGCTCGACTTCCAATTTGTTTTCCCTTAGCGCGGTCTTGACTTCCTCAAGCGTACAATCCAAGGGATTAATACCATAGCGACTTTGAATAGTTTCCACATAATCCCAAGCTTCCCATTCCTTGCTCAGGTCAATATCAAATTGACCAAGCTTAAATTGTAAGGTTCCAAAAGTATTCTGAATTACTGTGCGATAAAGTTCTGTCATAAATTTCATACCTTGGCGCCAATCGGCATATGCCCAGTACCATTCCATAGC
>JARXKL010000014.1 GCA_030272735.1 Patescibacteria group bacterium | reverse complement strand
GCTGTAGGTTTACGACGGCGGCGGGAGCGGCTGCTGCTGACGATGCGGCCGCCTTTGGCGCGCATAAGTCTAAAAGCTAAGTAGATTACGAGCAGGGCAAATGCGACGTCTATAAAGCTGGTTAAACGGTTTAAGAAACCATGGCCGTGCCGTGCGTTAAAGCCAGCAATAATGAAAACAGAAAATTCTGCCATGATAAGCAACTGCGCGAGGCGACGGCTTCGACGTTTTTGCGCCGTATATCCGAGGAGCCAAATACCGCCAAACCAGACAACGATGAGGAGAATGAAAACCGACGACGCGAAAGCCTGCCAAACGCAGTCGCCACCATTTTTGGCACATCCCGAAACGATTGAAGAGATATTAATAATAATGTTGAGGAAGCTAACTAATACAAACTGCACAAAAGTGGCAATTCCGGTTTCGTATTTGAGCTTCATGTGAGCATCATTATACCGCTTATGGGCAACACTAAAAACAACGAAAAAACTATTGCAAAATAAGACGATAAATGGTAGTATATATCTAACTCACCGAAGGTGTGAGCTTTACCGAGGACTCTATGCGCTATTTTGTCGGCTTTATCGTTACAATCTTCCTGATCATCCTACTTATAGTGATGCTGGTTGGTGGCGGCGGTGGAGATAAAAAAGCTGCGCTGCCCAAAAATGGTAAATCATTCTTTAGCTATGCGAACACTGACGCAGAAGTCAGCGTTGTAGCAGATAGCGCCATAAATTATGATGGCACCCATAAACAGGTTAAAATCACTGTCAGTAAAACGGCAGTCACGTATAGCCAGATCAATGGCTATAATGGGCAAGTTTCTAAAGCCCAGAGTTTCCCGAATAATGAAGCAGCTTACGATAACTTCTTACATGCTTTATACCACACAGGTTTTACCGCCGGCGATACAACGAAAGAGCTTCAAGACGAAAAAGGTTATTGTCCAAGCGGGGAACGCTATATTTATGAACTGAAGCAGGGTGGAAAGCAGCTCTCACGATTTTGGGCTACCGATTGTGGCAAACCGCGGACCTATCTTGGTAGTGTAGACGCAACCAACGATCTTTTCCGTGCGCAAGTGCCTGACTACGACACCATAGACAACGACTACAACTTCTTTTAAGTTCCTAGTCTATACTTAAAGTATGGTTACTGCCGTTATTTTTGATTGTTTTGGGGTACTGACGAGTGATGCATGGACGCCTTTCAAAGCCGCACATTTTGCTAGTAATACTGAACTCTTTGAAGAGGCCGAAAGCCTCAGCAAACAGTCTGATGCCGGGTTAATAAGCTACGCTGACTTTATTGAAGGGGTAGCGGCGCTCGCAGGAATGACCTATGGAGAAGTACGCCAAGACATCGAGCGAAATGTCGCAAACGAGCCACTCCTCGCCTATATCAAACAGCTAAAACCGACCTACAAAATTGGCCTTTTAAGTAACGCTTCAGCCAACGTACTCGAAATGCTTTTTACTGCAGAGCAGCTACAGCTTTTTGACGTCGTAGCCATCTCCTACGAAACAGGATTCGTAAAACCCGGCGAACGCGCCTTCACAGACATCGCCGATAAATTAGCCGTGCCAACTGAGGAATGCTTACTAGTAGACGATGTACAACGAAACTGCACAGCAGCCAAAGAAACCGGCATGCAAACAATCTTGTACCAAAACCTAGATCAAACCCTCACCGACCTCAACCAAATTTTGAAGTAAATAACTAGTTTCTTAACCAATCCTAAATATTATTTTGCGGTCTACTAAGTTACATCTTCTTTTCATATCGGGTCCACGTAGCCTTAAAGTGTTAACTAGGCTGGCACCGGTGACAGTCACGATGAGGTCATTGCCACGTAGTTGTATAGAGGCGTCGACTTTGAATTCGTCAGAAATGTACTTTTTGACGCTCGCGATCTCTGGCGGTTCGTCAAAATCTTTGTTGCTGAGTATGCTGAACAGGGAATCCATCCCCTTAGTATACTTGGTATAATCAGGGAATGCCCGAGTTACCCGAAGTTGAAACAGTAAGATCTGGCCTGCAGCGCTTGTTACCTGGCCAGCAAATTAAAGCCGTACACTTTGACTGGCCTAAATCGTTTCCGAATGCCAATGCTGACGTTAATGCGTTTGTTATAAGCGCCAAAGTAACTGAGGTAAAACGGCGAGCTAAAGTTCTGCTCATCGAACTCTCGACAAATTATAGTTTGGTTGTGCACCTCAAAATGACTGGCCAAATGGTCTACAGGGGGAGCCGTGAACGGTTTGGCGCCGGACACCCGAATGACTCTTTGATTGGCGAATTACCCGATAAATCAACAAGAGTGACCATCGATTTTAGCGATGGTAGCCAGTTATTTTTTAATGACCAACGCAAGTTTGGTTGGGTGCGACTTTTGCCGACACCAGAAGTAATGAATTTAGATTTCTTCAAAAAAGTGGGCCCAGAGCCACTAAGTGCCGAGTTTACGTGGCAGATTATGCGCGACCGAATGTTGCGGCGTAAGGGTAGTAACATTAAAGCGGTATTACTCGACCAGACTGTGCTCGCTGGCGTGGGTAATATTTATGCGGATGAATCGTTGTGGGGCGCCAAAATTCATCCGTCAACACTGACCGGATCGCTCACCGATAAGCAATTTAAAACCTTATATAAGGAGCTAACAACAGTACTGCGATTAGCCATAGAAAAGGGCGGCTCAACAGATAAGAATTACGTTACGGCAGAAGGTAAAAGAGGTTCGTATTTGAGTTTTGCAAAAGTCTTCAGGCGTGAAAAGTTGCCGTGCCCTCGTTGCGATACGACTATCGAGAAATTGCGGGTAGCCGGACGCGGAACCCACGTTTGTCCGTTTTGCCAGAAAGCGCCCGGGAAGGTCGCACCAGGCGCGTAAGTATTGACTGCACTTCAGGTACGTTTGCTACACGGTAGCGAGCATACGTACGACCGCGACCAACTTTAATACTATAGGCAATTTCTGGAGCGACCCTGAACATATCTTCATCGGTGAAGTCATCGCCTAATATGAACACAAAATCATAACGCTTGCGTAACCAATACTGAATTGCCACGCCCTTGCTAATCCTAGGATCTTTAATTTCAAGTATTTTATTTCCCTGAAAAATTGCTATGCCGTAGGTCTTCAAAAGCGGTTTTAAGACTTTTTTGATAATAACAGCGTACTTTTGAGCATAATATGACGGCGATGACCGGTAATGCCACACCAGCGAGTGGGGCTTGTTTTCGATAGTTGCGTCTGGGGTTAAGAGGGTGTAGCGCTCAAGGATTGGCATAACTTTGCGCTTCCACTGCGTCTCACGGGTAGTTTGAGACTGCCATTTGCCGCCAATCTTTTTGATGGCCGAGCCATGCTCTGCGACTAAATTAACCGGTATACCGCCGACCCACTCGTCAAGATCATCCCTGGTTCGCCCGCTCACTACAACAACGTCATTGCGGGGATCGGACTGTAAGGTTTGCAAGGTGTCGAGCATCTTTTTAGTTGGTTTGGCGGCGGCATAATCTTCGTGGAGGGCAACCAAGCTCCCATCATAATCGAGCAAGAATAAGCGGCGTTCGGCTGTTTTATAATCAGCAGTCATAGTTTGCAGGAGTCTATTCTTGAGTGTCCGTGTAATGGGGCGAGTACCCGGCACTGGTTTCTGCAGAGTTTTTACAAAACCGCTGGCCCAGGTGTGTATTGTGTTACTGGCAGTTGTTTTTTGCATGCTTTTTAGGCGGCTTCGCAGTTCTTTTTTGGGCATCGATAGCGCTTGCTGTAAGGCCTCCGCAACTGATGCGGGTAGCAATGGGTTGACTAGTAGTGCCTCGCGTAATTCTTCTGCAGCTCCAGCCGTTTCGCTGAGCACCAACACTCCAGCTTTGTGCTTACTCGCGACGTATTCTTTAGCAACTAAATTCATGCCATCGCGCAGCGGTGCAATAAAGGCCACATCAGCCACCCGGTACAGGGCATTAACTTGCTCGAAGGGCAGGGGTTCAATCTTCAAGTCTAAAGGCTGCCAGGTGTCAGTTCCGTACGTGCCGTTAATTTGTGCGGCTTTTTGCAGCAATAATAATTTGAGCTGTTTGTAGACCGCTAAGTCCATACGTGATGGGGCAGCCACCATTACCATAACAACTTTGTCGTGGAGCTTGCTATTTGATGCCAACAGTAACTCGTAAGCTTCCATTCGTTCGATCAGGCCTTTGGAAGGCTCCAATCGGTCTACAGCAACTATTATTTTGCGGTCACCATACTTTTTCTTGAATTCTTTGCTAGCACTCCGAACCGCGCGTAGCTTACCGGCGGTCGCATATTTCTGGTAATCAACGCCAATTGGAAAGTTTGAGACATGTACGCGACGATCCGCATAGTACAAATAATTATCGGCTGCATCGAGACCCATTGCTTCACAGTTTTGAATAAAGTTCGTGCCATAACCCGTGGTATGAAAACCGACTAAGTCCGCGCCGAGTACTCCACGGATAAGTTGGCGAGATTCTTTGATAGATTTCCATGCAGCCACGTCGGGGAAGGGAATGTGCAGGAAAAATCCTATGTGGCCTGAGGTGTGTTCAATACGCAACATCTCTGGCAACATCATAAGCTGGTAGTCATGTACCCAAATGGCACTTTCGGGTTGGGCAAGGCCGAGAGTTGTTTCTGCGAACAGATGATTGACTTCGCGGTAGGTCTTCCACCACTGCGGCGGAATAATCTCTTCTTCAACAGGCAAATTGTGAAATACAGGCCAAAGCAAGCTGTTGCTATAACCGTTATAAAAGTTATCGATTTGCTTACGACTTAAGAATACAGGAGCGCATTGTTGCTTGGAGAGCTCAAGAGTAATATGTTCCATGTCGGCTTCAGTGAGTTCTTCACGGGCTATGCCCGGCCAACCCACCCACACGCTTTTGCCGTCTTTTACATACGATGCCAACCCCGTAGCCAGCCCTCCCAGACTTGCTGAGAATACTAATTTGCCGTCTTCTTTTTTGACGCTGACCGGTAATCTGTTTGAAACAATAATTACGTGTGACATATATCTTTAAATATCTTAGCAAACTAATAATTAGAAAACTGTGTGTATTGTTACAATAAGGTGATGATTGTCACATGTAACGGGGAAAATAGCTTTAAGCTGCTACAAGCAGTCCAGTCACGTGTGGCAAAATACGTTCAGGAGCAGGGCGACATGGGCTTAGAGCGCATCGATGGCCAAGAAGTTGAATACGAACACATCCGCGAAGCATTGACGACATTGCCATTCTTGGCTGATAGCAAACTAATCGTTTTACGCGCGCCGAGCGCCAATAAACAATTCCTGGAATCATTTGAACAATTATTTAGTGAGATTAATGAAACTACTAATGTTATTTTAGTCGAACCTAAGCTCGATAAACGCACGGCATATTATAAATACCTTAAGAAGCATACTGAGTTTACTGAATTTAATGAGCTGGATCAGCATGGTTTATCGGGCTGGTTAGTTGATGAGGCAAAAGCTCGTGGCGGTTCAATTAGTTCGAGTGATGCCCGATATTTGTTGGAGAGAGTTGGGGCGAGTCAACAAGTTGCTTCAAACGAGCTCGATAAGTTACTGCTGAACAATCCAGTGGTGTCGCGGCAAACCATTGATTTGCTAACGGAAGCGACGCCACAGTCGACCATATTTGAACTCCTTGAGGCGGCATTTGCGGGTCGCACCAAGCAGGCGCTACTTTTGTACGTTGAGCAGCGCGCGCTCAAAGTTGAGCCACAGCAAATTATCGCGATGTTGGCATGGCAACTCCATGTACTGGCAATTATTAAAGCAGCAGGTGATCGCAGTCCAGAAACTATTGCCAAAGAAGCCAAGATGAGCCCGTACGTTATCAAAAAGAGTCAGGGTATTGCCCGCAAGCTTACCATTGCCCGGCTCAAGGAGCTTGTAAACGAATTGCTTGTCATAGACACGCGCAGCAAGCGCACTATGCTTGACCTCGACGATGCCCTAGAACTGTATCTGTTAAATCTAGCTCGCTAATTTGCGCAGAGTAAAGTGCGGCATAAAAAAGAACCGCCGGAACGGTCCTGATTTATTGCTAAAGAATGTTACTTCTTCTTTGCGGCTGGCTTTTTAGCTGGTGCTTTTTTGGCTGCAGCCTTCTTTGCTGGAGCTTTTGCGGCTGGCTTAGCTGCAGTTTTCTTTGGCGCTTTTTTTACTGGCTTTACACCGGCTGCTTTAGCTTTGGCTGAAGCTTGCTTCTTAAGACGAGCGGCCTTGTTCTTATGAATAACACCTTTTTTAGCTGCCTTATCAACATTGCTTTGAACGGTTGTATGAGACTTAGAAGTAGGGCTCTTTACCAGGCTTTTGATGGCTGCACGAAGACTGCGTTTAGTCTTGCTGTTGCGAACAGCTGCTTTTCTGGCAACTTTCACACGCTTCTTGGCTGACTTAATGATTGGCATTATCGTATCCTTCGCGTAACACTTACGCTTTTATTAGTTTCAGACGTGACTATATCAGATAAGCACCAGGGTTGTAAAGAATACAGACCACAGAAGAGCAGTTTAGGCGACAAAATTGTGGACAAGCACAAGCAATTCTGGTACGATTCGTTTGATCGCTAAAAACCAAAAACGGAATATTATTATGGACAGTGCAAAAAAACAGCTGGCCGACAAATTAAAGACCGCAAATAACGTTCTTGTAACAGTCAGTCGCAACCCATCGGTTGATCAGTTAGCCGCGCTTTTAGGCCTCTCGCTTGCATTAAACAAAACCGGTAAGCACGCCGCAGCGGTATTTAGCGGGGAAGTGCCGTCAACGCTCGAATTCTTACAGCCTGAAGTAACCTTCCAAAAAAATACTGACTCACTTCGCGACTTTATTATTGCACTCGATAAGGCCAAGGCAGACAAGCTCCGCTATAAGGTTGAAGACGATGTAGTGCGCATCTTTATTACTCCTTATAAAACTTCTATTTCCGATGCTGATCTTGAATTTAGCCAAGGCGATTTTAATGTCGATGTTGTAGTGGCCATAGGCGTGCAGCAACAAGAAGATCTCGACGAAGCTATTACTGCGCACGGCCGCATTTTGCACGACGCAACTGTCACGAGCATTAATGTGTTAAATGGCCAAAGCGAAGGTCTCGGCAGTATCAATTGGCATGATGATTCAGCGAGCAGCCTCTGTGAACTCGTCGGTGAACTCGTGCAATTAATGGATAAAAAACTGTTTGACGAACAGATAGCAACTGCCTTATTAACTGGAATTGTCGCCGAAACTGAGCGCTTCAGTAACGAAAAAACAACTTCGCAAACCATGAGCATGAGTGCCACCCTGATGGCCGCTGGTGCAAACCAACAACTAGTCGCTACCAAGTTAGCGGAACCCGTCTTTGAGCCAGAATCTGGGGTTGAAGAGCCAAAAGAATCTGATAAAACCGAAGACGCCGAAGAATCGCCAGAGTCACCAAAGTCAGACGACGGCACCATTGAAATTATGCACGACCGCGAAGAAGAAGCGCGCGACGCCATCAGCGACGCCCTAAAAGAAATTGAAACAACCGACGAAGAGCCAGTGCTGCCAGCAATTGAACTCCCTGAGCCGGAAGCCGATGAAGATTCTGAATCTGATAGTGCTGAAAACGACAGTGAAAATGGTAGTTTGACACAAGATAATCTATCGAGTGGTTCACGAATGATTATTGACCCGCCAACCCTTGGTGGGCAACTCACGGCTAACAATGTTCCTGAAGCGCTCGATCCATCAGTAGATCCTTTAAGTATGGCAACCGAACATGACGGCCCATTATTAAGCCGCAGCGACGAATCTCCTATGGAGCCAATTGAAGACCAAGCTGAGCCTGAAGAAAAACAGGAAGAAGACCATAAAGCAGAACACAAGACAGACGAGCAGCCTGAAGCGCCAGAATCCGAAGTAAAGCCTGATGGAGCGCCAGTACTTTCGCCGCCGCCTGCAGACTGGAATCCACCTGAGCCAGAAGCACCGAGCGCACCTGAACCAGCTATACAATTCTCGGCCAACCCAGAGCCTGCGCCAGTTGAAGTGCCAGTCCCGTCACCAGCTACTACTGAGGGTGAAGTCGCACCGACACTGGCTGATCTCGAAGCTGCAGTAGCATCGGCAGTGGAAGGTGACACACCTACCGTGAATGATGCCCGTGACGAAGTAAGTCGCGCCTTGAATAGTGATACTGCCGATCAACCGTTAGCGCCTATAACTGCCCTGAATGCTCAGCCCCTCGGCGATGCGCTTCATCCGCTTGAAGTTCCTCAGCCTCCTGAAGTACAGGGACCAGTTGCTTCATCGAGCGGATATACCTCTGTAGAAGAATTACTAAACGGTAATTCGGACGCACCAGCGCCTTCGGCCGAACCTTTTGTTCCACCGGTCAGTGGGCCGTCTGTGCCGCTGCCAGACGATGTCGTGACCCAGCAAACTCCCGCTGAGCCACTCAATACTGCAGGCCAAAGCCCAATAGTGATTGATGCAAATGCGCCACCACCCGTGCCACCGCCAATTCCATTCCAGTTTGGTGTACCGCCCAGCAACAGCGGTAATCAGCAGCAATAAGTGCTACACTGGGCAGCATGCAAGGCCTCTTACTCGTCGATAAACCGCGCGATTGGACCAGTTTTGACGCCGTTAATTACGTGCGGCGTATTGTTGCGAGCAGTGAGGGCAAAAAGCCCAAAAACGTCAAAGTTGGGCACACCGGCACGCTTGATCCCTTCGCCACCGGACTTTTAGTACTGCTTATAGGCAAGGAGTTTACTCGCCGGGCAGGCGAGCTAAGCAAACTCGATAAAACGTACGAAGTAACCATGCATTTTGGCCAAACGAGTACGACCGGTGACCCCGAAGGCGAATTGCAATCCGCAGACCCTCGGGTGCCAAGCCGAGAAGAGCTCGAACATGTCGCGCAAAAGTTCATCGGTGAAATTGAGCAGATTCCACCAGCCTATTCAGCCATTAAAGTGAACGGCCAGCGTGCCTACAAATTAGCCCGAGAAGGCAAAGAAGTTATCATAGAGCCACGCAAAACTACCATTCATAGCCTAAAAATGGTCTCCTATAACTATCCAGAAGCGCAGTTCGTGACCGAAGTATCCTCAGGAACATACATCCGTACTCTCGTTGAAGACATAGCAGCTTCACTTGGCACGGGTGCATACACGGCGGAACTACGCCGCACTACTGTCGGTTCATATAGTGTGAACGATGCTACCGAAGTAAAGACACTCGATGCAGACAAAATTGCATCTAACTTGCAAAATTTTTGAGCGGGGTGTTAACTGTTGTACATGAGAGAATATTTTACCTTCGAAACCATGAAAGAACGCATTATCGATGCTGCGATAGTAATTGCCACGCTCGATCTCGGCGTAGCAGCAATTGAAGCTGTACAAAACGGCAGAGTCGATAAAGGCTCAATTGCATTAGGACTTGGCGCCGCAGCAATAGGTGCCGGCACTAATATAGTCGATAATTTGGGTCTGCTAGATCACTGAACACATTTTTAGCAAGCTGCGGGGCAACGGGTCTTGCGCAAGAGGCCGCCATCTGTTAATATAGCAAGCATATGATTACACACGAGAAGAAAACCGCTGCTATCAAAAGCACACAAACCCACAAAGACGACACTGGTGGTGCCAGTGCACAGGTTGCCGTACTTACCGAACGCATCAAGGAGCTCACTGAGCACCTCAAAATTAATAAGCACGATTTCATGGCTCGCCGTGGACTCCTGCAAATGGTTGGCCGTCGCCGTCGTTTACTCCGCTACGTCGCCGAGCGCGATAGCCAAAACTACCTAGCTTTGATTCAAAAGCTCGGCATTCGCCGCTAAAGAGTGCCCAGACTAGTGATCTCCTCGCTAAAGGGAGGTCATAAGCTTGTGCACATTAACGCTTCAACGCGATCCTCTCGTCAGAGCAGCAGATATAACGCAATCTTCAAGCACAAGGTGCGGCTATATTTGAACCCTGCCGAGTGGCCGTTTGTAGCCACGAAAGGATACAATGGGACAAACAATTAACCCCTTAGGAAAAGATATTATTATTGTGGAGACTGAGCTCTGCGGACGCAAGCTGAGCCTCGAAGTAGGCCGTGTTGGCTTTCGCACCAGCGCTAGCGTCATCGTGCGTTACGGCGATACCGTTGTGCTCGGAACCGCTATGGTCGGCAACAAGCCAGTGGCTATGGATTACTTCCCACTGAGCATCGATTACGAAGAAAAAATGTACGCATCAGGCAAGGTCAGTGGCTCACGCTTTATAAAGCGCGAAGGTCGCCCATCTGATGACGCTATTTTATTGAGCCGTCTTATTGACCGTCCAATCCGCCCTCTTTGGCCGAAAGGTTATCGGCACGAAGCCCAAGGCGTCGCATCTGTGTTGAGCATGGACCCAGATTTCCGCCCCGACATGGTCGCTATGATTGCTATGAGCACCGCATTTATGCTGAGCGGCGCACCTTTTGAAGGCCCCGTTGCCGGATTACGTGTTGGACTCGTTAAGGGAGAATTCAAGGCTTTTGCGAGCTATGAAGAGCTCGATACCGGCGATTTAGATCTCGTGGTAGCCGGCACCAAAGACGGCGTGATGATGGTGGAAGCTGGCGCTTCAGAAGTAACAGAAGAACAAGTCGCCGATGCCATTGCCTATGCCTTTGAAGCTATGCAGCCTGCAATCAAGTTGCAAGAAGAACTGATCGCTAAGATCGGTGTAACTCCTCAGGAATACACCTTAACGCTACCTGATGAAGCTATTCAAAACAAGGTAAATACATGGGTAGATGGCAAGCTCGGCGAAGACCTCCGTAAGCCGTATCCAGAACGCAATGTTTTGGTTGCTCAACTACGTGAAGACTTTATGGCTGAAGTTGCCGAGCAGCTCGGTGATGACTTTGCATCGTCTAAATCTGAATACGAAGATGCTTTTCAGTCTGCCGTCCACAAAGACGTCCGACAGGGGATAATTGAGCACAATGTTCGCCCCGACGGTCGCAAATTAGACGAAATCCGCACCTTGAGTAGCGAAATTGGCTTTTTGCCACGCGCTCACGGCTCAAGCCTCTTTACCCGCGGACTCACGCAGGCGATGAACATCGTTACCTTGGCACCACTCAGCTACGTACAATTAGTCGACACCATGGAGCGCGAAGGCGAACGCCGCTACTTGCACCATTACAATGCGCCAGGCTACACCGTTGGTGAAGTGCGCCGTTTGGGCAGCCCTGGCCGCCGCGAAATCGGTCACGGCTACCTTGCAGAACGCGCCCTAACCGCTGTATTGCCATCAGAGGCTGACTTCCCGTACATGATCCGCAGCGTAACCGAAATAATGAGCCAGAACGGTTCTACCAGCATGGCCGCTACTTGTTCGAGCGTGCTCGCATTACTCGACGCTGGTGTGCCACTAAAGGCGCCAGTTAGCGGTATTGCAATGGGCCTGATGGTCGAAGGCGACAAAGCGCACATTTTAAGTGACATTGCCGACGCTGAAGACTTCGCAGGCGACATGGACTTTAAAGTTACCGGTACGGCCAAGGGCATCACTGCCTTGCAGATGGACATGAAGGTTCATGGCCTGCCAGTGGATATCCTCAAGCAAGCTTTAGCGCAGGGCAAGATCGGACGAGCGCATATTTTGGAACATATGGTCTCCATTATCAATACGCCGAACGAGATGAGCCCGTATGCGCCTCGTGTTGAATCCATTCAAATCAACCCAGATAAAATCCGTGAAATCATCGGTAAGGGTGGTGAAACTATCCAGAAGATTACTGCTGAAACCGGCACTGAAATTGACATTAAGGACGACGGCACGGTGATGATCGCCAGCCCGAACGCCGACAATATCGCCCGCGCTAAGCAGTGGATTGCCGACATCACCGCTGAACCTGAAGTTGGTGCTATCTACCGCGACAAGCCAGTCATGAGCGTCATGGACTTTGGTGCATTCGTACAAATCATGCCCGGCAAGGACGGCCTGGTGCACATTAGCGAACTTAGCGACCAGCGCGTCGAAAAGACCAGCGATGTCGTTAAGGAAGGTGACAAAGTTACCGTGAAGCTCTTAGCTATAGATGATCGCGGCCGTTTACAACTCAGCATGAAAGCGGTTAAACAGGACCAAAATGGCTAACAAATCTCGTAAGCTAGTAAGGCGCCAGCCACCGCAGTTGCTGTGGTTCGGCGCCATCGCCGGCGTACTGTTCACTTTTTTTGGAGTACTGGCGCTGGTGCTAGAAGGCGACAGTTTTAGCAATTGGCGTATCGCTAAAGAAGTGCTACTGACCGGCCTGGCATTTTGGTGGGCAGTCGACTCAATACTAAAATTACGCGTTCAAAAAGCAGGTAACCGCTAATGTGGCAGAAGCTCAAAAAAGTTCACGAAACACTGCCAGGCTACGCTTTTTTCGGACTGTTGGAGCTAGCTATCTCCTACGGCTTCATTAGCCTCGCGATAGACAAAGGCAGCGGCTGGTGGTATTTATTTACGCTCATATTTTTGTACGGAGCCCTAGAAAACCTCTTCGGTTTCATACAGTTATCCATAAAAAAGGTGAAGCGTGGATAATCAGCTACAGCTCGACGCTATTCAGAAAAGTATTATTGATGACGGCATCACCCCAGAGCTAGCTACCTCAGCAACACAGCTCGTATTTGGTGATGGTAATCCGGAGAGTCAGATTGTTATTGTCGGTGAAGCACCGGGCAAACAGGAGGATTTACAGGGGAAACCATTCGTTGGAGCCAGTGGTAAATTCCTCAATGAGATGCTCCAGATGATTGACCTAAAGAGAGAAGACATCTATATTACTAATATCGTTAAGTACCGACCTCCTGAAAATAGAGACCCGAAACCGGACGAGAAAAAAGCCTTTCTGCCATATTTGCAACGCCAGTTAGAAGTGATTAAGCCCAAAATTTTGATAACGCTGGGCAGGCACAGCCTCAATTGCTTCTTACCGGATCTGCAAATCAGTAAGGTCCATGGACAGCCAAAGCGCGTGTCCTTGAGCCTCAAGGAGGGCTCTGAGGATACGTTTACGGTGGTTATTTTACCGCTGTATCATCCGGCTGCCGCACTATACAATCCACTGCAAAGACAGACCTTAATCGACGACTTTGCACAGATTCCATTACTATTATCGAAAATTACATAACGCTATAACACCGAAAGGAACGGGTATATGCAACCAGAAAATAATCAAAACAGCGAGAACAATAATCCTCCAAGACCTCCGCGCAAACCAGCTGGAGAGGGTAACCAAAATGGTCCACGCCGTAGTAGCGGCAATGGTGGCGGTCGCGGAAATGGCGGAGCGCGCGGTGGGAACGGTGGCGGCCAAGGGCAAGGGAATAGCCAAGGCGCTCAGAAGAACCAAATGAGCAGCAGCCTAACCACATCTCGTGGTCAGGCAGTTCGCGCACAGCGCCGTTCGCAGCAAGATGCCCAACGCATAGCTAACCAGTACCTCACCGCAGCTGACACTTCGGCGAAGCCACGCGCAAACGTCGTTGATGACAAGCCACGGCTTAAAATAATCGGTCTCGGCGGCATGGACGGCGGCGGTTCTAAAAACATGATACTCGTTGAGTACATTAACGATGCAGTCATCCTCGATTGCGGTAACGA
>JARXKL010000006.1 GCA_030272735.1 Patescibacteria group bacterium | reverse complement strand
TATGCCATCTCTGACCCCTCTCTTATCCATTAGTGATGTACCCCTAACATACTCTTGTCAGTTTTTGCTTGTCAACCCCTTAGGCAATTTTTATCTTAAAAAATTGTGCCTCTCCATTAGAGGTGTTAGATAAAAACTGTGGATAGCCATGAGCATTTTACAGTTGCCTTCGTTACAGTGGTGTACTACACTGAGTCGGTAACCATAAAAGTAATAAAGAGGTGGAGCAAGAATCTATATGGATCTTTCTAATCGCAACGCGCAACCACAAACTGCAGGACATCCAGCACCAAGTGCTACAGGACTTGCAGGGGGCGCACGTAAATCAAACAGTAATAATGGCGGCAGCAAAATCGGCCGCGTCGGTTTCGTAGTAGCAGCAGCATTAGCAGCTATACTACTCGTCGGTGTCATTGCAATGGCATCAAAGGGCGGTAACAGCCAAGAAGAAAAGTATGTTGATAGCACCAAGCTACAAGCCGTATTCTTGAATACTGGCCAAGTGTACTTCGGTAAAATTAAGACTTTGAACAGCAAGTACTTTGTTGTTTCTAACATCTACTACCTCCAGACTTCTGGCGGAGCAGCAACCGGTTCAACCGCGAGCACTAACACCAGCGTTTCACTCGTGAAGCTTGGTTGTGAATTGCACGAACCATATGACCAAATGGTCATTAACCGCGACCAGGTTACTTTCTGGGAAAACCTACAAGACAACGGTCAAGTTGCACAAGCAGTTAAGACCTTCGTTAAGCAGAACCCAAGTGGCCAGAAGTGTTCTGACCAGAGCTCCAGCGCTGGCACAAACTCAAGCAACAGTGTTCAAAGTGCTAATCCAAACACTAACACTGCACCTGCTACTCCAGGCGCGACAACCAAGCCAACCACAACTACTCCGTAGTTACCGGTAAACTTGAATCAATACCCCTTTCCGAAGGGGTATTTTTTTGTGCTTTAGGCGTTTCTGCGGGTTAGCTTCTGGACTGCAAAGCTACTAACGAAAGCTATAAAACTCACCACGGCTATAACAATGCTCCAACCAGCTAAGTCAGGCGACCACTTCGGGGTTATGAACGAGAACTTGTACAAGGCATCAGGGATTTGCTTTATTTTTTGTGGATTGTGCTGCTGCACATACTGCTCGATGCATGGAATACGGTTGCGGCCAGACACGTCGTGCGAGTTTTGCTGTTCGCAGTAGGCCTGCGCCGCCGTGTACAGTTCAGTATTGGCTTTTGCGGTAGCATCACCTTGGGCTCGGACCAGTCGGTCATAGGTGTATTTGAGCTGTATCGGAGGATATACAGGAGTTGGACCGGCCCCCAAGTCAGTGTTCATGTGGCTTATAACGTACAGTTGCAAATCCTTGAGCGGTTTTTGGACGTCAGTGCCCTTTTCATCGGCGGTATATACCTTTTGACGGAGCTCTATCATGTGCTCGTTGTTGGCTCGCAGCGCAAAAATCGCCACGATCGTGCTAATTCCCGCTAAGATCAGGAACGTAACGGGTTTGATTTTTTGGAAGGCATTACCTGCTTGCTGTAGCGGCTGGTTGTTCATGTTGTTACTGATTATATACGATAACACCTAGACGCTGCTGCAACCTCGCGGTACGCTATAGGTATGCACATCTATTTTTCAGGTATTGGCGGCGCTGGAATAGGCCCATTAGCCCAAATTGCCTACCAAGCTGGCTACACCGTTTCAGGCTCTGACAAGCAAGATTCAAGCTATATCACCTACCTACGCAAGCACGGTATTACCAATATTCACATCGGTCAGACTGACTCCGAAATTCGCGACTTGCATGACGGGCATCCTATTGACTGGTTTGTATATACGTCTGCATTGCCCCTTGAAAACCCGAATGCACCGGAACTACTGTTCTGCAAAGAGCAATCTATAAAAATGAGCAAACGCGATGAGCTGCTCAATGTAATTTTGAAAGATAAAGGCTTGAAGTTGCTCGCTGTCGCCGGCACACACGGTAAAACCACCACTACCGCTATCACGACGTGGTTGTTTAGCGAGCTCACGACTCCAATCAGTTACCTGTTGCCTGCCAAAACGTCCTTTGCCGAGATGGGTGCGTTCACGCCCGAGAGCGAATATTTCATATATGAAGCCGACGAATTTGACCGTAACTTTTTGGCCTACGAACCAGCAATCAGCGTTATTACAGGAGTTAGCTGGGATCACCACGAAATTTTTCCGACTCGCGAAGATTACCAAGCCGCGTTTAATGATTTCATCGAGCAATCACTCCACACCTATGTGTGGGAGGAAGACGCTAACTATTTAGGCCTCGAAGACCGCGACGAAGTTACTATTTTGGATAGCGCCGATGAGCACATTGGCAAAATCAGCTTACTGGGCCAATATAATCGGCTCGACGCATGGCTGGCAATTCAGGCAGTCCACCAGGCTACCGGTGCGCCCTTCGATGAACTCGTGGCCATTGCCAGCCGTTTCCCTGGCCTGTCGCGCCGTATGGAGCTTGTGCGGCCTAGTTTGTACAGTGACTACGCCCATACACCAGAGAAAATACGAGGGGCTATGAGCGTCGCCACCGAAATGGCCGCCGAATCAGGCCAAAACTTGGTCGTCGTCTACGAACCACTAACAAACCGCCGCCAACATTACATGCTCGACGATTATATAGATTGCTTTGACGGCGCCACCCAGCTCTACTGGATCCCCAGCTACCTCGCCCGTGAAGATCCTGGCCAACGAATTATTCCGCCATCCGAACTAATTGAGCATTTGTCTGACCCTAGCATTGCTACGGCCATGGAACGCGACGCTGCACTAAAATCTGCAATCCAAAAGCATCTCGATGCCGGCGATATGGTAGTCTGCATGGCCGGTGGCGGTGGCAACAGCCTCGACGACTGGCTCCACAAAGAGTTCGATGCCTAGTATATATTTTGCTTGCTCCATTCGCGGCGGCCGAGATGACGCCGAACGCTATGCTGAACTCGTGGCTATAATCAAACAACATGCAAATTTGTTGACCGAGATATTTGCCGACGGAAAGCTCACTGCCATGGGCAGCGCAGGCAAAAGCAGCGATATTTATACTCAGGATCTGGCATGGGTGGAGCAATCAGATGCCGTTATTGCCGAAGTTAGCAGTCCGTCGCTCGGCGTCGGGTACGAAATTGCCAAGGCTGAGCAATGGGGTAAGCCGGTTCTGGCACTATACCGAAATCAAGAAGGAAAGCGACTATCAGCCATGATTGATGGCGACCCCAACGTACAAGTCGTTCACTACAATGATGTCGAACAAGCCGAGGCGGCCATTAAGTTGTTTATAAAAGCGCTCGCTTAGTCGCGTTCGCCGACCCAGCCGAATTCAGTATAAGAATTGCCTGCTGAAATTTGCCCGATATAATGACGAACCGACGGAATAACATTTTCTGGTAAGTTATTCGGGTCTAGCCAAGCCAGTTCAGAGTGAATGTGCGGCTCTGCGTTTGTAAGCCCTCCATCCCAGTTACTAGCCTCAAAACAGGCATCGACCCAGTTAATATCTTTACTTTTACGATGAGCGATCAAAACACACTTGAGATCTTCTGGATTTATATTTACGCCAACTTCTTCTTTTGCTTCGCGAATTGCTGCTTGTGTAAACGTTTCGTCGTTCTCGACTTTACCCGATGGTAAACCGTAATAGCCGTTCATCCAGGAAGTATTTGCACGCATGACAAATGCGACTTTACCTTCTTTGCGAAAGATAACATAGGCTGCAATGTGGGGCATTGCACTACCAAAGGCTGATTCAGGCATTAGCGGTTGTCGCCGCTGCCGCCGAGGGCCCCGCGTTCTTTACGGCTTTTGAGCTTATCGAGGTTTTGCTGCGCAATCGATTCCAGTGGAATGCCAAGATCATGTGCAAATACCGCCAAGTACCAAAGTACATCGCCAATTTCCTTGGCCATTTCTGCTTTGTCTTCTTCGGTGATAATGCTGTTTTTGTCGCGTATGATCTTTTTCATTTTTTCGGCGACTTCACCAGCTTCACCGTTGAGTCCGAGCACCCAATGGAGCAAATCTTTGAACGGATCACCGGTAGATAACACCGAGGTCAGCGCTAATTTCTCGTATTCTTCAAAAGTCATGGCTGTATTGTAGCAGCTAACTATTGCTCACGTTTACTGCACCCTGACGTAGTACTTCAACTGCGTCATCGACAATTCTTAAGATTGTTGACGGCTGGCTATCCGATAAATCGCCGCCATCTACATAAAAATCCACCTCATCATCGAAGTATTCGCGGGCAGCTTGCACAGTCGTGGCCGGGTCTTCTCCTGGCAAATTTGCGCTGGAAGTTATGAGTGGTCCCGTTTGCTTCAATAATTCTTGAATTGAAGCATCGTCAGGAATACGAACAGCCAAGCTCATTTTCCCCTGATGCAAGTACTCTAGCTCAGGATTTGCACATGGAACAACAACACTGACTGCTCCTGGCCAATATTGCTCAACAGCTTTAAGGTAGCGGCGCTTAATGCCAAGGTCAACGAGTTGCTCAATCGAAGCTGCAATAACCGTTCCGGGTTTATGTTCACGATGCTTAAGTTGGTACAGGCGTTTAACTGCCTCTTTATTAGAGGCGCAGGCTACAACTCCATAGACGGTATCTGTTGGCAGAACACCTATGTGGCCGTCATGTAACTCGGTTGTGGCGTCGGAAAACATAGCACTTTTATAGCACAAGTTTTAGGTCTCGGCTATTTTTTGCTGCTGAGGTAGGCAAAAACTGCCACTGCAGAAAGGAGAACGACAATTACTACTGTGATGGTTATAACGGTGACGGTGCTCTTATCGAGAGGTGTTCGTGGAGTTTTTGGCGCCTTTTCAGGCTTCTGTTGTTCTTCGGTTTCTGCTGGCTCGGAAGAAGCAGCTTCGTCCTCTGTAGGCTCTGGCGCTTGCACAACGCCTTCTGCATCGGGCGCTGCTGCTTGGGCTTCAACAGGTGCTTCTGTTGGTGCTTCGGGAGGTGTTTCTGATGGTGCTTCTGAAACTGCGCTAGGTACCTGGGCTTCAGGTGGAATAGTTGCAGCATTGGGCGTTGCCGAAGCAACAGGAACTGCTGGTGCAGGATTTGCTGGCGGACTTGTTGGGGCTACTGGAGGGTTTGCAGGGGTCGTTGGTGTTGGTTCCATAACATGCATTGTAACACGAAAACATAAGCGTTCTTACAGAGACAGATTGCCGTCTTTTGTCTCAGTTATTAAACCTTCTTTGAGTAAATCAGATACGACATTTTGTAGTCGGTCATCTGGGATGCGCTGCTGCAAAGCGTTCAGGCTTTGAGTCTGGCCTGATAGCAACGCTATAACCTGCCCTCGTATCTGGCGCTTCGAACCATTAAACGAGGACTGTTTAGTGTAGCTTTTGCTCTGCCGATTAGCATTGCCGACAGTTTGCTTAAGGTGACTGCCGTAATCCATCAGCGCCCAGTACCATTCACGTGGTTGCTCGGTGTTTAGCACCTGTTCTGCTACCGCTAGTACATCCTTGTCCGACACGTCGGTATGGTCAGCAAAAAAATGATGAATGAGCGCTGTTTTAATATTTGTCTCAATAAACACGACGGGCTGATTGTAGGCATAAGCAGCGATAGCGCCGGCAGTGTTTATGCCTACGCCTGGAAGCTTTGTGAGCGTGGTTTGATCTTGAGGAAATATGCCGCCAAAGTCATCTGCTATCATTTGAGCTGCATTGTGGAGGTACTTTGCACGCCGGTTATAGCCAAGTCCTGCCCATTCGCGCAGCACATCGCCAAGTGCCGCCCTGCTCAGTGCTTTTGCGTTCGGGAATTTTTTGAGAAAAGTTTTATACTTCGGGATCACGCGCTGTACTTGTGTCTGCTGGAGCATTAGCTCGCTGACCATGATTTTGTAAGGGTCAAATGTACCATCTAAATCTGGCTGCCTCCACGGTAAATCGTGTCTGGCGTGTTCAGAATAATGCGCCCAGACTGTTTCTTGAAATAATTGCCGTTGGTCATCTTCAAGTATCATGCGACTTCTATTGTATTATGTAATCTCGATGATCATGCATATTGTCCGCCCCGCAAAACGTATTGCCGTACTCGTGCCCGGCCTAATTATTGCTTATTTCTCGGTCGATAAAGTTTTCCCGTATTTTGAAAAACGCCTGCCGCTTGGCTTCGCTGTATTTACTACCTACGTCATTGGTGCATACGTTCTGGTGCCGGCACTCATTCGTTTGTACCGAATATTCGTCCCTGCCAAACACCTGCCGCTCTACTGTGTTACCCCTGATGGTTTTGCGTCTGATCCGCTTAATATTGGTATTATCAGTACTCGCTTAGAGCTCATTCAATCTATGGAGAAAAGTGGCTGGTTCGTTGCTGACCCTCACCACGGCCGCTACTTACTAAAACATTTGTTGAGCACTTTCTTTGAACGAGAGTACGCTACTGCGCCTATGAGTAATCTGTACTTGTTTGGCCGCAAACACGATGTTGGATTCGAAATACCACTTGATGGCGGTAGCGGAAATCGTCATCACGTGCGGTTTTGGGCTACAACATATGAAAGTGGTCAGAAAGTAAGTTTCAATACCATTCACTGGCACAACCGCAAAAAACACGTCAGCAGCGATAGTTTGCTATGGGTTGGTGCGGCCTCACGTGACACTGGCTTTGGCGTCATTCGCCACAATTTGCAGTTAACCCATATGATAAATCCAGATACCAACGCCGAGCGAGAACTGATTGTCCAAAAACTGCAAGCAGCCAAGTTAGTAAGCAAAGTTGCGACTATCAAGCTTGATAAGCCCTATCGTTTGATCAACCGCGTATGGACCGGTTCACTTCATTCGGATGGCAAAATGGCCATCGTGACGCTCAAGAGCAACTCACTCAAATAGTTTGCCGAAGCCTTTTTTCTGCTGCTTCACCGTCGGAGCGACAGTACCGGCGATGTCTTCTGCCGCGAGCAAATCGTCACCTTCAGCAATAATTATATCGTCGACTGCTTTATCGGTTTCATCATCATCAATAACTGATATTTTGAGCGTTGATGACGATTTCTGTTGAGTCGTATCAGCTGCCTTAGCAACTGGTTCTTTATCAATAACTGGCTGAGGTTTGGCGGCAGCAGTTTGTTTTTTTGCCTTGTGAGCAGGCTTAACCTCTGGCTCGAGCTCAATTTTGACCGGCACTGGTATTTCTTCTGGCTCAGAATTGTTCTCTTGTTCATCAGAAAGTTTCGGAGCTGATGGCTCTTGCTGAGCCTCAGGTTCTGATTTCGGTTCTGGATCTGTTTCCACAATATCTTCGACGGGTGGTGCTAATTTGAGACCTTTAAAAATATCAATCGGCTGACTTGCGGCAGATGTTTGGGCTACGGCAGGAGTGGGCGCGGCATCGGTGCGCTTAATATCCATCATGGCGTCGACGCGGTCAATAAGCACTTGCTCGTCGTTGGACGGCTGACTGTCAGGTTTTTTGTGCGACATAGGCCTATTGTATCAAACCGTTTATGCTAAGCGCTGCAATAAACCGAGGGCAAAGGCATTAATTCGCTTCTTTTGTACTAGGTAGAACTTCATTTTTGCTCTTTATTTCGTTAAGACTAAGTACGCTTATGGTAACCCTGTCGTGATGCTTGGTCAACGCCTGGCATACCTTTCTACAACAGCAGGCTTCAATAACACCGAGCAGTTTCTATTTATTTACAGTCGACATGTTTTCGTAGCGGTCACCGGCCGCTGCGCCATGAGGGACGGCTTCGTCTAATCTTTTTAGGTCGTCCTCGGTCAGCTCAATGCTGGCGGCGGCAATATTTTCTTTCAAATATTCGAGATGTTTGGTTCCAGGAATAGGCACAATATCTTGGCCTTGCGCCAGCACCCATGCTAATGCCAGCTGGCCTGGCTTGACGCTTTTTTCTTCGGCAATTTCTTTCACTTTTTCGACCAGCTCCATATTCTTATAAAAATTATCGCCCTGAAAGCGTGGATTCCGCCTGCGAAAATCGTCCTCTGGAATTTCTTCTGGCGAGTTAAAGCTCGCAGTCAGAAATCCACGACCGAGTGGACTGTAGGCTACAAATCCAATGCCGAGCTCACGCACGGTGTCGAGAATTTCAGTTTCCGGATCGCGCGTCCACAAAGAATATTCAGTTTGCAGTGCGGTGATTTTATGTACTTTTGATGCCTTTCGAATAGTAGCGGCTGCGGCTTCGCTCATCCCAAGGTAGCGAACCTTGCCTTCTTCAACCAATCGGCTCATTGCGCCAATAGTGTCCTCAATCGGCACGTCCGGATCAACGCGGTGTTGATAATATAAATCGATGTGATCAACGCCGAGCCGTAGTAAACTCTCCTCACAAGCCTTTTTGACATACTCCGGCTTCCCGTTTACGCCAACCCATGAGCCGTCCGGATTGCGTTCATTGCCAAATTTTGTAGCCAACACGACGTCACTGCGCCGCTCTTTTATAGCTTTGCCGACGAGCTTTTCATTAGTGAACGGCCCGTACATATCTGCCGTATCCAAAAAGTTCACGCCGTTATCCAGCGCGTAATTAATAACTCCTATGGCTTCTTGTTCATTGGAAGCGCCATAAAATTCGCTCATCCCCATGCAGCCAAGCCCTATCGCTGAAACCGTTAAATCACCACCGAGTATTCGTGTTTGCATATATTCTCCTTATCTTGAGTTCGTTATATCCACTCTAACAATCGGTTTGGACCGTGGCTGTAAACTATTCTAGATATTCGTTCACTAGCTTCGATACAATAAAACTATGGAATTAGCATCAATCGCAAACCTGGCTAAGGCTGTTAAACATTTACGAGCGCACGACCCATTATTGGCTAACGTAATTGCAAAGACAGAAAAACCCGAGTTTGTGCCGCATACCGATTACTATGCCGCACTAGTGAACTCCATAATCGGTCAGCAATTGAGCGTGAAGGCTGCTGCTGCCATAAAGCAGCGCTTCAAAGATATGTTCGGCGGCAATGTACCAACGCCTGAGGGAATCTTGAGCAAATCTATAGATGAGCTCCGCGCCGCCGGCCTCAGTGGCGCTAAAGCACTATACGTTCGCGACCTCGCCGAGCATGTACTCGACGGACGTTTGCACTTCCGCGATATTTCAACTGAGTCGAATGAAGAAATAATCAACGCTTTAACCGACGTCAAAGGCATCGGCGAATGGACAGCTCATATGTTCTTGATGTTCTGCGTCGGCCGGCTCGACGTGCTACCGGTCGGTGACCTTGGAGTAAGGAACGGCATACGTGATCTCTACGGTTTTGACCACGCGCCCACGCCAGCTGAAGTGACTCATGTAGCCCAAGGCAACCATTGGCACCCTTACGAAACCGTCGCCAGCTGGTACATTTGGCGCTCCCTGGAAAACACTCCCGCCTAAGTCTTATGATGATGCCTTAATCAATTATCTATCAGCTAAATTTTTGTGACAGTGATTTCGATTTCATCACCAACCGCCAATCCCATGTCTTCGAGTAGTTTTTTAGGAATTATTACGCCTAAGCTGGTGCCGATTTGTATAATTTTCGTAATCATATAAATAGTAGTACTCTCATGGCTATTGCAGCGGTTTGATGTTGAGCTCTTTGAGCTGAATGTCGTCGACAGTGCTTGGTGAATTCATCATGGTGTCGATGCCAGAACCGTTCTTTGGAAAAGCGACAATTTCGCGAATATTACTTTCGCCGAGCAGGATCATAAATATACGGTCGATACCGAAGGCACAGCCGGCATGCGGTGGTGCACCGTATTTGAAAGCATTTATCATAGCGCCGAATTTGGCATCAACATGGTCGGTGTTGTAACCGAGAGCGCCAAATGCTTCGTACATAATTTCTGGGTTATGGTTCCGCACTGCGCCCGAGCAGATCTCGTAGCCGTTCATGACCATATCGTACTGGTCGGCAATAATCGACAATTTATCCTCACGCTTCAATGCTTCAACGCCGCCTTTTGGCATAGAGAACGGGTTGTGGGCAAAATCAAGTTTTTTGGTTTTCTCGTCGAGTTCATACAATGGGAAATCTACAATCCAGGCCAAGGCTATCACATTTGGGTCGCGCAGTTCGAAGTGATCGGCCAACTCATTACGCAGGCGTCCAAGTACTTTGTTCACAGTGCTCCGCGTATCGGCGCCAAAGAACACAATATCGCCATCCTGCGCACCAGTTTTTTGCTGAATTGCCGCTAGTTCTTCCGGCTTCAAGAACTTAGCAATCGGCGATTTTACTTCGTTGTCTACGAATGAAATATACGCCAGTCCGCCGGCACCTTCAGACTTCGCAATGTCGGTAAATTTATCTATTTGTGAACGACTTAAACCTGCGGCATTTTTGGCGCAAATTGCTTTAACGACTCCGCCGCTTTTTAGCGGGTTAGCAAACACTGCGAACTCACTGCCAGCTAGTTCTTCACTGAGCGTAATAAGCTCCATACCAAAGCGCAGGTCAGGCTTGTCGGTACCAAAACGGTCCATAGATTCCTCGAAACCAATTCGCGGAATGTCTTCGCTCAGTAATTTTTTGCCAGCAAAATCGATGACCATGTTTTTGATGAGCGGCTCCATCATGGTGCGCACTTCATCGCCGTCTTCGACAAACGACATCTCAAGATCGAGCTGGTAGAAGTCGCCGTACAAACGGTCGGCACGTGGATCTTCATCGCGAAAAACCGTTGCAAGCTGGTAATAGCGCGGTACGCCGCCGACCATCAGTAACTGCTTGAATTGTTGCGGAGCCTGGGGTAATGCATAGAATTTACCAGGGTAATTACGTGAAGGTACTAAAAAGTCGCGGGCGCCTTCCGGGCTTGAGTTTGCTAAAATAGGCGTCGTCACCTCAGTAAAATCGTGGTCATCCATATAGGTGCGCATGTAGGTGTTGAGTGCTGCCCGTTTTTTCAGCATATTCTGCATTTTCGGTCGGCGCAGGTCGAGATAGCGGTATTTCAAACGCAGGTCTTCGTTGGCCATGGCGTCGCCAGAAATTTGAATTGGTAGGGGTTGAGATTTGTTCAATATGCTTAGCTGCTCTACTTTAATTTCGATACTGCCGGTTTCTAGTTTTGGGTTTTTGAGTTCGTCGCTGCGCTCGCGAACCTGGCCGGTGGCAGTAATCACGAATTCATCACGCAGTTGCTCGGCAACGGCGAAAGCGTCAGCATCCTCAGGGACAATAATTAACTGCACAATGCCGGTGTGGTCGCGGACATCAATAAATATCAAACCGCCGTGATCGCGGCGTGATTGCACCCAGCCTTTTACGGTTACAGTTTGCCCAATGCTGCTGACGGTGTCTTTAGTAAGTGTTCGCATCTGGCCTATTCTAACAGCTTGGCATCTGTTGCGCTAGCTTCGGATGTTGATTCTGACTCTACCTTAGAATCATTTTCTACCTCTGCCAAAAGTTCTTTAACTTTATTGTGGCGCGCAGCTACCGCAGAGATGTTGGCGTACTGTTCAAAGTCATCACCGGGAATGTGTCCTAAGAGTTGCTTCAACACATTTTCGATGGTAATAATACCTATATACTCTTCAAAACTGTTAACAACAATAAAAACCGGGTGATTTGTGATAAAGAACGCGTGCAAAGCGTCACTCAAAGCGTCTTGTTCATGCAGATAATACACCTTAGGATTCATGACCTCATGCACGCTGCCCGTATGCAACAGATCGAGGTGCTTAAAGTCCAAAGTCCCAACAAACGGCCCTTTTTTCGATTCGCGCACTAATACGTGATTCTGGTCACTTTTATGGAGTTCGTCTATCAAAATTGGCCCGAGCATTTCCTCCGCTAAAACAGATTTTATTTTCTTGAGCGGCGTGACAATGTCGCTCACTGTGTAGTCGTCAAAGCTCATCGCCCGCCTTGCAATTTCGAGCTCTTCGTAGCTAAGCCGGTTATCTGGTTGGTGCTGCTGGCGCTCGATAAGCGCAATAAAATCTTGACGTTCAAATACTCCCGTGTGGGCTGCTGGATGCGCCAAGTGATCATGCTCACGGTGCAACAGATGAGCCGCACGACTCAGCACAGGATACAAATAGCCGAGCAGCCACATAATTGCTGGGTTTACAGCAAGCGTCAGTTTCATGCCTATAGCGGTTGTTCTGCTCAGTGGGAGCCATATAAAAGCTGCCCACAGCAAAATCGGCACCACAATAATACTCACGAACGTTGTGGTGCTGCGGGCTAATAGCACGATGCCAGTCGCGCCAGTTACAGCAATATACACAACGAGCAAGGCACGCAAACTGCTCTGATACGCTGCCGTCGGGTACAGTTTTACGGCCACTAGATCTTTTTTGGCAGCCATGCGCTTTAGTTCATGCAAGGGCTTGTAGTTATACGTTTTGCGAACAATCACACCCCCGAGAGCCAGGGCTAAGAAAATAAGTGCATATAAGAATGTTGTCATACTGTTACAAGCTTATACTGCTTGCGGTTTATTAGGAAATATCTACGCCAGTGACACATACAGCCAATGTCGGTCGCTGTAGCGCTCAACACTATGTAATAAGCCCTGTACCCGCTGTTTGCGTCGCAGCGCGTCCCGAATAACCGTCGAAGAAATCCGCGGCGCGTAGCTCTGCACGATATGAGTGAATTTTGGCTGTATTTTCCATACTGATAATTCTTTGTCTACGTCTTCGGCGGTATCGAATCCTCGGAGTCCGATCACCAGCTCGGCCTGCTTCAGTAACTGGTCGCTATATGGCCAGCCTGGCAGCGTCGCTAACAGTTCAGAACCCACTAAAAAGACTAACTGGTCGTCCGGATGTATTTTTTGGAGCCTCGGCAAGGTGCGTTGCACAGTGAAGTTTATGTCTGGTAAATCTAATGCTCGCAACTTAGGATGTGGCTCTAGGGCGCGATCAAGCATCGCTAAACGGTGCGCAAAATGTTCAACACCTTTTTTGTAGCGCGGCTGCCGCTCGGGCAAAAAATAAATGCCGTCGAGTTTGGCTGTTGCGAGCGCCTGCAGCGCAAAGGCAATATGCCCGGCGTGCACCGGGTTGAACGTACCTGCATAGACCCCAACTCGCCTGTTTGCCATAGTCACCTTTCAGCCATCTTTGTTGTTTGTAGCTGTTCTTATTATACTCCTGAGGCCGAATGGCTCATTAACATTTGATACATTTTTTACACCAGCTTTTTACTCCCACATCGGTGTCTTTATGGCAGTTGACACATTTGCCTTTTTTTATAGAGCCACCGTGCCACGATAATTCTTTGCTGCTCAACCCACCAAAGGCACTTTGTGGGTCATCATTCCCTGGCTCACCCCCGAGTGAAATTGATAGTCCGCAGGCTGAATAGACCCGGTTTTCTCTTGCACCGGTCGCGCCAAAACCACTCAGGACTTTTTGGAATTCTTGTTCGTTCATTGACTCAATGTGCGCCTGATTGAACATGACTACTGCACTAGCGCCACTGCTGACAAAATTTGGTGCCGGCTCTTTAAGGTGAACGGCACGCATCATTTCAATAGTTGAAAAAACAAGCAGCTCATGGATAACTGCCATGTCGTCATCAGTAAATTGCTTTTCATTTTCTCTCATTTTGTAGAGTGCGCTGGCATAACGCTTGTTGAAATGCCCGGCTTCGTGAGCCAAACTCATAATCAACTGGCGTGTTTTTGGTGTCTGTATTCCTCGTGCATGCGATTCGCAAGCATGAATATACGAATCATTAAACGCCGCCTCCATTGCGGCACGGTGCTGGCGCGTCAAATCAACTGTGTTAGTAGTCTTATTATATTTAGCATCACCCGCATCGTTGGCAACTGCTAAGCCTAAAGCCTTGGCATCGTCCACTTGCAAGGTATCCATGTATGCATATCCCAGGTAGTTATCTGTGATCTCATCAAGTGGTATTTCGACACCGAGACGATGCAGTACTTCACGGATCTTTTCTTTCTCGCTTCCGTCGAATGATAATGAGCCAGCTAGAAGTCCTTCTTCATTTACGTGATAAAGCTGAACAAATGCACGCTTAAGGTGAGGTACGTAGCCTATATCCTGCCAGAATTTATTACCACTTTTGGCTGCCGCCTCTTCCGGGAATGGACTAACTATAATCCGCGTGTTGTAGCCAGTCTCACCTTGCACCATTTTGTCGACTATCAAGGCGTTCTGATGGTCCCATTTTGATCGCGTCAGCTGCGGGAGAAATCGCTTGTCCTTATCTGCAGTTTCTCGTGCACAGATAAGACCAGCTTGCGTCATCTCTGAAACTGCAGTTTTAAGATCTTTAGCCATCACTCGTCCATCAATAACCGGTCTCAGGTCAAAGTCGCGAACTTGCAGCCCGCCGCCTAACTCTTTATCAGTGCCGAAACCCTCTTCCACCGAAGTATAAAATTCTGCTCTCGTCTGCTCGGCCTCAGGACTATGCGCTACATCTGCTACTGAATTTTCGACCATCAAGCGCCCAAGTCTGAAGATTGTAGTCAACGAACGGCCATACGTTTCCTCTTTAGGAGAACGAACATATTCAAGCTCTTCTTCAAATGTCCAATTAAGTGTTTCGGCTGCTACGGCCATTTTGCCCTCAGATGTCGAGCGGGAGGGTGGCCTTACGCCAGTGCTCTTGCTCGAGAGTCTTTACGAAGCTGTATCGGACTTGGGTTTTAACCCTTACCGTTGCGGCACAGTTCCTGAATTGCACAGGATTCCAGCTCAATTATTACTGTATATAGTACTGTAGCACTCGATCGATACGCTAGATATAGTAGTTATTACTGCATTTTGAGGCTACGCAGCGCTGCGTAAAACGTCGTGTAATCCGGGTTTTTGCTGTGCGTGGTGTACATAAAAAAGAATTTATGGCTCTGGCCGGTGCCGGGGTTTCGCAAAATTACCGTGTTCAGGCCGTCGCTCGAACTTGTCCCGGTTACATTACGGTCCTGCGTAAAGCCATCGCACAAAAAGTCTATACCCATCCATTTTGCAGGCACGCTGACTCTGTTATTGGTGGTGGCTATGTTCTTCGTGAACGTCGTGCAATCGTCAGACACTTCGCCGTTGAGGGTCAGGTGATCGCCTTCTCCGGCTACAACCAAAGCGCGGTTTACGGTGGCATTTGGAGGAATAGTATCTTCAAAAATCATAATTTGCTGGCCCTCAGTGCCGCGGTCACTTACTTGCCAGGTATACGTCTGGTAAGCACCTGCTTCGCGGGCTACCGGCTGCCAATTCGCTGGTAAATCTATGCCAAAATCTGGCTCGTCATAATGCTTCATTTTATTGTCGTAGCGGATGACGGACTGCACTGCTTTTGACTGTGAAATGGTCGTTTGCGGCTTAAGAGCTTCCTTAATAACACCGTAGGCATAGAAGCCAGCACCGATAAGAAGTAACAAAATTATAAATAAAACGAGGCGTTTGCGCCGGGCCGATTTACCTTTTTTATTCGCTACATACATTGGACTGCCTGCATTAGGCTTCTTGGCGCTGCTTGAGTTCAGTCAGGCGTGGCATAAAGCTTTGCGCCGCTCCTTCAAGTCCGAGAACTTTGAGCGCACCCAGCAAGACATACAAATGGTCAATGCTGGTTTCCTTGAGTTCGCCGCCAAGAGTTTCAAGTTGCGCAAAGGCGTGATCGACTTTTTCGACGAGCCACTTTTCTTCACTTGGTTTTACTTCGTTGGTGGTGATTTTTGCCTGCTCAGTTGATTCGATAACTTCGAGTGAACGGGCAGAATTATCACGTTTGCGTAAATGACCACGCTTAATGAGGTTGCCGACATGCAGTGCTACGGTAGCCACAGAAGTATAGTTAAGGCCGCGCATAATTTCACGGTAGCTCGGGCTATAGCCGTGCTCGCCTATAAATTGCTCAATATACGCTAGGAGTTCTTTTTGTTTTTTAGTTGGACGGATGGAACCGCCATCTTGCTTATCCATACTGGTATTATGCCACAGTTTTGTGTTGTTCGGGAAAGACCCAATATTTGTACCAGAAATAGCTCCATACCGTAAAGAACGCCGCAGAGAAAAAGAAGCCAATATACGGTGTGATACCAATATGGTTTAATCCCCCGATTATCATATAGTCGAGTACGAAACCGATGCTCTCAATAAATATGTAACGCCCGACATGTTGCATTTCGCTGAGCTTTTTATGCCCACTGGCAGCGCTAGCGAACGCCCAGTAGCGTTGCACCAAATAATTGAGCGTCCAGCCGACTGCATCAGCAGCAATTTTAGACGGTAACCATTTTAAGTGGAAGCCGGAATAACAGATGGCAAACACCGCATAGCCTGTCCAAAAGTAGACGCCGCCGCCAACCATATATTTGGCAAACTGCTTTACATTCTGATTCATTCTTTTGGGGCTCTCGGGTGCGTATCTTGGCCACCGACATCCGTCACCATGGCGATACCAGCAAGTCCCCAGAACACATACGCCAGCGTGTCGTCGGTCCAGGCGTGTGACAGCATATTTACAAATGCCAAGCCTACAAATGCCGCAAATAGGCTCAGCGCCAAGCTGTCGGTACGACGAATCCATAGTAAGTAGCCGACGGCCAATGTTATTACAATAAACAAGGCCATGCCGACCCAACCGCTTTCTTGGCCAATTTGAATGTAGTAGTTTTCGGCAATACGCGCCGGTTTTTCATTGTAGACGCTGGCTGGCCCAGCCGTACCGACGCCGTGGCCAAATGGTTCGTGCAAAATATCTTTAACCCCATCGCGCACCGCTGAAAAGTGCCCGGCATCTGAGGTGGTCTTAATTTGTGAGTTAGTTTCGGTGTGAAACACAATATTTTCAAACCGGCTATTATGCCGAAGGCTAACAAGTCCACCGAGAAAGACTATAAAAAGTACCGCGCTGGCGTACAACATGTGTTTTGGAACTTTACGGAAATTAATATGTGTAGCGAGCACTATGAGCGTAGCAAGTCCCGCTCCCACAAATGCACTCCTGGAAAAGCTCAAGAACAGCACGAGGTAAGATGCAGCGAGCAGTACATAGTGCCAGTTTCGTCGCGTCGATGAACGAGCCAGCAACACAGCCATGACGCTAATGGGCAGAATCATGTAGGCACCGAGCGGATTAGCGCCGCGCAGAGTAGATGGAATTCTCATATAGTCGCTATTGCTATTGATCGTTTCAAACGGCGGAATGGTTGCCGAGCCATAGCCAAAGTGTTTGAGGAAATCGTTCGGCAGTACAAAAGCCTGTAATAATCCGAAAGCTACCACAACAATCACCGGCCAGATAACGAGGCGCTTCCAATGAGTCCGCAACCGAGTAGCACGCACCGCCACCGACCACATGATAAGGAAGAACGCCAAATATCTTAAGTCGACTATCAAGCCATAGCCGAAGGCCTTGTTGGTTACATCGCCATGCAGCCAGGCAATGCTTCCGCGGAGAATCACCACCACAGCGTAGGCCTGAATAAACCAAACTAATCTCCGCGACAAAGTATAGTCGCGTATCTTATTGTCCAAAGTCACCAAAAATATAGCGCCGATGCCGATAATAACCAGCAGGACTTCTTTCCAAAGTCGGACAGCCGTGTAGTGACCTACCCCTGTTGATATCCAAACAGTAAGGAAGGCGTGGAACGGCATAAGGGCCAACATCAACATGCCAATTTTGCTGATTGCGGACAAAACTGCGTACTTAAGGGCTGAAGTTCTCATAGGTGGTATGATTAGTATATCGTTTCAGAAGAAAATACATGAAAAATAACACTTCTACGGTCTACAATGTTGCGCTCGTCATCGGCGATGCCCTGGCGATCACCGCCGCCTTCGTGGCCGCGTACATCCTGCGCGTGACCGTCAACCATGAACCAATCAGCGCTTCCGTCACCTCATATAATTACCTCAAAGCCCTAGTTAGTTTATTACCTTTTTGGATTCTGATTTTTGGCCTCTTGAGCCTGTACCGTTCGCGTGTCTACGATAACCGTTTTAGTGAGCTCGGACGCTTACTAGTCGGGTCATTTATTGGGATATTGTTTGTCATTAGCTACAGTTATGTTTCTAATACGCCTATTTTCCCGGCTCGCCTGGTGACTATTTACGGTTTTGGCTTGGCATTTTCATTTGTATTTTTATTCAGAACCATCGCCCGCGGCATTCGCCGTGAACTGTTCAATTACGGCTACGGCATTAACAACACATTAATTGTCGGCGACACACCGACCACGCAACGTCTCATAGATGCGCTCGGCAACACAAAAGTCACCGGCTACCGCCTATTTGGAGTCGTAGGCGGCGTTAAGCACCAGCTCAAAAAAGATGCACCTTACACCCAGTACCGCAGCTTTGCCGAAGCAGTTGAACAACTGGAGCGCAAACAAATTCACACTATTATCCAGACTGAATTCTACCCGGAAATGGATAAGAACGACGAGATTTTAACGTATTCACAGGAACATCATGTGGCTTACCGTTTCGTACCTGGCAATAGCGAGTTATTTGTCGGTAATATTGAAGTAGATTTATTCCATTCAGTGCCAATTATTGCCGTCCACCAAACTGCTTTAATCGGCTGGGGGCAAGTGGTCAAACGCGTAAGCGACGTGGTATTTGGTGGATTTTTATTACTAATAGCTTCGCCAATAATGCTGGTGGTAGCCTTATTCGTGAAGGCAACAGACGGCGGCCCTATATTCTTCCGTCAGGAGCGTTTGAGCCGGTACGACCAGCCAGTGCGCATCTTTAAATTCCGCTCAAATAACCTCCGCTACAACGGCCTAAACCCCGAAGAGGCTTTTACAAAAATGGGCAAGCCCGAACTTATTAAAGAATACCGCTCCAACGGTGACAGCCTGCCGAAAGATCCACGCGTTACAGCGGTTGGTCGGTTTATTCGCCGCACGAGCCTGGACGAATTACCGCAGCTTATCAATGTTGTTCGTGGCGATATAAGCCTTGTTGGGCCGCGTGCACTCGTGGCGTACGAACTTGATCGCTACGCACAAAAGAACCTAATATTGAGCGTTAAATCTGGCTTAACCGGCCTGGCTCAGATATCGGGAGTTAACGATTTAAGTTTTGAAGAGCGCCGCAAACTAGACTTATATTATGTGCAGAATTGGAGCTTCCGAAATGACATCGTCATATTGGTTAAAACTATCTGGGTGGTGCTGTTTCATAAAGGCACGCGCGGATGAGTGCAAAAAAGCTCAGGGTAGCCATTGTTTGTGATTGGCTTACCGGCTTAGGTGGCGCCGAGCGAGTTGTTTTAGAGCTGCATCGGTTGTACCCCGATGCCCCAATTTATACGTCTCAGTACGATCCCAAAAAAATACCCTGGTTTGCCGATGCCGATGTCCGAACGTTATGGCTACAGCGCCTCCCAAATAGGCTTAAAAAGTTTCTACCCCTGCTGCGGGCCTACGCCTTTAGCCGGCTCGACTTAAGTGAATACGACCTGGTAATCTCAGCGAGTGGAGCCGAAGCTAAGGGGGTCCGTACTGGGCCAAACACAACACATATTTGCTACTGCCATTCACCCACTCATTATTACTGGATCCGTCATGATGAATATCTAGCTAAACCTGGTTTCCCTACAGGCCTTAATTGGCTAGCACGCCTTGGCCTTAGGACGTTGATTGGTCCCTTGAAGCGCTGGGATAAACACGCCGCGACGCAGCCCGATTATATGATCGCCAACTCGTCGCACACACAAGCTATGATCAAAAAGTTTTACCGGCGTGATTCCACCGTGGTATTCCCGCCAGTCGAAATTGATCGCTTTAAGCTTCCTCCTGTAGCACCATTACGTCACGGCTTCGTGGTTGCTGGCCGCCAAACACCGTATAAGCGCTTCGACCTGGCTGTGCAGGCTTGTACAGACCTCAAGGTGCCGCTAGTCGTTATTGGTGACGGGCCAGACCATAAGCGGCTCGAAAAACTAGCCGGCCGTAACGTAACCTTCTTGTCCAACGTAAATGATGCCGAAATTGCCGGACATTTCCAATCCGCCCTAGGCTTAATAATGCCCAATATGGACGATTTCGGCATTGTCGCGGTCGAAGCGCTCGCCTCTGGCACACCAGTAATCGCCTACAACCGCGGTGGCTCCCTCGATTATATAAACGAGGGCAAAACCGGCCTATTCTTTACCAAACAAACGGTGCCGAGCCTAACGGCCGCCCTCGAAACAGCAATGACTAAAAACTTCAACTACGAAGCCATTGCCGAGCACGCTCAGACTTACTCTGTAGCATCATTCCGTAAGAATATGCGCGAGACTATCAAAGAATTTCTCGAAACATAAGGAGGACACGCCATGTGTGGGATCGTTGGATACATCGGCAAACAGCAAGCTGCGCCAATCGTAGTAGCGGGCCTAGAATCGTTGGAATACCGCGGCTATGATTCTGCTGGCATTGCCGAAATTTCAGATAGTAGCGCGTTCATAACAAAACAGGCAGGTCGCGTATCGGGGCTTAAAGATTCTGTCGCCAAAAACACTCATACTTCACACGTTGCTATAGGACACACGCGTTGGGCAACGCACGGTTCTCCGACAACCGCAAACGCCCATCCGCATAGCAATACAGACCAAACAATCATGGTGGTTCACAACGGCATCATCGAAAACTTCCAAGCAATAAAAACCAAGCTGCAAGCCGAGGGATATACGTTTGTATCGCAAACTGATACTGAAGTTATCCCTCATTTAATAGATTATTATTACCGCGCTAGCAATGACCTCACCCTGGCTTTTAGGCAGGCGTTGCAAGACTTACAGGGCGCATATGGCATTGCCGTAGTTAGTACTCACGAGCCAAACAAAATTCTCGTGGCACGTTTGTCGAGCCCTCTAGTTGTCGGTGTCGGCAAAGGTGAATATTTCTTAGCGTCAGACCCGAGCGCCGTTATGGACTACACCAAAGAAGTGATTTTTTTGAATGATTTTGACGTCGCTACAATCACTGCAGACGGCTGCGTGGTGCATAATCTTAAGCAAGAAAAGTCCTCTAAGCCCGTTGCCGAATTATTGGACTATGATAGCCAGCAAGCGAGCCTCGGGGATTTTCCGCATTTTATGCTCAAAGAAATATTTGAAGCACCGGCAACAATCAGATCTGCTTCGTTGGGTAGAGTAAAAGCTGCCGAAAATATTGTAAAACTAGGCGGCCTCGAGAGTGTTATTGCACAGCTCAAATACATCGACCGGATCGTAATCGTGGCTTGCGGCACATCGTATTATGCTGGTCTTGTCGGCGAATATTTGCTCGAAGAAATTGCCGGGATCGCCGTTGAGGTGCAACTAGCGAGCGAGTTCAAATACCGCAACGAGCCGTTTTCGCGCAGTACAGCCCTTTTGGCCATCAGTCAGTCTGGAGAGACGGCGGACACCATTGCAGCACTCAAAAAAGTCGAAGACTATGGCGTGTTGCGCATAGGTATTGTGAATGCCACCGGCAGCACAATTGCCCGCATGACTGACGCTGGCGTGTATTGCCACGCCGGGCCCGAGCAGGCAGTGGCCAGCACCAAAGCCTTTATTGCCCAGGTGACGGTTTTAGCACAAATTGCCCTGAGCCTTGGCTCGCCGTCTAATAAGCTCTTTAAACCGTTACTGCAGGAGCTCGAGGATTTACCAGCTAAAGCCCAACAGGTACTCGATACTGCGCCCTCAATTAAGAAAATAGCCGAAAAATATGCGCATCACAGAGACTTTTTATTTATAGGGCGAGGCTATAGTTTCCCGAGCGCACTTGAAGGCGCCCTTAAACTAAAAGAGGTTTCGTACATCCACGCCGAAGGCTATGCCGCAGGCGAAATGAAGCACGGCCCGTTAGCGATGATCGACGAACATTTCCCTACATTTGCCCTAGCCACAGACTCTGTACTTTTGGATAAAACATATTCAAACATCGAAGAAATAAAAGCACGAAAAGGTCCTGTCGTTGCTGTTGCAACTGTCGGCAACAAAGCCATTGCCAAACTTTGCGACGATGTAATATACATTCCTGCGACTCTTGCGCAGACTCAACCGCTACTCGAAGCAATTGCAACCCAACTATTTGCTTACTACATCGCCGTGGCGAAAGACTTAAACGTCGACCGACCGCGTAACCTCGCTAAATCCGTCACCGTCGAATAGTTTCGCCAAACTTGCTATCTAAGCTGTTTTAACGATCGCTTCGATTGCATAAGAAGTGTCTTCCCAGCTGCGAACCGGAATACTCTCAATTCCCATTTGCTCAACTGCGTAGTCGTTGCCGCCAGGCATAATCTTGTCGCCCATAAATAAAATTTCATCCATGCTTAAGCCAGTCGCGGCCATCAACTTATTCATGCCATATGCCTTGTCTACTCCGGGTTTTGTAACATCTATAGAAGTAGCCCCTGCAGCGCGTACTTCAAAATTGGGAATTTTAGGGGCGATAATAGCTCGTATTTTGAGCTTTCTTGAACCATCCGGGTCCCATGCTTCTTTAATGCGAACGCCCTCTTCGCCGAGCTCCGCAACAATCTCCTGGCCAAGAATAGATAGCGTAATTTGACTGTCTCGGTCCTCAATAGTCTCACCATACGTTTTGTCCACTGCATAGCCTGATTCGTCGAGACCTTCTTGCAAGGCAGTAATAATTTGTTGCTTATCTTCCGCGGTGAAATCTTCTGCATAATTTAATTTCCAGTCAGAAGCATTGGCATCGTATGAGTAGTAGCGAGTCCCGCTCGTGGGCATCAGATGGAGGTTAGTGAGTAAACTCGCGTTCTTACTTAATTGGCTCAGCACTTGCCTTTGAAAAAGTTCGTATTTTCCGCCAGAGATGATACAGACCTGATGAGATTTTAAAAGCTGATTCATAAGCTCAGCCATCCGGCCGGGTAGCGTCGATTTACTAGGCGCCAATGTTCCGTCTAGATCAAATGCTATTAGCTTTTTCATGTGGTCTCCTTGTTTGGCAATAACTGTATCAATTGATTATACGATTTTAGGTCGTTCACGGCTATCCACGTGCCTTCTGTAAGTGGCACGGACCAAAGTTTACCTTCTTGAGCAAGAAGTGGGAATAAAATATTTTCGAAGTCATTCTTTTTAGTCAGGTCAAACAATTCACGGAATCGCGGCAGGATCTCTGGCGCAAAAAAAGTTATGCCAACATGCGCTGGTACAGGAATAAGCGGATACATAGTCGTGTCTATAACTTTATTGTCTTGCACCATCATGCCAGTTGCTGCATAGGGTTGCCCCTTGGCTAAAACTGCGGTAGCTAGCATGCCCTGCCGCGTTCCGTCGATATGAGCTTCGCCAAAATCGCGCACATACGACCCTGGAAAATTAATAATGACATCGTCCGGATTGCAGACAATCAAATTGTCGCTCTCAGTTATAAAACCTTGCTCAATAGCATGACGAATTGCACCACCCTTGCCTGCAGGCGGTTCAGGATCTTGAGAATAGGTTATTGAAACCCCTAGCGAGGAACCGTCACCAAGACGTTGCTCAACGGCGAACGCGCTATGGTAGACCAGTGCGACAAATTTTTTTATGCCAGCGTCACGGTACTGACGGATTGCCATCTCGATCATGGTGTCGCCATTCGGCAATTCATGGGCGTTTTTTTGCATCTTCTCCCCGGGCAAAACAGCTGCAAAGCGCGAACTTTCGCCACCAGCCATTAGCGCTACAGTCGTATTTTCAGCAAATTTCAGCCATTCGTCATCAGATATTTTTGGAGTGTCCTTGAAACTACCTATGTGATCGGCTAATTGGTCCAGCTTGTCCTGTAAATTCATAAATATGGACCTCTTTAATTGAAATAGTCTCCCTGTATTGTAGAATATAGGATACATATGAAGAACATTATCGTTACGGGCGGTGCAGGTTTTATTGGTTCAAATTTCGTGCACCACGTGTTTCGCGAACGTCCAGACTGGACCATTACCGTTTATGACGCGCTCACCTACGCCGGCAATCGCAAGAATATTGAAGGCCTCGATCCAGAACGAGTAAAATTCATCCACGCTAACATCTGCGATGAAGCTGCGATTGATGCTGCCGTGGCAGAATGTGACGCCATAGTTCACTTTGCTGCGGAATCGCATAATGACAACTCACTCCACTCGCCGTATCCGTTTATAGAGACAAATATCATCGGGACGTACCGAATACTCGAAGCCGTCCGGAAGCACGGCAAACGGCTTCACCACGTCTCAACGGACGAAGTATACGGTGATCTCGAGCTTGATGATCCAGCCAAGTTCACACCAGACACACCGTACAACCCTTCAAGCCCGTATTCGAGCAGCAAAGCGAGTTCAGATTTACTCGTGCGAGCGTGGGTCAGAAGTTTTGGCGTACAGGCTACCATCAGTAACTGCTCAAATAATTATGGGCCATATCAACATGTTGAAAAATTCATACCTCGTCAGATCACTGAAGTTTTGTTAGGTCGCAAACCAAAACTCTATGGTGCTGGTGAAAACGTCCGTGACTGGATTCACACTGAAGACCACTCTTCGGGGGTACTCACTATTTTAGAAAAAGGCAGTATCGGCGAAACGTATCTAATCGGCGCAGATGGTGAGAAAAATAATAAAGAAGTTGTTGAGCTCATGCTTGAATTGATGGGTAAAGACGCTAAAGACTATGATCATGTTTCTGATCGTCCTGGGCACGATATGCGCTATGCAATTGACGCAACTCGCCTACAAAACGAACTTGGATGGCGGCCGAAATACACTGATTTCCGAGCTGGACTTGCCGATACCGTTGCTTGGTACACCGACAATCGTTCATGGTGGGAGCCCCTCAAAGCTGAAACGGAAGCCAAGTACAAAGAGCTTGGCCGTTAAATGTCAGATTGGCAAACACTTTCTTCGGAGACAATCTACGAAACGCACTGGATTAAAGTCCGGCGCGATCAGGCATTAAACCACAAAGGCCAGGAAACAACATTTAGTGTCATATCGTTACAGCACCCATCGGTAAATGTCATTGCTACGAATGAGCAGGGCGAACTATTTATCCAGAAAAACTTCCGCTACCCCGTTGGTAAAGCACTGTGGGATATACCAGCCGGTGGATCAGATGGCGAAGATGCCGTAGTAGCGGCCAAGCGGGAGCTATTAGAAGAAGCAGGACTAACCAGTGAAAAGTGGGTCGAGCTTGGCAATTATTATTCTGCTACCGGCACGAGCAACATGCCTGGCACAATCTTTTGGGCCCAAAATGCTCATAAAGTAACCGAATCATGTGACGATGAAGAAATGCTCAGCGAACAACAGTTTATGCCTGTTGAGGAATTTGAAAAACTCGTCCAAAAGGGGCACGTAACAGATGCGTCTGTACTATCTGCGTTGTATTTGTTTAAACTGTACAGGGAGAAACATAATGTCTAACGAGCTTGCCGTCCACGAAACTGCCATACCAGGTTTTTATGAAATTGATCTTGTCGTTCACGGCGATAGTCGAGGCTGGTTCAAAGAGAATTACCAGCTCGAAAAAATGGAGGCATTAGGCTTACCTCACTTTGATATTGTGCAGAACAATATGTCATATAACGCCGAGAAGGGTGTCACCCGTGGTCTTCATGCAGAGCCTTGGGAAAAGTTTATTTCTGTAGCGTATGGCAGTGTTTTTGGTGCCTGGGTAGACTTACGTAAAGGCGATAGTTTCGGCACCACTTTATCCATCGAGATCACACCAGGTAAGGCAGTCTTCGTGCCGCGCGGTGTCGCCAATGGCTACCAGGCACTCGAAGAAAACACCGTCTACACCTATCTCGTAAATGAGCATTGGTCGCCCGAAGCTCGATACACTTTTGTAAATCTTTTTGACCCTGCCCTAGCCATTGAATGGCCGATCCCTCAAGCAGACTCAATCATTTCCGACAAAGACGTTCAGCATCCTCCGCTCGCTGACGTAACACCAATGGAGGTATAGTATGGACGAATCAAGCATACTTATCGTTGGCGCAAACGGACAATTGGGCACTGCCCTACAAAAAAAATACCCGAACGCGCGCGCAGCCGACAGCGGCACTCTCGACATCACTGACGCTGATTCAGTTGCTTCATACAATTGGTCTGGTGTAACGGTCGTAATCAATGCAGCTGCATACACAAATGTAGATGGTGCAGAAACCGAAGAAGGCCGGGTAGCAGCATGGAGAGTGAACGCTCAGGGCGTCGCCAATCTTGCTAAAGCAGCAACGGCGCACAACCTGACACTCGTGCAGGTTTCTACTGAGTATGTTTTTGATGGCACTAATGAATTACAATCTGAGAGCGAACCACTCAGTCCATTATCAGCCTATGGCGCTTCGAAAGCTGCAGGTGAGATTGCTGCGCAGTCGACGCAAAAACACTACATAGTACGCACTTCGTGGTTAATTGGTGATGGCAAAAATTTTGTTAAAACGATGATCAGCTTGGGCCAAAAAGGCATTTCGCCTAGTGTAGTTGGAGATCAAATTGGACGCCTTACATTTACGAACGAGTTAGTCCGGGCAATTGAGCACTTGCTGTCTGTACAATCAACTTACGGCGTCTACAATGTCAGCAATGGCGGAAAAACCGTTAGCTGGGCGGATGTTACAAGAGCAATATTTACTATCGCTGGTATTGAGCTGAAAGTTACTGACATATCGACCGATCAATATTTTGCAGATAAGCCAGGTAGCGCTCGTCGCCCCTTGCGCAGCACTTTTGATTTGAGTAAGCTTGAGGCGACAGGAATTGTCATGAACGACTGGCAAACAGACCTAGAAACATATGTTAAAAAGGAGTTGATACGATGAAAGGCATTATTTTAGCAGGAGGCTCAGGAACACGCCTGTACCCCATTACAAAAGGTATCTCAAAGCAAATCATGCCTATTTACGATAAGCCAATGATCTATTACCCGCTGAGTACACTCATGCAGGCCGGTATCAAAGATATCCTCATAATTACAACCCCTGACGACCAAGCACAGTTCCAGCGCCTGCTTGGAGATGGCTCTGATATAGGCGTAAATCTAGAGTATGCCGCCCAGCCTTCGCCAGATGGCTTAGCCCAAGCATTTATTATTGGTGAGGACTTTATTGGTGACGATAAGGTTGCATTAATACTTGGAGATAACATCTTTTATGGCGAAGCATTTGGTAAAAGTTTAGAAAACTGCTCGAACCCTGAAGGCGGCATCGTCTTCGCATACGAGGTTTCTGATCCTGAACGTTATGGCGTTGTCGAATTTGACTCTGCTAACCATGCAGTGTCGATTGAAGAAAAACCTTCTAATCCTAAATCAAATTTCGCAGTTGTAGGACTCTACTTTTACGATAACGATGTGGTTGAAATTGCCAAAAATATTGAGCCAAGCGACCGTGGCGAACTCGAGATTACAACTGTCAACGAAGAGTATCTCAAGCGTGGCCGCCTCAAAGTTCAAACCATGGAACGGGGTTCCGCATGGCTCGATACCGGCACCTTTGAATCCATGAACGACGCCAGCGAATACATCCGAGTGGTCGAAAAACGCACCGGCATTAAAATTGGCTGCATTGAAGAAATTGCTTACAAACAAGGTTTTATTAGTAAAGGCCAGCTCGAAACTATCGCTGAGCCACTTAAAAAGAGTGGCTACGGTAAATACCTGTTAGAGTTATAATTTTTTTATTTATTTTTGTGAACATTGGGTTGAACTGCAAAATTTCAACAAGCTTACAATTTTTTCAGTAATATGGCGGCGCTTTGCAGCACTTCAAAAAAATAGCGTACTAACTCCTGGATAATGATTAGTATATGGCGCATGATCTTCAAGACCGCCTGTGCCGCGGTATGTTCCAGCGTCTGCCCAGTTTAAACAATATTAATATCAGTAGATGTGTAGCGCATAAAAGTCTGTTAATTAGCTATGACACAAAATTAAAATTGTGCAGTAGGGTGTTAGGTCTCCATATTTAAGTGGATAAACGTCAATCGCTGATAGCGTGAAAAGGCACATCATTATATGGGCGGTGTATTATGGTAGCAAAATAGCCCAAAAGCCAATCTTGCATGCCCTTAACATGATGATGCTATAGCCAAGTCTATATGGTCAGTGTTAGACTTGAAGATATGTCTGGTGAAATCAAAAAAGACGCAAAAGTCCTTATAGTTTCATGGTCTCCAGTTCCAACTCCGAAATATCAAAAAATAGAGGGCAGCGGGCAGCGTTTTTTTGGGCTAGCAAATGGCTTAAAAGCTAACGGCATTAAAGACATTACTATTGGCGTGGGAACAATTTACCCTCTAGATGTACACGAAGTTAATGGGATAAAACTTTTTAATTACGATTTTGATGATAATTTTATAGACAAGCTAGCTCAATACGATACAGTTATCTTTAACTATACTATTCATGGGTCTGCGTTTATCGCACGGAATTTACCTGAAACGACTCAAGTTATCATAGATGCTTATGGTCCAGCATATATAGAGAACTTAGCAAGGGATCCAAAAGATTTGGTGGGAACATACATAGGAAATCTCGGTGCAGTTAAAGATGTATTTAATACAGTGATGATAAGGGGCGACTATTTCTTATATGCGAACGATGCTCAGGAAAAGTTTTACACCGGGGTATTATCAACTCTCGGTGTAATAAACCAATTCTCGTACCATACTAAAAGGTTACTCAGTGTACCATTTGGCATTGATGAACCTGATACAAAACAAAAACTAGAAAATCCCTATTTAGAGTATGGAATAGGCGAAAAAGATTTCATATTATTGTGGTTTGGAGGGCTATATCCATGGTTCGATATTACCGAGATTCTTGATACTCTGAAGAGCAATAAGAATAAACGCTTAAAATTCGTCATTGTAGGTGGAAATAATCCCCAAAATCAGCATCCAGATTTCATCAAACACTACTATGACACTGTCGACTATATAAGAGAAAATGGCTTAACAGATCAAACTGTTCTCATTGATTGGGCCGACTACGCTACACGACGAAAATACTACGAACACGCAGATGTTATTATCAGCTTGAATCGGGCAAGTAAGGAAAATGTATATTCTTGGAGAACGAGGGTCATGGATTATGTGGGCAGTACTACTCCGCTGATTACAAATGGCGGGGATCCGTTATCGGATGAATTAGTTGATGTAGGAGCGGCTTTCAAAGTTGACGGTACAGAAGAAAACACCATTGCGGCAATTATTAATGATTTAGTAAAAGACACTTCGAAGCTAGCGCGCGCCAGCAAGCAGATGAGAAATCTTCAGCCGAAATACTATTGGGGCAATGTAACAAAAGAACTTTCAGAAGAAATTAAATCACAATCGAAACCGTATAGTGCTGAGCAGGAATTCCGTCTTCTAAACAACATCACGCAGACAACATTGCCGGTTGAAATGCCAGCGCATAGGACTCGTACGGTAAAATCTATGGCGCGACAGGTTGTACGGAAAACGCAGAGCGATGGAATACATGCAACTTACATAATTGTGGGTAGCAAAGTTCGCAGAAGAGCTGTTTATGAATACCGCAAAAGGGTGCCTAAAGCAACGACCGGGAAACCGCGAATAGTCATAGTGTCTAATCAACTCAACAACACTGGGGCGCCATTTGTAATCATGGATGTAGTGCACAAGATGAAACTGAAGTATCCTGAACTAATTAGTAGTATAAAGTTCATTGCCTTCACTCCGATTGAACCGGCTAATATAGTAAAACTTAAACGAGACGGTGTTGATGTGGAAGTTTATACAAACAGGGAGTTACGGCTGGAGTTTAACAAAGGTGACGTGGTGGTATTTAACACTTTCGCAATTTCGCACACAACCGCTCTTTCAGCAATAAACGCTCTCAAAGACGGGAATATAACTAAGCTCTTTTGGTATGGCCATGAACATTCCCCAGATGGATTTATACAACCAGATGTAAAAAGTGAACTCAAGGCTTACTTGAAATTAGATAAGGCAAGGATTTACGCGGTATCAGAATCGACTTTACGTGAATATATCAAATTTTTTGGTTCTCCGAAGAATATTGAAAAAATGCCATTTCCTTTCTTATTTCCATCTGAAAAATTTAACGTGAGGGCTCCTGAAGACTTCCGCTCTTTGCGATTTATAACGACGGGCAGCCTGATGGACATGCGTAAAGGCCAATATCCTGTCTTATACGCATTTTTAGACTTCTATCATAATTACTACCTCAAAGCACCTAAAATTTATCGTGATTTTCAGTTAGAGTTTATAGGTGCCTACGAAAAAAGCGACTTAGGTTCGCAGGCCGCTTATCATGTTAAGAATATTAAGAAGCAAGTCGATTTATCGGCTTCAGGATTAGATGGTCATTTCAAGATCACTCCAAGTATGTCTCATGAAAAGGCCATAGAAATGATTGAAGCAGCCAATGTAACTATTTGCTATTCACTCTTTGAAGCATTGGGAATATTTGTGTATGAGGGCATGGCAACAGGTCATCCGATTATACGGAATGAAAGCGCCGGACGAGAAGAGCAATTGATTGATGGCAAAAATGGTTATGCTGTTTCGAGTTCAGACTTTGCGGGACTAGTAGTGGTGATAGAAAAAATGCTTAGCAAGAAGAAGACTTCCGATGCTGAACTAGTTGAAATGTCGGCGAGATCTAATGAAATTGCCAGGAGAGCTACAAAAAGAGATTACTCAATAATCGATGATATCGAGAATATATTTATAAAATAGTTGAGCGGATTATGGCTTAGCAGAAACACGTTTGAGCCTATAGGGCTAACATCCATGATTGCGCCCCTGTGCCATTGCTTGTGTATATTTGTGTAGCAGTACCATTGGTTGACACCGCGCCATTAGAGACATCGAGCTTTAAACCAGAACAGGATGACGTAATGCTATAAGTGCCGTCATTATTTGAAGCAATTGCCCATTCCTGAGCACAACTGCTGTTGCCGTCCCAAATCTGGGTTTTTGCACCCTGAGTAGTACTACCAGCAATAACGTCCAAATACTTTCCGCTTTGAGGATTTAGTAGTTGGTACAGCCCATCACTTTGTCTTTTAAACATCCAATTCTGCGCGCCCGTACCATTATTGGCATAAATCTGTGTCGGGGTACCCGACTTAATACTGCCGTTGGCTATATCGAGTGCTTTTCCGGCACTTGTCAAAAGACTATATGTATTATCAGCCACTGTACGAGCAGCAGCACGGAGGGTCCATTTCTGGGCACTCGTACCATTATTTGTATAAATCTGCACTGGAGTACCATTGGTCGACACAGCGCCATTATAAACATCGAGACTAAGGCCGGAACATGAGGAAGTAAAACCATATGTACCATCACTACTTAAGTTTATCGCCCACTCCTGCGCACAAGAACCCGTATCATTCCAAATTTGTGTTTTGGTGCCGACCGAAGTACCAGCGCCTACTACATCAAGATATTTACCGCTCTTAGGATTCAAAATTTTATACAGCCCGTTAGTTAGTCTAATTGCTATCCATGCCTGCGATTCCGTACCATTAACTGAAAATACTTGTAGAGGAGTCCCCCCGGCTGTTGAGCCTCCTGATACATCGAGGGCCGTACCACCAGAGCTTAGCAGATTATATAGACCAGTCGATACTGATGATGGCTCTAGGGATACAATGTTCCATTGTTGCGCCGGCGTAGAGTTTGGGGTATATATCTGGAGGGGCGCACCATTCGCTGTACTGCCACCATTCACATCCAAGGCTAAACCTGAACAAGTATTATAAAAAGTGTACCCATTGCCCACTTTTTGAATTGCCCACTTTTGTGCACAGGATGCATTTCCGTCCCATATTTGAATGCGCGTGCCTGTCTGAATGCCGGCTGCGGCTACGTCCATATACTTCCCTGAGGACTTATTTTGTATAGTATAGTACCCTTCGGTGTCACGCTTGAGAACCCACTCCTGAGCCCCAGTTCCATTGTTACTATATAGCTGCAAACTAGCACCGCTGCTCGAGGAGTTATTACTTACGTCAATGCTCTTTCCAGAACCAATGCCTCTAATATTATAGGTTCCGTCTGGCATAAAAATATTGCTGGATGGGTATGCTGGATTACCAAACCATTTTGTAAAACTTGTGTGAAAGAGCTTGGTGTCAGTATAAGAACGCGCGTAGAATGGTGTGTAGTTGAGCATGCTGGCAGTTGAACCATTAGCGACATACATGGTATTTCCATCTACATCCGTATATGATCCATCGTAGTATATAGACTGATTTCCTGGGAAACCTTTACAGTTGCTAGGACTGTTTGAACGCTGTCTATATCCGGCGGTCATTGGTCCTACATAACAAGCATATTCATCCCCTGGATCAAATCCCGTGTAGCCCGTAAGTTGCCCGTAAGCCCGAGCCTCTGCAAATCTTAAAATCCACGCACCGCCACTCATTTGCTTGCTGAAGCCGTTAAAATCACTTCTGCAATAACCCGGGCAGCCATATCCGACGGCGACCGTTACGCACCCTCCTACAGGTGAGTTTTGACAGGCAAAAGAACAATAGTTTGGCCCAGTTCCATTGGGGTTGCCACAACTTTCGCCTTCAGGGGCAGGGGAGGGATTGGCATATGCACAGCTGCCGTTTCGACTAATTAAGCCTTGTTCTTTTTCAAGCGTAACCAATAACACTTGCGGGCTTAAGCCATAACGCACTGCAATATTTCGTAAAGCGGTTCCTGCATCGACGCTTCCACCGTACTGATATGCACCATTGGCATACCCCTGAGGGTCTGGTGTTGAAAAGGCACTATTGGTCCCTAGGCATGTACCGGTGAATTCATTCAGAAAACTATTGATTTGCGCGGGCGTCATACTCGAGGTATTGTTCATGACAGCATCATTGATAATATTAATATTTCCGTAATTCGTGGCAGCAGAGGCTAAATGAGGCGTGAATAGTATGGCGATAACAGAGCTTATTGCAGCTATGCCTAAAAAAATTTTAATTTTCATTACTGGATTTCCAATTCTATTGCATCGGTAGTGGTTTTGGACTGATCACTGAGCATGGCGACGGCCGAAACAACCCATTTTCCGTCAGTAAGGCCAGCGTCCTTTACATTCCATTCCCAGAATACAGTTCCATCAGAAGCTGTTAGTTTAGGGGACAGTGTTTTAACCACATCACCTTGTGTAAACTTTATTAAACATGTCGCGCCTGGCGTAGTAGTACACTGCGAGAGCTCAGTGAGGTTCGAACCGTTTTGGCCAGGCTTATGGTTGCTCACAAACGAGCCGTAAGGAGCTGATAGCTCATTGTTTGGGCTGACTGGATTTACTGTAGTTGGCTTTTGGTTTATAGAACTGTTTTGCTCTGCCACAGTGTTAGATTTTTTCGCGGGGCTCTCGGATTGGCCATCAATGGTCTTGATCGGCCCGGAAACAGCTTTTGGTTGTTTAAGTGCTTGATGTAGGCCTAAGGCTAATAAAGAGATGGTAATAACAGCTCCTGTCAGCAGCAAAAAAGATGAGCGGCGATGTAATAGTTTTTTTTGTGGCATAGTTTTTATTATACAATCTCGCCTATAATTATAACACGTTTGTGCTTATGCGAAACTGAGATTAAGCAAAAAACTTAATCCAAAAAGAGTTTTATTGCCAGAATTAACAAACCGTTTTCACTAACTATTTGATTTTATGCAATAATCTTGATGCCAAACGTAGCGGCTTCGTAATTTTCCACGATAACGAATTTTGTATTCTAGACAACGAGTTGTGCAAACTAGTAAGAGTATTGCTAGTTTCTAATAGTGCGTTATTTAATTGATCAATTTGCTCAGTTTGCGCTTTTAATGCCTCCCTGTCATCTTTAACAGTTTTTTCGTATATGGTCAGTATTTTATTTAGTTCTTTAGTGTCCATTTTGTGTGGCAAGGATTTGATGACGGTGTGCCTCTTTGTATGTGTTGTAACGAGCGCTTGTCCTATGAATTGAAACGCTTGAGCGTCTACGTCAGACATTTTTTTATCAAAAATATCATTATCTTGGACTATAAGTCCTGACTTACCGAGCGTTTCTTCAATAAATTTAACTGGGTAATTGGCATATGTATACTTTTGGTCACTTATGACATAGCCAGATTCACTAAAAATGCGTTCAATATTTTTCTGATTATAAAAATGTATGTGCGTTTCATCTAATAGCCCGGTTTCGGTGTAATCAAAGTCGCCTTTAAGTAATGCTAAGCGAATCGAAATATGTGCCATATTAGGAATTGAGTAGATGACCGAACCATTTGGTTTTAGGAGCTTTTTCACGTTGGTCAAAGCTAGTACGGGGTCTATGAGGTGTTCTAATACATCAGCAAAAACGATAAAATCGTATTTATCTGTTATTTCGGTTAGCTGATCTGCTTCAACGTTAACCTCATATACGTTCCTTAACTGTTTGCTGGCAGCTACTGCATCGTCATGGAAGATTTCAATGCCATCGACTGTACAGTTTTTTGAAGTTATTAATGCCGCGCCAAAAGACCCGCTACTACACCCTATGTCGAGTACTTTGGCATTATCGTTAATATACTTATAAAGTAGGCTCCAAGAGTGATTGTCTGATTCAACGAATTTGTTTTGAGAATACTGTGACATAATCTTAATATCTACTTGCTTATAGTATGTGGGTTAAAAGAATTCATGTTGCTATTCATCCCAGCCTATTGTTTTTTTGCCTGTCATTTTATGAGATGGCTCTGAAATTAATGCTTTATCAAACACTATTATGCTGTCGTAAACGTGCATACCTCCAACTGACTTTGTATACTTGTTCACCTTAAAACTCTCCTGGTCATGGGAATGCCAAGCATTGATATCATCAATAATATTTTTGGAATATTCAATGAAACTACTATTTTTACGGTAGCCACCATCATAATCTGACCAGTAGCTTGTGTGTAGGTCTTCTATAAGAAATACCCCGCCATCTTTTACGTATGGGTATACTTCTTCAAAAGTATTTACTTGCTGCGCCATTGTATGCCCACCGTCTTCGATAACAACATCCACAGGTCCTATATCTCGCATTAGTTTTTTTAAGAAATCGCGATCTTCCTGGTCACCTATACGGATATCGATACCCTTCTCTTCAAGTTCTTTACATTTTGGATTAATATCTACCCCGATAATCCGGGCTTTCTTACCAAAATAATGTCGCCACATTTGCAGTGAGCCACCTTGAAATACTCCAAACTCTAATATAGTTACGGGCTTGTTGCGATATTTATTGAAGTGTCGGTCGTAGATCTCAAAGTAATGCAACCATTTGTGTATTAGTTTGCCATCATTTTTGCGAAAGTATTCTTCAAGTGGGTTATGCGCCATATCTACGATTGCCTCCATTCATGATCAAGTCTAGTTATCCCTTCACCTTTAATGCGTGATTCCTGATTTATAAAAAACGATGGTCCGTGTGTAACAAAATCTACCTGGGATTCAGGCCGGTCTAAAAAAGTACCGGCCATAATGTAGTACTTACCTGCCCCGAGATTTAGTTTGAAGCTGCAAATAATTTTGTTAGTAGTAACGTTTTGTTTATCAATGAAAGTATTAGTCGCATAGGCACATTCACCCATACTCGTGTTAATTGTAACACCTGCAGCATTGACTTTTTTTGTTTTAGGCCAACTTAACTCTACTCTTAAATCCTCTCCGTATTCAAATCTTTTTGTATTTTTGTTTTCGGTGTTTTTAAGTGCTATGACTAGATCTGATGGTTCGTGGTCTTGTATTTGAGGCACCTGGTTATCAATACTTTCTTGGTTGAGCTTTGTATAGCCTTCGGTTACTTCTTCTGTTTTTCCTTCAGAAATTAACTTTCCGTCATGAATCAATACAGCCTTAGTGCAAAAACGTCGTACAGTCGCCATATCATGAGTGACAAGCACTATAGTTTTTTTATTTCTCTTATATTCTTCAAAAACGTCGAGACATTTACGTTGAAAACTTTCATCTCCTACAGCCAGTACTTCGTCAAGGATTAAGATATCGGTTTTTACACGAATTGCGATTGAGAATGCTAATCGCACCTGCATACCTGAAGAATAGTTCTTTAGCTTTTGATCCATGAATCTTTCTAGCTCTGCAAATGCAACGATGTCATCGTATAACAACTCCATTTCGGAGCGACTAAAGCCTAGCAGTGCTCCATTCAGGTATACGTTCTCGCGTCCTGTAAGTTCGTGATTAAATCCTACTCCTAATTCTATGAATGGTGTGAGCTTACCATTTACGGTTATTGATCCATTCGAGGGGGTATAAATTCCAGAAATGAGTTTGAGGAGCGTAGATTTACCTGATCCGTTTCTGCCAACAATACCAAAAAATTCACCTTTCTTAATATCAAATGTCACATCTTTAAGTACTTCTTGCAGCTCATATCCACGCTTTCGCCTGGCAAAGCCAATCAACGTATTTTTTATAGAACCGGCTTTCTCGTGAGGCAGCTTAAATGTCTTGCTGATACCCTCAATTTTAATCGCAATATCATCAGACATTATATGTTCTCCGCAAAATATTTTGATTGTGACTTAAAGTACATTAAACCCCCGAAGAAAGCTGCTGTTACTATCAAGAAAGGGGTGTATTTATAGTATCCGCCTCCGAAAACATTCGATCCAGTAGTTGTAGCATGCGTTATTGCTGCATATCGTGCATCTTGTATTGCCTGGGCAACAGGATTTATCATAATTAGTTTTTGAAGTGTAACGTTTGTTATAAGCGATAATGGGTATATTATTGGCGTTATGTAAAACCCTGCTTGTAAAATAATCTGCCATATATAGCTTACGTCTCGATACTTTACAAAAAGAGCAGACAGCAATAATGACATTCCTAATGCCAGTACGTATACCTCGAATAACGGAAATATGAGTAGCGGCAATGTATCTAAAAAACCAACTTTATTAAATATCATAAACGCTGCTACGACGACTAGGTTCAGGCCTAGATTTATAAGGGCTGATAGACTCGTACTGAACACAATCATCCACCTAGGTATACGAATCTTTCTAATTAAGTCGCCTCTGCCTACGATAGCCGTAGTGCCTTGCATAGTCATTTCTAAAAAGAAGTTCCATATAACGATGCCTAGTAGCAAATAGATAGGGTAGTGGGGTACACCATTACCCAGTCTGAGGAATTTTACGAATACAACATAAAGTATTGCGAACATCAACAGTGGGCTAAGTAACGACCAAGCATATCCAAGTGCGGAGCCTTGGTAGCGAAGCTTAAAGTCTGTGCGGACCAGTTCGCTTAGAAGCGCCCGGTTTTGCTTTGTCATAATTTGTCGCATTGTTATGGGGTATTATAGAGGAAGAATGAATTCAAGTCGATGCGTAAGATAGCGGTAGTTGTACCAAATTGGAACGGTATGGCCGAGATTGGTGCTTGCCTTGACGCCCTACTCATACAGTCAGAGGATTGCCACGTAATAGTAGTTGAGAATGCCTCCACTGATGGTTCGTTAGAATACCTACATAAAAACTATAGCTCCGTTGAGATAATCGTTAACGAAACTAATTTAGGTTTTGCTGGTGGAGTTAATTGCGGCATTCGGAGCGCAATCGAGCAAAAGTTTGAATATGTTGCATTGCTTAATAATGACGCGGTAGCTGACCCCAAATGGCTAGAGAACTTACAACAAAAACTAGCGACTGAACAGCAACACGGAATAGCCACATCGAAAATTTTAAATGGAGACGGTTCACAACTAGATAGCACTGGAGATTATTACACTAATTGGGGGCTGCCGTATCCTCGTGGTAGGGGCGAGCACGACGTAAAAGTTTATGACCAAATGACTGAAGTGTTTAGCGCCAGCGGTGGGGCTAGTTTATATCGCGTAAGTATGCTCGAGGAAATTGGACTGTTTGATGAAGACTTTTTTGCCTATTACGAAGATGTCGATATTAGTTTCCGCGCCCAGCTTGCTGGGTGGAAAGTGGCTTATTTTCCTGAGGCGAAGGTGCACCATCAGATTGGCGCAACAAGCAGCAAAGTAAAAGGTTTCACCACATATCAGACTATGAAGAACCAACCCTTGTTATTGCTCAAAAACGTACCAAGAAGATACTTGTTTAGTGTCGGGTGGCGTTTTACGTTGGCTCATACGCTTTTTTTCTTACGTGCGGTTAGCCGCGGACAGGGTTGGATCGCCCTCAAAGGCGACCTGAAGGGCACTCAATTATTATTTACTGGGTTCAAAAAACGTAAACAGATCCAGGGAAATAAAAAAGTGTCAGATGAATATATCTGGTCGATGATGGTACACGACCTGCCGCCGAATGCCCATGCGCTTCGTAAACTACGAGCTATTTGGTGGAAACTAACATTTCGAAGGGCCCAATAATGCACATCGCCATAGACGCCCGAGAGCTCAGGACCAGTAGCGGCCGCTATGTGGAGCGCCTACTCCACTATCTTCAGCAGCTTGAATCGCCGCATCAGTACAGCGTCCTGCTCAAGCCTCAAGATATGGCTGGCTGGCAGCCCAGTAATCCGAATTTTACAAAAGTTGCGTGTCCTCATAAGGAATTTAGTTTTGCTGAGCAAATCGGATTTAAGAGGCAACTAGAGCAGCTAAAACCAGATCTCGTACATTTTACATTTCCGCAGCAGCCCATTACATACCGCGGCAAAACGGTTACGACGATTCATGACCTTACGACCCTCCGTTTTCATAACCCGGACAAAAAGCGAACAGTTTTTATAATTAAACAGGGAATTTACGACCGGGTCATAAAGGCCGCTGTTAAAAAGTCAAAGGCCGTTATAGCCATCTCTGAGTTTACCAAGTCTGACCTCGTCAATTTCAGCCATATCGACCCGAACAAAGTCACCGTAACATATGAATCGGCCGACCCCATACAGGATCCCCCGACTCCCCTCCCCGATTTGCAAAAATCACGTTTTATTATGTATGTTGGCAGACCGACGCCTCACAAGAATTTGGTGAGATTAATAGCGGCCTACACTCACCTGCTCGCTCAGCACTACGATCTAAAGTTAGTCCTCGTTGGCAAGCAAGACGCCAATTACGAGCGAATTGCCACAGGCGTTCCCGATAGATACAAAGACAATGTGGTGTTTACCGGCTTTGCGAGCGAAGGCTTACTACGCTGGTTATATGAAAATTGCGAAGCGTATGTCTTCCCTTCACTCAGCGAAGGCTTTGGCTTGCCGGGCCTCGAGGCCATGCTAAACGGCGCACCGGTGGTGAGTAGCGATGCCACCTGCTTACCCGAGATTTACGGGGATGCCGCTCACTATTTTGACCCAGAAAACGTCGAGAGCATGGCCGACGCCATAAATGAAGTGTTAACAGATAAAGAATTGCGTGAAAAGCTCATCAAAAACGGCAAATTGCAGGTCGAAAAGTACTCTTGGCAGCGTATGGCCGAGCAAACCCTACGGGTTTACGAAAAAGCGCTCGAATAGAGCCTCGCTATCTACTCTTCAGTTTCAGCTGCTGGCTGCAGCACTACATGCCGCTCGCGGAACTCGCCTGCGGATTCGCTCAAAAGGCCGTATTCGGCGGCCACCTGGTGGACTATCCGGCGGTCAGCGGGGTTCATGGGGTCGAGGCTCATTGGTTCGCCGCTGTCTTTGACTTGCTTTACCCAGACTTCGACTTTTTCGCGTAAGCGGTCTGCGCGCTGTTTTTTATAATCTGCTATGTCAACATTAACGCGGGTATGCGCGAAACCGTTGTTTTTGAGCGCGGTGCTCGTGAGGTATTGGAGTGAGCGCATGTTGTCGCCGTGTTGGCCGATCAAAAAGCCGTTCAAATGTGTACTAGGAACGTTCAATTGAATGACTTCTTCATCGTGCGTCGCCTGCACTTCAGTGTTGAGGCCGAAAAAGCTCAAGAGATCTTCGAGGTATTTTTTACCGTAGACGATTGCTTCTTCCATAGAATTGTTCAGGGAGTCGTTCAAAGTGTCAGCCATTACCTCTTCCTCCGCTTAGCTTTACCCTTTGCCGACTTTTTCTTGCCAGCTTTCTGCCGAGTAGTCGCGGCTGGCGCGCCTGAAACAGCAGCGCTTCCGGATGGCGAGCTGACGACTTCAGCTTCAGGTATTGCCCGAATGTCTTTTTTAGAAGGCTTATCGCCGATGGCTTCCATTTCCTTCTCATCTTTGCCGAGCACGATAGACTGCTGAATATAGGCAACCAGTCCACCAACTAACCAGTACAAACTGAGTGCTGCAGCGAGGTTAATCGTAAAGATAAAGATCATGCCTGGTATAAGATAACGTGTAGTTTGGCCGACTGCTGCGTTTACTTCGGATTGATCGGCCTGTTTGCCCTCGCCCGCACCCTTCAAAATAGCGCGTAAACTACGCTGATCTTTGTTGTCGGGCATAAGTTGTTTCGCTTGGAAATACTGGGCAATTGCGCTTCCGGCAACGAGCAAGAACGCACCGAGGTAAAAGCCTTTTGGCCCTACAGCAGGTCGGCCGAGGTCGATAATACCCAAAAGAGTGTTATCGAATTTGTGAATGTCGTGGCTCAGGTTTTGGATCCAACCAATATGCTGAATGGCTGGGTACGAAAAATCAACAATACTGTGCGGATTACGAATAATTTTCTGCAGACCACTGTACAGTCCAATCAAAACGATAAACTGCACGATAAGTGTCGGGAAGGCGCCAAGCGGATTAATGCCCCGCTCCTTATAGAGCTCCATGAGCATCTGAGATTCTTTTTGGCGATTGCCCTTGGTCTGCTTTTTGATCTCTTTGATTTGCGGCTGCATTTTGCGCATCGCTTTGGCCTGATGGAGCTGTTTTTTAACCAGTGGCCAAAGGAGCAGCCGAATAATAATCGTGAAAATGATCAAGCTCAGGCCAAAGTTGTGGCCCGGTAAAATTGCGTAAATTAACACCAACAGGTTGAACAGCGGCTGAACAATAAACGTCGTAAACATAAGTTTTATCTCTCTCCCTTTGCGGATATATCTGGTTTAACTATAGCACGCGGTACAGTTTGACCGTTGTTATTTGCCGGCTTAGCAATTTTTTGTAACAACCCCGAGACAGTAGTTACTAATTGCTCAGCTGGCATCACAGCGACTTCCGCATTGAAAACTGTTACAACCAAATCGGTGCCTGGTGCGATAAGTGCAGATTGCTCGCGAGTGGCTGCATACAGCCGCCGACGAATCCGATTACGCACCACTGCCGACTTGGCGACTTTCTTACTCACCACAATTGCTACCCGGTAGGGCTTATCGGGGCTTCTATTGAGATACTTTATCGTGATGAGTGGTGAGCGCACCGTAGATCCACGGCTATACGTACCTTTGAGGCTACCGTAACCGTGAAAGCGGTGGCTGCGCGAGAGCATAGGAGCGCACCGACTTAAGCTGAGAGCTTAGCGCGACCCTTCAAGCGGCGGCGCTTGAGCACATTGCGGCCTGCTTTGCTTGCCATACGCTTAAAGAAGCCGTGTTCGCGGGCGCGTGAGCGCTTTTTTGGTTGGTGGGTTCGCTTGGGCATAACTATTCCTAACTTCGATTCAAGATTGTATTAACGTTCACACGATTATATCTGTTATGAGGGCTTTTGTAAAGTGTTAGCCTACCCTGCATACTGAAGAATACCGGTCTGACAACGCAAGTTTGGGGTAGTTTTGACAATACATTCCCACGGAAATTGAAAAGTTATCCACCTTAACTGTCTTTATATCCACAGCTTTACAGATGAGCAAGTTGCGTGTGTACAAATGTACCCCCGTTTCGTCAAATTGAGCTAAAAAGCCTAAGGGTGTTGTGTAGAACACGTAAATAGGTGTGGAAAACTGTGTCTCTCTCAGGTATATTAGTGATACACAAGGAGCGGTAATGCAGCAAGACAGTCTGTGGCAAGCAGTACTCGGTGAGATTGAATTGACGGTTTCAAGGGGTAACTTTGTGACCTGGTTCAAGAACACTACTCTACAAAAGCAAGAAGAAGGCAGTATTGTTATTGGTGTAGCCAATATTTTTATTAAGCAGACGCTTGAAAAAAAATATACAGACATAATTAAAGAGACGCTTGAAAAAAATGGCGTCAAAGTACAGCAAGTCGACTACCGAATTGTTGCCGGCCCTCCGCGTACTCCTCAGCCAGAAAAACAGACCGATCATGGTGACCAACCAAAGCTTTCATCTTTGTCATCCGACATTCCTTCGTCGCAAAACGTTTTCGGCGCTCCAGCAAAAGATGTACTGTCCCATGGCTACGGCCAAGGCTTGAATGAGCGCTACACCCTCGACAACTTTGTAGTTGGCGACGGCAACGAGCTCGCCTTTGCTGCTTGCCAGTCAATTGCGCAGCAGCCAGGAACCAAATATAACCCCCTCTTTTTATATGGAGGCGTCGGCATCGGCAAGACGCACCTTATTCAAGCTGTTGGCAATGCCATTGCAACGCGCGATCCTAAATTAAAAATCCTTTATATCTCAACGGAGCAATTCGTACGCGAGTTTGTGCAAGCATTGCGCCAACGTAACACTGCTTCCTTTGCCAGTTATTACCGAGCAGCTGACGTTTTGATCGTCGATGATATTCAGTTCATTGCCGGCAAAGACAAGATGCAGGAAGAATTCTTCCATACCTTTAACACCCTGCATCAGGCAAACAAACAGATCATTATGAGCTCGGATAAGCCGCCAAAAGAAATTACTCCTCTTGAAGCGCGGCTACAGTCACGATTTGGCGGCGGCATGAGTATCGATATGCAAGTTCCTGATTTTGAGACCCGCTGCGCTATTATAGGCACAAAGGCGCAAAGCCACGGCACTGAACTTGGTCATGAAGTAATAGAATATCTCGCAACAAACGGCCAAACTAACATTCGCGAGCTTGAGGGTGCGCTCAACCAACTACTGGCCTGGTGTGAAATGCGCGGTATCGAGCCAACCATGGCGATTGCCGCAAGTTTACTGAATGTGAGCAAGGCACGTCCAAAACATTTGAGCGCCAAGCAAATCATTGAACGCACTGCGCGCCACTTTCAGATTCCTATGGAGGATATTGTCGGGCCTAAGCGCGATAAAGATATTGTCGTTCCCCGCCAGGTTGCAATGTATATGCTGCGTAATGAACTGCACTTAAGTTTTCCTAAAATTGCCCGAGAGCTTGGTCGCAAAGACCACACAACGGCAATTCATTCTGTCGACAAAATCCAAAAAGAATCACAAGTTGACGCCAGCTTGCGAAATGCTATTTCCGAAATTAAGGAGCATTTGTATGCGTAAAATCTGGGGGCAAGCTGTGGACACGTCTGGAAAAGTACTCGGAAAAACTGCTAATTTGTACACAGTTTTTATGCAACATATTGTTCATGGGGATAAACCTAGGCAGTTATACCAGTGCTTGCAGGCATCTTTACGGCGGTCTTTCCACGGCTTTTTTGCAGTCCCCGTATCTGTAAACCAACAGTTTTTACCCACAATCCACACCACCTACAAAGACAACGAAAAAATTAAATTTAAATTAACTTAGTTATTAGTAGGAGCACATATGAAACTTCAGGTCACCCAGGAAAACTTACAGAAAGCCCTTAATGCAGTCGCTCGCGTTGCTAATACACGAGGCACCTTACCCATACTTGCCAACGTATTAATAAGCACCAGTAATAACCGCTTAAGTATTGCGGCTACTAATTTAGACATAGCAATTACACATTACATTGGAGCTAAAGTTTCCCAAGAAGGGTCCATTACCGTGCCCGCCCGGCTCATGCAAGACTTTGTGAGTAGCTTACCTTCCGGCGTTATTGAACTCGACTTGCAAGAAACAAAGCTGCACGTTTCAACCGAGCAATATAAATCTGTCGTCAACGGTATTGTCGCAGACGACTTCCCTTCCATGCCAGCAATAACTACCGGTAAACAGTGGACGGTAGACGGTGCTTTATTTAAAAAAGGTTTACAGCAAGTTGTATTTGCTGCCTCGAATGATGAAACCCGACCAGTATTAACAGGGGTATTATTCCAGGTTATTGACGGCAAGCTCTACATTGCTGCTACCGACAGCTACCGCTTAGCCGAAAAACAACTCGGCGCGAATAGCGAAGAGGTACGACTACTTATTCCAGCTTCAGCTATGCAGGATTTGTTGCGTGTACTTGGCGATGGCGCTGAAAAAGTATCGGTTACTCATGATGATCAACAAGTGTTATTCCAGGTTGGCGACGTAGAACTCGTAACCCGCTTAGTTGAAGGTAAATATCCTGACTACCGAAAATTAATTCCAGCCTCGTTTGCAACCAAAGCGGTACTGAAGCGCAGTGATTTTGTTAACGTCACGAAGGTATCTAGTTTGTTTGCTCGTGAAAGTGCTGGTAGTGTAACAATTGAAGTAGGCGAAACCTCAGGTGAGCTGAGTATTCGCTCTGTCGCCTCGCAACTCGGTGAAAACACCGCTACCGCGACAGCTCAAGTTACGGGAAGTGGCAGTATCACACTTAACTCACGCTATTTACTTGATGCGCTCAATGCTCTCAGTGGCGAATCAGTGTTGTTTGGTTTCAACGGCAAACTCGAACCAACACTGCTTCAAGATTCAGCCTCAAAAGACTACCAGCATATTATTATGCCGCTGAAATCCTAGATATCGAGGTGGATTTTTAGCGCTTCTGTTAGATTTACGAGTATTTCGTTACTAACAGGGCCGCCAAGTGGCTCGGTGCTGAGTCGCTGCTTGTCGACGGTTCGAATTTGATCGGCTTTGGCCTTACTATCTTTATCAAGACCTCCACTTGGCGCAGTTATCAGAACTTCAAACGGCCTTACTTGACTAGTGTTGGAGGTAAGTGGAATAACCGTCACGGTGCTTGCATACCTATTTGCTACATTGTTGGATATCACCAATGCTGGTCTTGTTTTACGGATCTCAGAACCAACTGTGGGGTCGAAGGTGACCCAGTAAATATGCCCGCGCAGAATATTTGACCCTACAGCACTCACGCTAACTAGTTCCTTTACTATTCAAACCGTCTCCTATAGTTGTGTCCCAGAGTCCCTGGTCTTCATTCGACATGGCGGCATCTGCATAGGCTATCTCGAGCTTTTTATTCAGCGACTCTTTATCTTGACGGTCAAACTTTTCTTGTAGCGACTCTGCTATCAGCGCGCTACTATTCTTAGAGGCCTTTACTTTGAGACCAAGTTCTCTGGGTAAGGTGATGTTCATTCTTATGCTACTCATAATACACATTGTAATACACACTATTATGTTTGTCAATCTAAAACAGGTACAATTGTCAGATGATAACCGACTTGCGTCTGCAGAACTTCCGCTCATACGAGGATGCATCGTTTGAGTTTGGTCCAGGTGTAAATATAGTGGTTGGCCCGAATGCTAGTGGCAAAACAAATCTCCTTGAAGCACTCTTGGTACTGGCGCGCGGCGGATCATATCGTGTCAGCGATCAGGATTTGATCAGTTTTGATGCGCCCTGGGCACGGCTCGATGCACACAATTCTGAAGGCGGCTTGCGGACTATCAAGCTTGTTACTGAACCAAAACCTACCAAGACCTACGAGATCAACGAGCGGCAGTATAAGCGGCTCAGTTTACAAACCAGCCTACCAGTCGTTTTGTTTGAGCCAAACGATTTGCAGCTACTGTCCGGTGGCCCTGAGCGGCGCCGCAACTATCTCGATGACTTGCTCGAGCAAACTACGCCCGGTTATGGTGCGATTCGCCGACAATACAAGCGCGCCTTGGCACAGCGAAATGCCTTACTAAAACAACACGGCGCCAGCGATTCACAGTTATTTCCGTGGAATGTTAGGCTGAGTCAGTTAGCTGGACAAATTGTAAAAGCCCGTTGCCTATTATTGAATAGAATTGCTGAAGAGCTCAGTGAACTTTATATCGCGCTATCAAAAACAGCGACGAAAGTGACGGTTAGCTACAGCACACCCCTATCGGTCGCAACCTACGAAACCAGTTTGCTCAAAAAACTAGAAGCCAGTATTGAGCTTGACCGGTTGCGCGGCTTTACCGCAAGTGGCCCACACCGCGAAGATATGGAGTTATTATTTGAGGGACATTCGACTTCCGCAAGCGCCTCGCGCGGTGAAACCCGCACCGCCGTATTGGCGCTAAAAATAATTGAACTACGCGTGCTTGAAGCTGCTCGCGGTGTCACCCCACTGCTACTTTTAGACGACGTTTTTTCAGAGCTCGACGGTAAACGCCGCCATGCCCTCACTGACTACCTAGCTGCCTATCAAACCTTCATAACTACCACCGACGCCGACGTCGTAGTCCAACACTTTGCCGAAAACTGCACCGTCATCGCCCTGAGTGGCGACTAGCAATTAATACAAATCTTTAATCATTAAATTTGTACCTATAATGACTTCTTTCGGAATGCTAGGGTATATTGGAGCCGCTAAAGTAAGCGATGGTGGTGCAGCTATTTCGACATTATTTTTCCCAGTGATGCGCACTATGCTTATGTAAGTATCTACTTCTCCTGCAAGTGGATTTAACCGAACTCCGTACCACGAGCCATCTCCAAAAGCCTTAACATCAGCAACAGTAAAATTTTTTAGCGTACTGGCATAAGTTTCCCTGAGTTTTTGCTCAATTAGTGGCCGCTGTAAGCTAGAAAGTTCTGCCAATCGATTCTGTTTCAAAACGAGTGTTACTTTTAATTTCATTGATTTACCCGTAACGTCTAATGGTGATATTTGGGTTTCATAAGTTTTATTTCTTGGCGCAACGACATAGGTATATGTGCCGGGACTTACCCTTGTATCAAAAATCCCCATTACCGACACATACACAGGTTTCTCTTTGCTCAAATCAGCATTTTCGTCAACAGTAGGTTTGTATAGGGCTATATCCGAAGGAACACTAGGCTGTATGGATAGCTTGGTCTGAGAAGATCTGTACGCAATAAAAGATAAACCGATGACAAATATCAGCGCTAAGGTAACTATAGTAATTAGGGCTCGCTTGTTAGTTCGATGATTCATTATTACCCTTCACCGTAATAGGATTAAAGTAGTCTGTAAAAATGATTTCAATGTCGCTTGGTTCTACCCCAAGTTGCTCGGTAATACTCCTTATTGCATTACGCTTTTCGGATGGATCAGTGACGCTTACATACAGTGCTATTGCAACATCACCGTCCTTTATTTTACTCTCAACAGCATCGCCATAATTTACCGTGAACCGTTGCCCCTCAAGAGGTAGATCTTTCAAAAAAGGATACTTAACATTCAGCGCTTGGCTATTCTGACTGAATTTTGCACCGCCCATGTTTTCTCGCTCCTGTTGTAATTTGGGATTGTCGTCAAGAATAGACTGTCCGTAAGTATTTTTAGGGCTGAGCAATACATCGTAAACCACCTTTTTAGGCGAATTATCTGTATCAAACTCCTTTGAGTAAGCGTTAAACCCATCAAGTTTAGCCTCGAGTCGGTGATGACCTGAACGAACATATACATCGCCAGGAGAAACTTTACGGGCATCAACATAAAGCTTGGCAGTACTCGGCGCAACGTTTACTGTTATTCCAACTTTTCCAATCTTCGATAACGATGAGAAAGCAACAATTAGTAGAGGCAAGACAAATAATATTAAAACAAGCAGTAGTATTTTCTTATTGAATGTCCATAAATTCATCATAATCGTTCCATATTAATTTATACTCTTCAATCTATACCAATGCCAGCTACCCAAATCATAAGAGTTGCTTGCCATTGGCGTTCGTCCAGGTGAACTAACAGCTAAAGAAGCCGAAACTGAGTCATACTGGCTCTTCAAACCAGCGTGCTTACCAACATACATATAGGTGTGGCTGTCACTGACAGCTATGTCGCCAGGTTTCAGCTGGCCTACATTTGTAACATTACCAATTTTCTCGTATTTACTGTCTGTATTAAGCTGTGTAATCTGGCCAGACGTAGCTAGTTTTTTGCTATTATAATTGGGGTCAGCACCGCTATCTATCATGAGTCTCGTTATAAAAGCTCCACAATCAGTATATCCGCCCCCAGGATAATCGCCTTTGCGCTTACCTGAATCGTAAGCGAACTTGTAGCTTGGCTTTGGGGTAGGATTAGGGTTTGTGTAATCAGACCAAGCGTACTTCAGCGCTGTGGCATAAATATCGTCGATAGACCCATTGCCGCTACTGACGCCGCCATTGGCGCAGGTGGTGGCGTCAGCTTGCGTGCTGAGTGTATCACCCGACTGCCCTAAAGATTTCTCAACCCCGCTTATTAGGCCTTTAGCATACTTAGCAACATCAGAACTTTTGGCCTCATTGTATATCCACGGTGTTTTCGAAAATAACTGAACCATTTGTATATCGCCAGGCTCGTAGCCTTGCCTGCCATTGAAATCATTGTACTTAACGACAATGTCGGAACCTTCTGTTTTTTGTCGTTCAGACTTAAATATGTCTGAATATTTTTGACTTGTTTCTGCTGTTTTTGCGTCGGTAAATGTGGTCTTATTCGCACCAGAGCCTCTATAAAGTCCTACTTTTTGAGGATATATTTGACCGTCATTTCCTAAGGTAGAGTCGGTATGAATACTTAACGCAATGTCCGCATTGGCCTGATCTGCACGCTCTGCACGTTGCCTAAAAGTCACACTTTCATCTTCTGTTTGTTTCAACATTACAACCTTATATCCGTCGGCCTCCAGGCTTTTCTTTACTAATTGAGCTACATCCCATACATTTTTACCCTCAGGTTGATTATTTGTCTCAACCTGTTTAAGTCCTGTTTTCGAATCTACCGTGACTGCACTCGGACCGTGCCCCGGATCAATAGCTACTGTTTTCCCGTTAGAGCCTGCTGGATCGGCCGAAGGAGCCGGACACATGCAATTTTGTACACCACTAGTATCACCCGAGGCACTTGACGCAGATGAGTCAGCGGCACTTGCTGCTTCGGGCAATGAATCATATATAGACTTAAACGCATCACCTCGAGACTGTACTTGATTTCGATCTTGTGGGGCTTCAAACTGATTAATAATTACATAAATCGCGGAACTATAGTCCGTAGTTTTCTTTAAATTAGATAACGCTTGTTTATACCCTCCAGTAAGCTCCTTCCATAAGTAATCTATCTGTAATCCTAGGTTCGATGATTTTTTATTTCTACTAGCAGCCAAGTCTTTAAGCCCTTGTTGCCGGTTTCGAGAAGTCCATTGGGCCAATCCGTACCCCGTAAAATTGTCTACTGTGATTTCCTCAGCATCACCCCCATTCTGTACCTTTTTTGGATTTAGGCCAGCCGACTCATAGTATAAATTGGCTAAAATGCCTCCTGCTTGGGGTTTTGTTAAACCGTGAGATGTTAGAAAAGTATAAATTACCAGCGCATTAGCTTTGGCATCGGCGCTCCCCTCTGCATCAGTATGCGTAGCAGCACCCGTCGAAGTAGCGAATGCTCCACAAGATTCGGCGTCGAAATAGTTGATGCCCTGGTCAAAAATGAGTTTTTGCTCACCACTCAAAGCCAATACGGTAACGGAAGAAACTGAAACTATACAAGAAAACAAGAGAATAACACAAACTGCTTTTGACATAAACTTTTTAGATATGCAGGAAAAAATCGTCAGAGACATTATTAATTACCCGTTGTTGACCAGTGCCAGGCTTCATTAGGGTAATTCTTCAGTCCATACTTTGACGCATTATTTTTAAGCCAATCAAACCCCTTGTTGCCGAAGCATGCAGACGCTGGATTTCTATAGCAGAGCGTTTGCCCACCTAGACTGAAGTCAATAGCTAGGCCGCTCTGGTGATTGGAGTATCCAGGCTTTGCAGCTTCAGCACCGGTACCTGCTTGGTAAGCTGCGTACGCGCTTTCTTGACCAGACATAGACCTAAAGCCCGAGCCACCGAATTCAATATTGTCTTTCTTTGCTGCTGCAAGAAGGTCTTTTACATTGCTACTTATTTCAGACGCAACATCTATAGTAGTTCCATTTGCCGCAGGCATTGCACAAATCTTTACGGAGGATTTCTGCCCGGCTACATATGCATCTTGCGCGCCGAGACTCTTGCCACCATTACAGTTGCCGTCATCAGTTGACGCAGCACTACCGGTAGCCGTTTCGGAGTTGGCCGCTCCCCCGATACCAAAGTCGGCGCAGGCTGATTCCTCGCCTTCATAACAAGCTATTGATGACATAGTTCGTGTGTCAAAGACAAACAGCATCATCCGCTTCCAGTTGGGGTCGCTTGTATCATCGCAGTGAGCGCTCAGATAATCCTCACCATTAGGGTTGGTTTCACTTTCTGATACGGCGCCCCAACGGCCGTCTGGATTATCTATTTTTACACCAAAACATTTACTGGCCCTATCTTTCAGGCCGGAAGCATAATCCGGGTTAGCTGTGTCATTCAGTACTGCAGCGACTTTATCGGCGTTGTCGTAAGGGTCCTCATAATTCTTATCTTTTAGTAAGTCGGAAGGAAGACCGTAATCGGGGAATCCCCAATCGTATGGCTTTTTCTCAATTGCCGCATGAGATGTGGGTATGAGTGTTGAGATAGCGTGTGGAATCAATGAAGGCAGCGCGCCTAGGAAACTATTTGTCATCATGGCTATGTTTTTGGCCGGGTTGCTCGTTAAGCGGTCGGTGAATTTAGCTGCCGGTGTTCGATAATCATGTACGTCAAAAATCTGCGCAAATAAGCTTTTAGTCCGAAACTGTTTTTGGCTTGCAAATTGTGCCTGTTTTTCTAGCGCAGCAGTTTGAGTATTGTTCCGAGCAGTTCCACCGTCAGACCGACTACTAATATTGGCAGCTTCTTTAGCGCCATAAGCTAGTAGGTTGCCGCCTTCGGGGCCTGCGAATATTTCTGGTACAGCTTTGTTAGTTTTAAAGTAGTCAACTGCACCTTTTTCTAAGAAGTAGATAGCTCCCGCAGAGGCTGCCACTGAAGCGCCTTTCGCTGCTGCAAATGCTGCCAAGCTCCCTCCGTCAGTTGGCACTGCCCCCAAAATCAAGATAAGCCCGCCAGCTAGCTGTACAACACTGCCGAGCGGGCTACAGGCTGCAGCTCCGAAGCTTCCACCACCAAAAGTAGATTTTATATTTTCTGCTGTTGTGTCTTTCAAAAACGCTTGTTTGTATTTTGTATCTATATCTTGCCCGCCCGCATAAGTTGGGTTGGAAATTGCCTGTAGCGCACGTGACTGCCAAATAGAGGCCCCCTTATCGTCTGTAAATGTTTCAACTATTGCTGCGTCGTCTTCCATAGCAATGTCCTTATTGGACATATTTTGAGAGCCTACAGCTGTTTTATCAGCAGCTTCAAGCACAGAAGGAACCACTATAGCCCCCCTGTTCACCTCTGGTACATCGGTGGCTACGCTGCGAATGACGCACATGCCGCCTGTTATCAGTAATGCTCCACCGACTTTGCTTTGAATACCATTAATCTTACTTTTCATGTTTTCTCTGGCTGCTATATATCGCGAAGATTCAGCGGGTGCTCGTAATTTTGCGCGAGCAGTTTCTCTGGCTTTTGCTGCTTTGCGTCGATCGATCTTGATATCTAATTTATTGGTTATCTTTACGGTCTGTTTTTTTATTGGGTGCCACATTGAGGGAACGCCATAGAATTTTGCTAACGGCCTCATTTTAATCGCCATCATGATCTTACCGTCCTGCGGCAGTTTTAAGGCATTAGCTACCCGCCCATTAGGTATAAGTTTCGCATGCTCTCTGAGTAGTCTATAATTCTCGGCCGAACTGTTATTAGAACGGTTTATAGACACCTTATACCCTCCAACGTCACTTCCACTTCCGAGATTGCCAAATGACTTTACTGGGACTCCAAGCTTTTCTGACAAAAAGGCTTTAGTTTCTGCAAGGCTCGCATTTTTCAGTTCCGGATACGCTTTGGACAGCTTTGCCGAATCATAGGTTATAGATTTAATACTACCGAATGTTGACCGGGTATTAACATCTATGCCCATCTCTTTTAGTGTGCTAATAGACCTGTTAGCGCTTCTACTTCCAAAGTAACCAACACTAGTCTCATTTACATCGCCAGTTCGTGCAAAACGGTACAGGCCTTTAGTGCGTGATGCTGTGTCTTTTTCGTGTTGGTGGCCAAATGTCTGCAATATCATTGATAAGTGCTCAAGCTGTAAGGGCCCAGAGGCTATTGTACCTGCAAAAATAACAGCCCCAATAATAGTCGCAACTATTCCACCGCCGGCCGCTTTTCGACGTCTGCCTCTGAAAAGTCCACGTGCAGCACCTAAAACCCCACCACCCTTTATGATACTAGCTGCACCGGCTAACGGAGCGCTCGATAAGCCGCCTTTACCCAAACTCTTGTCGCCGTCAGCATTAAATAAGCCTTCTTTGTTGGCAACATCGCCTCGAGGGTCAGATGATTTGCCTGCGGGCTTGTCGTCAGGCCCACGTGGGTCGGATGAGTCACCAGCTGCACGCTGCTCTGCATCGGCTAGACTTCCTTTGTGGCCTCTTGCATCATCAAGGGGGTGCCTGAAATCCTGGTCTTCAGACTCGGTATCATAACCAGGTGTTTGCAACGCCATTTGGGTATTTTCCTAACTCACTTTCACCCTCTAGTATACCCCTAAACGTTACCGGGATACAGTCTGTTGCTCAGGTCAATAGTTCCCTGGGGTTGGCTAAATTCTCCGGCTTGTTCAGCCGCATTAATTTGCTGTACTTGGTTGGGGTTTGTCGTTATAAGTCCTGTTTCGGTGGGACTGGCTATAACCTGAATGTGCACATGACTTTGGCCAGCAAAAAACAGGCCTTGCCCTACGGGGAACTGGCTCAAACGCTTCTTTTCTTCGCTCGTTAGCTTGAACACATCGCTCAGCACATCTACCGCACTTGAAGACTGCTTAAGCAAGAACTGCATTGATGCATTCGCGACAATTGCCCTACCCATACGAGAGCCCATAAAGTCTTCCACATCTTGAGTGATGGTGGTTATGCCAAGGTTGTATTTACGTGCCCGTTTAGCGAGGCTGAATAAGAAGTTAGCTGAGTCTTCGTATTTCATGAGCTGCCATGCTTCGTCGACAATTAACAAGCGCTTTTTGATATCGGATTTAGTTTTATTCCAAATATAATTAAGCACAATGTACATTGCTACCGGACGCAACTCATCTTCAAGATCGCGCAAGTTAAATACCACCATCGGGTTATCGATATTAATGTTGCTTTGTTGGCTGAATATGCCGGCGAAGGTTCCACTCGTGTATTTACGTAACCGCTGCGCTAGCTGGGGACCCGTCCCACCCATATGTAATAAAGTATCGTAAAGATCGCTAATAGTAGGAGGTTGTGAAGTGTGAGTAAGCGGGTCGTTGGTTATCCCGGCTTTTGCGTACGTGCCGATAAGGGCCGCATCTAAGTCAGCTTCTTCGGATGGTGCTAATGCGGGCATAGTAACACCACCGCCACCTTGCATCTGTGCTTGTGCCCCACCCATCATTAAGCGAAGTAGTCCGTGCAGAGTGATGAGGTTAGTACGCAAGGCATTGTCAGATTCCTCAACATCGATAACTTTCGGCAGGTCAAAAGGGTTTATGCGCGTAGCCGAGTTCAAGCTCAAGCGTACGTACGCACCGCCAACAGCCTCGCACATGCGCTGGTACTCGTTTTCTGGGTCAATAATAAATATTTCTGTGCCAAACATCATGCTTCTCAGCGCTTCAAGCTTCACGGTAAATGACTTGCCTGCTCCAGACTTAGCGAATACCACGGAATTACCATTTTCCAGAGAGAACCGGTCAAAAATTACGAGCCCCGAGTTATGCATATTTATGCCATATAAAATACCATTATCTTGGGTAAGATCGGCACTCGTAAATGGAAAGCTCGTGCTCAATGCACCAGTGCTCATATTGCGCCTGATTTGTAGCTGATCTACGAGTTGAGGTACATTGCTATTGAGCCCTTGTTCTTGTTGTGAAGTCGCCGGCTTGCTATATACCAATTGTTGGCCAAGCATAGACTCGACCTTATGGCTAACAAACTCCAGTTCCTCCATGCTGCCACCATAGATTGTGAAGTACAGGCCAAAACGGAAAAAACGCTCTTCGCCTACTTGCAATTTGTCGCGCATTTCTTCGGCGTCTAATATTGCCGCTTGTTTGCCCGGGTCTCTGACGCGGCCATGCTCACCATCAATTTGAATGCCTGCCTCGAGCTGCGTAACTTTTTTCTTAAGATTTTCTAAGACCACTTGGCTTTCGACCGGGTAAATATACATGCTCATGTCCATGACTTCGTCGAGGTTTACCATACTGCTGAGCCAGCCGGTGTAGAGCTGTCGTGGATAACCGTAGACGTAATAAGTGCGCGCGTAGCGTGTGCCGAGCTGGAAGTGTGTGCTGCTAAACTCGAGTGAACTTGGCGCAATAAAGTCACGGAGTGCAGTCACGCCTTTTTGGAAAGCGGCCTGTACTTCCTGCTCCTCGCGAGCTCTCTGGGCTTGCGCTATTGCTACAGGGTCAAGCGGTTGCTGCTTCTTTCTTCCAAGTGCCATGACTACTGCATCTCTCTTTGTAGATGAGGTTGCAGTGCGCTTCCCTGACCTTTGGTTATTATGTCGGCGGATAATTCGTTAAAGTTTTTGAGCTGTTGTCGTGTGGCTGTATCAGGGTTGTAGCTGTCGTAATACAGCTCAATGAGCTCTTGCGTGTCTAAGGGTAAACCTTGGATTCCGCATTGTAATAAACCATTTAGAGCGGCCTGTACGCGATTGCGCAGTTCGGTTTTGGCGTTTTCCAAATCTACTTCATTTATGGTTACATGCTGCTCTTTTTTAACAAACATGCTGCTAATGCCACTTATAAATGTCTTGCTTTGGGTTAAGGCCTTTTGCGCATCTATAACTGGGAAGAACGGTACAATGACATAAAACTTTTTGTCCATAATGTTTGTTTGTTCACTGAGAGCATCCATGTAGCCGATGTAATCCTCCATTAATAAGGCAAGGAGCATATTGTCATGTTCGGTGCGTATTTTATCAAGCTTTTCAATGTAGGGCCCGAGGTCAACTTTTTGGGAGCGCGTGAAGATTTGAATCGGAAAATACAGTGAATTCAAAAAGCCCTGGTAGCTGTATTCCACTGCCTCTTGTTCTTGCTGGCTCATGAGGTCAAAGTTTATGCTTTTTACCATGATCACCGACCTAAATGAACCGTCGTTCATTATGACAATGCCGTCACGGACCTCAGCAATTTGCAGAGTGTTTTGGGTACTATTCGTATTGGTGGCAGGTTTCGGCGGCGCCCCATTCATTTCCCCAGAAATAGTAGTTGGTCTTTGGGGCATTACGCCTCCGACTGGCACGGGTGGCGCTAGCGGTTGAGGCATAGCTCCTGAAGCTGGAGGCTGCACATAGGCTTGTGGTGGCAGCGGCTGCGGCACATCTGGATTTTGGAGAACATTAAAATTTTGCTGTGGCTCGCCGCCAGCCGGAGAGATATAGCCTGGGTTTGGGTTAGCAGCGGTCTGCCCACCGGCAGGAGGGTTTGGTTGATTTGGTGCTGAAGGATTCATTATATGCTGCCCACCTTTATTTTCCGCTTTTTCTTTCGCTCAACGCGAAGTACTTAGCGCAACGATATAACAACTTCGTTATCCGAGGGGTCATCCCCTTTAACTTTTGAGGCTTCTCGAGCGATTGTCGAAACGTTCAAATCGTTGTTATTTGCTAATGCTAGTATAGCAGGGTCTGGGGGTGGTGTCACCGCGGTATGAGGCTTGTCTTTTGCGCTAACAACGCCGGTACTGGCATGTTTTACCACCGGCGTTGGTGCTGTCGGCTGAAGAGTCCGTAAGTGGCTATGGTAAACATCTTTAGACAAATTCTCGGCATGGGCATGCGCGGCGATTGCCTCTTCTTCTGGCGTTGCGTTTTTTGCTGCAGCAAGTTCGATGTGGGGCTGATACGTTGGTGCATTTGCTGTCGCGCCAGGCGCTTGATTCATGAACCAGTAATCTGCTGGTGTAACTTGTGATTGTGCTGGCGCAGTGCTGCTCATTTGATCGACAATATCTTGTCGATGCGCTTGAGCAGACTGATTAATCATTTGGTCAAACTGCTGTGCGATTGGGTTGCTCGTTGCGTCCATTATGTCGTCTGAAGCGAGCACGCTAATGCTAGCAACATCTTGGGGAAAGCTTGACGCATTAAGCAACCTGTCAGAGTTAGTGTTTATGGCAAAATCTGGCTGGGTATACGCATTTACGTTTATATTTTTTATAGCCCATCCGCGACTGTCGATAGTATTGGCCAGTGCGTTTAGACGACTCCGAACCTGTTCTTGGTCGAGGCCGTTGGTCAAGATACGCTCCACTTTTTTTGGCGCCGTAATCGTAACTAATTCCTTAACGCCACTTTGATCCCAGATTCGTTTGCGAGGCTTAAACCAAAAGCGTAATTTAGCTAATGCCCATACTTCCGTCGACTGATCTTTACCGAACGGGAAGGCAAAAAAAGCACAAAATAGCCCTGGGGGCAGACTGAGTAGTATCAAAAATGGCACGCCTTGGGTATATAACAAAAACGATAAGTAAAAACTTGCAGCCGCACACAACCCATATATAAATTGCCGTAGTGAAAGCGGACCCAAAATGTGATCCTCTGCCTCGATATCTTGTATTAATTTATATGACGCCATTATGGGGCTCTGCGTTGTCTTTCCGCATCTTCGGGATCATAGCTTCTGGTCATGCGTACTACTTCAGGTGTTTCCATAAGCCTTCGCAATTCGTTGTTAGGATCACTTGCATTCCCAGCATGTTCGATATGTAATTGTGACTGCCGCATTCCCTCATCAAACGCAGCACCGGTTCCACTTGACCCGCCTCTAGCCATTTCTCGAGCGTTAACAGCAACTGCTTGTTTTGCTCTGTCAACTGTGGCAATACGTAAATCATGGTGATCAAATACATCGCGCTCTTCTTTGGAGGTAAAATTATGTATATCTTGCTGGTTTACTGTGGCAGGATCTTTGGCGCGGTCCCACAAGCCCCTAAAGTACTTGCCTTCGCCAGTAATTCCAGATGGTTTGCCATTGAATTTTTGGTACAACCCAACTGAACTTGCAGCGCGGTAGCCATTGTAAATATTGCCATCTGTCGCCCCAGACTGATCGTGCCTGCCCGCAGCTGCCTTGCCAACATACTGATAGGTGTTCTGTAGTCCCCGGAAGACTCCTGCATCACCAGTTAGCGCTGGCTGGTATGCAGGACTCTTCGGGTCATATCGAGGCGCAGAGGCGTCGGGTGCAGGCTGTGTAGTGTCATATTTCTCGCCACCGGAAAGTTCACGGCTTATGGCCATAGCTTCGTTCCAGCCTTCTTCGCCAGGTGCTATTCCGTATGCCACGGTCGCTGGATTCACGAGCGCTTGGCGCCTCATGAAATTGGTGCGGCCTATGCGGTCAGCAGCTGCAGAAGAGAACAAGGCCTGCTCTCTATCTGCAGCAGTGAAGTCCTTATTCCTTCCACCATCATATTTAGCCTCTATGGCAGCCCGAGATTCAGCTCCAGTGCCGAATCTTGCAAGGTCCTGCATGACATTACTGTCTTCTTTGAAATGCTCATAAGACTGTGCTGCCATCCCCTGCTTACCGTAAAAACCTGCATATGCGTCGCGTACACTAGAAAGCCTTGCTTTGCGCAGCTTTGAACCACCTCGACTGAAATCCTGCGGCCTTACGGATTTTACTAGTGCAGCACCAGTAAGGTTCTTGCTAGCACGCTGAGCGTTGAGATTTCGTGAAGCCTTTCTTTGCCAGCTGTTCTCGTCGTTGGGATTGCCCTTCATACCTTCATGGGCCTTCTTGCCCATGCCTTGTGCAACATCCGTTAACTTACCGAGCACTCCGCCTGCAAATTTGAAACTAAACGGAATTAAAAACAGCGGCACAAATAAGGCGATGATAGAGACTAAACCAGCTACAGACTGGCTTATGCCGCTTGTAGTCGTATTGATAGTAATTGACAGCACATTAGCTATGCCAAATATTGCAGCGATGATAGGATAAACCATCAAAGTTTTGAGTAAAAGATCCCACCATTTTTTGAAGTATTGTTCAGTATTCGGCAAGCAATATAAAGCAAATGCTATTGGCGCAACCATCACCAAGAATATGATAAGACCTCGCCGAACCATTACCGTTACGAGGATGGCTAGCATAGTCAAAAAAGCTGGAATTAAGAAAAATAGAAAAACAAATTCTAATAAAGGCACTATTGTTAGGGCGCCAAAAATACCACCAGTTACTAAAGCAGCCATACCAAGATCTGCGGCACCGCCACTTAGCTTGAGCGTAAACCCACCAGCATCTTTGAAGGGTTGCTCTATAAGGTTTATGATTCCGTTTCCGAGGACGTTTGTTAGGTCAACTGCTAGTGCCACAAGGTAGATGGAAATGTTAATGAGTACTGCTGCCGCTAATAGACGCGGTAATATTTTTTTAGCTGAATATGCATCAATTACTCCTCCGCCGATCGATTGGCCAAAGACCACTACAAGCAGCACTATTATCAATAGAATGTCTCCGTAAATTCTAAAGTTTGACCATATTTCATAGACATGAGAAGGATCTTTATCAGTATTTTGCAGCTCGATTGGCTGAGTGACTAAAAGTGGCTGCACCATTTTGCTATATATGTCGTCTACAGCGCTCGCCAAGCCATTGATAATAGGACAAAGGATCCATGAGAGATTGAATCCACCTGATTCACAGTCTGGCGATGTGTCGCTATTAGACCCATCAGTCTTGGCAGGTGTTGCTCCTGTTTCTCCACCTTGGCCACCCTCTCCTGGTTTCACTATATTATGGTTTATAGCAGCATCATGACCAGCCAAACATGCGCTTTTGTATGCTCCAGGGACTGATTTGCATGCATCCTCAGTATTTTTTCCAGCAAACTGACCATTATATCCCGTTATGCATGCATCATAATTTGATTTCTGAACATCTTTGCTAAGTCCTTTTTCGCTCAGATAAGGCTTACATTTAGCTGCACCATCTTTCCCGATAGTGTCACTGCTCGGCTGATTGGTAGTGGATTTTTTGTCTGTATTCCCTTGTCTGAAGCCATTCTCGCACATTCCCTTATTCGTCATTGTATCGTTACAAGGACCTACGGGACTATCTGGTTCATTTTGGTTCGGGTTATTGTAGCCGGCATCGTAGCCCGTTTTACAGTCTTTGTACATTGGGAGATTAGTCGGCACTTTCCTAGGGTCAGTATCAGTGCCAGCCACCACAAGTTTTTGGCAGGCTAACACGCCAGGATCTGCAGCTGAAGCATGCGAACTGGTGAGGGGGGCAACAAGCCCAAGGACTAAGGGTAGTGTAATTATGACTAACAGCGCCCATATTCCTGCTGGATGGGGTCGTCGAATAAAATCAAAATATTTTTGCAATAACTTCATTTTTTCACTGTCTTTTGTCTTCATGATACCACAAGAAAGCCAAGCTGCTCATGCTTTACACGGATATGCGTTTGTATGCCATGGCCATATAGTGCATACTATAGCTAATCACTCAAAACATTATTTATGGCACGTTTACACACAACCAAAACACTCATAACAAAAGCAACACTCACCGGCCTAACCGCCTGTTTCCTGTTTTTGATAATCGGGACGACGAAAACTGTACATGCCGAGGCCCCGGTAACTGACCCTGTACTTGCCCACTGCTTAAAAATAGTAGAGGGTCCATCACTTAAAGCCGGTTGTCGTAACGAAGACACCGTTAAAACAACTAAGAATGTCGCTACTTACTACTGCAATAATAATACTAAGGATAGTAAGGCAGGCTGCCTAACCAACAAAGCTATCGAATTCATCGATGAAACAGTTAACAGCAGTCCACAACCAAAGAACGAAAATGATTTCAACCAAAAGTTACAAAAAGTACTGAAGGCAACTGGCCATAGTCTTACTAAACCTGCTAAAGGCGACTTCGGTAATCTGCCAGCCGAAGATACTAGCGTGACCAAAGGCTATGAGCCGTCGCACGCCGATGTGTGTGGCGCTTCTGACAAAAACCCCGTTAATCTAAGCCTATCAATAGGCTGTAAGGGTAAAGGCAATCCTATAACTGACGCGGCGTTTGCAATCATTCGTTTCCTGTCTAACGGTGTCGGCTTAGTCATCGTGGGTTCACTTATTATGGGCGGTATACAGTACGCCGGCTCACGAGATGAGCCGCAGTCAGTGGCCATTGCCACAAAGAGGATTCAAAGCACAGTCATTGCACTTGTAATTTATATATTCGGTTACGCATTCTTAAACTACATAATTCCAGCAGGATTCTTAGGCCAATGATTACTCAGCTTATTACTCAGTTCGCCGCTCCCTGCCCTGGCGGTAGTTTTTTGGGATTCCCTCATTGGTATAAATATTTAGACGGTAAAGTAGTTAACGGTTTATGCGGACCGCAGTTGCACGGTCTTAATGATGTTTGGCTTATCGTTGCTGCAATAATTGAAATAATGCTCAAACTATCTGCGATAGTCGCAGTTGGATTCGTTATATATGGAGGAATTTCGTACATTGTGAGCCAAGGCGAGTCAGAGAAAACTGCTCGAGCTCGTGGCACCATAGTTAACGCACTGCTTGGACTCGCCATTGCGATAAC
>JARXKL010000005.1:12461-60956 GCA_030272735.1 Patescibacteria group bacterium | reverse complement strand
AGGTTGTATGTCTATAGTAAATAACTTTTCACCATAAAGATACTGTAAGAATTTAGATCTTCATACATGATGCCTTGAAAGAGTATGAGTCGTGCGACTACGAACTTTAATCGGCTATTTGTTCCCTTGCTTCAGCTGCAGTTATTATTCCGCTGAAAGTGATGCGATGCCAATCCATATAACCTAAATAGCTTGGGTCATCAACATCCTCATTAGCATCAAAACCCTGATCTACAGTTGGCAACGTCGGTGTTTCACCTGTTTCAGGATTTTTATAAAAGCGTGCTCTCCCATACACCCCACGACCTGCTACCTCAAGGATATGCTGTTCCGATAATTCTATTTTGAGTACTACTTTACTACCCCCATCAAGCTCTCCCCATTCCATCGGCATGTCTCTGAAGGTCTCATCATGCAAGAAAGCACCTATTGGCCGTTGCTCACCTCCTGCCTTAATTCGCCTACCTGATACCGCGCGTGTATGTGCACCTTCGCGCGCAATAAGGTGATCAACCCACTGTTCGGGGGCAATATGATACTGTGCGAGAAGAGCACTAAGCCTGGTATTCAACTGCTCCTTATCTTGAGTATATTCGTCCGATGAATCTGTAGAAACAACAGATCCAACTGAGAATTTGAATTCTCCGTCTTCATCTATGCATACTTCAATAAGTTCTGGCGGGAATACTGGCTTAACATGTGAACTTTCTAAATTTTTCCCATGGCACTGTTCACTCATGTGCGCCCTTTCTTAATATACTTAAATTCTTTATCATCATATTTACAGTAATGCTTTCTCTATGCAAGCATTAGCAATTAAAAAAGCACCAGCGTTGGCTGATGCGTTTTTACTGGAGGAGCTGGCGGGTACTGCCCCCGCGTCCGCTAGTTTATCTTGGTTAGTCGTCTACAGGCATAGTTTGTTTTGCTGTCTTAGCGCATGAGTATTTAAACAAACAAACATCTCAAGCGAGCAATCCTGGTCTTAGCGCAGCAAGCGGACAATTTGACGCGAGCATCCAGAGGATATAAAACGTGCACGACCATCCGGAGTCATCGTACGCCGTTGCTTACATTTTTAGGCGTAAGCTGGTGCGAGTTCGCGGCCAACGAAGGCAGTTTTGAGGCTGTCTACGAATGACTTTGAAAGTTCGCTAATAGGTGTTTTTGCATCTATATAGTTTGTCTATACGCTGACAAGCGACCTGCTGATCTAACCGATAAAGTCCAACGTCGAGCTTAAAATTCAGCCCCCTACGTGTTTCATCATTGCTGATGTACCCCTATTATACCACACAAGTGGAATAGTGGCTATGCTTATCGTATCTGTTATGATGAGTTTAATGTATGAAGAAATCGCCCCACTTCCCTGTGTCGATAAACTGGCTTTTGATACGCAAAAACAGGCCGAAGCTGCAGCACTAACTGCTGACTATCAACGCGGCATTACCCTGAAGACCTACCAATGTCGCCACTGCGGTTTATGGCACCTGAGCAGCGCGTCGTAATACGCCCAAATCTAATTATGGTCGCAGACACCCGGCTTGCGTACGTGTTTATGTAGTTTTTGTAGATAATCACTCAGGAAAACAGTTTGATCCGCTGGTAATCCGGCGAATGTAGTGCCATAGCTCCGCCTCATAACGGTAGTGGCTGCTTCGGTTGCCCGCATTCCACTGACAGTTGGTGTGGTGAAGTGCTTACGGCGGTTCTGCGGGTCAGCCTTGACGCTCACCAATCCCTTTTTCTCGAGTAGTTTTATTTGGCGGCTGACACTTGCTTCAGTCTGACCAAGAGTTGTGGCTATCTTTTTTTGTTGTACTTTAGGATCCCATTCCAGGACCGTCAGTATTTTATATTGGCTGAGTGTAATGCCCGCCAGTTGTTGCAGTGCATCGTCAACCTGTTTAGTAACGACGGTCGTAACATGCTGCAGTAGATAGATAAGGTTATTTGTTGGACCCATAATAGCAGTGTAATCGCCAACACTTAGCAGGTCAAGTGTTCAGCGATAAATAGAGGTTGTGCCACTCATCGAGGCTTAGGGTTTGTGCCCGCCTACCTACATTGATGTCAACTGATTCACAAACTGCCTTGATAGCGGCTTTATCGAGCTGCAGTCCAGCACTGAGGCTATTGAGCAAAGTTTTACGTCTCTGGGAAAAACCAGCCTTAACTACACGGAAAAAATCTTTGTCGTCTGTGCCTGGGAATAGTGGGACTGCGCGGCGCTGCATTATGAGTATCTGCGAATCCACTTTTGGCGGTGGCGTAAATAACTCGGCGGGAACCTTCAGCCCGTTTGATACTTCCCAGTAGTACTGCGCCGTGATGCTCAAGATGGACATATCGCCAGGCTCTGCCGCAACTCGCTCGGCTACTTCTTTTTGCACAAGTATGACTGCAACCGATGGCGGATTTGAAGTTTCGCTGATTACTCGGATTAAATTACTCGTCAAATAATACGGGATGTTTGCCACAAGCTTGTAGTCATTCGGCAAGCTTGTGAAATCAAAACTCAGTATATCTTTAATCGTAACCTCTAAGTTGTCGGCGTTCATACGCGACGGTAAGGTCCGGGCCAACACCTCATCGAACTCGACCGCTTGCACATGTCGCGCTTGACGAACGAGTAACTCGGTCAATGTGCCGAGGCCAGGTCCAATTTCTAATACGTAATCGTCTGGGCTGAGTTGCGCGGCATCACACATAGCTTGCAGGCTCGTCGCGTCGCGTAGCCAGTGCTGGCCGAGGTGTTTTTTAGTTGCAGGTAAGTAGGCCATGTTACCAGTTGTGGTTGCTTACCCAGTGGTTATAGGCGGCGGCCCAGCTGCCGTACCGGCTATGCGCATAACCGGAGCACCAACGAAGCTGCGTAACTGGATTCGTCATCCAGTCAGCGCCTGCGCTCGCCATCTTTGAGCCAGGAGTAGATTGGCAGAGGCCGTAACCACCGTAGGAAGGAACCGAGCCCGCAAAAGCTGGACAACCACCGTATTGACCTTGAGCTTTGGTTGGGCACCAACCCGATTCGCGGCCAATAATATAGTCAACGTACATATAGTCGCTTGGCGAGATGCCGGCCAATGCCATATCTCCCTTAATACCGCCGAGGCTGCTACCCATGACCGTAATCTGCGTGACTGGTTCTTTATTTACTACTTTTTGAATAGCAGTTCTGCTGACTTCAACATTATTTTTGAGGACAATTTGATAGGTCACGGTTTGTTGGCCGGGCGAGCCTTGTTGTCGAACAGCGCTGGTGCCATATGCAAGCGAGCCATCAGCAATTGTTTGTACCGGCGCCGGAATATCTTCGGTAACGTTTTCAACTTTCATACCAGTGCGCAATACGGCTATCTGTTGATTCGGCGCAATTGGGGTTTCAGTCGGGACACTGAGTTTATCATCCTTAGTTAAAACTATTTTCTTTTCCTTTATTAGATCACCAACCGTGCTCGCATGCGTTCTGAGGACGACGGGAGTACCATATAAATCAACATTAACTGGAGTTGCGCGATCAATGACTACTTGCCCGCCAATAGCACCGCTGCGTACAAAATCATCGGTAGGTGCTTGCGTAATAATATCCTCGGGATAGAGTGTTTGTCCGGCTTGTTTGGCGATGGTGCGGGCAGTACTTGCCGCGCTAAAAGTATGAGACTTCAGGTTACCGTCAACAACTTGCACTGGGACCGCGCGGTAAATATTAATGCGAAATTGGTCTTGATCGATATGGGTTTTGGCGGCTGGCTCAACTACATCACCGGGTTGGAGCGTTATATTGAGCTTCATGAGCAGATCGCCCACGGTGGTGTTTTTAGCAGGGACAACTTGCTTTTGGTGATCGTACGAAATAATGACAATTTTAGCGTCATGTACTTCAGGGAGTTTATTTGTTTGGCGAGCGAATAAGAAGCCTAAGCCTCCAAGAAAAAGCAACGCAATAAAAACCAGGACCGGCACGGCATGTGGATGACGACTGGCTTTCCTGATGCGTGTAATACGGTGCGGCACACTGCCTTTTGAGCTTGTTATCGTATCATTTTGTTGGGGAGTATCAAGATTCATTCGAGGTAAATGGGCTCACATAAAGGTCTACATTTTTTTATAAAACCTGATGCTAAGTGTACCAAAAACACCTTACAAATGCTAGTTTAGAGCTTTTCGAGAGGCGCAAAACTTATGTTCAGTTTGCGCGCCCCTTTGCCCTTAAAATAGATGACTGCCGTATCGCCGTCGATTTCCATAACGGTACCGGTCCCAAACACTTGGTGCTTCACCGTATCTCCTTCCGTTAAATCTGGAACATATCTTACCTCGTTCGGATCAATTTTTTGCTGCTCTGGCGGCCCTAGTAGCCCCGGTTCAATCCCGAAATCAGAAGTTGCAGCCTGGAATTCGCTGTCAATTTCCGATAAAAATCTACTCGGTGGATTATGCTGAACACCGCCGTATAAGAGTCGGCTGGTGGCATACATCATGTACAGTTCAGTTCGCGCTCGGGTCATGCCTACGTAGCAGAGGCGTCGCTCCTCTTCCATTTCTCCCTGGTCATATAAGGCTCGGGAGTGTGGGAATATTGATTCTTCCATACCAGCCATGAACACGATTGGAAATTCCAAACCTTTTGCCGCATGAAGCGTCATGAGGGTAACGGCGCTGTTACCAAAATCGGCACTATCCAAATCACTCACTAAGGCAACTTCTTCCAAAAAGCCACTGAGCCCGGCATCTTGATATTCTTGCGCCACGCTGAGCAGTTCTTTGACGTTTTCTTGTCGTGCTTCACCTTGCGGTGTGCCATCACTCAAAAATGTCAGGTAATCTATGCGTCTTAGGAGCGAGTCTATGAGCCCTTCTACAGTCGACTCTTCGGCAACGCGCTGCAAGCTCACTAAGATATCGCCGAGTTCAGCTAAACTTTTACGAGCTTTTGGCGTAATACCCGGGCATTGTTCTGCCTGCTTGAGTGCTTCGATTAGGGTGAATGACGGCAGATTAGTAGCTGACGATTCGGCGTCCGGATTATCAAATAAATTGAGGAGTTGATCGCTGCTAAATGAATCGGTGTCAGGTTGCAGCTGCGCAGGCCCGCGCTCGGCGCGTCGCTGTAAATACCAGGCCATGAACCCCTGTAAGCTTTTTGCCCCGACCCCGCGAGCTGGAATATTCACGATGCGCTCAAAGCTAACGCGGTCCTCGGGTTGAAAAATAAGCCGCAAATAAGCCAGCAAATCCTTAATTTCTTTCCTGTCATAGAACCTCACGCCACCTACAACGCGGTATGGAATGCCGTAATGAACAAAGGCTTCTTCGATGGATCGGCTTTGGGCGTTCGTGCGATACAACACCGCATAGTCACCATATTTACGCTGATCGCTATCGACACCAATGCGCACGCGTCGCACCACAGCTTCACCCTCTGCGCGCTCGTTATGCACTTGCAACATCTGCACAGGGCTTCCGGAGCCTGCGGCCGTCCACAACTCCTTATCGGAACGTTGCGCATTCTTGGTAATCACGGCATGGGCTGCATCTAGAATATTTTTGGTACTACGGTAGTTCTGCTCAAGCTTAATAATTGTGCAGCCCTTAAAATCATTTTCAAACTTTAAAATATTCCTGAAATCTGCGCCCCTCCAACTGTAAATCGATTGCCAGTCATCTCCAACGACGGCAATATTATTATTTTCATTAGTTAGCAGGTTAACTAATTGGTATTGGGCGGAGTTTGTATCTTGATATTCATCGATCATAACGTATTTGAATTGCTGCTGCCATTTCTCTCGTACTTCAACATGCGACTTCAGGAGTTGGACCGTGCGATTAATAAGATCATCAAAGTCGAGCGCCGAAGCTTCACGCAATGATCGTTCATATAACGGATAAACCTGCGCTGCTGCGTGTTGGCCAGGTGTGTTAGCTGTACCTGCAAATTCTTGAGGACCTACCATGTCGTTTTTGGCGCTGCTAATCATGCCGCTGATAGCGCGCGCCGGGAAAGCTTTTTCATCAATCATGAGCTGCTTACTCACTTGTCGAACGGCAGCTTGCCTATCAGACTCATCAAAAATTACAAACGTCTTTGGTATGCCAATATACTCGCCGTCCTGGCGCAAGAGGCGGACGCAAATACCGTGAAAAGTTCCCATATACGGCATGAAACCACGGTTCTCGGAGTTTTGTCCTAGCAGCTGACCGACTCGTTCGCGCATTTCTTTGGCTGCTTTATTAGTGAATGTCACCGCCAGAATGTTATAAGGCGTGGCTTTGTGATGCGCAATTATATACGCAATACGGTGCGTTAGTGTTTTAGTTTTACCAGAGCCGGCACCCGCCTGTATGAGCAGCGGGCCTTCGGTCGTTTCGACAGCACGGCGCTGTTCAGGGTTCAGGTCTTCCAGTAAGGGGTCAATCATTACCTCTATTTTAACAAAATTAGCGCAACAACTGCGTTGTAACTTCTGTAAACGCTCAGTAAAGTATTAAATTTTCATTAACTAGAGAATAAATGAGTCAAAGGCTGTAGCCCGTTGATATGCAGCAGTCCTGCATCAAGTGCTACATCGATCCACAGTGCAATCAGAGCAAGACTAACAACGAATCCAAGGATAGCCGTGCGCTTCGTACGACGCTTTTCTAAGGAATTTATAGGCAAGTAGTACGCTTTGTCATCAATGAGTTTTTGCAAAGCTTTATCGGCTTTTTCCTTTTCAGCGTCAATCGCATCCTGCTGGGCTGCTGCAGAAATAGGGCCTTCATCGCCTTCGAGTGTTGTTTTATCATAAGTTGGCCCAGGAACTGTTGTCGACTTACTGCTTGATGACGTTTCATTAGTGGGCTTCGCTGCTGTATCAGGCTTTTCGGACTCTGGCTCACTTTCAGGCGTGGTCACCACACTGCTGGCAAGCGGGCTAATAACCTTCTTGCCTGCGACTGGCGAGGCATCAGTTGGTGTTGAATCAGCAGTATTTTTAACAGTTTCAGCGGCTGTTTCGTCTGGAGCAGTTGAGGTTTCTGACTTAGAAGATTGCTTGCCTGGCAATTCGGGAGCGGTCAACGGCTGAATATTCACCTTTGCGGGTCGTGTCGCCACAGTTTCATCTTGAGTATCAGTATTCTCAGCTCCATTTTCAACAACCATAGAGTCCTGTATAACAGGGCGACGAGTAATTATTACTGATTTGGAATTTGTAGATGGAGCTGACTGATTGGGATGAGCGACATCGATAATTTTCTTCGATTCAGCCATGAATTTCTTCCTCGCCGTGAGACAAGCGGTAGGCAACGTCAACGATGCTTGAGAATTGCTTGTAGTTTAAGCTAGCGCTGCCCACTAAAGCGCCATCGCAGCCATCGATCGCTAGATAACCTGGGGCAGTATCAGCCGATACGCTGCCGCCATATAACACTCGCACATGTTGCGCCGACTGGTCGCCGTACAAATCTGCAATAGTTTTACGAATGAGGTCGAGGACTTTCTTGATATCTGTAGGTTTGGCTATTTCACCACCAAATGTGCTAATTGCCCAAACTGGCTCGTACGCTATCACCACATCTTCGATTTCTTCTGGAGTCAAATTAGACAGCGCCGTCGTTACTTGGTCGTGAATGACGCGGCTGGTTTCACCGTTGACGCGCTCCTGATGAGTTTCGCCGACGCAGAGTATTGGCGTAATGCCATTGCGTACGGCAGCCTGGACTTTGTCGCGAACTGTTTCGAGCGTTTCCGCAAAGTAAATACGTCGCTCACTGTGGCCGATAATGGCGTATTGAACCAACTCACGAAGCATAGTGAAGCTGACTTCGCCGGTGTAGGCACCTTCGTCTTTGGCATTGGCATCTTGGGCAGCCAAACGAAAGACCCGGCGGTCGAGCTCGAGGCTTAATGGCTGCAAAACGAGTACGCTCGGGGCTAACACAACTTCGACGGTGCGATGTTGTTTAATATGATCGTGCAAACGCTTAACAAGCAAGCTCGACTCATGAGTGTTGAGGTGCATTTTCCAGTTGGCGACGATGAGGGTTTTTTTGATCATGCTTATGCCTATTGTACCTTACTTAGCGTCAAGTAAGGCCTCCACGCCTGGTAGTTTGCGGCCGGCCATTAATTCTAGACTAGCGCCGCCCCCTGTTGAAACGTGGCCAAAGGAGTGAACGAGCTTGCGTGACTCCACGTAACCAACGGTGTCTCCGCCGCCTACAACCGTGAACGGTTTGTGCCCGAATTCACCGAGTAAGGCCTGCACCACAATGTCAGTACCGTGGGCATACGGGCCAACTGGTCCCTGTAAACCCTTGGTTTCAGTGACGCCCATGGTGCCGTTCCAAATAACAGTATTCGCCATTTGAATGCCCCCGGCAATGAATGAACCGCTAAACGGCCCAATGTCGAGGATTTTTTCGTGGGCACGGACATGACTGGCACTGCGCGGCACGCGTCGCGGGTAACTTTCAATGTCTGCTATGGCATGGGACGACCAATCGACGATGCGCGTCGGCTTGGTGGGGTCAACCGCGTTTGCAACCACACCGTCATGCGGTACTGCAAAAATAAAAGGGCGTTTTTTGGCCTGTATCGCCGCTTGACGCATTATCGATCGGGCCACCGGTATATCGGCCTTATCGTACAGGCTATCAGCAACATACGTTCCTTGGGCCGCCAAAAAGGTATTGGCCATGGCGCCACCGACGGCCACAAAATCAGCAATTTCAATGAAGCGGTGCAGAATTTCGATCTTATCGGCTATTTTAGCGCCACCGACAATCGCCATCAGTGGTCGTTCGGGCTGCTCCATGACCTTGGTAATGGTATCAACTTCTTTTACTAATAATAATCCGGCAACACTTGGTAAATACCGCGTAACGCCTTCGGTACTTGCATGCGCGCGGTGCACCACTCCAAAGCCATCTTGGACAAATACGTCAGCTAAGTTGGCTAGTGCCAGAGCAAACTTGGGGTCATTAGCTTCTTCATCCTTAGAAAAACGCAGGTTTTCCAAGAGCAGGACTTCGCCTGGCTTAAGTGCCTTAACTGCTTTTACAGCAGCATCACCAACAGTATCGGTGGCAAAACCCACGGGTTTATCGAGCAACTGCTGCAAGCGCTTAGCCACAGGAAATAAGCTATTGGCGACATCATCAGGACCCGATGGTCGGCCTAAATGAGAACAAATTATCAGTTTTACGTCGTGTTGTAACAAATACTGAATGGTCGGCAGCGACTGTTTAATACGAAAATCGTCGGTAATTTTCCCGTCATCGAGCGGCACATTGTAATCGGCGCGCAGCAAGACTGTTTTGCCGTCCAGCTCTACATCTCGAATTGTTTGCTTCGTAAACATCCCACCCCTTATGCTTTTTATTCTAGCACGCGCACTTTAATTGTGTCGGTTGTACCAACGACGCCCGGATAATGACCGGAAGCCGTGACAACAATATCACCTTTATGCAGCACTTTATTTTTGCGAAGCCAATCAGTTAATTTGGTGGCTGCCAGGGCATCCACCGGCCGCACGTAACTCTTTGCACCGCAGACAATGGCCAGTTGTTGCGCAGTCCGCGTATCACTGGTTACCACTATCAATGGAATAGGGCTCCTGCGGGATGCGATCTGCAGCGCCGTAGCGCCAGATCGCGTCTCGACAACAATCGCTTTAGCTGCAATGTTATCGGCCAAGCTAATAACAGCTTTGCTAATAGATGCCTGGCGACTATGGTTTTCATACTGCATGTCGAGCGTAAACGGCATATTGGTTTCGCTGTAGCGTATAACGCGCTTCATGACTTCTACAGACTCTATCGGGTACGTACCGTTGGCAGTTTCATCACTGAGCATCACGCAGTCTGCGCCGCACATAACTGCCGTAGCGACGTCTGACACTTCTGCCCGGGTTGGTTCGGGCGCATCCACCATACTGGCGAGCATTTGTGTGGCCACTATTGATGGCTTACCGTATTGCAGGCCTAGCGCAATTATTTGGCGTTGCACAACCGGCACGCTTTCAGCTGGCGTTTCTACCGCGAGGTCACCACGGGCAATCATCACGGCGTCGCTAGCCTGAACTATCGCCGCCATATTATCGACCGCGGCTTTGGTTTCAATTTTAGCGATAACTTTGGCTTTGCTATTAACGCTACCGAGCATTTTCCGTATTAACGTGATGTCATCAGCGGTTTGTACAAAACTCAGAGCGACATAGTCGATATCTTGCGAAGAGCCATAAATAATATCAGCTTTGTCCTTAGGCGTAATAATATCTCCGCCAAAATCGGTATCTGGCAGGTTCATGCCTTTGCGTTGCAACAATATGCCGCTGTTGAGCGCTTCAGCGTGCAATAATCCATCACGAATACTGGTTACTCTGGCCTGAACTTTGCCATCATACAGATATATGCGTTCGCCGCGCTTCACTTTGAGGCTGAGGTCGTACTGCGTCGGAATATGACCAGTTTTTTCGTAATCTGCCTGAAACTTAAACATTAAAGACTGGCCGCGCTTAACGTTTATAATGCCTTCGAAGTCACCCAGACGGATTTTTGGCCCCTGTAAATCCTGAATAATTGCTACGGGCTTGCCTTTTGCGGCGCTGGCTTCACGGATCCAGGCAATCTGCTTCGTGCGCTCAGCATGAGTGCCATGGCTAAAGTTAAGGCGGATGCCATTTGCGCCAGCGGCTATCAGCTCTTCTATTTTTTCGTAGCTATTAGTTGAAGGCCCGAGCGTTGCGATAATTTTGGCCCGTTTAAACTCGGCCAACGACACATCCGGCACGGTTGTTGTTTGTTTCATAAAATTGCCCACTCTAACGGTTATGCTTTAACTTCATTATATAACTAGTCTCTGATTAATACCACTAGCGGGTCACGTGTTTTGTAACTTGTGTAAAAATACGTTTTAGATCGGTTTACAGGGACAAAATTACAATCCCTAAAATAGTAATGAATGAACCAACTAATGACGCTGCAACTGCTTTTTCTTTGAGTACGACTATTGCCAAAAATATAGTCAATACGGGGTAGGTGGCAGCTATTGCGGTAATAACAGCGCCGGATTTAGCTTGGGTAAGACCTAGGCTAAACAATACGCCACCCAGAGTTTGTACTGCGGCCGCAGCAATTACATTGGGGTCTTTAAATAGTTTTGTCGTAATGCTATGCCACGATGTAGTTCCACCCAAAAAAGTAAGCGCAAAAGGCAGTACCGCAATGCCTGAGTAGCAATTAACAAGTGTGGCCTTTTGCCAGCCCAACTGTTCTACTCCCTTGGCAATCAGGGCAAATGCAACTCCCCACATTACGACCGTCATAAGCGCAAAAACAACACCACTACTCAGTTTTCTTTCAGACTTTTTAAGACTGAATAAGCCGGTCGCTGTGATTATTCCTATAACGACTGATGCAATACCGGCGTATTCTAATACGCTCAGTCTGTTGCCAAATATCAAAATTGAAATTGCGGTTGTGACGAGGGGATAGGCGCTACTAACGGGGCTGACAACATTCACTGGTCCGTCGTTAAGTGCCCTATAAAAAAGCAGTAAGCCAAGCTCAAGACTGATGCCTGCCGCGATTGCATAGAGTATCCCAGTACTGTTCCACGCGTGAATACCTTGGTTAAACATAAAAAATATAGTGAACAACAACGTTCCGATTGTTGAGACGGCGGCAGTAGCGGCAATAGGATTAGTGCGTCGAGAAGCTTTCGCACCAAAATAATCGGCGCTGCCCCAGGCTGTGGCAGCTCCTAAGCCATAGAGCGCAACTACTAAACTTTGTGTTGTCATTTGTGAAAGTATAACAAATTCAAATAAGGGACTATTTTGAGTATCTATGTGTTTGACGCACATATAACGAGTGAGACACATATTAATAATTCCGAAGCTATTCTAAGGAATGCCACTATCAGCTTATATCTGTTACTATAGTGCTACAGCTTAACTGGGAGATTGCTATTATTGCGTATGCTCGTTTACTTATGATCCAAGCTGCCCCACTACTTCAAACTGTGGAGCCCGAACGTGTCTAGTATGGCAGCTACTCATAAGCCAGTAAGTGCTGACTTAAGTGAAGAACGTTTTACAGAACTCGCTAATAATATGTCTAATTTGGCCTGGATGGCTAAGGCCGACGGCTGGATTTATTGGTATAACAAGCGCTGGTACGAATATACTGGCACGAAGCCGGAAGACATGGAGGGTTGGGGCTGGCAATTAGTACATGACCCTGACGAGCTGCCAAGGGTTTTAAGGGCTTGGCAGAGTTCAATAAGTTCCGGTAAGCCATTCGACATGGTGTTTCCGCTCAAGGGTGCCGACGGAAAGTTTCGGCCATTTTTGACGCGAGTCGTGCCAGTAAAAAATGACGACGGCGAGATAGTCCACTGGTATGGTACCAACACCGATGTTGATGGCATTGCCCAGACGGCCGCCCGCCGCGATGAATTGGAACTGACAACGGCCGAGTTGCGCGAGCAACGCCAGCACCTCATCGCTATGAACAAAGCGAAAGATGAATTTATTTCATTGGCGTCCCACCAGCTACGTACGCCAGCTACCAGCGTCAAACAGTACGTCGGCATGCTCATAGAGGGGTATGCAGGCGAAACGACGCCTCAGCAACAAGAATTTTTGCAACGTGCGTATAACAGCAACGATCGACAACTAAAAATAATTGATGACCTACTGAAAGTCGCATTAGTAGATGCCGGAAAAGTAGAACCACAGCTCTGTGAAGTTAAGCTAGCCCCGTTAATCCAAGACGTTCTCGATACTCAGTCAGATATGTTCAAGAAAAAGGAGCAAGACGTATCATTTGTTGGAGCCGATCAAACTTACTCAGTCAGAGCCGATCCGACCTTATTGCGAATGGTATTAGAAAATCTTACGCATAATGCTAGCAAATACACCCACTGTGGTAAAAAGATATTTGTCGAGCTACGAAAAAATAATAGGAACGTAGAAATACACGTCAAAGACCAGGGCGTTGGCATACCGGAAAACCAGCGACAAAATCTATTCCAGAAATTTAACCGTATACCGAACGAGCTATCGACTGAAGTCGGCGGAAGCGGCCTAGGATTATACTGGGCCAAAAAAGTTATCGACCTTCACGCCGGGCAAGTAAATGTTGTATCTACGGCGGGGCAAGGTTCTACGTTTACCGTGCTGCTTCCGATATAAGTACGCTGCTAAGCGAGGACACGGAGAAGACAGCATTTCGCAGCTTTCTCGGAGCCAGCTCCTGCGAGAGCTACTCATGAACGAACTCGCGCTACGCGCTGGAGTTCGTTTCTCGCGACCAGCAACCAAGTAAAAAGCCCACATTAGTGTGGGCTTTTTACTTGGTGACCTCACGGAGAATCGAACTCCGATTGCCAGGATGAAAACCTGGTGTCCTAACCGTTAGACGATGAGGCCATGAGTGAGCATTGATGCAAATGTGCTTGCATATTTGCTCATTGCGAGCGAGTGGCCGTCATATCCGAAGGATATGAGGCAGCCTGAGCAATATGAGGCCCGCTAAGCGAGCAGCCGGCGATCTTTGCATAAAGGCCGACTACGGTTCTTTAAAAGTAGCAAAAAGCCACAAAAGACTCGGCATATAGTACCATAACAGAGACGAAATGGAAATCCCCCGCATCATAAATAGCGAGGGATTTTTAGTTTTGAGGTTTTGAGCGGCCAGTCAAGCCTTGTTACTGGCAATATCTTAGCACGAAAACGCTTATTTTACTAGCGCAATATGGCACCATCTTAGCTGTTAAAGCGGCGTCCCAAATAGAACCGATGTCCCAGAGTTCCTGCTATTGTTGCAACCGCGAAGAGAGTCGCGACGCTCCCCGCACCAGTGTTAACGAGCGCTGTTGGGCGTTCAAGGTTGGTTGCTGGAGAAGCCTGATTGTTGGTAGTTGAGCTTGAATTATTGGTGGTGTTTGAAGTATTGCCACCCACAGTAATGGTCGAGGAGGTGTTCGTCGAAATAGTATGTATGACAACGGGTGTTTCATTAGTTTTGAATGTGACTTTTTCGGCACATTGCGCACCGGCTGCAGTCACATCCTTGCCATCGACGGTAAAGTGCGCAGTAGCTTGAAGCGTGTACGATCCGTCTGCGCCGTACGTATGTGTTGAGCCGACAACATTCGTCACGGCACTATCGGTTTTGCCGTCGCCCCAGTTAATATCAGCGCTCTTGTAAACGGCACCGTTCGCGGCTGATGTCGTAAAGACGGCCACATTAACCGTGCGATTATTGTTGGCGGTTATATCGAAGGCATCGCAGCTATAACTTGGCGTTGGAGTTGGTGTTGGAGTAGGCGTAGGGCAGTTCACATCTGCGCTAAATTGCACGAAACGCTTTTGTGCAATAGACACCCCGACGTTTCCTATATTTACGCCGCCGGCTGTGATGCCATCAGGGAGCCCACGTAAAAGTCCATCGTTGGCATCCAGCAACTGTGTGCTTCCGGGCAAATAAGTTAGTGATAGCGCTGTCGGAAAGTTAACCACGGCGGTATCGCTCGTACTCGCTGGACTGGCGTTTTGCGAGCTCACCGTCACGGTCGAAGTGTTCGAGGTAGCTGCACTAGCTGGCAGCGTCGCTTGTACATTCACTTGGCTGAGTTCACCTGGTCCTGGGTTATGAATACGAACTTTGTACTGTACTCGTTCACATGCAATGGCATTGACTGGGTCTGTGAAATCCGTGCCTTTTGTTACATTGCGTACGCGGTAAATATTGCCGCCCTCTATTTGTCCTTCGTTAGCCGCAATCGCCGGGGCGGTAAGTGCAATGAGCGGCGCAAACAATGTCAGTGCTAGCAGTGACAGCCGCCTGGATAACGTTAATTTCATACTATTAAGCTCCTCTCAAGAATTATTAAAATTGATCTGCAATTACTGGGAATGTATTTGAAGTCGATGCATCGATAGAATAATCTGTTCGGCCGTATGCGTCTTTGCCATCTGTTGTTGTGGCCAAAATAGTTTCATCGCCGGTTGTCCCGGGAGCTGTGTAATGTACGCAAGTTATTGATGGATCAGCTGGATTTTTTAGAAATTCGCTCGATACGGTTCCACGTGTAGCGTATATTTCTGTCTTAAGGGGATCGTTATTTGGATCATAGGTCTTAACACAAAGATCTATTTTGCCGTTCGGGTAGTTATGAGCTGGGAAATTATCAAACTGTACTGTGGGTGGCTGGTTAATCTTACAAGATTCCATAAAGGGGTTTGTCGCACAGGTTTCAGCCGGTGGCTGTGGAGGAGGTGTCGGCGTAGTCGACCCTGACTCGGTTGTCGTAGTACTTGAAATACAAACAGCCGATGCTGTTGCTTTGGAGTCAGCCTCGGTTTTCGCGCTACCGTATGCACTGGCGATTACTCTACTCGCCTCAGCACTGTTTCCATGCGTTTTTATATAGGTGCGAATATCGATTTTGGCAGCTGCATACCCTGAACCCTTACCGTTACCCTCGGCTAAGCTGACCTCATTACCGTTAGTGTCATAGCATTTAGCTACTGCATGGGCCTCCGAAGTGCTGCGGGAAACCAAGCTCAATTTGGCATGTGCAAAATTGCGTACAAATACGGCCTTAGGCTTATCGGTGACTTCGGGGTGATTAAATAGTTTGATACGATTTCTGCATAATACCTTAGTAAGGACTCCACCCACATAACAGGCCCTCACGCGCCGGTCATCTCGCCCAAAGTCATGCTTGTTCTCCACGTTGAAGCCTTCATTCATGTACTCGGGGTTATTGGTCCCTTTGCCGATGGTAATACATTTGCCTTCGCGTTCAAGTTTACGAACTTGCGTTTTAGGCATAGGAGTACTAATGTTCGCCAAGATTTTAATGCTCCCTGAGGCAAGATCTTTATCGCTCTGTTCCGACCCTGCAAAGGTGGCGGTAACAGTATTGCAGGTGTTTGTTCGCAAAGTACCATTGCTGGGTAGTGTCGTGTTATCTACGATACAATTTGGAGTTGCTGAAGAAGCTAAGGCCGATTCTGGTGCCACAAACTGCTCTGCAGCCACGCCGAAGCTGCTCGCTGCAGCCAAAATTGCTACTCTATTGCCGATGCTCGACTGCCGAAATCTATCGAGCACTCCTTGTTCTTGTGGCGGTGCTGCCATTTGTAATGCTTCTGACATACGCATTCTCCTCTCATAACGCAACGCAACAGATGCGGTCAACCACTAATCTGCAACCGGCTACGGATGCAAAAATGTTTATACCCATCTCCGAACGTACGATACATTAATTGTATTGATACTAACGGCACCCCATTACTAAATGAAGTAAGTGCTTAACCTGATCGTACGCCTAGTAAATAGTGCTGTGTGTAATATATATTACACATTATTGTGCTTAAGCCTATTTACTGGTTTTGTAGGCTATTTTTTGTTTGGTGCAACATCTGGTGCTGCATATTTAGACTTGCTGAAGATAAAGCCAAAGGTACTGCCCTTGCCTTCTTTGCTTTCAAACAAAAGTGTTCCACCTTGCGCGACAATTACTTTTTTTGCCATAAACAGTCCGAGCCCTGTACCATCGGGCCTTGCTTTACGGGCATTCCCTGCGCGGTAAAATTTCGTGAATAAATGTGGTTGCTCGATCTTTGGCACACCAATACCATTGTCTTCGACACGCAATTCTATAGTGGTCGAACCGTCTATCAGTTTCACATCAATATGGCCACCCGCTGGCGTGTAGTAAATAGCGTTATCAACAAAGTTCATGATAATCTGCCTTGTCTTGGTTTCATCAAGCAGCATCTTAGGGAAATTATCGGGCTTGATATAGTCCACCGTTAAGGACCGCGAAGCGGCTGTTTCTTGGAGTTGCGCCATTTCCTGCTGGACTATTTCTGCCAAATCCACCGGCACTCGTTCGATGATAAATTTACCCGTCTTAAGCCGCGACACGTTAAGCAAATCAGCAATCAGGTAAACCATACGCTGCGAACTCGCGAAGGCTTGCCCGAGCATATCGTGCTGTACCTTGTTGATCTTACCGGCATCTTCCTCAAGGACCATGCTTATATATCCCTTTACACTGGTTAGCGGCGTCCTCAACTGATGCGACGCCATACTTATGAAGTCATCCTTCGTCTCATCCAGAGTCTTTAGCTTTTCATTAGCCTTGCGCAACTGTTTAGTAGCATCATCAATTTTTTCTTGGAGTGTGAGGTTAAAATTGTTTATTTCTTCGAAGCGCAGTGCATTTTGTAATGCCACGGCTAAAGTATCCGAAGCTATGCCTAAGAGCCGGACATCTTGGCTACCATAGCTAATGCCATTATCCTTAGTGCCGAATGCGAGATAGCCGATGTAGGTGTTGCTTGTATAGAGCGGCATTATCAATTCAACATTGAGGTGCGTCAAATCGGCATTGAGGTTGCTATCATCTATACTCTCGACATGCAGCGGTATATGGGGTCTTAATTTTGCTTCAACAAGTTTTGATACAGAATTTACTTGTTTAGGCGTACGCTCAGAAGCATACACTCTTCGTGTTTTATCAGAAAGCGGTAATACAAAATAGCAAAAGTTGCTTTTCATTGTCTCAACTAATAACTCAATTGAGCCGTCTGCCAAATTTTTCAAATTCAAATTTGAAGTAATGATACTATTTAATTCATCCAGGACTTGTTGTGCATCGTAGCCATCACGGTAAAATAATTTTTTTGTAGCAATCGTAAAATAATTTTTTACATACTGAAACGTTATTGACGCGATGAAAATAAGTATAGTGTTGATAATAATTACAGATGTATCAACATGAGCACCCGTAAGAAAAATTCCGACAATAGTAGTAATGCCAGCGTAAACTAAGGCTATTACAGCCAGCAGTAATAGATACACTAGACTTCGTGCTGCCACCAGCCTAATATTAAAAAGACGACGGCTCTTCATTGCCGTATACAAACAACCCACTAATAAAAAAATTCCGAAGTAGCCTACAACATTTAGGTTTTGTACAGTTTGGTGATCGTTTATTACATTTGGGAAGATTAAATTAGAACAAATATTAGCTATGAATGCAAAAGAAAAACCTAGCCATATCAAATCAAGACCGCCTCTTTTTGCGTTGGGTAGCTTTTTGTAAGCAGTACCTAAAATTGTTATAGCATAGAAGAAATATCCCAGTATAAATATGGTATACGGTATAAACAATATATTATTTGTCAATTTGACAATACCGTCTTCCACTACAGCAGTAGCTACAAAACCATTCAGAATGCAGGCGGCCATTCCGACGTTCATAAATGCGGTAATGGGCAAGAAGTATTTATTTGTTATAGCTTTGAAGTAACGCTTAGCAATTTTCTGATCAATAGAATTTATAAGAGCGACTACAAAATGCAGAAAGCTCCATGCAATTAATAACGCTAATGCAAAATCAATTTTTACAAGGCTTGGAGTAATCCTCGGGTTCAAGCTATTACTATCAAGGAAATTTACTGGCACCCAAACTGCTAAAACCAACGTAAGCCAGAAAAACCACCGGTTAACAGATTTACCAGGGCTGCGTATCAGGGACAGCGAGCCCGCTAAAATTACTATAAAAGATGACAAAAATATTGTGGCGGCAAGAACAATGAACATACATCATTATTGTAAGCTTAAGCGGTAAGTTTTACTAATAAGTACGCTAGTGGACTCACCAAAGCGTGACGGCTCTACCGGACGACATTGGCAAGAATAAATCTTGAATTTTGTCAGCATAATCGGAATATTCGCTATGCTTTATCAGTTCAAGCGCTCGTGTTTCAACTGTCTTATAGTCCTGAGGGAGTATATTTATTAACCTATTAACTGGCAGGAAAACTACTGGCCCTGTCGAAGATATAACATTTTCGTGAGGTAGCGCCCCTAACCTTGTTAGATACCAACTAGCAGTCAAAAGCGAGCATGGGTATTTACCATTTTTTTCTATATACTGCCGATAACTTTTCCGGATTTTATTAGATGAAATCTTATTTAAAAGTAGTATTGCATTATTAATTAAGTCGCCCTCGAATGCCCAATAGTGTGGCGTTACGTCATATTTTTCTAAGTGGCTCAGTATTTCTGAATGAGAAGTTTTATGGTCAGTTGGATTATAGTCATCGATAAATAAGATCCGGTGATGCGATATATCCCAAATGGTTTCCATCTGCTTTAGATATTCGATACTCGCTTGATGAGTGTCATTGATCTTCTCATCTGTATAAATGTGGAAATATTCTACGCTGTATTCATCACCAGACGATACCAGGGCAGTATTCGGCGTAGCAGAAAACAACTGATCGTTCACTTAAAGCACTTTCTTAAGTATTTTTGGATGTTTTGCTACCTGACGTAATGATTTAGCCAGCAGTATTCTTGCTGGTTTGATCTTCTTAATAGACGGTGGCGGTGGTACTGCAGCTTTGAAGACTACTCCGTAGTCCATCGATGCATTATCTTCAAATGCATTGGGGACCATACGCTTTAATTTGAAGCCATAGTCCTCGTACATACGTAATTGTGGGTCATATCTTTTTCCATCTTCTTCTCGACGTGTCTCTAAATATTCTTGAGCATAGGTATCGATCTCAGTTCCTTGAAGGTCAACATTTTTAGCTTCTAACCAGCGTCTAAAATGAGGCATTCGGCTTACAAAATAGCCGTACTCAACACCATCGCGGATGCTGTTTGCAAATAAATTTGCGAGGAGCATATCTTCAGCACCTAACTCTACGGCTTCGTGCTTAATGGTCATATTTGCGACATACGCATATCTACCGTCAGAATCTACTTTGCCTTCTAATGTGCCGTCAGCGGTTGACTCTTCCCATGAACTAAATTTATCGATACCTGTGTTGGTTTTGAACGCAGTAACAAAGCCTTCTACAACGCCGTTTACTTCTGAAACGAACATCCAGCCAGGGTTATTTGCTAATCTTTGTTCTAACATTTCTTCGATTTCTTTTTTTTGTGGTTTTTGTTCGCCGTATGCTTTATCAAATAATAGTATATCAATATCGGCTAGTCTACTAATGTCAGCCTGGGTTGCATGACGTACTGACACCTTGGGCTTAACTTCAGTCTCTCCGTAATTTATAGTTTCTCTTTTATTTGCGTTGATGCCTGCGTATAGTCCGCTTCTGATTGCTACGGTGCTAGCGATGTCCGCTGCGATTAGTCCAGCAGCCCCTGGCCAAGTTTCTAGTGGTAATGAACTTATTGTGCCTAACGTGATTACCGACGCTGTTCCCAGTGCGCCTGCAGTATTTATATGGAGCCCAGTTTTATAAGCTTTGCTGCCATTAATTTCACCACTGACCTCTTCGTATCTTGATTTAAGGGTCAGGGGGTTGCCTATTTTTATACCTGCACTTCCAGCCATAAGCGCAGCACCGCCAATCCACATCGCTTCGGTCGTAGCGAGCCCTACTCCAACCCAGGGTGCAGCCGTAAGTATATCTTTTTCTAATTTATCAGTTGGATTCGTCGCGATAGTCACAGCAGAGCCACCTATAAATGCCGCTAGGGACACTTTTAGCAGATTACGACGTAGCCAATTAGGGGATTGAGTCTTTTCAGAATCAGAGAGAACGGTAGTAGTATTAATACTCTCGCCTGTACCCAAATCTTCTCGGGGCACTTCAAGGCTGATCTCAGCGTATTCAGATAGTTCATCAAACAGAGGTTCTTCATTACTGTGTGGCATATAAATAATCGATTTTTTCTATGTAGACTTACTAGTCTACAACTTGGTTGTGCTTACTTTAACGAGTCAATTATACTATCGTAATCGATCATTGTCAAGACATCTAGTGTATTTTTTGTCAATGTAGTTATGTAATATTATGGAGTCGTTGTGGTTTTACTTAAACTGCCGTACCATTAAGCTTATGTCTACCAAAATTGCGATTATCGAAGATGACCAAGCTATTAGCCAGATGTACCGGTTTAAGTTTGAAGCGGAGGGCTACACGGTTGAAACGGCCGAAAATGGCAAACTAGGCTTGGAGCTCACGAAAACTTTTAAGCCAGATATTATACTGCTCGATCTTATGATGCCGGAAATGCCTGGCGATGCCATGCTGGAGCAACTTCGCAAGGAAGATTGGGGTAAAGACCTCAAAGTTATTATTCTGACCAATATGGGTGAGCAGGAAGTTCCAGCGCGCGTACGTGAGCTCGGGGTGAGCGATGTTATCCTTAAGGCCGACATGACGCCGCGCCAGGTTGCAGAGCTCGTAAAGAAGCAACTCGCCGCCTAAGTGCCAACTGTGCAATACTAGTACCTATGAAGATCGCTATCCTAGGCTACGATACCGAAGGTAAAGTGTCCTATGACTACTTTGCTGCACAGGGACATGAACTGACCATTTGCGACCAGAACTCCGAAGTGGTGGTTCCGGCGGGCGCGCAAAGCGTGCTTGGCGAGGCCTACCTCGACAATCTGGATCGCTTTGACCGACTAGTTCGCACCGCCGGGCTTCCACCACGGCTCATTCTAGACAAGAACCCTACGGTAGCCCAAAAGATAACGACACAAGTTAATGAATTTTTAATAAATTGCCCAACACAAAATGTTATCGGCGTTACCGGAACCAAAGGCAAAGGCACCACCAGCACACTTATTACTAAACTATTGGAAGCAGCTGGCAAAGACGTCCATTTAGGCGGCAACATCGGTATTCCGCCATTGAGTTTTATAAAGAATCTGAACGAAGAAAGCTGGGTTGTGCTTGAACTATCAAGTTTCCAACTTATAGACCTGCAGTATTCACCCCATATAGCGGTGTGCCTTATGGTCGTCCCGGAGCATTTAAATTGGCACAAGGATATGGATGAATATGTGGCAGCCAAGTCTCAGCTATTTGCTCATCAAACGAGCGACGATACAGCTGTCTACTTTGCGCTGAATGAAACGTCACGCCAAATCGCCAGCACCGGTAAAGGCCAAGAGTTGCCCTATTATGCCGCGCCAGGTGCAGTCGTCAATAACGGTGTGATTGAAATTAGCGGCCAAGAAATATGTTCAGTAAACGAGCTACAGTTACTTGGTGAACACAACTGGCAAAATGTCTGCGCGGCCATAACAACCATATGGCAAATTACCCAAGATATCACGGCGATACGATCGGTCGTTGCCACATTCACCGGCCTTCCTCATCGGCTCGAATTCGTGCGCGAACTGCTAAATGTAAAGTTTTATGACGACAGTTTTGGTACTACCCCAGAGACGGCAATCGTTGCACTGCAGGCTTTTGCGCAACCGAAGATTCTTATTCTCGGGGGGTCTGACAAAGGCGCGGAGTACGGCGAGCTTGCCACCGCAGTTGCAAATGGCAATGTACGGCATGTGCTCTTAATAGGCAACGAGGCGTCAAAGTTGCAGACTGCGCTCGAAAAAGTGGGGTATGATCATTACAGCCCGGGTGGCGAAACAATGACTGAAATTGTCGCCGCAGCGCAAAGAAATGCTGAAGCGGGTGATATCGTTTTACTCTCAACAGGATGTGCAAGTTTTGGCATGTTTAAGGATTATAAAGACCGAGCGGCGCAGTTTATTGCAGCTGTTCAAGCACTTGCGTAAGTTCTTCGATAATAAAAGCCTCAGGCTGGATGATTGCAACAGCGTCTGATGCTAAGGCAGCTATTTCTTCCTCGATCCAGTGATAATGCGTGCAGCCGAGTACGATAACGTCGGCTCCTGCGTCTAAAGCCGGCTTGATACAATCTGCAATATGTTGTTCTTCGATGTCATGGTGTTCAATGAGTAATGACCAGTTACTGCAGTCAGGCTCGATAACGGTGCACTGACTGGTATAGGTTTCTTTAAGCATTGCGTAATGGGCACTGGCAAGTGTCGTTGGTGTCGCGCACACGGCGATCACATCTGTTTTAGTCATCTCTGATGCCAACTTCATAAGAGGCTCTACACTGATGAGTGGAACATCGAACTGCTCGCGGAGCGGCTCAATAAGTGTGGTTGATACCGTATTGCAGGCGACAACAATCACCTGACAACCCTCGTCTACGAGGCTTTGCATTACCGGAGTCACCAGGGGTAATATTTCTTCTGGCGATCGCACTGCATATGGCATATGTTCGGCGTCGTTTTTGAAGATTACTTTATGTTCAGGGAAAGCCTTTTCGATGGCGTTTGCAACGCTGAGGCCGCCAACACCAGAGTCAAACACTCCTATCTTCATATCTACTTGGAAATCCGCGCCTGAGCTGAACGAATGACGTTTTCGAAGAGTGCGCAGACGGTGAGAGGTCCGACGCCACCCTTTTCGGGAGTAATGGTTATTTTCGGGAGGTCGCGGACATTAGGAGCTATATCACCAACAAGCCCATTGCTATCTGTTGCAACTCCTGCATCGACGATAACGGCCTCTGGTTTTACCATGTCAGCAGTTATGAGTCCTGGCATGCCGGTGGCACACACTAAAACGTCTGCTTCACCTACAACAGCTGCTAAATCCTGTGTACTTCGGTCGGCCGTCACTACATCGTAGCCTATAGTTTTCCAGCGTTCGGCCAATGGGTATCCTACGAGCCTGCCCTGCCCTACAATGACGATGCGCTTACCTTGCAGAGCAATGTTGTAGCCAGCAAGAAGCCAGTCAATAGCTAAGGGAGTCGCCGGGTCAAAGTTAGTTTTCTTAGCCAAGCCATCTACATCTTTGGCTGCCGCGACACTGCTAAGCAGCTCGTCAGTCTGTGCAGGATCCGGCAGCGGTATCTGCACAATTATGCCATGCACCGCAGCGTCATCGTTAAGCGCGACTATGGTTTCAAGGGCTGCAGGCTGTTCGATAGTATGGACCGTGACATCAATTGCAATATCTTCACCGTATGACTGCTTAAGGCGCATATAACTATCAACGACGGGGTCAGGATTGGTGCGAATTATGCTCAAGTGCGGCGCGATGCCGTGCGCCTGGCGCAACCCACGCACCTGATGAGCCTGTCGCTCCTTAATATAACTCGCGAGATCTGCGCCATTTAGTAATTTCATATCTGTTAATTGTAGCATCATCTGACTTATATTGTTTTCGAGACATGAGTATCGTATGCTTATGGTAATTAACGGAATTCACAACACTATGGAACCACAACAATATACCCCACAACCAATCTCACCAGCAGCACCTACAACCGCCCCCCCCAACAAGACCATGGAACCGTACCGTCACAATGGCCAACTTCACTTTTCGGCTTCAGTATATTGGAATATTCTAAGCGAGCAGTTTCAATAAATCTTGTAACCCTAGTGGTACTTATACTATTGAGTGGTGGATTTAATGTTGTGCCGGGTAAGATTCATGCCATTCCTGCAGTAATTGCGAAAGTTTTGAGCTATGCAGTCAGCACTCTACTAAGTCTTGCACTCGTTTATGCGCTCCTTAAGTCTGTCGACGGTGAAAAAGTTAGTATTACAGATGCAGTCTCTAAACCACTGAACCGTTTTAGTAACTATTTTGTAGCGCAGATATTGATAACTATTTCCGTACTGATTGGCTTAGTATTTCTCATAATTCCTGGCATTATTATAGGGATACGATTGTCACTTGTTGGCTACTTTATTGTCGATAAAAATATTGGTCCAGTAGAAGCATACAAAGCCAGTCTTGCCGCTACAAAAGGCAAAACCAAAGTTATTTGGTCTATTGTGCTCGCCGCCCTCGCCTATGCACTACTCTTCCTGACGATCATCGGAATCCCTATAGCAGTGTATCTGCTCTTTATGTACAGTGCTGCTACAGCGATAGCTTACCGTTACCTGACCCGGTCAGAGCTGAGCAACAGCGCTCCTGCCGCTGCATTTAAAGCACCTACAAGCCCAGTTGGCCCTCAGGTTGCACCGCCATCACCGCAAGTATAGTCTTGCCAAAACAGAGGTAATTTGCTAAAGTTTTGTGGATGTAGACGCTTCGCTCGTGTCTACAAAAACTGCTACAAGCAGTTTTTGGGGCCAGTAGCTCAGCTGGTTAGAGCACCTGCCTCTTAAGCAGGGTGTCGAGGGTTCGAGTCCCTCCTGGCCCTCCAAGTAAAAAGACCTGCCTCGTGTAGGTCTTTTTACTTGGTGGATCAGATGGCTAACAGAACAGGTTCGGTCGTTAGTTTGTTGCCCGGCGAAGGCCGGCGCACAGATTAACGTGCGCTGGCCCTACTGGCCCTACTGGCCCTCCGAATATTTATTCAATCTAGATAGTTTATTCCTATAAACAATGTTACTTCATTGCCTCTGGATACTCTTTTAACACCATACTGGGCCCCGTCTATACATTGGAGACTCGTTATATCATCACGGTGTATTTGAACAGCAAGACTTTTCTTATTGACTGATGATTCTAAATAATCTGTTTTATCACTAAAACTTTCTCCGTCTGGGGATAAATTCTTTGTAGTGTCGAAGGTGCTATTTTCCTCATCTATTCTTTTTTTTAATTCATCCATCCTACCAGTATCAGGCTTAAGATTATAACCAGATTGTTGAGCTATAGATTTTATATTTCTAGTTAATTGAGGATTATCAGAAATCGAATAGTATTTATAGTAGTATGGCTTTGAATCTGTAAACCTATCGCCCTGGCTAAGATAAGAACACACTTTCTTTGCTCCAATTTTTTCAATCGATTCATTAATTGGTTTGAGGTCTTTCTCAATTGAACTTTCATAAGTCAAAACTGGAACAACAATAAAGTATCCAAGAAGCACTACAATGACCGCTAACAATACACGTCGTTTTTTGATGAAATTTGTTTTATTTATTATCATAATATTTACTCTAACTCATATAGGTGTATATTGTAAGTTTTGCATTATACTGATTATTTGATTGAGCTAGTAAATTTAATAGCTTTGCCGGCTATAGGCATTACTTGAGCAGATTGCCGCTATTGAAATAATGAATACCACCTGTCATAGAGCTCTGTGTACTATCTGCAACTATATTGCTAGACTGAAATCTCCTGCCAAATAAAAGTTGCGATAGCATTTACAATGGCCCTCCGAAACACTTGTAAATTACATTGTTTTATGTTATTGTGATGTAATGTCAGAGCAATCTCGAGTATGGCCCGCTATAGCCCGTTTACCAGGTGAACGGTTACTTGAGGGCGTACCTCATACTAAAGCAGATTCTATATTCAGCGAGCCGGGCGTAGCTGACGCTTGCGATGTGCTAACATCCACAAAAGATTTAAACTCGTCGCAAAGACGAGCACCGATACAAGAGTTTGTAGCTCGCGCCGCTTTCGGTAAGGACGGCGACCGCAGCCAGGCTACTTTAGATGCCTTGGATCGAATTGCTAGCCGAGAGATAACTGATAGTAAGACGACTGCTCTGCATGCCTCATTTATGAAATCAGTTTTAGCTGAACGAGTAGCGACACCACCAGACCAATCTGAAAGTTCAATGATCGAAGCTGAACCCGTATCGGCATATAGTATGTCCATGAATATAGAGTGGGCTACCGGATTGATCGACACAGATTTAGGGAAATCTTCACGCCGCAGAAAAATGGAAAAAGATGAAGTCATGGCCCACACAGTTGCAAGACTCGTCAGCCGAAATGACCCGAGCGATCCAAAAATCATAGAGGCGGGCGCGGGTATATATAATCGGTTTACTGACGAAGATAGTAGTCTTGTTGAACGTATCGTAGGCTTTAAGCAGATCGCTAATGGTATTGATAGAGCTAAGGTCAATACCATAGGCTTTAATGGCACCACAAGAGTTTCTAACATGATAATACAAGCTGCTGGTGCTACTTTAACCGCCAAAGTGAAACCAGGAGAAATAGAAACGGCCATTGCTTTCATCGATAAGCTGATTGATCAGGAAATGCAACAAGCTCCTCACCTCAGAGCAATGGTCCCAAAAAACACAATGCTGCGACAAAACTTATGTTTTCGTAAGGAAACGCATAGCCATGCCCGCGAAATGAAACTATTTGGCAAAGATTTTTCGCAGACCAAAGCCTTCAACATCGAAGAGTTAAAAAGACAAACCAGCGAAATAATGACTAACCTGGGCAGGCTGCGAAAGTACGGGATTAAACCCTCATACTTTGCAAACGGGTTCCTCATTAAAACGGATCAAGTATGGGTGTTTGAGGATCCTCAAGATAGGGCCTTAATTAACCCAATGCTTGATAATTTTTTAGCGGATATAAAATTATATGACCAGTCAAATGTAGAAAATGCTCTCACTACCGACTATGAATCAATAGAGTACGGCCCCAATACGAGGCTTATTGGTAAAGCTGTACCGTTATACCAAAGCATGGTGATGCTTCCAGATGGTGAGTTAGCAGTGTCAAGTTCACTTGGCATATTACCTTTAAGGAGAGAGTACGCGGCAATGGATGCAGAGTCCACGTACGAATTAATGCGCCTGTCTCTGCTAACCAACTTTATCGACTTAGTTGTACCTCAAAAATATACTCAAGATATGCCGAGCGTGCATTCACAAAGGGGCTTTTTTGGCAGCATGAGAAATGCCGTGAAGTTTGCAAAGATAAATGATCTTCTAGTCCCTCGCATCAAGCTTTTGCGAGAAAGTACAGATGTTATTGAAGCCGAAATCCGACTAGAAATTGAAGAGTCCAGGCGGCAGGTACGAGAGCATGGCGTTATTTGGCATATTCGCGTACTACCTAAGGGTTATAAAGCTAGTCATCAGGCCCTAGAAGAAGCACAAAAACGGGGCATAATTTTACAAGAAGGTGAAACTTTTGTTAAAACACATACGCGTGGTAATCCTGAATTAGGCAAAATCGAGGGACACAAAGCTAAAAAATCTATCAGCCTTCTTTAGCTGTGTTATTCTGCCAGAATATCATAGATTTCGGTTGCGATAGCGTTTACGGTAGCCCTTCTTGCATTCTACTAGGAAATATACCTTTGTTGGATAGAGCTATTTAATTTAAAAGCTAAGTGTGACCCCGCGCACGCTACTGCTTACTAACGAGCGCTTGTATCATCTACTTTTTCGCCGTCGTCATGATTATCTTGTGCATCTGACTGATCGTTATCATTTTCGTTGGTATCACTCTCATCGTTTTTGTTATTTTGGTCATTTTCATCTTGTGCATCAGGCTTATCATTTGCCTCTGGTTTATCAGTCTGTTGATTACTACTGTCTGTTACTGGCGAAGCACTTGTATGGTTAGTCGCCAGTGCTGATACTCCAATAACGCCTACAGCTAGTAAGGGTATTGCCAACAAACCAAATTGCTTTTTAGAAATTGTCATAAATATTCTCCTATTACATAGTACTTGTTTAACATAGTTAATTTTATTTGGTTAGAGAAGATAAAGCAGTGAAAATTTCGAATAATACGTGTATTTGCGAAAGTTGCGTTTTTAATAAGGTCGGTTAGGTAGCCTAACTTTCAATACCTTCAATACTTCATCCTCTCATCAATAATCTGCAGTACCTGTAGTGCTAATTTTTACTGCTCAAAAAAGCTATAAACGATATCTTAGTAACTTATCACGTAAACAGACAGGATTTTTATGGCAGACCAAGTTTCTAAAGCAGCATTATTTACTGAATTGCACGTTAAAGGTAATCCCATCATTATCTACAATGCTTGGGACGGCGGCAGTGCCAAAACTATCGCCAGCTGCGGAGCCAAGGCAATAGCTACGGGCGACCATCCAGTGGGCTTTGCACATGGATTTGGTGAAGATGATTTTGATGATTTTTCCTTCGATATCTATTTGCCGACTATCCACGAAATAGCCCTGCGCGCAGGAGAACTACCGTTTAGTGTCGATATAAGCAATGCTGATGGCTTGGTGGCAGATGGGCTCAAAAACCGCATACGCACTGTACTAGAGGCTGGAGTAGTAGGAATTAATTATGAGGACCGTTTATTAGATAGCAGCAGTGTCCAGCCGATCGAAGAGCAGATTAAACGTATCCAGACTATCCGCGAAGCAGCAGAGGAACTGAATATTCCACTGTTTATTAATGCTCGCACAGACATTTTTATTTTGGCCGATCGAACTGATCATGCGGGATTGCTCGATGAAGCAGTAAAACGTGCTAATGCGTATAAACAGGCCGGCGCAAACGGATACTTCACGCCAGGCTTATTAGACATTGCTGTTATTAAGCAGCTTGCAGATAGCATTGAATTGCCGCTGAATATTCTGCGCTTACCGGGAGCTCCGAGCACCAAAGAGCTATCTCAAGCAGGCGTTGCCCGCATAAGTTATGGTCCAGTACCTCAAATGGCAATGACGGCCTGGCTCAAAGAACAAGCCACTACCGCGCTCAACTGCGAAGTATAACTAAATATATTTCTTCGAAAAATAGTAGCTCACAAGGCTGACCCACACTATACCTGCACACCACCCGGCGACAATATCGCTCGGGTAGTGAACGCCCAGATACAGCCTGGATAAGCCAATTGCGATAGCGAACGCACTAGCGCCAGCTACAGCATACCAGCGCCATCTAGTCTGCCACAAAATAATGACAATGCTCAGTCCAAATGTAAAACTCAGCATGGCATGACCGCTGGGGAAAGAAAAGTCCGTTTCATGGAGGATAGAATGCCACAGTGTTGGCCGGTGGCGATGAAATAGATGCTTCAGGACGACATTGCCGGCACTCGCACCAACTACGCAGAGTGCTAAAAATAAAGCAGTATCTTTAAGTTGCCTGCGCCATAGATAAAACACTGTGAGGAGCACGATTGGTCCTAGGATCTCCACATTACCAACAGTGGTTATTATCAAAAACAAACTATCAAAGAAAGGAGAACTGTGAGCGTGCAAAAACTGTAAAATTTGGGCATCTAACAGGATGGGCCTATTTTTGACCTGAAGAGCTATGAATAAAAAGAGTACGCCTGCCGCTATAGCAGAAGGCAGTGCAAACTTATGTCCAATGCGTATTTTGCCCGTAGACATTACTGCGTACTAGTTTCTGTTGCATCTCGCTTTGTGACACTGAGATATATAACTAAGCTAAGTATTGCTACCAAAAACAGCGCGCTCGTTACGGTAGTCCCGAGGCCAAGTCCACCATCACTCTTAGCTTGCGAGAGCAAGTCTCCGAGAGAAGCACCAAGTGGCCGGGTAAGGATGTATGCAAGCCAAAAACTCAAAATTGCGTTAAGTCTGAACCGCAGGTGAGCTACCGCGATTGCGGCAATGACGCCTGCAACTAATAGTAAGGTTACGAAATACCCAAGATGCATTTTTTCTGCCAATAAGTCTCCGCTCGCCGTGCCCAAGGCGAAGGTGAATAAAATAGCCAGCCAATAAAAGGCTTCCCGGCGTGTGGTACTAATGCTATGAATCGATAAAGTTTTTTCGGACTTGTACCAAGCGGCGAAAGTAGCAGCCAAAACTATAGCGAAAATAATCGTGGATGTAACCAGCGAAACACCGAGATTATCTGTTAAATTGTCGGTTATGAGCGTACCAACGACGCTTAACAAAACTACTGCAATCCAGTAAACGCCTGGAACATATTTCCGCAGCCTGAACTGAATCGCTAGAGCTACAATTAATAGAGCCGACATCACGATGGTTGTGCCTGTCAGACCTAATCCTAAATTACTATTCAAAAAGTCAGCGGCAGTCTCGCCGACTGTGGTGCAAAGTATCTTGATTATCCAAAAGTAGAGCGTAATTTCTGGTACTTTATTGAGCATTTTTTGTAGCATACTGTCTGTTGTCCCCATGGTTATATAACGTACTACGATATATAATGACAAATATGAAGAAGCAATACAACCAACTTCCACAAGTTGCTTTCAGTATTTTACTCGCGCTCTCGTTAAAACCGCGACATGGCTATGAAATTATGAAACAAGTTGCCGAAGATTCTAACGGCCGAATATCACTGAGCCCTGGGACGCTGTATGGCAGCATTAAACAGTTGCGGGAACAGGGGCAAATCGAAGAATCAACCAGCGACATGGAGCAGCGCCGCCGTTACTACAGCATCACTGAACAGGGCCGCTCGGCGCTCGAGGCTGAACTGCAGCATTACGAGCGAAGTGTGGAACTAGCACGAAAACGTCGTGCTATCGGCGGCGCAGAGGTGCAACTATGAATTTACTTACTCTTTATGCGAAAATCCTATCCGCATACCCAAAATCTTTCCAAGAACGATACGCAGACGAAATGACGCAAACACTCGAAGATATGGTTCATGATGCGTCTAGTAGCCCTCAGCGTCTCAAAATTTGGACTGCTGCTTTTGCTGAATTACCAGTTCAAATTACAAAGTCTAATTTCGCAGTTGCTGGTCAAGCATTTTCAGAAGAAACCCCTGGTTATGTAAAACGAAACACGCAACTCAGCGCATCACTATTACTGCCTTTTGTTCTACTCTTGATGTTAAACGAGTTGCGTCCATCAGCCTTGCCATTAACTCCAAGTTGGACTGATATATACCAGTTTTTAGCTATAGTGCTACCAGCCTTAGCATTCCTACTCTGCGCCACAACTATACTGCGTTGGTGGAGCCTGGGTCGCCGCAATCATTCAGCTAAAATGACAGTCAACATCGCTGATATACGCCATAACTGGCCCTTGCTAGTGGTGAGCATACTCGCGCTGATGATTGCGGTCTTTATGCTGGGCCACGACAGCGTTCATTGTGTTGCAGGAAACCCAATTACAGTCGTTCGCAACCCCACAGCTACCTTGCATTGCATTGCCCAAGATTAGTCTGCTTGCGAATGCTCCATTGCCGCCTCAATGTTAAGTGCGACGGCAGCAAGATCAGCAAAATCTCCGTCATAAGCCATATATGTATCCTGCCAGACTGGATTGAATTTACTCTTAAACTGCTTGAGACCTTGCGCAGAGAACCGGCGGGAACTTATAGCCTGCGCAAAACTAAGTAGCGGACCTTTTGTACCTGCGAATGGCACGAATCCCAGATCGAAGTACTTAAAACCATCTTGATGACTAACAGCGATAATATTTGCGAGGAGGAAAGGCATACTATCCCTATCATCTGGTAGGTATCGCATAAGGTCGATCGTGGTCATTTCGAGCTTTTTCAGATTAGGCAGCTGATTTGCAATGGCAACAATTTCACCCGCCGGATTGCGTAAATAATATATTCTGCACTGCTGAAGATAGGCGTCGTCATAATAGCCCATGGCGAAGCCGCGTTCCTGATGATTTCCTGCAGCAAGCCATGCATCAGATACTTGCTTACACGCTGAGAGTATTTCTCGTGAGTGAGGAAGCTCAGAAAGACAAAACTCATAGCCCTGCTTGGTAGCCCTATTCATTTTCCAACGCCACCACTTTTCTTTTATTGTGGCTGTCGTGAACACTTCTGAATCGACAACTGCACTAGCTCCAATCTGCACCGTCGTCATATCATCGTACAGCTGAAGACTCTGGGCGGGGATTGGTAAAAAACAAGCAGTATGACGCCGTGTCTTGAGCCAATCAGTAAACTCATGTCGGAGCTCTCTTTGGCCTGTACTACTTGCTACAGGATCGGGCAATGCAAAGGCGACTGAGCCAACGACTTTGTATGCTACAAATCCTTCGCCTGTTTTCGAAAAGTAATATGATTTATCATGCGGCCAAAGTTTGAAATAATCTTCGGAAGAAGTACTGTACTTTTTCAGCTCATCTTTGAGTTTTTCACGATCAGGTTCAGCTGTGATAAAAATCTTGTTGGGCCTAAAGAGTATCCACAAAATCAAGGCACTGCTCGCAGCCACCAGTGCTGTGAAGACGTGGGCCAATAAGATACTCGAGACAGGTGTATGCGGGATGGCACCGGAGTGGAATGCATACGAGCTAAAATGGCTGGTCGACTTTTCAGCTATGCGAGCGACTCGTGTATTTCTGTTGACGATAACGAACATAAGCATGCCAGCAACAATAATCACTCCAAAGCTGTAAGCAATATCTTTAGCCCTAACTTTCCAAGTGATCGGCACGGTTCCGCGCCTGAAATCGTGAACGACACTCAATAGCAGGCTGAAGCTTAGGCTATACAGCAGAGCTAATTCCCACGACGGCGCAATCACCGCATATTTCAGCACCTCAATGCCAAAGACTCCAAGTACGATCTGACGCGCAAGTCTTTCTCCTCTGAATAAATGCCTGCTCAGATAAATTAATATAATCCCGACAATAACACCATGTTGTGCAAGCCAGGCCGTATCATTTGAGAAATAAAGGTTTTGAACTTTTCCAAATAAATTAAGATGAGTGAGACTAAGAACAATCGCCAACAGTCCGTTGAGCAGCACCCAGAGCGCCGCTGTATAGCGAATAAGGACTACCCGTTTCTGGGAATGCTTAAAAATGTTTTCATGAAAAAAATAATCACGCACGAACCACGCCAGCCAGACGATACTTACGTATTGGTACAGAAACTGCGGTGCAGTAATGCTCTCCATATGTGAGGCTATCCGCGAAACTGCCACTATTCCGTATCCTGCTTGAAAAATCAGGAAAGCTATCGAAATAACTTGGTTCCTTCTCTTTGTATCCCAGAGCGCCAATAAAAACAGTCCGAGCGCAGTGATAATTGATTCTATCCCATGCGCAACAAAAATAATTGAATGGCTATTGTGACAGACAGTACCAGATGTCGAGCACGTTAGTTGCAGTATTGGATCAAGAGCTGTTCCGACTGCGACAACTATTAGGAGGAGCGACTCGTATGACTTGCGCCGTGAACGGTATATATGTACCGCCATATAGAGCAATAGCAACGCCGCTAAGAAGTCGAAGCTACGAAATAATAGTGAGTAGGGCTGCCCCATACTTTCATATTCGCTGATAAGTGTCGTTCGGTCTGAAAGAACCCTGTTTAAGCCTGGTGCAAGCAGCCAAGTAGATGCCAAAAAAACATATGCAAACTGCCAGTAGCTCACCCAATTTAAGTTAGCAATTTTACGCATCAGCTTATTGTAGACTATATGCTTCAGTTATTCTGCCTTAACCCTAGTGGAGAGGGGCGTTATATTATTTGAAAGTGTTGCACTGCGCTGGCGAGCCGCTATCATAGCCGGTATTGAACCACTGCACACGCTGCTTGGAAGATCCGTGAGTCCAAGTTTCAGAATTTATTTGGCCTTCTACTTTTTGCTGGATGCGATCGTCGCCAACTGCGGCGGCTGCATCGACGGCTTCGTTGATTTCTCCCGGTTTGATAACGCCGGCACTAGCGACTGACTTTGACCATACTCCCGCATAGCAGTCTGCTTGCAGCTCAACTTTCACAGACACTGCCGGATCATTTTGGGACTGGAGCTTTTGCATAACCCCAAGTTGATTTTGTACATGATGGCCTACTTCATGAGAAATGACATATGCCTCAGCGACATCGCCCCCTTTGGCACCAAATTTTGTCCGTAGTTCATCGAAAAACGTTTCATCAAGATACACCGTTGAATCGCGCGGGCAATAGTGAGGCCCTGCGGCCGAAGTTGCACCGCCACAACCTGATTGAGTAGCAGTTCTGAACAATACGAGCTTAGGAGGCTGATAGGTTTTGCCATTTTCCGTAAGTACTTTTTTCCAGAGATCATTATTCGAACCGAGCACTTCCGAAGCGAAGGTTTCATATTGGTCAGCGCCTGCAAACTGCGACGGTTGCGCGCCTTGAGACTGCACGGTAGTAGAGCCCTGCAGCTGATTTAATGAATTAAGTATCGAAGTCGTAGGATCGTTGCCGCTTAATAAATTAAATACTAAGACTATTACTATGCCTACAAGTCCAAATCCCCCGCCTATTACGGACGGATTCATACCACGTCGATCTTCAACATTACCTCTGCTCTTGAGCTTGCTCCAGTCCGCCACTATTGCTCCTCTCGTTTATCTAGATGGTACTGGTTATAGAATAAACAATTTATTAAAATTCATACAGCATCGCTGTTATACTTTGTTTGTGAAGACATACCTAATTCAACAGAAGATCACTGCATTCGTTAATCAGTACAAAGTATTTGAGGAAGCCCCGTCAAATGGGACGAATCTCGTTGCCTTTGCTCAGCAGAAACGTTTTGCTTTCCGCGAAAAGTTTAATTTATTTAGCGATGAATCTCAGCAGTTGCCCCTTGCAGAAATTCAAGCCCGCCAGGTGCTCGATTTTGGCGCGCGTTATGATATACGCCTCAGCAATAGTGAAACTGCCGGCGTCATTGGTAAAGCATTTGGCTCATCTTTACTACGTAGCACATGGAATATTTACAAACCAGGCGCCGAGGATACTCCAATTATGGTTGTGACGGAGCGTAATGCTACGGTGGCAATCGTCCGTCGTCTCTGGGACTTTATACCCATACTCAGTGACTTCCCTTTTGTCCTTAGATACCACTTCAATTATAGCGATCCTGCAACTGGAAAAGTTGTAGCCAGACTCGATAAAACAACGCTCATAAAAGACCATTATCGCCTGGAGGTTGAGGATGCAGGTCTCGCGACCACTCACTGGGTGACTTTTGTAGCAATGGGCATTATGCTCGACGCACTACAAGGTCGCTAATAATAAACAGTTTTATTTTTAAATTTCCGGGTGTAGAATGCGAATATGAAGAAGTTTTGGCAGAATAATTCATTATCGATCGTGTTATTTGTACTTTTCTTTATCTTTCTAGTTGGGCAAACATTCACCGGCTACGCAGTAAATAACCAAGATCTCGAAGACCATAAACAACCTAGTATGAGTATGCGCAAGTACTTAGGAAGCGGTCATTTTGGCGAGGCAGTTTTTGAGAACTGGGAGAGTGAATTCCTGCAGATGTCGTCATACATTATTTTGACGGTATTTTTATTTCAAAAAGGCTCAGCTGAATCTAAGGACCCTGATAAAGCGCGCAAAACTAGCAATGCTGCTACTAAGAAATCAACAGCAAAAGATGCACCGTGGGCCGTCCGCAAAGGGGGTGCAATACTCAAAATATATGAAAACTCTTTATTTATAGCATTTGCCTTCTTATTTTTATTATCCTTTGCATTACATGCAGTCGAAGGTTCGCGCGCTAATTGTAGCCAGACCGCCGCTCACGGTCAGGGCTGTGAAACATTCAAAGAATACGTGACAGGTTCGCAATTTTGGTTTGAATCATTTCAAAACTGGCAAAGCGAATTCCTAGCCGTCGGCAGCATTGTTGTGCTATCTATTTATTTGCGGCAAAAAGGCTCGACTGAGTCTAAGCCTGTTGCTGCCCCAAACAGTTTAACGTCTAATTAAGGAGTAGGTTTAAGATAAGGGTGCCGAGGATGCTCAAGATAATACTCGTGAGCCAAAAAACCTTTACAACAACTTTACCTTGCTGATTAGGGTGCACAAAATTGTAATTAGTTATTTGCTTCATAACTTTATACTACGCGTTATGAATCATACAGGCTGTGGGATAAGTCATACCGACATGTATCGTACTAATTGAAGCATTTGGCGGTAACTATTTTTACGTACAGCTCTAAAACAATATGTAATGCTAGATATCATGGGTGATACTTCCTACGCTAACCGATACCGCAACATTGATTTCCGTAAAAATCCGGAAAAATACTTTGTTGGTATTGGTGAGCAAGGAGTTTTAATGGCCGAACCGTATAAAAGCGAAATTTTACCGTATTGGAGGTTTGCGCAACCCGCGTATGCCGAACAATCGGCTAATAAGATTTATCTACTCTTTAAAGATTATCGCAAACATGATGATTTTGTCGGAATGGACATGTCACGCAAATTTTTACAGATGGGCTTTACCCGGGCACGCCGTTATACGAATCATGGTTCGGGCAAAAAATATGACGATAATGGTAATGCTAAACCGCAAGATGCAGGGTCAGAACAATCACCAAAGGCAGAATCAGCTCGCATTTTTTATGGCTACTACATTAAAGCGCGTGAAGATGCCCGCTACAAAAAACTCAAACTCCAGCACAAGAAACTTGAGCAAAAACAACGCTCATGAGAAGGTAATATTTTGCACTGTGGTAGCTGGCTAGTTGGAGTACTGTAATAAGAGAACTATACGAGCAAATAAAATAAACGATTATCGAGGGTTCATGCAAACAATTCCATTTCTATCTGCGCTCGATTTCGCTAGTTTACGGACAACTGAAGATGTTGCTAGCGTGCTTAACGAATTAAATCAGCATCTAGCCAGTTCTCCGCTTGAACGGTTACAAAATTTTAACAAAACCTACGTAATTATCACCGAAAATGTGCAGCGTAAACTGAAGAATCAAGCGTTTGATTATCCGGGTTTTCTCAATAATTTTGATGCTCAGTTTGCTTGTTACTATTTAGACGCACTGCGTAATTATACGCTTGGTAAGCCAGTCCCTCCTGCTTGGCGAGCAACGTTTGATGCTGCGCGAGATGCAACTGCATCACCACTCAAAATAATGGCACTCGGCGTTAATGCGCACGTTAATAACGACATACCTCAAGCACTGCAAGATTGCCATGCAGATACCAAACATAAGAACGACTTTATGCGCGTAAACAGTATGATTGCAGAAAGCATCGATACGGTTATACATAATTTGCAGCCCTCTTCTTCTGTTTTTAGCCCCCACCACCAGCTGACAAAAGCTGTCTATAAACCATTTATGCACGCAGTAATAATTTGGTGGAGATTTGCTGCCTGGCACAACTACTGGAAGTTACAATCTGATATTGTCAGTATCAAGCATGTTGAAAACCGGGCACATGTCATCTCCAAAGGGGCAAAAGTATTACCTATTTAATTGATAGCGTACAGTAGAGGTATGAAAACAGTCATTGTTTGGTACAGAAACGATTTGCGTGTGCATGATCATCCCGCGCTTAGCATCGCTGCACAAGATGGCACAGTTGTTGTGCCCGTATTTGTTTTGTCCGATGATTTACTGAGTGGAAAACGAAGCGGCAGCAATCGCAATCGCTTTTTGCTTGAATCTCTACAAGATGTACGCACTTCATTACAAAACCTTGGTAGCGATTTAATTATTTTGCACGGCACGCCCAACGTAGAGCTTCCTAAACTTGCTCAACTTACTTCGGCCGAGGCTGTCTACTATACCGCCGACTACACACCTTATTCCTTAAAGCGTGACAAAAACATGAAATCGACTTTAGATACTTTGAATATTGAATTTCGCTCTTTCCCAGGCCGCCTAGCAGTCAGTACGCTCGATAAGCTACACACGAAAACTGGCACTATTCATAAAGTGTTTACGCCATTTTATAAAAATTGGCTTGAAATTCAACGCCGCGCCGTCGCAGAACTGCCAAAGCTTAGTGCGCTCCCTAAGAGTGTAGACGCCGGTCGTTTACCTGAGCTTGAAAGCATTACCTTGCGTGACGATTTATCTGAACGCGCCCTACCGGGTGGTGAAACAGCAGGCCGTAAACGGTTAGCTGAATTTATTGAGACTGACATCGAGGATTACCGCGAAACGAACAACGACATGGCTGCCGACCGCACTTCACGCTTGAGTCCGTATTTGCATTTTGGCTGTGTCAGCCCGCGCGAAGTTGAGACCCTGCTTCCTGAGAACAGCGGGGCTGCAGCCTGGCATCGGCAACTCGCGTGGCGAGAGTTTTACCACTACATTATGTACAATAATCCTAAGACTATAACTGAGCCTTTTCAGGAACGTTACAGCGTGCTCAGTTGGGATCCTAATCCAGCATTCGAACAAGCATGGCAGGATGGCAAAACTGGCTTCCCAATAGTTGATGCAGCGATGCGTCAAATAAAACTTGAAGGTTGGATGCATAACCGTGGGCGGTTAATAACAGCGTCTTTCTATACGAAGCAACTTTGGCTCGACTGGCATAACGGCGAGGCATATTTTATGAAGATGCTTCTAGACGGCGATACATCAAATAACGTCGGTAACTGGCAGTGGATAACCAGCATTGGCGTGGACCCGGCGCCGGTTTACCGGCGGCTGTATAATCCAACGCTTCAGCAACAAAACTATGATCCAACCGGTGCGTATGTGCGCAAATATGTCCCTGAACTTCAGAATGTTCCTGATAAGTACTTAGCTGAACCGTGGACAATGCCGGCGGAACTGCAAGAGGAAATTGGCTGCAAAATGGGTACTAACTACCCTAATCCTATTGTGGACCACAAGCTAGCTCGTCTTGCAGCACTTGAGAGATACCAAGCTGTCCCAAGAGTGACGTAATGCACAAAAAACGCCCCCTTTCGGAGGCGCTTTTGCTTATTTTAACTGATACTATATGGTGCGGTGTGAACGGTGTGATAACGCGTTCATGATAGCTACTAGTATTAGTGAGCCGATCATTGACCAAAAGAGGCCCATCCAATTGAATGCGAGAAATGACTGGTCACTGCCTGAAAGCATTCGCGACACGAAACCACCGATAAACGAACCGACGATACCTATAAGAATGCTGGCGATGATACCCTCGCGTCGTCCTAGCAAACGTGCAGCGATATAACCAACCAATCCACCGATAAATAACATAATTAGTAAACTCATACTACGTACTCCTTTATATTATATTTAGTAACAAATGCGGGCAAATATTCTAACTTATACAACAGCGCAGAGTTCGCGACTCTGGTTGCCAAATTCGAAAGATGAAGTGCTAACTGGGTGACAATTGCTTTCAAACTTTCTGGACATACTATTTCTCCTTTTTTATACTCAGTAACCATTGCTGTTAACTAACACTATAGTAAGCTGACACGAATGTATTAACTATGAACTTTTTAACACTATTATTGTTAGATATCTAGCAGCTAATGCTATAAACACAACATATACTATAATTTACCCTTATAAATTACCGTAAGGAGGAAGATGAGTAGTATAGGCAGTACAGATTCAATGACTAATCGTCAGATAACCGTTGAAATAACCCAAAACGCCAGAGTAACTATCAAAAAAGTTCCCGCCGAACTTGTCCAAGAAGAAACAGACATTATGTAGCCGCATGTGCGGCTACTTTTTTATATACCGCGTAGGTATAGGTAAAACCATTTTGTTGCTTAGGCTCAGATTGCTGATACAATTTATATTCTGCTTTCGGAATCGCTGGGAAGAACTTATCACAATTAAAATCCGCGGCGATATGAGTGACATAGAGTTCATCTAATAAACCGGCCTCCATCATTTGCGAATAAAGTGATGCGCCACCGATGGACCATACATTATCCTCTCCACACGTTTCATTCACCTTATCTAGGCTATGTAACACCGTAACTCCGTCAATATGCTCTTGGCTGCGCGTTAAAACAAAATTATTGCGCCCCTTTAGCGGCTCGCCCATTACAGCAAGAGTTTTGCTGCCCATGAGTACATTTCCGCCATATAATTTAGTTTGGCGCGAAAAATAAGCTTCGTCATCTGGAATATGCCATGGCTGGCCGCCATGTTTGGCGATACCCATTTTTTGATCAACTGCCACTATTGCACGAATCATGTACTCATTATTGCGTATCTGGTGAAAGAAGTACAATCTGTTAAAATAGATGCAACGCGCACCCGTAGCTCAGCGGATTAGAGTACTTGGCTTCGAACCAAGGGGTCGCAGGTTCGAATCCTGCCGGGTGCACCAAATAAAATAGCCTTCAAAGATTTGAAAAAGAGCGTTTACAGGATTAGAATAAGTGTATATGACACCCTCCCCGATTCCAGAAAATGAAGAGCAACGGCTGAACACCCTGGAGCAATTGAAGCTGCTCTCGCCGCTACATGAAGATCGATTTGACCGGATCACAAGAATTGCTTCAGCAGTTTTAGGAATGCCTGTAGCAATGATCAACCTCATTACAGCGCGGGAGGATATTAATAAGTCGTGTTATGGCATGGCCAAAGGCGCCAAGAATGACCGCCGCGTATCTTTTTGTAGTTATACAATATTATCTGACGAGCCAATGGTTATTGAGAATACGCTCGAGCACGAACAATTTAAGGATCACCCTCAGGTAGCTGGAGGCATGAACATCAGATCATATGCCGGCATGCCCATTCGTGCTGCCGACGGCACACGTCCTGGGGCATTGTGCTTGGTAGATACCAAACCACATAAGTTTTCAGAAAAAGAATTACAAATTCTCAAAGATTTATCCCACTGGGCTGAGCTTGAAATAAATGCTGCAGCTCATTTGCAAACTATAGCAGTAACAAACTAGAGAATAGGGCTAAAACGCAAATACTGAGCCAACGAACTTTTGTCGATACGAGCGGTTATAAGAAAGTTCTGCGGTATCCATAAAGAAATATCGTTCGCAGCTGGGAAGACTTCTACATTATTAAAAACTGATTCAAGCGATGTAACGGTACGCTCTAGTGCTATCGAGCGTTTGCCATAATAAGATGCGATGCAGTTATAGGCGACCACTCCGTCAAGGCTGAGGTTACGCAATAAATCATTGGCTGCTTCAGGCGTTTGAAAAGATTGCGGCGTTACGTCATGATCAAACGCATCGACAATAATCAAATCATATTGCGCAGCGGCAGAATGCAAGAATTTGCGTCCTTCGCCGATATGAACCGTGACGTGCTCTGTAGGGCTGAACGAAAAGTACTCACAAGCGAGTGCAATCAAGCCGTCGTCTATCTCAATAATGTCTACCGCAATTTCTGGACAATCGCGCTGTATGGCCTGCGGCAATGTACATGCTCCACCGCCGATTATCAACATTCTCTTGGGCAAAAGCCCTGTAATAAGTTCATACAGTCGTTGATTGTAATCGAACAACAGGTCATCTTCAGCATCTAGCGCAATCCCTGACTGAGCAGCAAGCTGTTCACCACTGTATAAAACGCGAGAGGGCCGTCCGTTATATAACCCGTCGACGACCTGATAATGGCCAGTTGCTGTATCAGTTTCATAAATGATTTTACCGTCAATCATATGCTTAGTGTACGTTGTAGTCCCATCAAAACTAATTCGACTACTTTGGTATATTTCCAATAACCAGGGAGGCGGTTACAACGATGTTGCTGTCGTAGTCATGTGATTGACTATCAAATGTTCCGCCACAGGTAACCAGTGTTAGCGTAGGTGCGCCTGTAAGCTTATACACCGATGTACTCGGAAATTTAGTTTTGTCATATACGTTTACAGCGTCCACAGTAAACTTGGCAGTTGAGCCATCGGTCCGTTTCACTTCAATTGTGTCACCTTCTTTGAGCGCTCCCAGTTTAAAAAAGACTGAAGGTCCAGTCTTTGCCGAATCGACATGACCGATAATTACTGAGGATCCAACTTCGCCTGGTGTCGGTGAGCCGTTATACCAAGCAGCATTGTTGTAAGTTTCCCCAGATGGCACTTCAATTGCACCATTAGCTGTGCGGGAAACCTTTGAGACATCCGAGTGAACGCCTATCGCCGGAATATCAATAACGAGAGGCACTGATGCGATGAGCTCATGTTTGATGGCTTCAGATGCTACTGCTGGGTTGCCAGAAGGTTTATGAGTACTCGCCGTTACCGACTGTGCCTGAGTTTTAGTCGGAGTCGATGTAAATAAGTTACCAGTAGCGGCTACAGCGGTGGGTGATAAGTTTTTTAAATCAATATTTGGCTTAAGCATGCCTGTAGCTTGAACCGGAGATATTTTTGCAACTTGCGGTCTGAGAATTTGTCGGCTTATTAGCTGATTCTTTTCTTCAGGTAGCGGGATAGTGAGCTGTGTTGAGAATCCATATACAAGCAATCCTGATCCCACTAGACCAAACAGAACACTAAACACCAAGGGCGATGATAGCCCTTGGTGTTTCGGTAAAGTAGGGAGCTTTTGTAAGGCTATACTTTGCACGTTTAGCTCAGTTACACACTTCGCTTGCGAGATGTGAAGGCTAAACCACCGGCTGCTGCTAAGGCCACCAAGCCTACACCGAATGCCGCGCTATTTTCTATGCCCATCGTTGAGCCGCCGCCTGCTGCAACACCGCCGCTAGGAGATGTCATACTGACAAGCTTACCGCAAGCTGCTGGAATAGTAGCTTCTAATGGCAAAGACTCAGACTTCGGTATATCGCTCTTCTTGTCGCCATCGTATTTAGCTTTGTCGCCAGATAACTCTGACACGCCGTGCGTTACTACGACACCTTGGGCGATCATATCTTCGGTTACCCCAGTTGGAAGTGGGAAAGTACGCTCATAGTTCACATTTCCATTGGCGTCTGCCACGGGGAAACGATCAACTGCTAGTCCGCTATCCTTACTTGTATCGCCACTAGTAGTTAGTGAAATCTCGATAGGACCGTATGAAGGAGTTCCCTCTGTAGTGTTTATTAAGCCATCGCCGTCCTTATCGGCAGAAATATCTGGGCAGGTATGGGTACCGCCAACATGGATATGCTGGGCATGCGCCAAAGATGGAGATGCGCCAGTTGTCTTAACGGTAAAAGTACCGTCACCATTTGTCGTTACCGTGGTGCTGGCATTACCAACATCATCAGATTTATTGAGTGCAGTTAAGCTAGCTCTATAGCTGTGCTGTGCACCTGTTCCTGTTTCAGCAAATGCCAATGGACTGCCGAGCACGCCAATAGTCATCACCGTAGAGGTAATTCCAACATAGGCTTTACGTAATCTAGTATTTTTCATAATATTTCCTCTCTTAATTAAAAATAATAGTTTGTTTATATAAGTTGTTTGGTGTTGAGCCTAGCATGTAACAAAGCTAAAATAAGTTATGTATAATTTATTACAGTATGTTTTTTGTGTGTTGAACAGTTTCTGTTAATACTAACTGTTTGTACCATAATGGTCTCACATCACGAAGTAAATTTTTCACAGTAAGCCCGCGCTTCTTTCTTTATACTTACTTTACAAACAGCTAAAGGAAACGTAGATGGCATACCCAAAAACTGTGGAAGCGATGCTGCTATTGACTGATGTGCCTGTAGTGGCCATAGATCAAGAAAGTATATTTACCTTCGTTAATGGTGCCTTCGAAGAAGAATACGGCTGGACGAGCGAAGATCTTATTGGCAAGCCTGTTACCGAAATAATGCCGAGCCACATGCGTAGCGGCCATAACGTCGGTTTTGCTCGTTTTTTAACTACTGAGACTTCTGAGTTGCTCGGCAAACCTCTGCCCTTAAGCGTGCGTTATAAAAATGGGAGCGAAAAGTTGTCAGATCATTTTATCTTGAGCGAAAAAAAAGATGGGCGGTGGCGGTTTAGCGCCATAATTGATTATCCGGAGCGAAATGCCTAACGATGCACGCCACTATATTGCCGAGGAGCTACTAGAAGTCCAGAGAACACTTGGCTGGATGGACTTGGTTATAGGCAACATTAAAGATGCCGTATGCGTTACCGATGCAAACAACCATTTGATATTTGTAAACGAATGTTTTGCAGAACTCGTTGAAACACCTCGAGTGTTTTTGCTTGGGCAAATATTTCAGGACGTGTTTCCGATTACAAAAGTTGCAGAATCGCCTGAAGAAATAACCCCAGAGAATAAGCTTAATGGTAGCGGCGAGAATCAGGGTGTCTACGAATGGCGTAATAAAAATGATAAGCCAGTAATTATCCGGGTTTCTTCTAGGCAATTACCCACAACTGACCAAATCGTTTATATGATTCAGAACATTACGCGCGAATATGAGTTAGCTCGTATGAAAACCGATTTCATCGATCTCGCATCGCACCAACTCAGGACACCAATGACTGCGATTATGACGTATTCGCATATGCTGCAACAGGGATATGCCGGTGAACTTAATGATGACCAGCTTAAGCTAGCCACTACTATAGTCAGATCGTCCGAGCGTATGATTCGTTTAGTGAATGATCTACTGCTAATTACACGCGTACAAAATGAGCAAGATTATTTGCAGTATAAATTAATTGATTTTACTGCCGTTTTCGAACAGATAAGAACTGAACTACTTCCCCGCCTAACTGAAGAAAAGTTAGCAATGAAAATCGACATTCCGTCGAAAATCGAGCTGGAAAGTGATCCGTCCGTGCTGCACGAAATATTCTCAAATTTAGTGGTTAATGCTGTACAGTATACCCCAAAAAAAGGAGCTATAACGGTAACTGTCCACACTAAAAAAGACGATGTAATTGTGGCTATCAAAGATACTGGTATTGGCATTCCAAAAGAACATCAACAACATCTTTATAACCAGTTTTCGCGGGCCGATAACGCCCTTAAAGCCTATCCCGAGGGTACGGGCTTGGGGCTCTATATGATCAAAATATTGCTGGGCAAAATCGGCGGCACTATCGATTGCGAAAGTGAGCTCGGCAAGGGCACAACATTCACCGTGTGCATTCCAAAGCAGCCAGAAAAAGTACTATAAGGTTTCAAATATAATCGCAGTACGGATGGGACGGCCGAGTGGAACCGCAGCAGTAATGCCATTAGAACCAGTGCGGGGATTATTTGTTATATTGCCGCCACTGATTTGTACTGACGATGCCCCACCGTCTAAGTTTATGGCCTGCTGAGCGCCCAAACTTAGCATTACTTCTGCTGTCTCACGAATGGTAAGCCCTACGTTTTCTGTACTGCGACCATCTACGGCAACACTCCAAATATAGTTTTCGTCGTAACCTAACGCAGTTCTAGGGTAACGACCTGCTGTTATATCGCTATCGAATTGTCCGGTATTAAGCCTGAAACCTTCCCTATCTGCGTCTTCTTCGTAAGCAATAGTACCGTTTTCTACGAGCTGTGGTCCAGCCTGGATCAAATCACCGTTAGGTAGAGTGCCGAGCTCGTGCCGGTTGGCTATACTAATTTTGCACCCGGTAAGCGCTATAGCTGATCGTATGTCATTCCAAGGTTTAGTAAACGGTACGCTTTCTATTTTATGGCCATTTACCCAAGTATCACCGAGTAACGAGCTCGGCTCGTGTAAATAAAAACCGGCCGTCAATGCCTCCTTGATACCGTTAACGGCGCACCACGTAGGGAGAGCTGTCGGCTCTGGGAAAACAACCAGTCGCGGCAAAACCGTTTCGCGATCATAGCGCACAACATGAACCATAGTGCTTTCACTATCTGGTAAAACTAATCGCTCTGAAAAAGAGTGAACTTTCTGGACTTCTGGTATTGGTATTTTAAGAATGGTGGCCATATGTTCTAACCTGAGATTAAGTATATCATGCGAATGCTCCAGTATTTTACAAGGGTTATGACACTTATTTTGTTACACTATCCGCATGATCACTAAGCGCACACTTTTCATCGGAGTCTCTGTATGCCTTATACTATTAATTATTTTCGTGGTGCTCGAACTTGTCTATATTGCTAAGAATGGCACTCCGGTTGACGCGCCAAAAATCCCACGTACTAGCCAAACACTCAGTAAAAATGGGCCAAAGCTGCACTATGTTGTCATGGGTGATAGCACAAGTATTGGCCAGGGAGCAGATTACAAAGATAGCTATTCTTACCAGAGTGCACAGCACATTGCCGCTAAATACGCCGTTACACTCACGAATGTGGGCGTATCCGGTGCCCGTGCCCGAGACGTACAGGCCATACAATTGCCTCAAGCGCTCAAGCTTCACCCAGATATAGTTTTGCTAGCAATTGGAGCCAATGATGTCACTCATTTTACGAGCAAAAAAGCCTTCGAACGCTCTGTACAGCAAACTATAGACGGCCTGCGTAAAGACAACTGTGATCTCAAGATTGTCGTTACCGGCGTGCCAGCTATGGGATCGGTCGACCGCTTCCCGCCAGGTGCGCGTCAACTAGCTGGTTTTAGAACCAGGCAACTCAACGGCGTTTACGAAAAACTGATTACTAAAAACCATTTAGTATCTGCGCCCGTTGCCGCGCGCACAGGTCCGACATTTGCTGCAGATCCGACCCTCTTCGGTCCTGATAAATTCCACCCTAATAAGCGTGGTTATGCAGTATGGACGCCAGTTATCAATGAAGGACTCGATTCAGCACTCAATTCTACCCCCGATACATGCAAATAATCCGTGGTACACTAATCGAGCAGTAATTCTGCTAACGTGCTCGTAGCTCAGCTGGATAGAGCGTTGGTTTCCGGTACCAAAGGCCGGGGGTTCAAATCCCTCCGAGCACACCAGGCTAATTTTTTATGGGTAACAATTTTTACAGATTCTTTATTAATTTGTTCCTATACTTGGCTCAAATTAATAGAAGGAGCATACCGCTATGATCAACATAATTCTTTGGATAGTATTCGGCGCACTAGCCGGGTGGATCGCATCAATGATAATGAAAACTGATGCCGAACAAGGCGCCCTCGCTAACATCGTGGTTGGTATTTTAGGCGCATTTATCGGCGGCTTCGTCGTCCGAGCACTGACTAATACCGATGTTACTGGCTTCAACCTCGTTAGTTTGATTGTCGCTGTACTTGGCGCAGTGATCTTACTCGCTATAGTCAAAGCGTTCCGCCGCGGCACTTCTCACCGCGCCTAAATAATTTGACTATATTGATACTTATTAAAGACCGTACAGCAATGTGCGGTCTTTTTTTAGTTCAAGCATTATAAACGGCGGTGCCAACGGGATACAACATCTTCCACTTCCGGAAGTATAGCCATAAGAGGCTTGAAGAGTCTCTAGTTTTCATAACACTCATGCTTGTGCATGTTGGAGATCCATAGTCTACTGTAAGTATATGCATGAGGGACGTCGGTTTTTTCTTGGGGGTGAAAAACCATACCCCGTTGAAGAACTGCGTGAGCAATTTAGCCGACAAGCCGAATTACCTCCCGGCGGAGACCCACTTATCGGTAGTATGTTCACCATTTTCAATGAACAACCGCCTGATAGCCACATTGCTAAAACAAACGATATGCTCGCTACGCTTCGGTACGAAAATTTTCCTCGGACAAAACCAGATGAGTTTGCCAACATTTTACGTGCGGCTTACAGCATGTATTTTTTACGTGACAATAAAGTCCTCGGCAAGCCCAATTTCGATTATGCGCAGGTGAACACCAAACAGAAGCTTACCGAGCACCTTGAGCATGCGGCAAAAAGAATTTTCGAAGATAACGACGATGATATCACCGTCAGTCTTATACAGTACTACGTATCTCACGCCTATTTGCAAACCACTGTCATCAGCCGTTACGCACCCGGAGGAGTACTGCTCCGAACCCTCGACGAGCGTTATAAGGGTGGCGCAGATTGGCTCGATGATGGTGCAAGCATAGGTCAGGGTGCCTACCAGCTCTTTAATAATGCCGAGCATCCTCTGCAATTCGATGTTGTTTCTAAACGTGGGGACAAAAAGCCCTATGAGCAGAGTGATGAACTACTCAAGCAAGCAACCAACACCCTGCTACTTGGTAGCCTGCCGGTTGCACGCTGTGTATGCCTCGATATTGCCCAAGTGCATCACCCTTCAAAGGGAGAGCATGGCGAGCTCGATAGTGGTGCGGTTGCTTGGGCAGAAGCATCGTTGCAGCCGCAAGAACACATGGATACAGCATTTATGAAGCGCTTCAATGAGCTCCAACACAAAGCAAGCCACCGTATAGATCATAAAAAACTCGATATCTCCTCAAAAAAAGATTACGAAGAATTGCTC
>JARXKL010000005.1:0-12361 GCA_030272735.1 Patescibacteria group bacterium | reverse complement strand
TATAGATCATAAAAAACTCGATATCTCCTCAAAAAAAGATTACGAAGAATTGCTCGATGTAATTGGTGACAGGCGCTTTGATATGATCACTGCCAAAACATCACTGTATCCGCATCCAAAATATTTAGTGCTAAAAAAGCTGAGACGTTACATAAAATTGCTGAAGCCTGACGGTTTCTTCTACCTCCAAGATAGTATTCACTTGCCACACGGCGAGGAGTTTCATCCTGTAAAGAAACTTCAGATGAAGCCCGATTTCCACGGGGCGGGCAGTTATACCGGTACGTTGTATGACCGCTCACTGCCAAAAAACGGATTACAGCAAGTGTTCACCTTTCGAGGTACGAGAGCCAAAGAAATGGTTGTTAATCCTAAAGCCGTAGTTATGATGAATGGCGAAATAGTACCACTTATAGACGCTATACGGCTGCGCGCGGCAGAATTCAGCGCTTAGCAAACCGGCTGAGCGCTTCAGAACAGAGCTGAGAATACTCATCCATAAATGCATGCTGCTGATCACCGATTTCGTGTAAATATTGATAATAGCTGAAAATCATTGCCGCACCTGTTTTCACATCCTTAAGCGGATAAACAGCGCTGTAAGCAATGCCACCGCTTGCTTGGTTTAAGCGAGCTTCTTCATCGGTTAGTGCCGGCGTAAATAAGTATTTCCAATCAGTAGTTTCCTGTTTTTCTTTACTAGAAATCGCCTGAGCAATAATGTTTTCTGCATTACTTAGCGGAATCTTAATATCGTGAAATGGCTTGGCAGAAACCGTAGTGGTGTTTTCAGCTAACTCAGTATTCGATAGAGCTACTCGGTCGATTAATCCAGTAGCTTCGTCAACTACTAAAAGAACTACAATTCCTAGGAATAAGAATGCGGCTTCCACTTTGAAATGAAACGGCGCATTAACAATTGCAGTTTGGACCTCTGCCCGAGTTTTAGCTGACTGTAGTGTTGCCCGCAGTACGGTTAAATCCACGTTAAATAAGCACCTTTGTAACTTGTATTGCCACTATAGTAACAGATCACAAAAAATCTGTTAAACAAATAAATAACGAGTTAATGTAACTTTTATTTCTTTGCCTTAGGAGTTTTCTTGCTATTGTTTTTAGCTTCCATGGCGTGGAGGTTACTGAGCATTTTTTCGTAAGTCATAATTTTTTACCTTTTTTTGTTTAAACTAACTTGCTAAGCATATGCTTTATATACCGAATAATTTGTAAGATATCTTACAGAATCGTTGTACTATACATCACGTTTCATTCGGTGGTGGCAAGGCTTTTGGAGCATTCGTATGCTGAGCATGCCAAAGAACAGTTTGAATTGTCTGCAAAACTTGATGCGCCTGGTCATAACTCATACCAACCTTGGCGACTGAACTTGCTTGACCGGGTGCGGATGCTTGGGTGAAATTAAGCGTAATACCTGCTTTGTTGCTTGCTGCTTCAATGCCATCGCTATACATAATGCGCATGTCCATAGCTAACAACATTACGGTAGACTTTCCGTGCAAATGCTGCGGATCTATATCGGGCCTTATTTGCTCTGGGATTTCGGATCCATAATTAGCCAATTCCCACAGCTGGACGGCCTCGCGGTCCTGAACATCAAAGTGGCTAATAAGAAGCAGCAGTATATCTTCGGCCGGACGCTCTTGTCCCGATTCAATGCGCTCTAAACTCAGCTCATCAATTTCAACTGCGCCCGAAACTTCAGCTAAGCTTTGCTGAGACTGCTCACGGACATACTTAAGATGATGTCCTAATGTCGTGAATGGTGCGTTATGTTCGTTCATACTTACTATTTTACTTCCTGATGAGTATAGCGTGCAAGCGTAAGCGTCTATATTACCTATGCATTTAATACATGCGCGATTAACTGAGCTATACTGAGAGCAATGAACATTTTGCATGACGTAAGCTTAGTGGACTTTTCCACCATGGGTTTAGGCGGTACGGCTGCCCACTTAGTAACCATTGAAACACGACTGGAATTGCTTGAAGCACTGAGCTGGGCACAAGATCAGAAATTGCCGGTCATAATGATCGGTGGGGGCAGTAATATTATCTGGCGCGATGAAGGCTTTGCCGGCTTAGTTATAGTAAATAAAATTGAGCGTTATGAAACCTTCCACGAGGATGAAGAAAATACGTATATTACTGCCGGTTCTGGCGAAAACTGGGACACGATTGTTGAGCGTACAGCGCAAGCTGGGTTAACAGGTATAGAGGCTCTGAGCCTAATTCCTGGTAGCGCGGGAGCAACGCTCGTGCAAAATATTGGTGCGTATGGCCAAGAAATAGCCCAAACGCTGGTAACCGCTGAAGTGTTTGACTTGCAAGCAAACGATTTCACGACTATGCGGGCTGAAGATTGCGGTTTTGGTTATCGCACCAGTCGGTTTAAAACTACTGACCGTGGCCGCTATTTTATTACGGCGATCACACTGCATCTTACCAAAGGCAGTATTCAACCACCCTTATATCCTTCGCTGAATACGTATTTAGAAACAAATAAAATTACAGATTACAGCCCAATGAACATACGTAATGCTGTTATCGCCATACGTTCGAGCCGACTCCCGGACCCTGCCCTCGTACATAACAATGGATCATTCTTTAGTAATCCAATTATTTCGGTGGATCAAATAACAGAACTCCGCTCTATGTACCCTCAAATTCCGAGCTGGTCTATGTCCGACGGCAGAGTTAAAGTACCGGCTGCATGGCTTATAGAACAAATAGGTTACAAAAATATACATGATAGCGTTACGGGCATGGGAACTTGGCCAGCGCAGCCACTTGTACTCGTTAATGAACATGCTAAGAGTACTGCTGATTTACTAACTTTCAAGAGTAGAATTGAACAGTCAGTCATCAACAAGTTTGGCATAAAGCTCGAACAAGAACCTGAACTGTTCCCACTAAGCAGCTAAATTAGTTATCGCTCGGTAACGGATACTGTATAGCAAAGGCTTTTACTTCGTTTCTTAACACGTTAAGCTTCTGCTCATCATCCCTGTTATCGATGGCTAGCTTCATCCATTCAGCAATTTGTTCCATATCTTTTTCTTTGAGTCCACGTGTAGTTATCGCAGGTGTACCGAGGCGTATGCCACTTGGCCTAAATGGAGGCAGCGGATCATTAGCGATGGCATTTTTGTTAAGTGTTAAGCCAATTTTATCGATCGCCTTTTCTGCAACATCACCGTCAATGCCAAAGCTTGTGTACACGTCGGCTAAAATCAAGTGGTTACTCGTCCCACCGGTCTGCAACTTGAAACCGCGTGCGAGCAGGCAGTCGGCCAATGTTTGAGCGTTCAAAACTATTTGCTTGGCATATTCTGTGAAATCGGGCTTTAACGCTTCACCAAAAGCCACTGCTTTGGCCGCAATAATATGTTCGTGCGGACCACCTTGCATACCCGGAAACACAGCTCGGTCAATAAGTGTGGGGATGTTCTCAAGGGTTTTCTCAGGTGCTTTCAACGGGGTGCTCACCGTGCCTTTACTGAGTATTAACCCGCCACGTGGCCCACGCAAAGTCTTATGCGTCGTTGTGGTAATAACATGGAAGCCATAATCAAAGGGGTTAGCTGATACACCTCCTACAATCAGTCCGGCAATATGCGCCATATCTGCCATTAGTAATGCACCGACTTCGTTACCTATTGCTGCAAATTTTGCATAATCTAGTTCACGGGGATAAGCGCTAAAGCCAGCTAAAATAATTTTAGGTTTGTGGGTTCGTGCTAACTCAGCTAATTCTTCGTAATCAATTTCACCAGTATCTATGTTTTTCATTTTGTAGCGTATGAAATTATAAATTTTAGCGGAGCGCGTTACGGGAGCGCCGTGGGTCAGGTGGCCGCCATGCCCAAGGTCCATAGCCAATACTGTATCGCCAGGCTCTAGCCAAGCGCTGTACACCGCTTCGTTTGCGGGGGCTCCAGAGTGTGGCTGCACATTTGCATGGTCGGCACCAAACAGCTGCTTTGCACGGTCTATGGCAAGCTGCTCTATTAGATCGGTATATTCCTGACCGCCATAATAACGCTTGCCCGGATACCCTTCAGAGTATTTATTGGTAAAAATGCTGCCATTGGCAATCAGTACATCTTTACTTACATAATTTTCAGAAGGAATTAACTCGAGTCCTTCACGCTGCCGTTGCTCTTCGCCAGCTATTAGTTTTGCTACAACATCATCTATCATTATATTCTCCATCTTAGGGTTTGTCAGAAAATTGGTGTTATAGCTAGATCATTCATATAGTATACTAAGATTAACCAGCTCCTGCTACGAACAAAAAATACAACTATTACCCGAGATCCTCATTGCTAACTTTATATCATACATGATATTATTTTTTGGTTTATGACATCTAGCAACGAAAAAATTGGCAGTCTTATTGCCCAAATACGTTTGGAGCGCGGGCTTACACAAGCAGAATTTGCTAAAAAACTTGGTACGAGTCAATCTGCAGTCAACCGCATGGAACATGGCCGCCAGAACTTGAGCCTCGAGACCCTTGGCCGCATCAGCGACGTTCTTAATAAGCAGCTCATTTCGGTAAGTGGCGGCGCGACAAACTTTCGCATTGAAGGTGGTAATGAACTGCACGGCGAAATTACCCTTAAAACAAGCAAGAATGCAGCTGTTGGTTTGCTCTGCGCTAGTTTACTCAATTATGGCACCACGACCTTCAAAGCCTTTCCAAAAATTGAAGAAGTATACCGTATTATTGAAGTTCTCGAGAGCATGGGTGTCAGCGTAAAGTGGTTGCCCGGTAACGACATTGAAATTCGCCGCCCAGCAAAACTGAAGCTCGATAAATTAAATGCCCAAGCAGCCCGCAAAACGCGCAGCGTACTGATGATGATTGGTCCTATGATGCACGACGAAAAAGAATTCCGTATTCCATACGCTGGCGGCTGTAAGCTCGGCAGTCGTACTGTGAACCCGCATTTGTTTGTGCTTGAAAACTTTGGCGTCGATATTGTTGCAAAAACTGGCTATTACAACGTGACCGTTAATAAAAAGAAGCCGAGCCGGGTTACCCTGTATGAGCCTGGTGATACGGTGACCGAAAATGCACTTTTCGCCGCTGCGCGAACTGAAAGCGAAACGTTTATTGAGTTTGCTACTTCCAATTATATGGTGCAAGAAATCTGTTTTTACCTGCAAAAACTTGGCGTCCGCGTCGATGGAGTTGGCACTAGCAAAATGACTGTGCAAGGGGTTAAGCACATCAAAAAGAATGTTGTGTATGCACCCAGCGAAGACCCTATCGAAGCCATGTTCTTCGCCTCAGCAGCTATCACCACCAATTCCGAAATTACTATCAAGCGCGTGCCAATTGAATTTATGACTGTGGAATTACTGAAGTTAGAGAAGATGGGTTTAAGCACGAAATTAACTCCGCGATACAAGGCCCTGAACGGCCAAACAGATTTGGTTGATATTACGATTCATAAGCATAATGGTGGCCTTAGAGCCCTAGCTGACAAATTACATTCCCTACCCTTTCCGGGTTTGAATGCCGATAATCTACCTTATTTTGTGCCAATAGCATCGGTAATCAAAGGTCGCACGCTCATTCATGACTGGATGTATGAAAACCGTGCTATTTACTACACTGAGATGACCAAGATAGGCGCCACTGTGGAACTCGCCGATCCACACCGTGTGTATATTACTGGCCCAACCCGCTTTACTGTCAGTGATGTTGTCTGCCCGCCAGCTCTCCGTCCAGCAAGCTTGCTACTGATCGGCATGCTCGCAGCACAAGGCACTAGTATGCTGCGCAATGTGTATACCATCAACCGCGGTTACGAAGATTTAGCTGAACGACTCAACTCACTCGGTGCCAACATCACCGTACTGCACGACATGTAATTAGTGGCCGAGGCCCTGCAATAAGACATCACTTGATGACTGACGGGTAAAAATAATATAGCCGACTGCCGCGCAAAGGAGCACTACCAGAATGACGGTTCGCTGCCATTCTTTCATGACCGAACCCTTTCGAGTGGCGCAGTTATTACTAACCTATTTTTTGCAGTCAGCAACGGGGTGCAAGTATACAGTGTTAATTGTGGTTTAGATGTTGCTTTTTGTACGGATGTTTCCGTTGGTGGTACAACTTTTATTTCGGATACCTTATAGGTATACTCTTTTTTCTGCCAGTCGACGGTAATGCGATCGTTTACTTCGATTTTATCCAAAAAATAAAAAACAGCAGGACCGGCATAGGTAAATCTGTGGCCTACAATAACCGTGTTGCTCTTTTTTTCAGGTGAACTAGTATTGGGAACGAGCCAAACACCTTTACTTAATTCGGCAATCGAAGGCCCTGAATGTATTACTTGTGTCATACCGAGGCGCGGAATTTTTAAGATATCATCTGCTGGAATAGGTTCGGATGTTGCTGGCTGCGTATTTGCTTTTGTTATAGCTGCAGAGCTCGGTGCAGGATTATGCAGTAACACTCCCAGACGCGGCAACAGAGGCGATAACGCAATATAGATACCCACTAAAAGCACTGCGACAGTTAAGCCGTGATTGAATCGTCGCAAGCGACTAACTGAATGAATATGGGTAGCATCCATGAACATAGTATGACAGCTATCTACGGAGACAAGCAACGAGTAGTTTCAATACATTGTAGTTTCAGTGTGAGAAATATCATAGTTGTTAAATTAATTAACTTTATAGTTTTTGTTATAAACACAAATTAGTTTTATTAATTATAACTTTGAGAGTGCGCAGACGTATCACCTTTATTTGGTCGCTTTGATGATACTGAGCAAATAGCGAAACCGGCCTCACTTAAAGAAGGAGGGATATTGCATATGATTTTAAGTATCACGCGCAATCGAACAAAAAGATTCATAAGCGGCTCAATTGCAGGATTGTTCCTAGCATTGCAGCTGCCGCTCGTAGTTTTAGCAAGCCCAAATATATCTGCTATATCGCCCAATGCACCAGCGGAAAGCAGCACCCAGTCCCAGGCTGACACAGACAAGGCTGCTAGTGAAAAGAAAGCTCAGGACGAACAAGAAGCTAAGGACAAGGCTACTAACGAAGAAAAGGCAGCAAACCTCTTAAAGGCTGCTGGTGATACGAATGCTCTGACTGAGCAAGAAGCTAAGGACAAGGTAACTACTGATAAGAAGGCTCAGGACGATCAGGAAGTCAAAGACAAAACTCCTAGTGATACGAACGCTCAGGACGAGCAAGGAGCTGAAGATACGGTTGTTACTGAAGATAGTGTAACCATAGCTAGAATAAGTGAAGTACCTGATACCGCAGAAGTTACACTGTGTCATGCCACAAGTTCACAAACTAACCCCTATGAAGAGATAACCGTATCGGCAGCCGGTGCATACGATGGTCACTACAGCCAGCACGAGGACGATATTACCCCTACCTTTACCTATAGCGGTCATATCTATGCAGCACGAGGTGACCAAGCAGTACTTGAAGCAGGTTGTACTGTTGAAAAAGAGAACAAGGTAACACTTTGCCACGCAACAAGTTCACAAACTAATCCTTATGTTGAAATAACCGTAAGTGCAGCAGGTGCATACAACGGCCACTACAGTAAGCATGCTGACGATATTACCCCTACCTTTACCTATGACGGTCAAACCTATGCAGCGCGTGGAGACCAAACAGTACTTGCTGCAGGTTGTACTGTGGAGGAGACTGTTCCACCAAAGAAAGATGACGAGAAAGTCACACTTTGCCACGCAACAAGTTCACAAACCAATCCATATGTATTGATTACCGTTGCAGCTGCAGGCGCGTTCAATGGTCACTACAACGATCCCAACGGACGACACGATGGCGATATAATCCCTGAGTTCACCTATAAAGGGACAACCTATGCAGCACAGAATTTCTCACCCACAAACCAAGCAATCCTAAAGAACAATTGTAATTTAGGCGGTCGTGGTGGCGGAGAAATAATCACAACCTCAGGCAAGAGCGTCTTACGAACCTTCGCACCAGCTAATAATAGCGGCGCGGGTCCACAAGAACAGCTTGTTAACACTGGTAGCTCAATGATTGTGAATATCCTTACCGGAACATTCATATTTGCAGCTGCAGTCGCAACAACGGTTGCATCTCGCAAACGAGCTATAGCCTAATAGCTACGCAAAACAAATTAAAAAAGCTCCCTCCTCACGGGCGCTTTTTTATATGGAGAGAGTGGTGCCTCGCTTCATACTGGCAGTCAGCTACATTTCCTGCTATAATCACCTCTGTTTTAGGACACATACGCGGGTGTCGTATAGCGGTTATTATCCCAGTTTTCCAAACTGGTGATCGGAGTTCGACTCTCCGCACCCGCACCAATTTGAAATGGTGCAAAAACAGGTAGACAAGCGATATGGTTTCAGTATCGACACTTCGTTCGTGTCTACAAAATATCACACCGTGATATTTTGCCCTGGTAGCTCAGATGGATAGAGCAGAGGACTTCTAAGCCTAAGGTCGCTGGTTCGAGTCCAGCCCGGGGCACCACTTCCATGACATTACTGACCTATGTCACATTTGGTTCTGAGATTCATTGCGCCTATCTTGACATGGGAACTATTCAACTCGTTAATGTCTCGCACCTAAAATTATATGGTTTATACTTTTAGACATGCATACAATCAGCTTTGCTACTTCCAATAAAGAAAAACTATTGATTGCTCGTACTGTCTGCGAGCAATACGGAATTACAGTTAAGCAAGAATTCATAGATATTGATGAAATCCAAGGTGAAGACCCAGAGATTATTATAAGAGATAAGGTGATGCGAGCTTACAACTCATTTGGCAGTCCAGTAGTTGTTAGTGATGATTCATGGGATATCCCTGCTCTGAATGGTTTTCCAGGCGCCTACATGAAGTCAATAAATACTTGGTTCACGGCTGATGATTTTTTGAGGCTTATGAGTGATATAGAGAATAGAACCATTATCCTTCATCAATATTTAGCGCTCACGGACGGTAATAAAATTGAAATATACAAAAACGATTTACCTGGGAAGATAATCACAGAAGTTAGAGGCAACAATATAAAGTCACCTAATATGTCTGTTACCATATTAGATTCCGATAATGGCAAAACTATTGCAGAAGTTTTTGAACAAGGTGAAGTTGCTGTCGCGGATAGATATAAGAATCGTCGTGACGTATGGAATGAGCTTGTCGAAAAACACAGCATTTAATAAGGCTCTCGATTGCCATTTGCAGTTCTACCTTGGTATAGAATGCTGCACCTATAAATCTGATATGGTTAGTAGTATGCCTAAACTACGAATGACATTTGAAGCTGCAATTACTCCTCAGCAGTTCGTTGAGGCGCTTACAGACTTTGGACCTGAGCGTGGCCGAATGTGGGCGCACAGTACTGCTGATTATCTAAAAGTTCACGACAAGCGTGAGACTTTTGCTGATGTCACTGAAGGTTCGAGAGTATTTGGTGGTGCCTGGGAGCGCGTACACTACGATTGGTCAGATCCTCATATGATTATATTACAGACAGTTGATAGCAACATTTGGGACAATACTAGTGGTTGGACATACGAACTGAAACCTGCGGTTGATGGTACCATAACTACTATTCACTACACAGTTGAGCGTTTTCCACGTAATAACAAAGGTCGCTTACTATTAGTATTCATGGGCGTCTACGGAAAGCGAATTTTACGGAAAGATTTCGAGAAATTGCTAAAACGAATAGAAGAGCGCGGATAGATTAGGCTACTATTACTATCATAACTCAGGGGGACAACATGCTCGATACAGCACATTCATTTATTACAAAAGCAGGTAAAACTGCCGGCCTCTCGCAAGAGCAGATCGCTAAGCTACTAAAGCTCGAGAATGAGCATGTCTTTGACATATCGCATAGCAACGGCAAAGTTTACAAAGCGTACCGTATGCAGCACAGCAGTAAACTCGGACCATACAAGGGCGGGATACGGTTTCACCCTAATGTCGATCTAGACGAAGTTAAGGCCTTGGCTACGCTCATGAGTTTTAAAACTGCCGCAGTTGGCCTGCCGCTTGGTGGCGGTAAAGGCGGAATAAGTGTAAACCCTAAAGATCTCAACCACACGGAGCTCGAAGAACTCAGCCGTAAATATGTGCAGCATTTAGAAAAACATATTGGCCCAGACAAGGACATTCCTGCTCCCGATGTAAATACCAACTCCACCATAATTGATTGGATGGTAGATGAATACAGCGCATTAACTGGCGACACGAGCAAAGCCAGCTTCACTGGCAAGAGCATTGGCAAGGGCGGCAGCTTAGGGCGAGACGCTGCAACTGGACGCGGCGGCGTCATGGCACTGGCAAGGTTATTCGAGCTTTTGAATGATACGAAGCCTAAAACATATGCCGTCCAAGGCTTTGGTAATGTCGGTTCATTTTTTGCAACAGTTGCCGCCAACGACCAACCGGGCTGGAAACTGACGGCAGCCAGCGATTCCTCAGCTACGGTAGTCTCCAAAGACGGGCTTGATGCATCAGATTTAGCAAAGTTCAAAGCAGATGGTGGTAGCTTCAAAAACTATACTAAAGGGGAAATTGAGTCCCCTGATGCAGTAATCGAAGCGGATGTGGACGTACTAGTTTTAGCAGCACTCGAAGATTCCGTACACAAGGATAATGTCGACAGCATTCAAGCAAAATACATTATTGAAATGGCGAACGGGCCGATAGACCAACACGTCTACGCCTCCTTAGCTAAACGAAAAGCAATTGTACTCCCCGACATCATCGCCAACGCTGGAGGCGTGGTTGTCAGCTATTTGGAATGGGTTCAAAATAAACAAGGCGAGGAGTGGACTGAAAAAGTCGTAAACGACAAATTACAAACCTACATGACAAAAGCAGTCAACGAACTCTACGCAACCGCCACCGCAAAAAACATCTCGCTCAAAGAAGCGGCCTTCGTAAACGCCATCAAAAACCTACAATCCTAAAAAGGCTATCCAGAGGTAACCCCTTGCTCCTTAGATTAGGCTAAATTTCCTAAGTACACTTGTATTAGCACCATCGTAATGGTAAATCCGGTGAGCATATTGAGCCAGATGAAACGCCGCCAGCCGGGGTTAGTTTGTTCGGCGGTAGCGTCATTCACGCTAAAATATCTAGCTACATTTGCACAATAGAAAAAGCTGGTTAATCCGCAAAGTAATGCTGCAGTGCCCTCGCCGAGAAGTGCAACGAAAGCCAAAACATACAAGGCTGCAGCAAAGCGAACAGTTACTTTTGCACCAAGTACTGTGCCGATCGAGCTCAGAGCACCTTTGCGATCGGATGGAATGTCTTGTACGGCTCCAAATGCATGGCTGGCCATACCCCACAAAAAGAATGCAGCGACATACGGCACGTATGACCATTCCCAACCAGTGAGTACCAGCGCATACACGAGAGGCCCAGAAAAATGAGTGCTCGAAGTAACTGAATCTAGAAACGGTATTTCCTTAAATCGGAGTTTCGGCACGCTATACGCTAAGACCATACATATGACGAATAAAAAGGTCAGCTTAGCGGCGGTACTTCCCCATAATAAGATGCCAAGTATGCACGGTACATTCGTGATAAGTGATGCAACGATTATCCCCTTATGCTGAGATTTAGCCAGTTTTGCGCCTTCGAGACCGCCTTTACGCGGATTTAGTATGTCCGATTCGTAGTCGAAAACATCATTGATGCCGTAGAGTAGCAAATTGTACGGTATCAAAAAGTAGAGTGTGCCGAGGAGTAGTTCTATTGTAAAATTGTGCGTAACTAACAGATAGCCGGCGGCAAATGGATAGGCTGTATTGAGCCACGAAATGGGGCGCGATGACAAAAACAAATATCGCAGGGTATTACTCATGCTCGCCTGTAGGTTTGGCCTGAAATGATTGCGAGCGATCATTGCCCCAGAGAGCCGGGATCAGTAAAAATGCAGCAATTACGTAGGCGAAGTCTTCTATCGGAGCACTCCCAATAGTGATACCAAGTATATGGCCAGGGTTATAGCGTACGATATCAGCAGCAATTATAAGTGAATCAAATACTGCGGTCATAAGTAGTACACCAATTAAACTAAGCCAGTACTTTCTAGAAACTGAAGGCCTGCGGTATGCAAATTTACTTGCCGCAAACAAAATAAATACCGTGTTGAGTAGTAAATACTTATACATTGCGTTCGTGCCTTCTGGACACGGGTGCAAGTTGCGCTGTCCATATGAGTAAAACAATATAGTTAAACAGACTCAAAAAGAATAATTCTTCGAATGGGAAATGTGGAGCCAAAAATATGCCCGTTGTATAGCGGCTACTGCCTTCGAAAAATA
>JARXKL010000004.1:42570-62068 GCA_030272735.1 Patescibacteria group bacterium | reverse complement strand
AAACGTGGACATACAGCCTCATGTACGCCTGCCCGCAGCACCCAGAAATTAGTATCCCCGAACTGGAACCACGCACGTTTAGTTTTAATAGTCCCCACGGTGCATGCCCTGTCTGTACTGGACTAGGTTCGCGGCTCGAAGTCGATCCTGAGCTGGTGATTCCTAACGGCAACCTAACAATTGCCGAAGGTGCGATACGACCATACAACCGCATTAACGTTGATAACTGGTACATGAAAAAACTGCTCGCAGTATCTGAGCGCCACGGCTTTTCGTTACAGGTGCCGACCGCGGAGCTTAACGAGCAACAAATGGAACTAATCATGTATGGCACCGGCGCTGAAAAATACCGCATTTCGCTCGGTATGGGTCGGTCTTTCGAAACCACCTATGAAGGCGTGGTAACCAATCTTGAGCGACGCCACAAAGACACGGACAGCGAGTTCATCCGCCGCGATATCGAGCGCTTCATGCAAGAGCGCCCATGCCACGCCTGTGGCGGATTGCGTTTAAAGCCGGAAGTCTTAGCTATTACAGTCGGAAAACATTCGATAATGGATGTATGTCAGCTCTCAATCGACGATGCACTCGGCTGGTTCCAAGGCCTTAAACTTGATTCAAAAGAAACCAAGATAGCCGAAATGATTCTCAAAGAAATTGGTGCACGCCTCCAGTTCCTGCAAGATGTAGGGCTAAACTATCTCAATTTATTACGCAGCGCAGCAACATTGAGCGGCGGGGAAGCACAGCGTATTCGTTTAGCCACACAAATAGGTTCCGGCTTGATGGGCGTGCTGTATGTGCTTGATGAACCAAGTATTGGTTTGCACCAGCGCGACAACGAACGGCTCATCCGTACGCTAAAACACCTCAAAGAGCTTGGAAATACGGTCATCGTTGTAGAGCACGATGAAGAAACTATCCGCACGGCAGACTATCTGCTCGACATTGGGCCTGGAGCCGGAATTCACGGTGGCAAAGTAGTCGCGGCAGGTTCGCCCGCACAGGTAATGAAAGTAAAAGCGAGTATAACCGCGCAGTATTTGTCGGGATCAAAAGAAATTGCCACGCCAAAAAAGCGACGCGCAGGAAATGGCAAGTGCTTGCTCATCAAAAACGCCCGGGAGAATAACCTGAAAAATGTTGACGCCGAAATACCACTCGGTAAACTCGTTGTTGTTAGCGGAGTGTCTGGCTCAGGTAAATCGAGCCTCATTAATGACATATTAGCGAAAGAATTGTTGGCTCGCTTGCACCGCGCAAGCACCGTACCGGGGAAACACGATGACATTGAAGGCATCAAGCAGCTCGATAAAGCAATCATCATTGACCAAAGCCCAATTGGCCGCACACCCCGCTCCAACCCAGCTACCTATACCGGTTTGTTTACACCAATCCGCGAATTGTTCGCGAGCATGCCTGAAGCCAAACTTCGAGGCTACGCTGCCGGTCGTTTCAGCTTTAACGTTAAAGGTGGCCGTTGCGAAAATTGTGCCGGCGATGGAATTATCAAAATTGAAATGCACTTTTTGCCAGATGTCTATGTGCCCTGCGAAGTCTGTAACGGCAAACGCTATAACCGCGAAGCGCTTGAGATTCATTACAAAGGCAAAACTATTAGCGACATATTAGACATGACCTGCGACCAGGCGCTCGAGTTCTTCCAAAACATTCCATCTATTGCCCGCAAACTCCAAACCCTCGTTGAAGTCGGAATCGGCTACATTAAACTGGGGCAGTCGGCCACTACTTTGAGTGGCGGAGAAGCGCAACGAATTAAGCTTTCGAGCGAACTGTCTCGCCGCCCAACAGGCAAAACTTTGTACATATTAGACGAACCAACAACCGGCTTGCACATGGCAGACGTCGACAAGCTTTTACATATGCTGCATGCATTAGTAGACACGGGCAACAGCATGGTTGTAATTGAGCATAACCTCGACGTTATAAAGAACGCTGATTGGTTGATTGACATGGGTCCGGAAGGTGGAAACGGCGGCGGCCAAATTGTGGCCGAGGGTACGCCCGAACAGGTAGCAAAAGTAAAAGAAAGCTATACCGGCCAGTTCCTCAAAAAGATGCTGAAAGCCTAGCATTAATTGACGCCGTATGGTATAATATAGGTAATGAATAACAATAAATTACCCAGTCTTAAAACTATTGAGCGAGAAGCACAGCACTATGATGAAACGGGTGGTTGCGAAGGACCCTTACTTCCGGTGCCAAAGCCCATAGACCAAATTGCTAAATTAGCGCTCGATGCTCAGGGAATTGAACTCGATGTTTTATTTGTAGAAATATTACAGGATTTTGTTGATAAAGACGCAGAGCAATATAAGCGCTAAGCAGCGCGCTTTTTACGGACAGCCTGAACAAAATGGTAAATAGCAGGCCCGAGAGTTGCAAGCATAACAAATGCTACAGCTAATAAAATGTAATGATCGATATTTGGAATTTTACTTCCGAAGAAATACCCAATCAGTGTGAGGCCAATTGCCCAAGCAGTATCACCAATCGCGTCAAAAATGATGAATTGTTTGCGAGGCATATTTGAAATTCCAGCCGCTGCAGGCGCAAATGTTCGTACTACTGGCACAAAATGCGCTAGTAACATTGCTTTGCTACCATATTTTTCGAAGAAGGCTTCGGCTCGATGGAGATGTTCTTGACGGAAAACCACACTATTCGGCTTATCAAATAAATGGCGCCCATATTTTTCGCCTATTAAATACCCAATATTGTCACCAAGAATAGCTGCAAAAGCGACCACTGGCAGCAAGATTGCTATGTCTAGTTTACCTTGGGCGGCAAAGACACCTGCACTAATTAATAAGGTATCGCCTGGGAAAAAGAAGCCGACAAACATGCCCGACTCCGCAAATATAATAGCGGCTACTAACAATAGGCCGCCAGTTTTAATGATATGGGAGACGTCGAGGGCTTGCAGGATGCTGGCGATTTCTAACATGGTAATTTAAGTGTACCATTTCCTTCAAAATTAGTATCTAATCTGTTATACTATACGAATAAACAAGAGGACTCCACAGAATATGACCAAAGATGCGATTTCATTAGAACTAGAAAAGCGTGAAGTTTTAGGCAAAGCCGTTCGGCAACTTCGTCGGGACGGCACAGTTCCAGCAGTTATTCACGACCACGGCAAAGACTCCATACACGTGCAAGGTGACTTCGTCGCTATGACCAAAGTTTGGAAACAAGCCGGCAAGCACCATACCGTCGATTTGACCGCGGGCGGCAAAAAATACGTAGCACTTATTAAGGATGCTGCCTTTGATCCTAAAAAGCATGTGCTCACACACATCGTTTTCAACGCAGTGAACGCTAACGAAACCGTCTCGGCCGAAATTCCAGTCCACGCTAAATACGATGAAGGCAACGAGTCTTCACCTGCTGAGCGAGCCGGCCTGATCGTGTTGAGCCAGCTTGAAACAATCTCAATCGAATCAGTTCCAAGTAAGCTTCCAAATGCTTTGTACTACAACGCTGAAAAGCTCGTAGAAATTGGAGACCACATTACCGTCGATGATCTTGATATTCCAGAAGGCGTCAAAGTTACCATTGAGGGCACGCACTCTATTGCGACCGTCTTTGAGCCAAGCGCACTTGCAGCAGCCAATGATGCTGCGGGTGGTGATGCAGAACCTGAAGATGCAACTGAAGTTGAATCTGAAAGTGGCACTGATGTCGTTCAGGAAGCTGATGACAGCTCAGACTCTAAAAAAGAAGACTAGAAAAACTAGTCTTCTATAAACCCGCCAGACTGGTGGGCCCAAAGGCGCGCATAGGTGCCTTCGGTTTTGAGTAGCTCGCTATGCGTGCCCTGCTCAGCAATTTTGCCGTCTTCGAGCACAATGATCCGATCCATTTTTTGAATGGTGCTCAACCGGTGCGCAATCACAATAGCCGTCCGACCTTCCATCAACTTCCACAAAGCATCCTGTACTAACACTTCGCTCTCCGAATCGAGCGCTGATGTCGCTTCGTCCAGCACCAAAATTGGCGCATTCTTAAGCATGGCTCTGGCAATAGCCACCCGCTGACGCTGTCCGCCGCTCAACTTTACGCCACGTTCGCCAACGAGAGTATCGTAACCTTTTTCGAGGCGTTCAACGAACTCATCAGCATGAGCCATTTTTGCAGCACCCTCTATGGCTTGCATATTTGCGCTTAAGTCGCCGTAACCAATATTTTCAGCAAGCGATCGATGAAATAGTATTGGCTCCTGGGAGACATAAGATATGCGTGATCGCAGATCTTTCAGCGTCAGCTTACTAATATTCTGATCGTCAATGGTAATTGCTCCATCTTGAATGTCCATGAACCGCAGCAACAAACTCGTAAGGGTGGTTTTACCTCCACCGCTTGGTCCGACAAGTCCAACTTTTTCGCCCGGATGAATTCGAAGACTCAGTCCTTTAAAAAGACTCTGATTGTCTTCGTGTTGGAAGGTAACATTGTCAAAGCGCACGCCACCTCGTGCCACACGAGCCGGAATAGATTCTGTAGGATCAAGAATCTCAGGAGTGAGCTGAAGGATCTCGGTCATCTCAGCAGCATCTCCCAGCGATCGGTTAACGTTACGAACTATCCTACCAAATTGCCACAGACGGTCCATTACGGCTCCTGCGTAGGCAACCACAAGGTACAAAACGCTCGCATTGCCATGACCGGTCGTCACGGCATAAACGCCAAATGCGAAGCCAGCCATACGTAAGCTATTAGTCATCGCATGGCTAACTGAATCGTTTTTAAATGTTTCAATGGAGAGCTCATGGTAGGCATGCAGTAATTTGTCAGCTCGTTTTGTGAACCGGTGAAGTTCATAATCTTCATTCGCAAAAGCACGAATGTTTCCGATATTAGTTATTGCATCTGCGAGCGCAGCAGTACGCAAGCTTTCCTGCTCAGCTTCGCGACGGTTGTAAGGGAACTGATGTTTTACGCGCCATGACATTATGGCAATGTAAATTATCACGACAGCTATGAGGATAAGTGCGAATTTAAATGAAACAATGCTTAATATGACAATCGCTGCAGTTAATGCAGTCAGTCCAGGCACGATATTCCAGGTGAGTTCGTCGAATATTCGCTCGTATGCACCCAAGAACTTCGATGTTTGAGAAACTATCGCTCCTCCAAATCTGTCAGCATGAAATTTCTGACCTTGGCGCTGTAGATGGTCAAATATAGTTACTGCGATGGTTTTTTGAGCACGTATTTGGTACTGCCACACTGCAAAACCCTGAACACGCCAGACAATAAGGCCTGATAGCATAGACACGATGAAACCCATGACATACGGCTGAAGATCATGGAATGTTAACTCCTGATGAGCCCCGGAAGCATGTTGGATTTTGGCAAAAGCTCGAGACACTATGAACGGCGGAATGATCTCTTGAAAAAGCACGCCAAAAACCGATCCGATTATCCCAAACCAGAATAGACCTTTGTATGGCTGAGTGTAATGCCAATAAAGAGAAATTGTTTTTGCAGTCGTTGATCTTTTTTTCATGGTGCATCGCCTCCTGCGATGGCTTTGTTTACGGTATATATTGTGTTAATTAAGTTCTGTTTTACGAGAGTTAGCACGCCAAAAAGGCGGGTGCAAACGCTTGCATAGTTGTGATATTGGACATTGTTGCCGCCTCCTGGTTACGCTTGCCGTAGCAAACTTGCTAATAGATGCTTAAAATAGTATACTAAAACGTTTGATGATGCAACTATAATAAGCATTCATTTCTATATATGGAAAACTTTACCAAGACCTCTACACACGAAGTAACCCCTGATACCAAGGAGTCTAAAAAGACTAAAAAGAAAAAAGCTGAAAATCTCGGTGCATTTATTATTGAGCCCAAAAAACACACTAAAGCAGAAAGTTCTGATAAGCCAAGTATTTTCGATTTTGGAGAGAAAAAAGGCAAAATTACAGATTCTGATGCCCCTGCGCGTACTGAGAATATAAAATCTGCAGAAAACGACGCCGATGTACCGCTAGATTCCTTGTCGCCGGCCGAACGCCAGGAAGCTGTGGAAGTAATAGTTGCTGAACGTGCGTCCGAACAAGTATTATCGACGCATGAAAGTGAAGCAGAGCAGCTTGCCGAAGCCGCTGTGCAGCAATTCCGACAAAATATCATCGAAAATGGTCAAGATATAGAAACTGCAGAGGCTAGCGTTTACGCCGATCTCGGGATCGACTCAAATGAGGTTAAAATAGGTAATCAGGTAGAAGGCGACGAAAATATTGAAGAATATCACGAAGCCGATGTAGAGACTGAAGAAGAAAATAGTTCTATAACGGAACACGTAGCCGGTGAGCCTAAAGATGATGAAGACCCGGTAATAACAAATTCACGAGGCACTGCTGGCTCACCTCCTAAAGCCATTGGGGCTAATGGTGGTGGCGTACCGCCGCCGCGATCTTATGTTGGACTTGTTGGAGCAGCGTCTATGCCACCTTTGGGGGGCTTCAACGCTCTACCAGTAGCTAACACAGCCCCAAATGCTTCTGGAGCACCCACAGAAGTTATTGTCGATCGCAGAAATACCAGTTCTCATTTGCTCCTCGGTGGCCTAACTGGATATTTTGTAGGTCGCCGCAGAGGCCGCATCAAAACAGAGAAAAAACTGCTGCCTACACAGGCTAAATTACGAAAAGAAGTTAGCTCGCTGCGTGACCAAGTACAACAAAAAGAGTCGGTCATACGTGCAACCACAATCAAGCAAGCTCGTGCAAACAAATTACGCAGATTAGAACGCTCATCAAACACATCAGCAGTTTTAGAAGCGCCTCAGGAAACTGTGAAGCCACACACTATGATGCCAGAAACTACAAAAGCGGCGGTGCCAGCTGGTACAGAAAATGCACGATCATCCACAAAAAAAGAACTACGTGTAACCGATAGAAAAACGTTTGAGCAAAAAGCTGCAGAGTCAGTGAAGATTGACCAAAATCGGGCACGCAAAGAACAAGAAGCTCCAACGCATCTCGGTAAAATGATCGTAACTGCCGAAGCGGTAGTGGCCGCAAGGCCTAAACGTGAACAAAATGCCGTAGCGCCTGAAGTCACTACTAAACAAATAGAAACGCTTAACAGGGCAGAACTTATGCGATTGAGTGAAAAAATAGTAGTCGGTGGTACAAGTCTTCGCCAGATCTACGAATCGAAGCTCGTCGGCGAAAAGGGTTTGCGAAGGTTAGTCCGCGAGCATTTGCGTGGCGGTGATGTCAAAAAAGTACTGCGCCGCGAGATAGTCGAACGTGAGATAGATTTTGAACGGGACCCAATTTTGCGCGATAGCGATCATGCAGGTGAGTCCTTCAGAGGCAGCGGCAAAGCCACGACTCTCAACAAAATGCTCAAAGCCGTGGAGAATTCAAATGACACGAGTGCCGAAGAAGTAGCATTCTATAGATCCCGTGCAGAATATGCTAAGAAAGAAACTGGCAAGGCCACCAAAAAGCGCAAACTGATGGACATTTCGCTTATTCTTACCATAACCGTCCTATCGGTCTTCATAGTGCTACTTATGCTGGAACGTGCTTAGGTTTTAACGGTATACTATAGCAATGCAGAAAGTTATTCTTTATTACAATTTTGCGCCTATCACTGACCCGGAGGCAACTAGGTTATGGCAGACTGCGCTCGCCAGTAAGTTAAATCTCAAAGGTCGAATTATTATTGCTGAACACGGTATAAACGGTACATTAGGCGGTGATATCAAAGACCTCAAGGCGTATGTAAAGGAAACTAAAAGCTACAAGCCGCTTAAAAACACGGCGTTTAAGTGGAGTGACGGCAGCGGTGAAGATTTTCCGCGGTTGAGCGTAAAGGTGCGCCCTGAGATTGTTGCCTTTGGTGTTCCAAATGACATAAAAGTGGACGAAGACGGTGTTGTTGGCGGCGGCAAACACCTCAAGCCGGCCCAAGTCCACGAATTAGTAGAAAAACACGGTGAAGATGTTGTGTTTTTTGACGGGCGTAATGCTTACGAGGCCGCCGTCGGGAAATTTAAAGATGCGGTAGTGCCGGATGTTGAACATACCCGTGATTTTGCCAAAGAACTGACTGATACTAAATACGATGCCATCAAAGACAAGCCAGTCGTAACGTATTGTACAGGTGGTATTCGTTGCGAAGTGCTCAGTATGCTTATGAAAAAAAACGGGTTCAAAGATGTTTACCAGATAGATGGTGGCATAGTTAAATACGGCGAAGCCTACGCTGATGAAGGTCTCTGGGAAGGCTCTCTCTATATATTTGATAAGCGTATGGGGCAAAAATTCTCAGATAAAGCTATTGATATTGGCGAATGCACGCATTGTAAAACAAAAACCAGTAATTTCGAAAACTGCGCGAATAAAGCTTGCAACAAGCTGGTGCTCATCTGTGAAGAATGCAATACAAACACTCTCAAGTGCCAGACCTGCATAAAACAAACCGTAGCGATATAATAGAGCTTGTGCCACACAAGACTTTAGAGGAGAAACTCAAAGACCTGCCAAAGGAGCCGGGCGTCTATTTTCATAAAGACGCCTCCGGTGAGATTATTTATGTCGGTAAAGCCGCCGTTTTACGAAACCGAGTTCGTCAGTATTTTCAGAAATCACGGGCTCGCGATCCAAAAACCGAAGCGCTCTGCGCCGATATTATCGATGTAGATTGGATGGTGGTCGATAGCGAACTCGAGGCTTTATTTTTAGAAGCCGAAATGATTCGGCGTTATATGCCCAAATACAACATATTGCTGCGTGACGACAAAGCACTCAGTTATATTAGAATCGATTACGATAGCGACTACCCCACAGTCACGACCACGCGGCGCCCCCTTGACGACGGCGCACGGTATTACGGGCCGTACTTCAGTACACAAGCCGTTCGTCAGTCGTTGAAGCTATTACGCAGAGCGTTCCCTTACGCCACCAAAAAGGCGGTCGGTCAAAAACGAGCAACTTTGCAGTATCATCTGGGGCTAGACCCTGGGCTGGAAGAAGGCAAGACTGCTCTTGAAGATTACCGTGCAAACCTCCGCAAGCTCATCGCAGTCATTCAGGGCAAGCGCAAGACGATCATTAGCGATATAGAACGAGAGATGAAACGCTGCGCCAAAGCCCAAGACTTTGAAAACGCAGCTAAATTACGTAACCAAATCTATGCGTTGCAGGGTCTAGGCCGGCAGGTTATATTTAGCGATAAAGAATTCATGGATATAAGCAAAGACCATGCCCTAAATGAGATAGTTAGCCTGTTAAGTATGGAGAAATTTCCACAAAGAATCGAAGGTTATGATATTAGCCACATGCAAGGGACAGATGTCGTAGCTAGTATGGTGGTCTTCACTAATGGGGTAAGTAATAAGGCCGAATACCGCAAATTTAAAACAAAAATAAACCAGAATAACGACTTTTATAATATGAACGAGACGCTCAAACGACGCTTAAGTGAAAAGAATCGTAAGGCATGGGGCGTACCAGGACTGGTACTCATCGATGGTGGTAAAGGCCAACTCGATGCCGCTATTCAGGCGCGTGATGAAATGGGCTGTCTAAAGATCCCATTTATTGGACTCGCCAAACGCGAGGAGCAAATTGTCATACAAAAAGACAAGTCAAACGTGTCACTCAACGATGAGTTTATGCATTCACTCGGTGGATTTGCGACCGAGAGCGAAGATTTTATTTTGGTAAACATGCCGCATAACACCAATATGGTGAAGTTGTTGCAACGCATACGCGACGAAAGCCATCGATTTGCCGTCAGTTATCACAGCGTGCTAAAAGTTAAACGCCAGACAGCCAGTTTGTTAGACGAAATACCGACCATCGGGCCTGAAACGCGCAAAAAGCTCCTGCGAACATTTGGATCGATGCGCGGTGTCATGCAGGCCAGAGATTTTGATCTCGAGAAAACAATTGGCGCCAAAAAAACAGTTATTCTCAAGCAATATTTGCGTCCGCTCAAGCGCGAACAGAAGTTCGCCGCGAAAGAAACGCCAAAATAAGCACCGAACAGTCCTGAATTTGTTATAGTAATGTCTTATGGAATCACCTTTCAATAAAAATTTCTTCAGCCAAAACCGTACAGAGTTGCGAAAACGATGTATCGAAACAAGCCTATTTGTATTTACAGCGAATGGACTGCTGCAACGCGGTGCCGAAATGGCTTTTACTTTTGCTCAAGACGCCAATTTTTGGTATTTGACTGGTATTGAAGACCCCGACGTACTGTTAATAATGGATGGTGACGAAGAGTATCTGCTCATGCCCGCCCGTGATACTATTCGGGAAACTTTCGACGGTGTATTAGAGGTTGATTCGGCTCAAAGCGTCTCTGGAATTTCTAATATATTGGTCGGCAAAGAGGGCGAGGACTTATTAGATAGTTTGCTAGCCGCTACTAAAAGTGTTGCGACTATTGAACCTGCTCCTGCATACCTAGAACACTTTGGCGTTTACAGCAATCCCGCAAGAGCCCAGCTACAAATGCGTATGCGGAAGATCAGTAAAAATATCAACGTTATAGATGTATCAAAGCATCTGAGAACTATGCGTTGCGTTAAACAAGAACCCGAGATACAGGCAATCCAAAAGGCTATTGATATAACAAATAAAGCTATATCGGATGCAATGAAGCCGTCAACTAGAAAAACGTATACGTACGAGAATGAGATAGAGGGTGAATTAACTTGTAGCTTTCGCCGCCTAGGCGCTGCGGGTCATGCATTTGATCCTATCGTGGCAGGAGGTAAGCGAGCATGTACGATGCATTATTTTGCAAATGACCATCGATTAAACAGGGATGAATTAATCGTATTCGATGTAGGCGCTGAATATAATCACTATGCAGCTGATATAGCTAGAACATTTAGTTTTTCTCCTCCTTCAAAGAGACAAAAAGAGGTTCATGCTGCAGTGATTGATGCTCAGCAATATGCCTTCAAACTGCTCAAACCAGGGGTAATTCTTAGAGAGTATGAAAAGGAAATGGAAAAATTTCTTGGCTCCCAACTCAACAAGTTGGGAGTTATTAACTCTATGGAAAGAAACGACATACGTAAGTACTTCCCCCATGCAACATCTCACTTTTTAGGTTTGTACGCGCATGACACAGGTGATCACGATGCACCGCTAGAGCCAGGAATGGTTCTTGCCGTAGAACCAGGGATATACATACCGGAGGAATCTCTCGGTGTAAGAATAGAGGATAACGTTTTAATTACCGAAAATGGAATAGATATTCTCTCTAATTCTTTATCACGAGCTTTATACTAAAATTATGGAACTAATCAATAAACCACTATTTAAGTTCATAACCAGATGGTTAGTGTGCGGCCTAGGCCTGTGGATTGCAGCGAGTTTCCTAGGAGATAGCATCAGCTACGGCAACGAGATGAGCGTGATTGTTATCTCAGGACTAGTCCTCGCGGTGATAAATGTTGTGATCAAGCCAATATTAATTATATTTTCTTTGCCGGCCATTATATTGTCACTTGGTTTATTCATGATTGTTATCAACGGGCTAACGGTGTATTTGGTGAGTAAACTCTATACGCCCCTGCATATTACAAATTTTTGGGCGGCAGTCTTTGCAGGTATGATGATTGGCCTTGTTAATTATTTGATTAGTGCGATTTTGAAAGAATTATAAACAATAATCGCTTTGACTAACTGCGAGCAATACGAGAGAATGTAACTAATGAGCATTTACAATTACGTGACAATCGCCTCAATGGTATTAATGACTTTTTTGATTTTAGTCCAGACGCGTGGAGCAAGTTTAGGTGCCGGCTTAGGTGGGGCTGGTGAGGTTAACACGACCCGTCGTGGCACCGACAAGACTATTTTCCAGCTCACCATTTTCTGTGCACTGGCGTTCAGCATTTCGCTGATCCTCGGTGTCACTATCGGCTAAGCAAGCCATGCAGCGGCGTTTTCAGTTACGGTTTCGCCGGCAAATCAAAAAAAGCCAACGTAATGTCACTGAAATCAGCAGCCAAGTCGAAGATGGTATTGAAAACCTACTCTTCAAGCGTTTTAATCGCCTGAGAGAAGTGCAGCGGTTTGTTTTTAGCTGGATTCTGCTGTTAGTAATTCTCATAAGTGGATTAGTACTGCAAAATATTACACTGAGTAATTATTACCAGACAGTTAAAACTGTCCCTGGAGGGACCTATAAAGAGGGTATCTTAGGAGAATTTAGTAATGCTAACCCATTATTTGCCACCACCAATGCTGATGTAACGGTATCTCACTTGATATTTGCATCACTTATGAAGTACGACAGCAAAGGCGCGCTCGTGGGCGATTTAGCGCAGTCCTACGAGGTCGATGCAAAAGGTTTGAACTATACCGTGCATTTGAAACCAAAGCTAACATGGCACGACGGTAAGCCTCTCACCAGTGAAGATGTTCTGTTTACGTATCAATCACTCCAAAATCCCGATGCTCAGTCGCCACTTCAAAATAGCTGGAAAGATATAACGGTGTCTGCCACGAACCCACAGACAGTGAACTTCAAACTAGCCAGTCCCTTAGCGTCATTTGCCTATAACTTAACAAACGGTATTGTTCCTAAGCATATTCTCGAATCCGTACCCGTCGCAGATTTAAGAGCAGCTGATTTTAACAATGTCCGACCAGTCGGCTCAGGCCCATTTATGTGGCAAGCGATAGAAGTAACTGGCAGCAGTCAAAAAGATTCGCAAGAACAGATTGCACTCATTCCTTTCAACGGATACAACGCTGGTAAGCCGAAACTTGATAAAATGATTGTGCATGTTTTCTCCTCAGAGAAGGAGCTAGCGGATGCATTTGTAGCTAAAACGATAACTGCTGCTCAAGGATTAAGTGAAACACCGTCAGAACTTAAAAATAAACCCGTTATACAAGTCCACCACTTTCCGCTAAAAGCTGCGACGATGGTTTTCTTTAAGACCACAACCGGTGTCCTCGCAGATAAATCGGTTAGGAATGCATTGGTACAAGCAGCTGACGTTCCTTCCATTACGGGGAAGTTAGGTTACCCATCCCGATTAGTGCGTGAACCGCTCTTGCAAGGGCAATTAGGTTACGATAAGGCTTACGCCCAGCCCTCATTTGATGTTACGGCTGCTAAAAAAGTACTCGATACCGCTGGTTGGAAAATAGCCAAAGAAGGCGTTCGATACAAAGGAAAAGATCCGCTGAGTTTTAGTTTGAGCGCCGCTGATACGAAAGAAAACAAGATTGTCACGACAATACTGAAGGATCAGTGGCACGAGCTTGGCGTAAAATTGAATGTCCAATTGCAAGCACCAAATGACTTCCAGAATACGTTAACCTATCACAATTATGATGCACTGCTCTACGGCATAGCAATCGGGACCGACCCTGACGTATTTGTGTATTGGGATGGTTCGCAGGCTGATGTCCGATCAAGCACACGTTTAAATTTCTCCGAGTATAAGAACGCCACCGCAGATAGCGCGTTGGAGTCCGGACGTACACGACTTGATCCAGCGGTCAGAGCGTTTAAATATCGACCATTTTTACAAGCCTGGCAGCAAGATTCACCAGCACTAGGTCTGTACCAGCCGCGCTTAGTGTATTTAACGCATGGTAACGTTGCCGGATTATCTGATGGACCGATTACTAGTGCGACAGACCGATTTGCTAACGTTGAAGAATGGCAAATTCGCCAGGCAAAAGTCACAAACTAGCATCCTTGTAGTTTTACGCCAAAACAGATACGATATGTTGGTCTTGCCGCGCGGATATGGCGGAATTGGTAGACGCGCTAGCTTCAGGAGCTAGTGAGCTTCGGCTCGTGGAGGTTCAAGTCCTCTTATCCGCACCAAACAAATAGGACCTGCGTAAGCAGGTCCTATTTGTTTGCTATGAGTAGTGCTAAAACCTCCAAAACCCGAAGGGTGGAGGTTCGTGGAGCGACTGCTCTCGCAGATGCTTGCATCGGGAAAGCAGTCGCGGATAAAGGCCAGAGGCCACTAGTCCGTTAATCCTATTCTAGGTAACAACCCGAGTTCGACCCAAACTCAGTCGAACAAAAATCGTCAAAACATGCAAACTAACTGCCATTACCCCTGCAGAAACAAAGGTATACTCCAATCCGTTAAGTGTAACCAAATCACTGGCTGCAGCATGCGCAGCTAAAATGCAATAAGGGACTACCTTTCGAAGTATGACAATGAGTAGGATTATAACGATGAAGCTGGCTAATCCACGTAATATGATGTGTTCGATAAATTCAGTTACAGCTTGTTTTGGCCGCGCATTTACATAGCCAAGAGATTGCCTAAAACGCACAGACTCTGTTATGGCCTGAACTGCGTAGGTCGCCAGCGAATATACCACTAATCCAGTTAAACCCCACACTAGCATCAGTGGCCAACTCGTCAAAAGGGCAGGCTTATCGTCTTCAACCAGCACTTGGCCTGGCATGGTCAGCGGCTTAGGTTCATCTTTTTGCTGGAGGGTCGTGAGGTATTGTTGTAAGTCACTGGTGTTCGCTAAAAATACACCAATGACACCTGCGGTCAGGCCAACTGAGAAAATGACAATAAAGAGGGCACTGACCCACGATGGTGTGAGTAAACGTAAAAATGGCGAATTGTTTTTCATATGTATTTTGAACTAACTATGGCAAGCATAACGAGCAACAGTAGTTGTTGTCAATCAAGTAATGGTAACAAGTTCTGAGCGGGCAATACGGCCCGCTCTTTTTGAAGCATAAGCATTGGCTCTGTAATTGTGCTATCATTGTCTCAAGCGATAAGATACAAATCAGGAGATTTCATTGTTATGAGCAAGGTGGCGCACTACCTACAGGAACACCTCGTCGGCGAAGTCATGACAAGTACGGATGCACGTCGTTACTTCGCGACCGATGCCAGCATACTACAACAAGCCCCAGCCTTGGTTGCATACCCTCGTAACGAGAATGATGTCCGTAAAACATGCCGATTCACTTGGCAACTTGCCGAACGCGGTCGTGTAATTCCTATTACTGCGCGTGGCGCAGGAACCGATCAAGCAGGCGCAGCTATCGGCAGCGGTATCATGCTAGTTTTTCCGGCGCATATGAACCGAATACTGGAACTCGATAATAAAGCTGACACGGTTACAGTTGAGCCAGGCATAAACTATGGTAAGTTACAGCAAGCTTTGCACACGCATGGCCGATTCCTGCCTCCGTACCCTGCCTCCTTAGAGTATTCGACGGTTGGTGGGGCAGTCGGTAATAATAGCTCAGGTGAAAAATCAATTAAGTACGGTGACACTCGCGCATACGTACAAACACTCCGCGTAGTACTGGCAAATGGTGAAGTAGTAGAAACTGGCCGCATGAGCAAGCGAGAACTCAGCAAAAAATTGGGCTTAGCTACATTTGAAGGCGAAATTTACCGTTCACTCGATGCGCTTATCGAGGAACAAGGACAGACTATCGATACGCTGTACCGTAATGTAACAAAAAACAACGCTGGATACGCTCTGAACAATATTAAGCAGAAAGACGGATCATTTGATCTGACGCCACTAATCGTCGGCAGTCAGGGGACACTCGGTGTAGTCACCGAAATTGTGCTCGGCACCGAAGCACATAATCCGCAAACGACATTAATGGTGGCGAGCTTTGATAGCTTGGAATTCTTGCAAGCAGCCATACTAGAGCTCCGCAATTTGTCGGAAATGCCAAGTGCCATGGAGATGATTGACGGCAATGTGTTGCAGCAGGTCCACGAACTTAACCCGAACCAACTCAAAGATCTCATGAAGCCGCCCTACCCTGCTGCCGTTTTGATGGTGGAGTTCGATAGTGGCGAGCGAACCATTAAAAAGCTGACAAAGCGAGCTACCAGAATATTCGAGCAATATGCTATTCAGGTTGACACTGCAACAGACCCTGAGCAGCAACAACAACTGTGGAAGATGCGCTATGCAACCGGCTCCATAGTTGGACACAACGAAGGTCTTCAGCGGGCAATACCCCTCATCGATGACGCCTCTGTTCCTGTTGATCAAATCCGGCCATTTTTGGAAGGGATGTACCAGATACTTGAAGCAAATGGCGTAAAGCCAGCAGTCTGGGGGCATGTTGGGGACGGCAGCTTACGCATCAAGCCCCGCTTTAACCTTTCACAGGTAGGCGACCGCCAAAAAGCCTTCAAACTGCTCGACGAGTACCATAAACTCGTCATACAGCTTGGTGGCACAATAAGCTCAGAATCAGGTGATGGCCGCTTGCGTACACCATATTTGCCTGTGCAGTATGGTCCCGAAGGTTACGCTTTGTTGCAAAAGGTGAAAACCATTTTTGACCCTTATGGTACTCTAAATCCTGGTGTAAAATTTGGCACCTCGCTCGATGATGTAAAGGCGATTATCCGTCCGGATTACGGCCTCGAACATTTGTACGACCACCTGCCACGGAGCTGAGTGATAATTATTGTTGAATCGTACTTGAGTTTTTTACTCAAAACAGATACGATATGATGGTCTTTTGGGTATAAAGTTTCAACATTGAACTAAGACATTTAACATATGAGCCGCGTTCTTGCGCTGGTCTCAACAGGCGGACGTGGCGGAATCGGTAGACGCGCTAGCTTGAGGGGCTAGTGGGAGCAATCCTGTGGAGGTTCAAGTCCTCTCGTCCGCACCAAATACACAAGGGTGATTAGCTCAGTTGGCTAGAGCATCTCGTTTACACCGAGAGGGTCGGGGGTTCGAGTCCCTCATCACCCACCAAACTAAAGGATCTCGCTTCGGCGGGATCTTTTAGTTTAGCCTACTGAATTTAAAATGGATGCGTCAGCCGCCAAATGAGTGAGGGCTCAGTACTGCCTCGAGACAGCCGGATGTCGTTCGAAACAATACTACTGCTATTTTTCTGGATATATCCGACTGATCGAACAGATTTATCAGTAACTGAAAACGGTTTCAGGCGGACGGTGGCAGAAGCTTTCGAGCCGTTCCAAACGGTGTCCGTCACTGTTTTGTCGGAGACTGCTGCGAGGCTATCGCCCCATGGTTGATGGTAGCGCCCGACGATGTCGCCTTTGCGAATAATTTCAACCGGTGAGAAATTACTCTGTGCGCTACGCACTAGCGCAAGGCTATCGCTTAATGCCGAGAATAAATTCGGAGATCCAACCACCGCAGTAACAATGGTTTTCGGCCGGTCATTTATAGCAATTTTGGATGCCGAAATAAATACGCCGCCTGCCTGCTCGGTATTGCCGGTTTTTACCCCGACGATGTTGCTAGTACCGAGTAATGAGTTCACGTTCTTGATTGAAGTTGTTTGAGGAATGCCGGTAGCGGAAGGTTGCGCTACTATTTCTGATAAAACGGGGTTCTTCATTGCCAGCACCCCAAGTTTGGCTAAATCGGCAGCCGTGCTGGTTGTGGTGGGCGATAAACCGCTGGCGTCTTCACCAATAGTCGTGTTTGTCATGTCGTGCTTCGAGACGTATGCAGTTGCAGCAGTGTTATAAGCTGCTTGTGATCCAAATGCCCAATACGCCAGCTTATCTGCAATATTATTGGCAGAGGGTAGCATCAAGGCCTGCAGCATTTGGTATTCCGATAAGGTTTCGCCAACAACGACTGGCAACACTGAGCCGTCGTTCGCTGTTTGAGCGTAATAAGCAACGACATCTGCCTCAGTGATAGTTACTGTTGGTCCTTGCTCGCCATTTTTCAAGGGTTTTTTGTCGAGAACGGTCAATGCAGTAATAACTTTTGCTGTGCTTGCTATGGGCGCAGCTGACTGGCTACCATGCGTTTCGAATACTGATTCACCGGCTATTGCGACTGCCGACTGACCAATAACAGGCCAGGTTAGTTTGGAAGATGGTGCCGTAACGGCAAATTCTTTTGTGGCGGGACTTGGCTGCAATAGTGGCAACGGACGGAGCATTGCCCACGAACCATAGACTGTAATAAGCATAAGCAGACCTAGTGGCTTAAAATTCTTTTTTTTGCGACGTTTATTTTGTGGTCTCATAGCGTACTTCTATGATACAGGCGTCGCCTAATTGTTGTATACTTATAAGGTAACCTAACAGGAGAAAAACTCATGTCCGTCGGAATAATTGTACTGATTGTAGTCGTCCTCTTGATCGCCGCCGGCGCTGTAATGTATAACGGCTTAGTGCGCTTGAACCAGCAGGCAAGTGAAGCCTGGAGCGATATTACTGTTCAACTTAAGCGCCGTTACGACCTTATTCCTAATCTCGTAAATACAGTGAAGGGCTATGCTGCCCACGAAAGCAAAGTGTTCGAAGAAGTAACTGCTGCTCGCGTCAGTGCTATTAATGCACAAGGCGTCGCCGAAACCGCCCGTGCCGAAGGTGATTTCCAACAAACTATGAAAAGTTTGTTTGCTGTTGCTGAAGCCTACCCAGATCTGAAAGCTTCACAAAATTTCCAAGATTTGCAGGCAGAAATTACTGATACCGAAGATAAAATTCAAGCATCACGCCGTTTCTACAACGGTGTTGTTCGCGATTTTAATACTAAGCGTAAGGTTTTTCCAACGAACATCTTTGCAGGAATGCTTGGCTTCAAGCAAGACAAAGAGTTTTTTGAACTCGATGACGCTCAAACTGCAGCAGTCCAAGAGCCAGTCGCTGTTACTTTTTAATCAGTTATTTGGCTGTAAAAGCCTTAGGAAGCACAGTAGATGTATAGCAATATAGCCGCAAATAAGCGTAAGACCGTCATAATAATGACGGTCTTCATGGCGTTTATTGCTGCGCTTATTTATGCCTTTAGCTATGTGTACGCCGGCAAAAGCACCGGTGTATTTTACGGCGGTATAATCGGCGCAGCAATATATACGCTCATCACCTATTATGCTGGCTCGAAAATGGCGTTGGCAGTCAATGGTGCGAAAGAAATCGGTCGTAACGATGACCCTCGTTTATGGAGAATGGTAGAGAACCTTTCTATAACCAACGGTATGCCCATGCCTAAGGTCTATATTATGGAAGATCCTTCGCCAAATGCTTTTGCGACCGGCAGAGACCCAAAGCATGCAGCTGTATGTGCTACAACAGGAATTCTTCAGATACTCAATGACACAGAACTTGAAGGAGTATTGGCACATGAACTCGGGCACGTTAAAAACTATGATATCCGTGTAAGCATGGTTGCTTTTGCACTGACAGCAGTCATCTCGTTTTTAGCCGATATTATGCTACGAATGACATTTTTTAGTAATGATGACGAAGGTAACAATAGCCCGCTTGCCTTAGTATTTGGTATCGCAGCGGCTATCCTCGCGCCGCTTGTTGCAACGATGATTCAGCTGGCAATCTCACGCCAAAGAGAATACTTAGCCGATGCCACAGGTGCACTCACCACGCGCTACCCGGAAGGCCTGGCTAGCGCCCTCGAAAAAATAGGTCAAGCTAATATCCCTGCGAAGCGCCAAAGCAGCGCAACCGCACACCTGTTCTTTGTGAATCCGCTCAA
>JARXKL010000004.1:0-42470 GCA_030272735.1 Patescibacteria group bacterium | reverse complement strand
TACGCCCAGCTGATTGGTTCTTCAGGGAGTGGCAACAGCGACGCTGCTGGAGCCTATCAATTATTCCTGGCGCTTATTATGAGCTTGGCAATTATTTGGTCGCTAAGGCAGCTGCTCGCGGGAAACGAAATTCGCGTTCGCGACGCATTTTATAAAGGCATGTATCCTTTGATACCTTATTTACTCGTTCTGATTGTTGTCGGGCTCCAGCTTATTCCGCTAGTAATTGGTTCGACGGTGTATAGTGCAGTAATAACCAACGGAATTGCGGTGCACCTTATAGAAAAGGTGTTGTGGGCAGTTTTCTTTATAGCGTGCGCCAGCCTAACGCTGTACTGGTTGGCGAGTTCACTCATGGCGCTCTATATTGCGACGCTGCCTGAAATGACCCCACTATTAGCCCTTCGGTCGGCACGTGATCTTGTACGTAACCGGCGGTTAGCCGTTCTACGAAAAATGACTTTTTTGCCACTTCTTTTTCTAGTAACTTCTGCGCTGATCATGGTGCCGATAATTATTGTCGCCGCTCCCATTGCGCAAGTAGTGTTTTTTATACTGTCGATGCTTAGCCTCATAGTTATCCATGCCTATCTGTATTTACTCTATAGGGACTTGCTGAATGAATAAGTCGCAGGCCTCAGACAGAATTGCCAAGCTCCGCGAGTTGATTAATGACTACCGCTACCATTACCATGTGCTCGACGAATCTACTATGAGTGAAGCCGCAGCTGATAGCCTTAAACACGAGCTCACACAGCTGGAAGCAGAATTTCCAGAACTTATTACGTCGGATTCGCCGACGCAGCGTGTTGCTGGTGCACCACTGCCTGGTTTTACGCAAGTTGAACATAGGACCCGGATGCTTAGCCTCAATGACGTGTTCGATGAATCAGAAGTCCGCGCTTGGGAAGAAAGAATTAAAAAAATACTTCCAGCCAATTCAATCCTTGAATATTTTGCCGATATTAAGATGGACGGGCTGGCATGCGCGCTAGTGTATGAAGATGGGTTGCTGGTTCGCGGAATAACTCGCGGCGATGGTTTCGTAGGCGAGGACGTCACAATGAATATTCGGACTATAGAATCGTTACCTCTGCGGTTGCGATCGTCACCTGGCTACGAAAAATTCGCAATAGGGCGCACTGAAGTCCGCGGTGAGATCGTAATGTACAAATCAGATTTTGAAGCATTAAATACACAGCGCGCAGCGGAGGGCAAGCCGCTGTTTGCGAACCCGCGAAATACCGCCGCCGGTACTATTCGGCAACTTAACCCGCAGTTAGTTGCTAATCGGCCACTGCACTTCCGTGCGTATGACATCTACCGTGAAGATCCAGTCGATACTCCTACGAACGAGTACGTATATGAAAGTTTAAGGATGCTCGGCTTCCTTGCTAACAAAGCTGCATCGGTATTCAAGTCGGTTGAGCTATTAATGCAGTTTGCAGAACTTTGGGACTCAAAGCGCCAATCGTTAGTGTTTAATACTGATGGTCTGGTAATAAAAGTGAATAACAGGGAGTTGTACCGTCGGCTGGGCGTCGTGGGCAAAGCTCCGCGTGGTGCTGTAGCACTCAAATACGCTGCAGAACAAGCGACGACTAAAGTGAAGGACATTTTTATTTCTATCGGTCGAACAGGGGCAGCTACCCCGGTAGCTATGCTCGAACCTGTTGTTGTAGCCGGTAGCACGGTTCAAATGGCCACCTTACATAACGAGAGCGAAGTTCTACGTAAGGATATACGTGTCGGTGACACCGTTATTATTCACAAAGCCGGAGATATTATTCCAGAAGTTGTCGAGCCGCTTATGACGCTTCGTGACGGTAGTGAAAAGCCGTTCGTCATGCCCGCACATTGCCCTGACTGTACTACTAAGCTGGTTAAGTATAAGGCGGCCGATGCAGCGTGGCGCTGTCCAAATGAAGCTTGTCCATCTCGCGCATGGAAACGAATAGAACATTTTGCGAGCAAGTCCGCACTCGATATTGAAGGGCTTGGAGAGAAGAATGTCATCGCACTCATAAATTCTAAACTTGTTAAGGATGCTGCTGATATTTACAAATTGACCCCAGAAGCAGTACTGAAACTTGATCGTTTTGCCGAAATATCTGCCAACAAGTTAGTTTCTGCTATCCAATCCAAAAAACAGCCACCGCTCTACCGCTTCATCTACGGACTTGGTATTCGCCATGTGGGGGTGCAAACAGCAACAGACCTGGCTAACAATTTCCGCTCGCTAGAAACACTTTCTACAGCAACTATAGGTGAACTCGAGCGAATAGATGGTATTGGATCGGTAGTTGCAGAATCCGTTGCCGAATGGTTTAGTGAACCGGTTAATCTCAAGTTACTGCAGTCATTCAATGAGCAGGAAGTATGGCCTTGTGAGGTTAAAAAAGTTGGTGGCAAGCTGGCCGGGTTTCATTTTGTTGTTACGGGAAGTTTAGAGACACTTGGTAGGGAAGAAGCCGCCGAAAAGATACGCCTGCATGGCGGAGTATTCCAGAGTTCACTTGGCAAAGAGACAGATTACTTAGTTGTGGGCGCAAAAGTCGGTGCCTCTAAATTAGCTAAAGCGAATAAGCTGGGTACAAAGCAACTAAACGAACAAGAATTCTTAAAATTATTGTCTAGCTCGTAGAATTACTTCTGGTTCTAAAAAATAGCAAAAAACTTTGGTAAAAAGTAACTCAAATGGTCGGTTAGCCATGTATACTACTTATAAATAAGCGTTAACGGTATCGTATCTATGCCCCCAGAGGAGCCAATCAATCCACCAGATCCTGGTCGTCAGCCACGTCCACGTACAAGAATTGCGGTAGACGGCTTCACGCCGAGCCGTCCAGACTACGGTTTTCGACCTTCTTCACGAGCCGTTCCTGTCGAACAACCGCAGATAGACACTGAAAATACGCCTCTACCGGTACAACCTTTCGAGCCTCAACCTAACCTTGTTAGCCAATCCCCGTACCAGCCACCCGCGCAACCCATATACAGCGAGCCGGCATCGACCCCTCCTCAAGAGCCAGTCCTAACAGCGACAAATGAGCTATCATCACCGCCTACTCCTAAGTCCGTGCCGCAGCCAGCTGCGCCATCCCCAGCTTTAGATTTTACGCCGCCCCCGAAGGCTAAGCGGTTCAAACTACGTATCAAAAAACCGAAACTTACCAAGAATACATTCCGTTTATCGAAGCTTTCTGTGGCAATTGTTGGCGGTAGTTTGTTGCTAATATTGGTAACCGGAGCGGTATATTGGAAGACGCACCATGCAAGCAATAGTCAGGCATTACTTACTAAAGCATTGTTAACAGCGTTGAATACTAAACAGTTGCACGCCGTCACAACGGGGACTCATTCAGCAACGGTGGATTTCGACTTTTCGACGCCAATAGAGCCGGTTGTTAGTAGTAAAACAATCGTTGATATTGCAGGCAGCCAAGCAGAAGTCTCGGGTTATGGCACCAAACAAAGTACTTACGTCAGCTATACCCGTCTGCCGTCGAGTGTTGCGCCTGCTACTGCTAAAAGTGTTACGGGTAACTGGGTGCAGTTTCGAAGCAAGGGTCTTGCAGCTAGTGGAGCGCCGAGTGCATTAGCGCATGCCGGTGATCCGCGCTATTTAGTTTTTGGGCCCCTGTTGTTTGCGGATGTACCAAAAGAGGGCCGAAAGCAAATTGTGGACTATATAAATACTCACCTGGTGTATGACTACACGGGTACCAAGCCGAGCACAGTAAAGATTAACGACAAAAAGGTTGTAATGTATCCAGTTCGAGTCAGTGTAAGCGAACTGAAAATTGTTAATCAAAGCCTGGCAACGGCAATGAACTTAACATCTTCGGATGTCCAGGATGCAATTGCAGCGCTAGATCGTTTAAAAGGGGCTGACGTACGCATATTTGTGTCACCAAAAAATCATAGTATTGCGAGACTTGAAGTAGAGAAAAACGGTAAGACTGAGACAACAGATTACTCTCCTAAATTTACGGCATCCGCAGAGCCACAGACTAAACTTACATGGCAGACTTTTGCACCGCAACAATTCGCTATGAGCGCACAAGTCGCTGCTAAATTACCGGCAGACGCAGTTGATACTATTCGTAAAAAGCAGTTCGATACGCTTCATGCGCAGTTCAAGAATTATTTTACGCAAACGGGTTCCTATCCTGCCCTGAGTAATATAAATGATCCGGCGTGGACGGCAGCTAACTTACCAGGTTTCGATCCTGATACGTTCCGTGATCCGACAGCAACTAATCAGGTCGTGTTGGCAACTCCAAAGCCCAGCAGTTTTGCTTACCAGGTTGTTTCGGATAACCCCAAGGTGACGTGCAACAATACGGCTGAAATACCATGTGTGCACTACAAGCTGACAACAGTGCTCAGTACTAAGCAGCCGTATACCGTTCAGGACCCTTGACATCGCGGCGTAAAGTACTATGATTAGAACAGATCGTGCGCTGCTAGCGGCGCGTGAAATAAAAAGATAAAAAACAAAAATATCTACCACCCGCCGCCGGGTGGGCGCGCACGAACAAAGGGAGGGCCGGGCTACGGCTCGGTCCTCTGATCAGTTACTAAAGGATCCGACAATGATCAAATATTATTACAAGAGTCTTCGGACCGACACCCTGCAAGAGCTTGAAAAGCCCCAACGTGGCACCTGGGTCCATGCCGAGGCACCTTCTCTCGATGAAATTGCCGATTTAACGAAACGTTTCAAACTCGAGCCCGGGTACCTCGAAGACGCCCTCGATGAAGACGAAATGCCGCGTTTGGAACGCGAAAACGACCAGAGTTATATATTTGTCCGCTATCCTTACCGCACAGCCGAAGGGGAAATGGACACTGCGCCATTACTGATTATGTTCGATGCTGAAGTCGTTATGACGGTTTCGCCATTCCACCTGCCAGCTGTCGATTCTATGCTGCGTAGCCGTACAGCCTTCGCAACGACTCAGCGTGCAAAACTGATGCTGCTTATCCTTTCTCACATTAGTGAGCAGTACGAGAACTCTATTGGCCTAACCAGCCGCAAAATTAAAGGGATACGTACGCGCCTGCGCAACCAAGGCATAACTAACCAGGATTTAATCGACTTTGTGCAGCTCGAAGACGAACTCAATGAGTTCTTAGCCTCATTGCTGCCAACCAACGCCACCTTGAGGCGCTTGTTAGTTGGCCGCTACATCCCATTATTTGACGAAGACCAAGACATTGTCGAAGACTTACTGCTAAACAACGAACAGTCCATCGAGGCCATTCGCTCTAACCTTCGCTCCATTAGCAACATTCGCGATGCATACACCGCAATTAGTAGTAATAACTTGAACCGTACCATTACCGTTTTAACACTTGCGACTATACTCGTGGCCCTTCCGAATGTCTTCTTCGGAATGTACGGCATGAACGTGCCGTTACCTTTCCAGCAATCGGATTTTGCCTATCCAATGATAATGCTTGTCAACATACTCGTCATCGGCATAATTGTTGTGTATGTCCGCAAAAAACGTATCGTCTAGGCTTTGTTTATTACCCCTGTTTTGGTAAAATTGGCTGAGTTCAAAGAAAAATAAGGGGCTGTAGCTCAGTTGGCTAGAGTGCTTCCATGGCATGGAAGAGGTCCAGGGTTCGAGTCCCTGTAGCTCCACCATAGTGTATTTATCGGCTCCACGGAGCCGATTTTATTGCTAAGAGGAACGGTTTCGGCGTACACTGAGAGCAAATATTTACGGAGGTTACGTCCATGTCATTCGCGCTAATAGTCCTTATTTTCGTTATTCTTGTCATTGTTGGTTACGGAGTACGTATTGTAAATCAGTACGAACGTGGAGTGGTGTTCCGATTAGGCAAAGTGCAATCGACAATTAAAGAGCCTGGCTTGCGCGTAATTATCCCTATTGTCGATGTTATGCGCAAAGTAAGCTTGCGAATCGTTACGTTACCGATAGAATCACAACAGATCATTACACGAGACAATGTTTCCATTGGCGTTTCAGCTGTGGCGTATTACCAAGTGCAGGATCCTACCCGTTCAATTGTTGAAATCGAAAATGTAGTTGCTGCAACATATCAGATCGCCCAAACGACAGTTCGTAACATTGTCGGTCAGAGCCCACTTGATGACGTACTTAGCTCTACTGCCGCAATCAATGAAAAAATCAAAGAAATACTCGAAGTTTCCACGGAAAAGTGGGGCATTTTTGTAAGCACCGTTGAGCTCAAAGACATTCAGCTGCCTGAAAGCATGCAGCGCGCCATGGCGAAGCAAGCTGAAGCAGAGCGAGAAAAGCGCGCCAAGATTATTGCTGCCGAAGGTGAAGCTCAGTCAGCTGCCAAGCTCGGTGAAGCCGCTGATATCATTGCTGCACACCCGATTGCACTACAACTGCGTAACCTCCAGACACTGAGCGAAGTTGCCGCCGAGAAGAACAGTACCATCATTTTCCCAGCGCAGTTTATGGACACAGTTAGCGACCTCAAGACCTTCATGGGTAAAGAGTTTAAATAGTGCAGTTCGCAGAATTTTTGGCTGAGCCGTTTTACCGAGTTGCTACTAGAGCCATTGTATTCGACGGCAATGGTAATCTGCTTGTAGTCCTGAATCAAGATGACCAATGGGAGATACCTGGCGGTGGCTGGGATCACGAGGAAACATTCGATGAGTGCTTAAAGCGCGAAGTCCACGAGGAGCTTGGCGTGGAAGTAACTAAAGTTAATCCAATTGCGCTGAGCTATAAAGCTCGCGACCAAAGTAACTACATGTCACTACGGTTAGCTGCCCGTACCGAGCTATCAAGCACAGACTTCAGCTTCGTTCCGGACGACATGAAAGAGGCAAAGTTCATCACCCGCGAAGAGGCCGATGTGCTGCCATTTTCGCCAGGTGAGGGCGTCACGCAGGAGATACTTGACAGTATCTATGACCTCGGCTCCTAGTAGCGTATAATAAATTTTAGTACTACTAAGCAAAAAACACAAATTTCATGAACTCCCTCGTGCGCAACCAATTCGGCATCGCCCATTTCTTGCTGCCAATGGTGGTCGTAATCACGGCTGCTTTAGGCGGAGTCTATTTTATGGTGGCTTCCCATGCTGACTCCAATGACCCATTTATAGATATATCCAGTCCGCAGTGTAATGATTTGAAGCAGATTCCTCATCAAGACAGAGGTGTCGTCGGAATAAATGGTACAGAGCTAGCCTTTGCTAAAAATCCGTGCCTACGCAGAGAAACACGTAAATTTGATAGCTATTCGCTGTATGTTGGAACTAATTACCCTTCAGCGCACTGCCCGAGCAGTATGACGCCGCGACAATGTGGCAAGAAAGCAGGCAAATACAACGTAAAGCTTGCCAGGTCCTTAAGTTTTGGAAAATGGTGGATAGATGTTGAAAAGGGCGACGGTATAACTTGGAGCCCTAATCAACAAGATAACGTAGAGTTTTTACAGGGCATGATTGATGCAATGGATAATTCAACGCATCCTGTAGGCTTCTACACTACGCCTGAACACTGGCGTTCGATCGTAGGCGATGCAGGTTTCCAAAGAGAAATGTGGTATGCAACTGGTCAGCATTCTGCAGACGCCGCTCGTAGATACTGCAATAAAAGCATAGGGCACAATCATACATTTATGGTGCAATACGTTATATCGCAGTACGGCTTAGCAGAGCTAGATAAAAGCGTACACTGTTAGCCGCGGTGAGCTGGTTCTACGTGTGCCACTGCGATTTCGAACGTTGAGCCGTCACTCAACTTTGCTTTAACACCAGGAATTCCAGTTCGGTTGTCGAGATCTACTACTCCTCTATGGCTAATGAAGTCGGCGCCATCACGATGGATTGGAATAAAAGTAGGATTAGGAAGTGTACTCACAACTGGCTTTTCGTTTACAAGCGACAAGCTGAAGTATTTGCCATTATGATAGAGTGGAGCTGGCACACGGCTTTCTCCACAAATAGCCTCTACATTTGGGTTGTAGGTAACCGTTTTCTCTTGAGTCAAATTTTTGAGGATTTCTCTGGCCGCTCGAGAGTGCTTTTCAGAGATTAGGCATGCTTCACTTGTAGCCTTGCGGCCCGTATTTTTATTTGCTGATGAATGCGCACCAAAGGCCCCAGCTGCAACAGCTGTAATAACACCGGCTGTAAGGAGGTTAAGCTTGTTCTTCATTCCATAACTATACACCATAACTGCAATATTGTCAACATATGCCTTGTATATCTGGGGTGAGTCACGTAGAATAGTCTGAGTTGTGGCTCTTTAGCTCAGTTGGTAGAGCAGCGGCTTGAAGCGCCGCGTGTCCCCAGTTCGAGTCTGGGAGGAGCCACCACTACCTTGAATGATCGTCTCTGTTACGGTACAATCAATCGGTCACATGCGTGACCTGACAAGCGGGTGTAGCTCAGTTGTTTAGAGCGCGTCCTTGCCAAGGACGAGGCCAAGGGTTAGAGTCCCTTTACCCGCACCACGAAACAAGACCTGCCATGCGTAGGTCTTTTTTCGTGGCATGAGGATTTGGAACATAATCTCGTTTCGTCAAGAGTTATAAAATATCTAACAGGTGACTATTCGCATTCAGTTCATTTCAACGCTGGAAAATACGCGTGTAATAGTTCGCTATAGTTAGCATTATTACGAGCTTGATTTTCCTAATGTAAATAATTTACAATAAGAAACATGCGAACAACAATCAGCGATACTGCACGTCAAACCAAGTACGTAACGGCTGTATGCCAATTATTGCAGGCGGTAAGGCATGCTACAAACCTTGAAATACTTCAAAAGGTTCAAGAGGTCTATCCAGATGTAAGCGCCACAACTATCCATAGAATCAGCGCACGGCTCAAAGAACGTGGGGTGATTGGTTTTGCTCCGAAGACCACAAATGGCTCTGAACGATATGATGCAAACCCTACGCCGCATCATCATTTTATGTGCGTTAGTTGCAACAGGGTATGTGACGTTCCCGACGCGCCAGAAGCAAGAGCAGTCCTAAGGCAACTAAAAGCATTAAGTAAGGATTGCGCTATCGCAGGCACAATGACAATGCAGGGTGTATGTAAGCTTTGCGCGAATAAGTAAGAAGGGAGAAATATATGTTTAGAATGGGTAAGAAAGTTGATGCAGTAGGAATTACTAAAGAAATGCAGAACGGCAAAGCGTTACTGATTGACGTGCGGGGTGACGATGAATGGAAAGCAGGTCACGCTAAAGATGGCATGCACCTCTCAGTTGACCGAATTATGCAAGGCGAATTACCTACAAAAGATACCAGCACAAAATTGTATTTATACTGTGCATCAGGGGGCCGTGCCGGTACTGCTGCGAATAAGCTTAATGGCAAGGGCTTTGAGACGAAAAATATAGGTGGTCTCAGCAGCTGGAGAATCGCTGGCGGAGAGGTAGAATAATAACCTATGCGTATACAGACAATTGAAACTGAATCTTTAGGCAACCGAGGCTACCTTATAGACGATGGAACTGTAGCAATTGCCATTGATGTGCAGCGGGATTATGAGCGCTGGATAGATGCAGCTACATCAGCAGGCGTCACAATTACGCACGTGCTTGAAACGCATATGCATAACGACTACGTAACGGGCGGATACCAATTAGCCGTTAAGCTCAATGTTGCATATGTTATCCCACAGCACAGCGGTGCTGATTTTGCAGCGTATGAGATCGCCGACAATGAAGTACTCGAGATTGGTAAGCTCAAGGCGCAAGCAATACATACCCCAGGACATACTGAGCATCATATGAGCTTTCAGCTGTCGGACGGGTCAAAAAGTGCTGTGTTCACTGGCGGGGGTATCCTTTACGGAACGGTCGGACGAACTGATTTAGTCTCAGGCGATATGACTAAAGCTTTGACCCAAGCCCAGTACGACTCAGCCCAACGACTCGGTAATGATTTGTCCGATGATGCAGAAGTGTATCCTACACATGGATTTGGTAGTTTTTGCTCATCGGCAGAGGGATCTGGTGCATCCTCTAGCACTATAGGAAATGAGAAAAAATCAAATATAGTCTTTACTGCAGAACGTAATGAGTTTATCCGGCAGATCATTTCTGGGCTAGGTCCATACCCTCGCTACTATGCTCATATGGGTGAAGCCAATCAAGCAGGACCTGATGAGGTAAAGCAACTACATATTCACTCTTATGCAGCAGATGAGGTTGGTGCACGATTACGCCAAGATAATTCCTGGGTAATAGACACTAGATCAAGAAAACTGTTCGCAGCGCACCATCCTCAAGGTGCAGTAGGTATAGAGCTCGGTAAGTCGTTCTCAACATATGCTGGCTGGATAGTGCCCTGGTCAGACAGACTACTGCTCGTGGGAGACACCGAGCAAGTGTTACTAGATGCATACAAAGAACTGTCCCGCATTGGCATGGATGCATTTGTAGAGGGGGCCACAAATGATATGCATAACTACTTGAGCGCGGGCGATAAGGCTAGCTACCGAGTAGCAACTTTTGCTGAACTAAAAGCTAATTTGCCAAATAAACCTTTTGTATTAGATGTGCGCCAACAGACGGAGCGCAATGATAGTCATATACCTGGGTCACACCACATACCACTCCAGGACGTGCTTGATCGTATAGATGAAATACCTGACGATGAAGAAATATGGGTACATTGTGCATCGGGTTACAGAGCTAGTATTGCTGCTAGCTTACTGAGCAAAATGGGGCGAACACCAGTGCTAGTCAATGACGATTATAGCAAAGTTGTAGATATAGGTCTGTTCAAATATATTGCTTGACTATAAGTCTAAAAGTTTTTAAGGTATGCCTCTAATAAGTTACCTGATAAGTTGAATTGTTCTAACAAATACCTAAGCCCATAATCATCTGTGTCATCTATGTCTACCGTTTGAAATGCTTCAATTATGCTGCACCATGTGAACATTACTGGACACTTCAGGGTCTTTTTTTCTTTTAGTGAGGAAATATGTCGTACAAGAGTTATAATAAACACGTTAAGTAATAACAATCAATTCAGGAGGAGACAGACATGGCTACAGGATATTGCGTTAAGTGTAAGGAAAAAGGCGTTAATTTGTCATCTCCAGAGATCCACCAAACTGCAAAAGGCGGATTTATGGCTAAAGGGAAGCACGAAAAGTGCGGAACTACTGTCTGTGCGATGATGTCTAAAGACAATGCCGAAAAAGCAGTAGAAGACGGCGCAAAAAAAGCTTACTAAGCGCTTAGCTTTACGCTTACAAACAGCTTGAGACCAATTAAAAGAGACGCAGATGCGTCTCTTTTAATTGCTAAAATGAGAATGAACCTAAAACGTAATCCGGCACGGGAGAATAGAAGTATGGGCAAATTAATTTATCTCATAACAACAACGCTTGACGGATATGTTGCGGATAAAGATGGTAATTTTGGCTGGGGAATGCCAACCGAAGAAGTACATATGTTCGTCAATGACACCTTACGTAACGTTGGGACAGTACTCATGGGCCGTAACTTATACGAGACTATGAAGGTTTGGGATGATATCCCTACTCAAGGAACTAACGAATTTATGCCTGATGCAAGCGATGCCATGAATGATTACGCGAGTATTTGGCAAGCTGCAAATAAGATAGTATATTCAACTTCATTGGAGGAAGTCACTACTGTAAATACAACTCTTCAACAGGTTTTTGACCCAGCAGCTATACAAAAATTAGTACAAGAGTCGGACAAAGATTTAGACATAGGCGGCCCCCATTTAGCTGGCCAGGCAATTAAAGCCGGTATTGTAGACGAGCTTCATCAGATCGTTGTTCCCGTAATGATTGGGAGTGGCAATCATTGGTTGCCTGCAGATGTTACTGCTAAATTTGAACTGGCAGGAGTGCGAAAGTTTGAAAATGGTTTTGTGCACTTACATTATCGCAAAAAGGCATCATCATAAATAACGGCAGATCTTTGGTAGTAATATGGAATGATGTAGACGACTACAGCCGAAGGCCTCTATTCTGTACTCGAAGTTTCTGTCGACATGGGTATTACCTGGAGAACATACCCCGAGATGTACTTTGTTAAAACTAAAGCATAGTTTGCGATTGGTTCATGTTCATAATAATGCGCGCGATAGTAATAATCGTCACAAATAGCTGGCATTTGGCGTAGCAATATTTACTTATATAACTGTTAATAGTACTGTTAAGGTACATACCACGTTAGCATTAGGATTACAGATGACTAAATTACCCTTCGTACGTAAGAAAAATAGCAAAATTAACCGTTCACCTCAAGAAAAACTCAATTATTTACAAAAACTTAGTCTGTTTTTCTTTAAGCGAAAGCGGACAACGGCACTTATTTGGCTGGTCGTTTTGGCGTTCGGTATAGCTAGCTATGCCACGCTACTGAAGCGAGAAGGTTTTCCAACAATTGAATCACCGTTTGCTATCGCTCAAGGATCATATTTAGTAAATGATTCTGCAAAAGTAGATAGCGACGTAGCTAAGCCGCTGAGTGACTTCTTGCTCAAACAAGAGGGCGTAAAGACTGTTCAAACGCAGAGTTTTGATAATTTCTACACGGCAACGGTATCGTATAAAGACAATGTTCAGGCCGAACCGCGGAGTCAAGAAATTCAAAAAGCGCTCGATAAAGATACTATCCTGCCGGCCAACGCTACAGGAAAAATCGAAGCTTTCAAATTTGGCTGGACTCAGCGCGGCGACAATATGGTTGTGTCTTTTTATGCCAAAAACAACACTGTTACGCAGGAAGAATTAAACAAGCAGGCGCAAAAAGCCGCGAAGTTTATTGAGAGTCAACATTTACCCCTCGTTCGGAGCGCTTCGGCCATAAACCCTTTTGAAGTAGCAGTGAATCCAATGACCGGCGAAAAGCAATCGACCCAAAAAAGCTTTGAAAGTTTTGGTGAACGACAGGATGGTTCAAGTAAATTTTATACAGCCGCTGTCATTGGAATCGGCGCCTATGATAAAGCAGACAATTTAGAGCTTGATAAACAAGTGCAGGGCGCAGTTGATAAGCTCAATGCCAGTAGCGAATTTAGCGGTTACAAGGCAACAATAAGTGGCAGTTATGCGCCAGATATTAAATTCCAAGTGAGTGAACTGCAACAAACGTTGCTTGAGGGTCTGCTGGCGGTACTGGTAGTTGCATCAATTCTCATAGCAGTTCGTGCGTCACTGATAATCATTATTGCAATGGTTAGCGTTATTGCAATTGTAAATGCGCTCCTCTATGTTATTGGCTATTCGCTCAATACAATTACGCTGTTTTCATTAGTGTTAGGGCTTTCACTGATAGTAGATGACACTATCATTATGACTGAGGCTATCGATGCCCAGCGTCGCAGACATACCGACGCCACCGAAGCCATTTCGGTTGCCACGCGCAAAATTGGTCGAGCAATGGTTGCGGCAACACTCACTGCAGCCTTGAGCTTTGCGCCATTCTTATTTGTTGGTGGAATACTGGGTAAGTTTATTCGGGCTATTCCGGTAACTATCATCTCGGCGCTGCTCATCAGTTTATTCGTTGCGCTGGTGTTTATTCCGCTTTTCGCTCGCTTCTTGCTCCTCGGTAAAAAGCAGATGGGCAAGAAAGAATCGCACAATTTAGCCAGCGGTTTCGAAGCAAAAATTGCCCGGTTTATTTCAGCTCCGATGCTGTGGGCCAAAAACTCTAAGAAAAAGTTAACGTTCGTAGGTATCATTGCGATTATTGTAGGCTTTGGCTTTATAGGCGCCGGTGGCGCACTATTCCAAAAAGTCACCTTCAATATTTTCCCACCCGACAAAGATTCAAATGTACTTAATTTAGTTCTTACGTACCCGGCGAATACATCGGTTTCAACAGCTGAAGCAACTGCTACTAGTGCTAATCAAATTATGGCCAAAGAACTTGGTGATAATTTTGAAAAGGCTGCGAACTATAATTTTGCTAACACGCAGAGCTCAACATTAACGGTGTACCTGAAGGACTATAAGCAGCGTAAAGTAACCGCGCCGCAACTTGTCGATAAACTTAGTGCAAAATTTGCTAATTTCAAGGGTGCCAAAGTAGCAGTAAATACTTCAGGCGCTGGAGGCCCACCGGGTGTGTTTAGTATTCATGTTGATGCCCGCGAGAGAGATAATGCACTTAAACTAGCGAACGATATCCAGCAGTATTTGGAAACGACCAAACTGAAGCGAATTGACGGAACGACTGTGAAAGTTTCAAGCGTGGCAGTCGATAACACAAGTATTCGTACGCGCAAAAACAGTAAAGCGTATATTGGCGTTGGAATAAAGTTCAAGGATACCGATACTTCAGCGTTATTTACACTCACTCAAGATAAGGTTAAAAAAGCATTCCCGCCGAGCCGAGTCGCCAGCTATGGCCTCGACAAAAACGCCCTCAGTTTTGACTTAGGCCAGGAAAGTGAAAACCAAGATAGTTTCAAAACGTTAGCATTAGCCTTCCCAGTTTTGTTGCTGCTGATGTATTTGCTACTAGCCTCGCAGTTCAGGAGCTTACTGCAGCCGCTGCTGATATTTATGGCACTGCCGTTCAGCTTGTTCGGTATAACACTGGGGCTGTACCTGACCGATAATGCCTTTAGCTTCTTCTCGATGCTCGGTTTCTTTGCGCTCATTGGGCTGAGTATAAAGAACACTATTTTGCTAACAGACTCGGCGAATCAGGCTCGACAATCCGGCATGCACGCCGTTGACGCCGCGCATGAGGCCCTGGCAGAGCGTTTCCGCCCATTGGTTGCTACTAGCTTCACCGCGATCGTTTCTCTCATACCACTCGCCATCACCAGCCCATTCTGGGAAGGGTTGTGCGTGGTCCTAATATGCGGCCTGCTCTCAAGTACGTTCTTAGTAATTACGGTATTCCCGTACTATTACCTCGGAACAGAATACTTGCGTACGCGAATAAACCGCCGTACCGGAATATCGTGGCTTGTCTTGAGCATTGCCGCCACCATAATGCTCATAAAAGTCGGTGCAGGGCCCGCTGCAGTAATCGCTCCAGTAATAGCCGCTTTGCTAATTTACTTTGGCAGACGTAAGCTGCGACACCGAAAATAGTAATTAAACATAAAAGCTAAGTTACTATTATTTATGGCTGAAACATCTTCAGGATGTTATCAGTATTAAATATTTGCTTTGTGTGCAGGACTGATTTAGATGCAAGATGCTCGTCAGGCATAGCTTGTTTTACTGGCGACTCTACTTGAGTTTTGGCATCATCGTGTTTTAGGGGTAACCCGAGGCTATTCAGATCAGCAATTGTATAGTCTGGTCCAATAATATTAACGTCTGCAACATCTAAGTAAATCAATGCAGAATATCCAAAGCCTCTATACTGCTGTAATGCACTTGCAAGCAAATCGGTTTGGACTTGCGTATTTTCTTTGCCAATTGCGAGTTCAGCTATCCATACTGGTTTACCGAGATCAAATAAATGAGTTCTTGCAGCTTGGATTTCCCCAAAATTAGGCACATAATCACCCGAAAAATAACTATCATAAAGCATAGTTGTACCTACAATATCGACGTTATCATCGCCAGGGTAATACAACTCTGCATTTTGCGTTCCAGCAGGCGACCATACCCAATCGATGTTTGTAACATTGCGTGAACGGCTTAACTGGACTACATGCTGGTACGCACTGATATAAGCTTCAGGATCTTGATTGCCCCATGGATAAATTTCTGGCAGGTCCATCTCGTGAGCAAATCGTACGTAAACTGTATTCGGGTTAGCACTGATAATATCGAATATACTATTCAAGCGGTCGTCATAAACTCCCGATGTAATATCTGATAGCAATTTAGCGCCATCGTTCTCACCCTTAGGCTCGATTGTTAACAGACTTGTTGCTCCAGCCCGTTCAGACAAGAGCATTTGCTCGGCAAGCTGCCTATTTTCGCGCCAATCAATAAAAGTATGTCTAATGTATGCTCCATCAGTAGGTAATACTACATCACCATTATGGATTCCTATTGCTGGTGGAGTTTGTGACGCTAGACGGTACGAAGCATTTGCTATCTCATTCTTAAGTTCACTGTCTGAAAGCAGCTGAGGCGGTACTTGAGTGATATCCGCCTTGTGAGCAGGTGCGGGTTCTGGTGTAGTGCTTAGTGCGAGCGTAGTTTGGTTCGGGCTAAAAGGAAGTGCCATCGCCATTCCCGCTAGTAAAGTTACGAATGCTACTGCGGAAACAGGTCGCAACCAGTCAATAAAACGCAACATACCTTCACGCAACCTGAGATTAAGATCCAATAAGCACAAAGACAACATAGCTACTAAGTTCATAGATGCGAATATAAACTGTCCAGTAGCTAGCCTGTAGCCGTAAAAGATTGTCGAGTAAATAATGGCTAGAGCACATATTGAGCTCAAAAATAAGAAGGGTGCGTAGAGTCTAACAGGTGGGATAACGTATGGTCGCTTGGTACTTCCTTTAGGTGTAATTTGATATGACTTTTTACGACGGAACAAAACGCCAAGCATAGCTTGTAATATTATAGGCCAGCGTATTACGTGAAGAAGGGTGCCGCGCCAACTAATTTTCACATTATTTGGTTGTAAAAGTGGTCTGCCAACCCAATAGCAAGCCACTCCGCTAAGTAAAATAACAGGAAAACGTAATAAAAACTCAAATACGTTCATCTTTGTCGGGGAAACATTTGTAAGTAATGCTATGACAGGTACAAGGAAAAAAGTTAAGTATGTGAAAGTAGTTGCCGGGTACCATGTTTGTATAAATAAGTACTGGATAATGCGGCGTCGTGATAATTTTCTAATATGACGATAACTGTATCGGTATAGGATAATAGTCATACTTCTTGCCCATGCGTACTGTTGAGCGATGTAAGTATTAAAGGTCTCTGGTCCATCACCTTCGGCTATGATTTCAGGAATAAATACACCGTTCCAACCTTCGGCCATTAATGCGAGAGTATTGAGATGGTCTTCGGCACGTGTTGGCTGGAACCCTCCTATAGACTGTACAGCTTTCATGCGGAAAGTGGTATGTGAGCCAATAATAACTGGCGCACCCGCATTACCATAAAAACCCATTTGAACTGGGCCGTTGAAGCCAAGCTCTTGCTCGGCAGATCCTCGTGCTGCCCAATACTGGAGGTTGTTATAGACTGATGGCGCCTGTACCCAGCCAACTGATTCATCTTTGAACTGACCAAGTGTTTTGTCTAGGTAATTACGTTTGGGTAGATGATCGATATCGAGTTGCACAAAAAATTCATATTTGTAGCGCTTAGTATGATGAAGCCAAGCATTGACATTGCCTGACTTAGTCTTAGCCATAAATGGGTAATCTTCTTGGTTATATTTGTTTTTTCCTTTACGCGAAAAATACTTAACTCCGTAGGACTTAGCTAACTTTTTGATCTGTTTATCATTGCCTTCATCCAGTATCCAGCTATCGTGTGGGTATTCAACAGCTACTAGAGCGGCGAGTTGTTTCTCAATAATCTCTATGGATTCTTTATCCGGTACGCATGGTGTTATAAGCGCAACTTTAAGCCCTTTTTTTGGCCGTTTATTTATCGGAATCTTAGCCTTCAGAATAAGAAAAAGCAGAAATCCTGGCATGACTATATTTTCATAAATTAGAGCCAGTGTAAGTGGTATATATAATGCTAGACCACCTATGTGATCAGGGCTGAGCCACCAGCTCCACAGCCATGCACTACCGGCAAGCCAAATGGGTATAAATATAAACGCTCGACGCCTCGAAGACGCTAAGCGCCCTCTCCGCGTTATCATGCACTAACTATATCAGAATATACTGCAAATAGCAAGTATAGTTCGTTATATTTATTACGAAAGTTACAATATTCTACAATATAACAAATTAAAAACGTAAGCATTATTGTCAGTCGGCGACGATAGCTATATACTAACGCCTATGAGAATCAAAAAACTAAAAGCTTCAGCACAACAGTTCTTAACACAATACGAAACTAAGGACCCGGCTACTTATGCGGCGGCCGAACAGGCAATAGGCGGCTTATTACTTTTAGATGGATTTATTGGCATCGATAATCCGTTTGGCCAAAAATCCAGGCCTGGCTTACTGGGCTCATTGCTGGGGATAGGTCTGGGTATAGTATTCTTGTTTGTGCCTGTTATTTTTAACTCTATTTCTGGAATCAATAAAATGACAGCTACAACAACTGCGACAGTTGTATCCATAAAGCAGGAGCCATCGACCGATGGTAGTAGTGGCTCCGCCTGTTCAGCGGTTACGAAGTATAGTGTTGACGGTAAACAGTATCAGCAGCCGTCGTCATATAGTTCTAGTGCTTTGTGCGGACTTGCGGTAGGTACTGATGTGCCCATTAACTATAATCCCGATAAACCAGGATCGTGGGGTTACAACGTCAGTGGCATTACAAATATCGTAAAAATCTTTCCATTTGCTGGAGCTTTAGCAATTATTGGCAGCCTCATAACGTTTGTCATTCGCTTAGCGAGCATTATCTTCGGGTACAAGCTACTAATGGACGGGAGAAAACGAGCTAAAACATTACCGCAAGGTACTGATTTGAGCGCACTCATCGCCCAGGTCCGACATGAATTCCAAACAAATATTTTCCATCAAGGAAACAGCATGAACCCGCTCACACAGTTCACTGACCCTGTCCCGCAAGCTACGACGCCAATTGTTAGTAGTCCCGTGCAAGCTCCAATTAACACCCCAGTGAACATCCCAACTACATCCGCAACGCCTCTAGCGCCCGCATCGCCGCAAACGATCACTCCGAGCGCTTCAGCAGCGCCAAATTCTCCGGTTGCACCGAGTCCGCCAGTAGCAACACCTATAGCTACGGTCTCGCCAGAAAACATTCCTGCTCAGGATAAGCAACAACCACTGCAATAGTTTGCAGGTTGCGGTGGGACTGTATAACTACAACTTTCGCGGTTGTTTATCTATCAAAACTTTTTGAGCCCATGCGCTTGGCTTTTTGTCGGTACGGTGCAGGCAGCCTACCCAGCAACAAGGACGGCGTTTGCCTGCAGCTAAATCGGCGCAGGCACGTTTGATGTGCTCAAGCCGTGTTTTATCTTGTTTCACAGATACTGTCCAGCAAATCCACTCATTACGAGCGATAACTGAGATATTTTCCCACGCTGCGACAGCCTTCGTGTTAGAACTGAGCGCTAGTTGTAAATCGGTTGGCATCTCATGCACGAGTACGCCGCTCAGTTGTTTATTCATACAGGTATAGTAGCAGGACTTAATAAGTTTACTGCGTGGGGTGTTGGAGTTTAATAATTTCAGAGATACTTACAAAAAAAAGAGCAGTGATGACTATTGCAATAAATCGAGGTTGGTAGCTCTCCATATGAATGATCTGAGGGAGGAGTCCAATTATAATAAGCGTAATAATACCGCTGCATAATCGTCCAAATACCGTGATAAGTGGTTTTTGATACAGCCAGCGATTTTCTCTGGAGAGTTGCAGCAATACATAGGTTGCACCGCTGCTGAGAAGCGCAATGAAAGGAAGTATAAAGAGTAATTGTCTCGACAATACTAATGCGAGAAGAGCGGTGCTAGCTATGAACAGCACCATAGCAAGCAAGGATACCTTGTGGTTGCCATATTTTAAGATTAAGGTCTTTTTGCCAACCATGGCGTCGCCGCGCACGTCGCGATGATCTTTTAGTACAATGCGGGCCATAAAATGTAAATACATTCCGGCAAGAATCAGTACATCAGGTACGGAAAAATTCAGACCTGTCAGCAGCATACCTGAACTTATAGTCAATACAATATAGCCTAAGGGGAGTAGTAGCGGCGCCAACCCACCCCTGCGGGATATTTGAAATGGTTTCAGTGAATACGCCACATTGAGTACCAGCATTGCGCTATACAGTAGCGTTATCACCAGCGAAGTGGTAAGCGCAATAACAACTAATGAAGCAAATGTAGCAAAAATACCATAGTGCAGTAAATCCCTTCTACTCACGGTGCCAGTTACGAGTGGTCGCTGGCGATCTCCCTTCAAATTCACGCGATCAATTTCGTAATCTGCGTAATCGTTAAAGGCAGTTCCGGCGATGTACCAGAGCGCCAAAGCTGCATAGACGCCAACAATTGCGAGCCACTGATCAGCCAAAAATGATGATAACATGTAATTTTGCTCCGACAGACCATAAGCAATTCCCAGGCTTACATACACTGACATAAGAAGATATGTCTGAGGGCGCAAGAGTGACCAAATGACCCCTAAACAATTACTCATAGTCAGTGCGTTAATAACATTTAGAGCTAGAAAGCTGACAGGCACGGTCGCTAATCATGAAATATATGATTCCAGACACAAGAAGTCCTGACAAACCTCCACCTATAAAAGTTAAAACAGCAAACATAATTTTTTTGGTGCCTGTTATAGGTGCTGCGTTCGGTAAAGGGGCTTCTTTGAGACCAATAGTGATTAAAATAAGACCTGGAATGAGTGTGAAAATACCCCCTATGATAGATGCAATCAGCAGGATTATGCCAAATTTTATTCTATTATTCATAACTGCGCCATGTTGCATCGAATACAAAGTGGTTTGCATCATGCCGATTCCAAGCAATAACGCGGCCAATATTCCTGTGCAAAGAGTAACAGTAGTGAGAGTATGAGCCACTTCATACTCGCTCGATATATACGCGGCTGCAAGCGCACATACGTTAAATAAGTACAGTGCTCCTGCAATTACGATCGCGCGATTTTTGCGGAGAGAATGTGGTTCAATTTGAGGCTCAGATTCAGAATAGGGAGCGTTGGCTAATGTCGTTTGACCTATCGGCGAAACGGGGTTGCTGACTGGGGTAACGGATGACTCGGCAGGGGCCGAATAGGTCGGGCTGACCATTTGGGAAGGTTGTTGCGGGTTTTCTAACGGTTTCTGCTGATTTTCATCCATATCGTAAGCATAATAATAACTGAGTCGGAAGTAAAGGCAAGAGTGTCCGGCGTGATACAATCGAGGCAATTATGACTGCAATATTATTGGGTATAGTTGTTGCGGGTAGCCCTCTGTTGCTCGGTGAATTATTGACCCGAATTCTTGGGCTCCATGACGAAATAAGCCGCAAGACTATTCATGTTCTTGGTGCAGTGGCAAGCGCCACACTTGTTCTGTTTATGACTCAGCAACAGATAGTCTTGCTCAGTCTTATTTTTTGCGTAGTTATGCTGTGCGTCCGGCGGTACAAACTACTGAAATCACTCTATACTGTGAGCCGCAAATCGTACGGCGAGATCTTTTTCCCTACGGGTGTTGGTCTAGCAGCTCTGGTTGCCACAGATGCTCGCTCCTTTGCATGCGCAGTGCTTATAATGGGTTTTGCAGATACAGCTGCAAGTTTACTAGGTACTGTGAACGTCAATAATTCTATAAGGTTTTGGAACAAAAAGAGCCTGCATGGCAGTATAGCTTTTTTGCTAGTGGCTACAGTTTTGTTACTAGGGGTTACAGATATACCTGTGGCTACCTCGATACTGATCGGGGCCGGCTTAACTTTAGTGGAGTTTATATCGCCATACGGATCCGATAATGTAACTGTTGCGGTGGCTGCAGCGGTAGTATTGCGGTTGTTATGAATAATAGTTACCTTGACGTTGATGAGAAAGTGCTCGTCGTTATCGGACCGTCCGGAAGTGGCAAAACTACATTAGTACAGTGCTTGTCTGATCAAAAATTACTCGAAATAACGCCTTCATGGACCACGCGTCCTCCGCGAACGGATGAAATGAATGCACATGAGCATAAATTTGTATCTCAACAGGAATTTGCCAAGCTTCAAAAAGAAGGTTTCTTTTTGGAAACCGCCCGCTTATTTGGACTACCATATACTTATGGGTTGCCCCGAATCACTCACAATAATAAAGCAGCAGTACCTGCAATTATGCTCCGGTCTATGGTCCTTGGCTCTTTAGGACATCATTATAAATCTCCAATAATCTATCAAATTGAGTCACACCGCTCCATTACAGAAATAAGGTTACAATTACGCGGTGGTAACAGTTTAGATTTTGAAAAACGTATGCAATCGTATGTTCATGAAATTGCTGATGGGCGGCAGCGTGCGCACCGTATTTTTAAAAATACCGATAGCTTCGAACAGCTCCTTGAAAGCGTACAAAAAGCGTTACGAATGGATTTCAAGAACTAGCGCCGACTTTTCTTGATAATAGTTAAATCTTTATGAACTGTGACTGCGTAAATTAGGGTGGTCGCTTATGTTTGGTATAATAAGGTTCTATGGGAAGACAAATTACATTATTCTTGCTATCGATCATCACAATAGCCTTAGTACCGTCCATGGCTTTAGCCGCACGAACGCCGTCTTCGAATACCCCTGAGTTGCTCGGCTATGACATATCGTATCCACAATGCGGCACCCGTCTGCCAACTGATCAGTATTTTGGAATCGTCGGCGTGAACGGTGGTACTGCAGCTAAAACTAACCCTTGTCTCGCAGACCAACTTGCCTGGGCTAACAGATCAAAAACTGGTTCGGCACAGCCCAAAGTTCAAATGTATGTAAACACTGCAAATCCTGGCGAAGTTATTTCGCAAATTACAACGTGGCCCAAGAATAATACCGATAAAACAGGTTTTACGCCGTCAAACCCCTATGGTACTTGCACGGGCTCAAATGATAGACAATGTTCATGGCAGTACGGTTGGAACCGATCTGTTGAAGCGGATTTAGATCGCTTCACCCCAGCAGCCCAAAAGGCTGGAATAAGTCAAAATACTGCTAGTTATACCTGGTGGCTCGATGTTGAAACTATGAATACTTGGGAGTCTGGCTCGACAGATGCGTTGATCCGCAATACCGCTGCACTTGAAGGATTTGCCAGCTATTACCAAAGTAAAGGTGCGCCAGTAGGGCTGTACTCTACCGCGCAGCAATGGGGTCAAATAACGGGAAATAATTTGAATTCTCTCAGCAACTTAAATGGTCTAGCCAACTGGCGACCAAGCGGCGCGAGTCTATCGAACGCTATGAGCAACTGTACCGTACCACCCCTTACTAGCGGCGGCTATATTGCGCTCACTCAATATGTTCAGCAAAACCTCGACAAAAACCACGCCTGCCCATAAAGTACCAGCTGAGTAAGTAACGCTCAGGCGGATATGTGTACAAACATGTTGATTGATTGTACTATGTAAAAAATTGGAGAGGTTATGCAACATATATTGAGCGCGGAGCAATTTGATGATGAGCAGCTACAGCAATTATTTGTTGATGCAGACATGTTCAGGCAGTTAGATCAATCAATAGAGTCTCGACGCGAGGTAATGACACGACACACGGGTAGAATAATGTTGTCTATGTTTTATGAACCATCTACGAGGACGCGTTTCAGCTTCGAAATTGCTGCAACTAAATTAGGCATTGGTGTTGTAGGTACCGAAAATGCTGCAGAGTTTTCGTCTGCTGCAAAGGGTGAAACCATTGAAGACACCGTCAAAGTATTTAACGAATATGGTGTAGACGCTATAAATATGCGTACAAAGGAAGAGGGTCATGCCGACCGGGCAGCAAGTGTTAGCACGGTGGCAATTATAAATGGTGGTGATGGCAAGGGTGAACACCCAACCCAGGCGGCGCTCGATTTGTACACCATTAAAGAGCAAACCGGGCGACTGGAAAATTTGAATATTGTCATGGGCGGCGATCTAGCGAGAGGAAGAACGGTCAGATCTTTATCAAAACTTATAACGAGATACCCTGGAAACAAAATCACCTATGTATCGACGCCGGAACTTCAAATTGGCAATGACATAAAAGCTCAGCTAGACGAACATACTACGGAATACGAAGAAACCACTGAGATGTTGAGTGCACTCCGTGAAGCTGATGTTGTCTATTGGACGCGTCTGCAAACAGAGCGTGCGCTGACTGGTTCGGATGTTGCTGTTGGGCAAGACCACTTTATAATCGACAAAACCGCGCTCGAAGTACTCCCTAAGCAAGCCATTATTATGCATCCCTTACCGCGTGTCGGCGAAATTACCGCTGCTGTTGATGCTGATCCTCGTGCTCAGTATTTCCGTCAAGCAGGTAACGGGCTCTATATAAGAATGGCTATGCTTGATAGCATTATGAAGCAGCGTGATTAAGGGATTACCTTAACAGGGCGTGGAGCAAGGTCATGTTTAATGCGGCGCAGGCAATAGAAAAACGCGACGACAAAAATGAGGTGAATGATAAATATGAGCCAAATTGATGAGCTAATGCTACCCCGGGCTAGCGAAACACCGTCAATAATTGTTGCTGGCAGTAAACTTGCCAGATTGCCATAGATCGCTGGCCGAATTAAGCGCAGATCGTCCAGATTGCTGTACAGCCAATTGATAACTGAGAAACCAACGAGGGCTGTGCCTAAATAGATGGCGAAGTGTTGGTTTCGCCCACCATTACCAAACCAGCCGAGAATCTCGGCTGGAAAGGCAATCATAGTGACGCCTAGAAGGAGAGTGACCGCTGCTGCTGAACGCAGGACGAATCTTACTCTGGCATCGTGTTCGACCATTGTTACTAGACAGCAGTCGTATGAACGCCGCGGTCACGGTAGCCGAAACCGAGGTACAATGTTGCAGCTGTAATTGCAGCGTGCAAGAAGATGTCAGCAACGTTGTGCTCTACGATGCCGAGGATATCGTTGTTACCGTAGAAGATACCGAGTACGGTTACGAGTCCGTAGACTACACCAAATACTTGGAAGTACTTGCGTGAAGCGTATTCACTACTGAAACCGGTAGCTAAAGCGACAAGTCCGCTGGCGAGGTGAATAATATTATGCACAGTTCCTACTTCAAATATGCCTAACAATTTACCGTCGGGTGTGAGCGCAGGGACGAATCCCAAAATACCGAGGGTTACGAAAACCACTCCGAATGCTTTTGCAAACATTTGTAACATTATATTTCTCCTTAAATTAGTTATCTTTGATAATTATGCAGCATAATTATCTAGACTCAGTAAAAATTGTTACATTTTTCGAGAGTTACTTGGTGCTAACCTGTTAAGTATGCTTAGAACTACCTATAAACCAGCTCCTACGTATCAAATTGGCTTGATGAAATCGCAAATATATCGCTCTATGAATGGGTATTTAACCAAAGCACTAGTCCCGTACAACATTACGCCGCCCGAGTGGATGCTCATAGGCAGTATCTACGAAAACGGCCAAATCTTGCCAACAGAATTATCGCAGAACCTAGGTGTGAAGCCTCCGGTTGTTACTTCATCGCTCAAAAGCTTACAGGACAAAAAAATAATCCATAAAGAGCGGAGTACGCGAGATGGCCGGTATGCTCGCGTTTCGTTGACGCTTAAAGGTAAGCAAATTGTAGCTGAGGCAGAGGCTGTGATGCAGCAAGACCTCAAGGCTTTTTTGCATGGCATTAAACCGGCTGACCTTAAGGTATATAACCGTGTACTGATGGCAATATTTACCAAAATCAGTAACGTAGCAGCTTAGTGCCATGAAAGAAACGGTACCACTAGTGTCGTATAAAGGAGAATGATATGAATTCAGTAAACAATGAGGGCGTATCACTTTGGAAAGAATCCCATTTACAGGCTACTTATCCTCAAATTGTCGAAGATTTGGAAGTCGACACCGTCGTTGTGGGGGCGGGCATTACCGGCCTTACTGTAGCGTATATGCTCAAGCGATCTGGTCAGAAGGTCGCTGTCCTTGATAAGAGTACTGTCGGTGGAGGAACTACAGCTCGAACGACAGGCAAAGTGACGTCGCAGCATAATCTTGTGTATAAAGATTTGCAAGATCGCTTAGGTAATAAGATCGCGCAAGTATATGCCGATGCCAACCAAACTGCAGTCGAAACCGTTGCATCAATAATCAAGCGCGAGAAAATAAGCTGTGAGTGGGAAATTGACGATAATTATGTGTATACAACAGACAGTACGAAAGTTGAAGAATTCAAAACTGAGGCAGATGTCGCTGCAAGCCTCGGACTGCCGTCAACGTACGAAACAACATCCCCATTACCCTTTGCTATTGAGGCTGCAATAAAGTTTACCGGACAAGGTAAAATGCACTCTCAGAAATATTTGCTTGGGCTGGCTGCAGCAGTAAATGGAGACGGCAGCTTTGTTTTCGAAGAAAGTGGAGTCATAGGTATTCACGACGGAGACCCAGGAAAAGTTAGAACACGAAAGGCGAGCGTTACCGCTAAAAGTATCGTCGTGGCAACAAGTGTACCAACCATGCCATTAGTAGCTCGTGGCGCATACTGCATCTTGGAATATCCAAAAGAGTCGTATATTGTCGCCGGAACACCAGAAAAAGTCATAAAAGGCATGTATATTTCGCCTGACAAAGATAATTATTCTATATTGCCGATTGCTGTTAATGGATCACCAACGTTACTCATCGGAGGAAAAGGTCACATCTCTGGGTTACGAATAAGTAAAGATACTAGATATACCACTTTGTCTGAATATGCAGCAAAACACTTTGGCATGAACCAAGTTACGCATAGATGGTCTGACCGCGATTATATCGCCTACGACGGCATCCCTCTAGCCGGTAAGCTGTATCCATGGTCGAAAAATTTGTATGTCGGCTCTGCGTATCGTAAATGGGGACTTTCCAACGGAACGGCAGCAGCGATGATTATTCATGATTTAATAATCGGTATAGAAAACCCCTGGGCGTCTACCTATGACCCAATACGTCTTGACCCTATTAAATCAATTCCACACGTCGCAAAAAGCTATATTAGTAAGAAATAAACAGCGGCTTACAGAGTGTAAGCCGCTTAGTAAGTCTAGTTAGTATCGAGTGCTAACTATATGCCAACAGCACTATTCTTCAACGACTACTACAGCATTTTCAGCTGCCTTTGCAACTGCTTCGATACTCTTTAAACATGATGCTTTGGAAGAGAAGGGTTCTTCGCTTCGGCCGAGAGGCTCTCCATTCGTGGCTTTAAGCGTCCAGCGCCAGCCGCCAGTTTTATCTTGCTTTACTAAAAATTTTGGATCTGCCATTCGTTTCTCCTTGTTTAATGCTACGCGTAAATATGTAGAAATTTGTTGCAAATTACTGTTAAAATTGTTACTAGTGGGTAATATGTAATATATTAATGTGTTAAGTCTGACCAATAACTATTAAATATATGAAAGAAGATTATGGCAAAGCAAACTCGTGCACAGCGTACTACTTCATCAACCGAAGCTGATTCAGCCATATCGTCTTCACCGTCGTCGACGACTAAGCAAACAACAGCGAGCTCGGCGCCACAGAAAACTGGCGGCCCAGTAATCTTTATATTGTCACGCACTCCAGGCATAAAAAATAATTATTATAACTGGACTCGCTCTCGGCAAGTTATTGTCGCTATTTTGTTATACCTTGTTTTCTTGCCTGTACTCCCGCTTGCTATCGGTATCTTTATGTACCTACACGACCCAGAAGGCTTCAAAAAAAGTAAAGCACTGCCAATTCTTGGTGCAATTGCATTGGCGCAGCTCTCAGCTTTCGGTTTCGTGGCATCAAGCAAGCCAAATATTCCATCCTCGCAAAATTCCGCCACTCAGAGCAGCGTCCAAAACGATAAAGCAGGTGATTTAAACTCGAGTGCTACGACTCAGGAAGAGAAGAATAAAATTAAGTCTCAAAATACGAGCAATCCGACTAATGGTCGACAATTTGCGAACTGTACAGAAGCCTTCAAGGCCGGTGTCTTCAACATAAAGCGTTCAGACGCAGCCTATAGCACCAGTCTCGATCGAGACAGTGATGGCATAGCCTGCGAGAAATAGTACCGTCGGCAAATGCCGTATCGGTGTAAATAGAACTCGGAATTTGTTATGATGGGACCATCAGCTACACAGCTCGAGGGGATCAACTAAAACTTCGGAGTAACAATGTCCAATAAATCGTTTGTCATACTAATAATAGTGCTTTGTATTGGAGCGGCTGGTTTCTTAACGATTAGCAAGCGAGCGCAGCCCAAAGAAGTAATGCTGGGCACTAAACATACTATGCAAGGGCAAGATCACATTACACGCGGTCAGAAACATATAGCTTACAATTCTCAACCGGCTAGTTCTGGGCCACACTACAATGATCAAGGCGCACCAGCACCTTGGGGCGCGTATGGCCAAGAAGTGCCTGAGGAAGTATTTGTGCATAATGAAGAGCACGGCGGAGTGATCATAACCTATAGCCCAAAACTCTTGTCTGCTGAAAACGTCGACAAATTGCAAAAGCTCTTCACCAGCCCGTACAGCATGCCGAAGTTTTCACCGAGCAAGGCTCTCGTGACACCTCGCGATAAGAACACGCATGCCATTCAAATAGCGAGCTGGTTGTATACCTATAACCTCGATAACTACGATGCTACAAAATTGAAGCAGTTCTATCTGCAGCATGTCGGCAATGCGCCGGAGGCTCGCGCAGGTCCAAGCAATACGCCAACAATTAATTAAAATAAAGAACTCTCGTTAGGAGTAACGAATATGGACCGCGCTGCACCTAAAAAGAGTCGATCAACATTAGTACTTTTTGTGATAATTCTTGTGCTAGTAGTTCTTGGAGCGGCCGGCCGAATTAGCGACAATGCCGATCTCACCCCAGCGCAGTTTACGAAAAAACACGGCAGTACCAGTGCTGAGGGAATAGCCCAAGTTTTAGTTAATAAAACTCACCCGCTTATACCGGCAACATTTGTGCCGAGTCAATTAGTCGTGCCAAATGTGCCACTTCGCGATAATATTACTGATGATGAAAAGCAAGTTTCTAAGGTCATTCAGGTGCCGTTGCAACAACTTTTTGCGGCAGCCTTAAAGGACGGAGTAACGCTCAATTTACAGAGTGGCTACCGTTCTTATAGTTCACAAGTCGCACTCTATAATCAATATGTTGCGGACCAAGGACAAGCAGAAGCCGATATGTATAGTGCTAAGCCGGGCCATAGTGAGCACCAAACAGGATTAGCCTTTGATGCAGGTGGCCTCTCTAAACCGGAGTGCAATATACAGGCGTGCTATGCAGAAACTTCGGAAGGCAAGTGGCTTCAGCAAAATAGTTACAAGTACGGGTTTATCGTGCGTTATCCTAAAGATAAGCAGGGAATTACGGGATATAATTACGAGCCTTGGCATTTGCGTTATATCGGTGCTAAAGATGCCAAAGCTTTTGGTAAAAATCCTGCTCTGACACTCGAAGAATTTTATAAGCAAAAATAGCGTAAGCGTATACGCAAAATACCCCCTGCTCTTCGAGCGAGGGGGTATTTTGTTGGGCCGTTGAGCGGTCAGTCGTGTCCGCGTAAGCTCCACCTGTTGGGGCGAATTACTTAGCGAGGCGACGGCTGAGGAAGCGACGGTAACCGAAGCTACCAGCAAGTCCTGCACCAGCAGCGATTGCAGCTACATCACCAGCGCCAGTGTTAGGCAAGGTGGTAGGAGCAGCTACTGTTGGCTTAGCCTTAGTTACAGCTGGTGGAGTAACCACTGGAGGTGTAACTGGTGGCACTGGAGTTGCATCCATGTGTACGATCGCAGTGACCGTGATGATAGATGCATAGTTGAAGCATCCCTTCATATCACCGAGGCTTGCATTTAAGGTGCTATCGCTAGCGAAAGCTGCACCTGGAAGCGTACGAGTTACAAACTCACCGGTACCATTAGGACGGTAGGTTACTGTAACTGGTGCTGTTTTATCGAAAACAACGGTAAATGGCTGTGCGCCATTTAGGTCAGCTGTATCGCTGATCTCACCTGGAATTGCGTTATCAGCAGAGATATCTGCTGCAGTAGTGTTACTGGTCTTTTTGCTTGTAGGCAACTGAACTTGAACCTTAGTGTTCTTGGCTGTAGCGTTAGCTTCGCCGATTGCATTTGGGTTCGCGTTGTTGTGTACATAGACACGCATTGTAATTTTTTGACCATCTTTTACGGTCATTGAGTCTGCGTAACCGCCTGAAGCAGTGTTTGCAGCATCTTTGACGTCAAAGAAAGCGCGTTCGTCGCCGTAATTAGGTGCATTTGTGAACGAGTTAAACGTTACATAGTTTGCGCCCGGGCAATCTGTCGGGGTGTTACAGGTGAATGTAGCACGAGTTGATGGAGCGTAACCCGCGAATACCGTAGCTGCAGGTGCTACTGCAGTCAGGGCAACGGTGGTTAGGCCAATTGCTAATGATTTAATTTTCATACTGTGAGGTCTCCTTACCTTAACTTGTGTTAAGTATATCATATAATTATTATTAATGCAAGTATATTGTTCAATGTGCAAACTAGATAGATATTGTTCCTCAAGAAAAATGGTGAAGCGTGAGGTGAAGGGGTTTGAAAAAAGGAGCGTAAGCTCAATCAGTTTTCAAACCACCTCCACACTCACGCGCACCATCAACGTATAGTCATCACCTTCCTTTCGGAAAGATAGTGGGTTTGCCGATCAGCAGGTTGCGTTAAACGCAGTAACCGTACTGGTCGTGCGGTCCGGAAACAATGTTCCCGTTTGCGTCTTGACAGGTTGACCCCGTCGTTGTGCTACCTGCGGTACCGCCTGAACCAGTGCCACCTGACGTGCCACCAGTGGTGGAGCCAGGCCCTACGGTCCCATCCTTGGGAGTTACCGTTACGGCTGAGCAGTTGCTCGAGAGGTCACCGGACGGCGACGAGAAGGTGAGCGTGGCGTTGACCACAAAATTGCCCGCCTTCGCGTAGATGTAGTCCGCGTTGGACGCGTTGTACACCTTGGTGGTCCCGTCACCCCAACTGATTGACATCGACGTAAACGTCGCGCCACCAGATGTGGTGTAGTTTGCCACAGCGCGGACGCCGAGGTTCACTGCCGGGTTCGTCGTCACTGACAGCGAGTCGCACTTGGCGGTCGCGGCCGGCGGCGGCGGGGTGGTCGTGTTGCACGTCTCCGAAGAGGCATTGCCACCGGTTCCACCCGTCGTACCTGTACCACCACTGGTATTGCTGGTGCAGACATTCGTCGTGCTAGGGGAGCATGAGCCCGCACCATTGCACACGACCGTCGTCTGGTTGCAGCTTCCCTGCGTGTCGCCCGTCCCGGAGAGATTCCCCGAGTTGGTCGAGTTGCAGTTACCTGCGCCAGCGACCTGCTGCTGCTGGATGCTGCAGACCCCATTGGAGTCCTTCACTTCGCCAGCCTTGCAGTTGTTAGCCGCGACCTGCGTCTGCGCCGGCGTCTTCGTCTTCGGATTCGCGGCTGGGGGCCGGGTAACCTTGACGTAGATGACGACGACCACCGTACCAGTGTTACCGTTGTAGCACGACGTCGGAAGGACGAAGTGAACGACGATCTTCACGGCACGACAGCCCTTGTGGCTCGACCGACAGATGTCCTTGCCATACTTGGCAGGAACCTTTACGACCACCGTCTCGCCCTTGTAGAGCTGGCGCTTGCCGGCCCCGAAGGTGTTTCCGTGTCCGTCGCAACCGCTGTTGTTCGTCGAGACCGCCTGAGCGACCTTGGCTACCACCAGCTGGTTCTGCAGCTGTTTGCTGACATTGCCGTCGAACGACTTGATGCCGAACTGCTTGGCAAACTTGCCGAGCACCCCGTTGTACTTCAGGTCCGACAGGCCCTTACTGATCGACGTAGTCGAGCGAGCGCAGGCACCGCGGTGGTCCTGATGCGAGTTGGTTGCGAGCGCGTTAGGCGCTGTGCTGGCGGTGAGGCCCAAGACCGCGAAGAACGCGATCAGGATGCTGCGAAAGTGCTTACGCATCTTCATCATCTCCTTGTTGTCCTTCGTGAACTTGTTGACCTGCTTGAAGACCAATCCAATCACCAAGAAGGCGATCGGGATCATCAAATTACTAGCGATCATGCTACCACCTCCTAAGAAGTGATTGAATGGCGCAGTACCAGGTGATCAGCCTAGATACTACAAGAGTGTTCCATATGGATAGAACAGTATGACGACATAGGGTATTTCGTAACGCTGTTCCATCCAATAGATTCTCTAAACTGTATCTAGTAAACCGTTTATTCTTAGAGAAAGAATAGTGAATGTATATAGTTGATGGCTTTGGGTCTGTAATCTACCGCGACTGCGAAAGCAATCAAGCGGGACTTGAGGACCCATAACTATCTAGTTTGCTTCGGTGCGATGTTTATTTGCACCTTAGCATGTGAGTCAAATTGTTAATGATGGCGCCCCTCAGGTGAAGTAGATTTGCATCTTCTGCCTCCTGCCTCATTTATCCTTTGGAGATGACTATTATAGTAGCATATGAAACTGCTTATGTCAACTATATTATCACTTTACAACCGAATAGCAAGCATTATCATCAGGGGTGGTTAAATTCAACCAGCTTGAATTCGTTGACAAAACACCTTAAAGCCAATATAATTTACGAATAAATCGCTCATGCTAACTATTATGGTGATTTGCTCTATAGTTATACATACGCAGCTATGAAATTAAACAGTCTTACAAAACCAAGCGCCGATAAGCTCGAACAGCAAAGCCTCCAGGACGACAAAGTTGTCTTGTTATTGCAGGTGCCACGCACTAATGAAAAGAAAGAATTAGCCGCGGAACAGATGTTCGCGTCGCTTCACGGGCTGCTGATGTTTCCTTCGCAGAAGCGTTTCCAAGGTGCCCGCCGGGTGCGCATCAGCTTCGAAATCGCGGTACTTAAGAAGAGGATTGGTTTTTATGTCTGCGTGCCACGCTACCTAAAAGATTTTGTCGAAGAACAAATCTACGCACAATATCCAACAGTCCAGATATCAGAGGTGGAAGACTATTCGCAGGCCGTTCATTCCACGTCCGGCAATGCCTTAGTAGCCGAAATGCGTCTTATAAATAATGATGCGCTGCCCATCAAAACCTTTCAGAGTTTCGAAGTTGACCCCTTAGCAGCTATCACCGCAACTCTCGCGAAGTTCGATGAAGACGAAGAAGCCTGGATTCAGCTCGTTATGCAGCCGGCATCTGATAACTGGCATAAAAAGAGCGAAAAATACATCGGTGGCCTGCGCAGTAGCTCATCTGGAACGTCAGGCACCGGTATGGTCAGCGCTTTGTGGGCGCCACCGGAGTATAAGGCTGGCGAAACGGTAAAACTCACCGAATATGAACAAGCCAGGGCCAGCGCTGCCGAAGATAAAAGCCACAAACTGGCCTACGAAACCTCTCTACGCATTGTATTTAAGGGGAATGTCCCGCAGAACCAGGCTCAGTTACGGCTGCAATCAATCGTTGCCAGCTACAAACAGTTCAATACTACTTACTTGAATGGCTTCGAACAGGCTAAATTCAGCAGCGAACAGGTACACGTCACTCATTATCGCAATCGTAGCATAGGCGCCAAGCCGCTGGTGCTCAACATTGAAGAAGTGGCAACGCTCTACCATTTACCCCATACTAATGTGGAAACACCGTACATATTGTGGGCCCTCAGCCAAACGGCTGAACCGCCAGCCAATTTACCGGTATCCACCAACGAGAACCAAGATGTTATTAGCCCCATAGCTGCCGCAAATTTTAGGGGCAAAAACCTAGCATTCGGTTTACCGCGCTCTGACAGAGGTCGTCATCTGTATATTTTGGGGCAAACAGGGGTCGGTAAATCTGGACTTCTCGAGCTACTTACTATATCTGATATCTATAGTCCCTATGGTTTTGCGGTTATTGACCCCCACGGCGACTACGCACTAAGTATCCTGCGCCGTATTCCGGCCTCCCGTGCCAAAGATGTTATTTACTTCAATCCGGCTGACACCGAATACCCCATAGCCTTCAATCCTATGGAAGTCTCAGATCCCAAGCTGCGGACGCATACCGTATCTGAGCTGATAGGGGTGCTTAAACGTATGTTTGAGTCATGGGGACCGCGCTTAGAGTACATTTTGCGCTACAGCCTGCTAGCCTTGCTTGAATACCCCGATGCCACCATGCTGGATATAACGCGCATCTTAACAGATAAAAAATTCCGCAAAGAAGTGTTATCGTACGTTACTGATCCAGTAGTAAGGAACTTTTGGGAAGTCGAATTTGCGAGCTGGAACGACAAATTTGCTGCTGAAGCGGTAGCCCCGGTACTCAACAAGGTCGGCGCCTTTACGGCAAACCCTATCGTGCGTAACATCATCGGCCAGCCCAAGAGCAGCTTTAATATCCGTAAAATAATGGATGAGCGCAAGATCCTGATCGTTAACCTGAGCAGGGGACTGGTCGGTGAAGACAACGCCTCGCTGCTCGGCGCATTACTCGTCACTAAGATACAGCTAGCCAGCATGAGCCGCGCCGATATTCCAGCGGAAGAACGCATTCCGTTCTATCTATATGTCGATGAATTTCAAAACTTTGCAACAGACAGTTTTGCGACAATTTTGAGCGAAGCCCGTAAATACGCCCTCAACTTGACCGTTGCTAACCAGTACATTGCTCAGATGTCGGTAGAAGTTAAAGACGCGGTATTCGGTAACGTGGGCTCGATGATCGCCTTCAGGATGGGCGCCGACGATGCCACCAGTATGCTGCGGTATTTTGAGCCTAATTTCGAGCAGTACGACCTCGTTCACATGAATAACCGAAATATAGTCATAAATATGACCATTAACGGAGAAAAAACGCCGGCGTTTTCAGCCGTGACACTCAATTTACCACAGCAAAACCTCGATGAAACAGCCGCCATAATCGATAATTCGAGGAAGCTGTATTCGCTGCATAAAACAGAGGTGGAAGGTTACGTCAGTCGGCGCTACTTATTAGACGCTAAGCAATCACCATCTGCGGTTTATGAAAAGCAGGAACGAAAGGTAGCTGAAAAGCCAAGTCCAGCGCCCCAAAATCAAACTGTTCAGTCAAAAACCGATTCTCTTAATAAAAATGAGCAAACGCTTCAAAAACCCCTAACTTCATCTGCTAAACTCGGCAAGGCTGCCGTTAAAGGTTCAGATATTCAGCTTGCTAAACCCAAACGAAAACGTCGGCGAAAACAGAAAAAAACATCGCCTCAACCGGAGTAGGTAAGTCATGCAAGACACACTTCATACATTCGATAAAAAAGCTGCCACCCTAGTCCAGTTATTGCCATCTTGGGTTGAACCTATCATGAAGCTCGCAACATTTATCGGATTACCGGTGATTATTATTCTTTTAGCTAGCATTATCGCTGTAATCAGTTGGATGAAAGGCACTCCGCGCATTGCCTACGCACAAGTCGCCAGCGTAGTAGCCCTGGGAGCTGACAGTATACTCAAATATGCAGTGCACCGGCCGCGTCCTAAAACACTGTATGTCGAAAATATGAAGATTCATAGTTATAGCTTTCCGAGTGGGCATGCGTTTGGTGCAGTGGCATTCTACGGCTTAGTAGCATATTTGGCGTATAAGTATCTACCAGAACCAGTTAATATCCTAGTCACGGTCGTGCTTATAATTCTAATAGTCCTGATTGGCGTGTCGCGTATCTATCTGGGCGCACATTTCCCCTCAGATGTAGTTGGGGGCTGGTTACTTGGAGGCCTCTGTCTGTTAATGATCATTAAATTCATAAATCCCTAATGAAAAAACTAGCTATTGTATATAACCCAGCTGCAGGCGGTAAAAAAGGCTCAAAATCAGATATTAAAGAAGCTTTTGCAGGGCAAACTGTCCAGCTCAACTTCATAGAAATAGACGATGATATTGCTGAAAACCTAAGAAAAGCGCAACAGGCAGGTTGCGAAGCATATATTGCTGCCGGGGGTGACGGCACGGTGAATGCAGTTGCCCACGCGGCTGTAGCTCATAATATGCCACTTGGGGTGCTTCCCGTTGGCACCCTCAACCACTTTGCCAAAGACATAGGTATGCCGCTTAAACTCGCTGAGGCTGCTGCTGTCATCGCTGCAGGCAGAACGAATGCTCTAGATTACGCTACAGTCAACGAAAAAGTCTTTGTGAATAACTCAAGTATTGGCGTATACCCAGACACGGTGTTGCGGCGCGACCAAATTGCGTCAAAAATTGGGAAATGGCCAGCCGCAACTTTTGCGGCGCTTGAGGCTTTATTCAGTATTAGTACGACGCATTTAAGCTTTGTCATAGGCTCTAAGAAGCGCACGTATAAAACACCGATGATGTTCATTGGCAATAACTCCTACGAAATAGAACAAAAAGGTTTTACAAACCGCACAAGCCTCGATAGCGGTAAATTATTTTTATATGTGGTGCGCGCAAACCGCCCGACAGCACTCATTAGGCTGGCGCTCTTGGCGTTTCTCGGACGACGCATCCAAGGCAAGGACTGCATGCAGGATGTTCAGCAGTCAGTACGGGTAGAATCGCGTAAGTCCATTCTGGATGTTGCTTTGGATGGTGAAGTCGTGTCACTTAGCCCGCCTCTGTTATATGAACTGCATGCAGGGGGCCTTACAGTAATAGTTCCAAAAGCTAAAAAGCAGTAGTACTCTTGACGCGGGGCTAACAAGCTCTGCTTTGCTGTATATAAAAGCATAAGCTTGACCAGAGAACCCTGAGGTATTACAGTAGTGGTTATATACGTGAAGTTACAGACATTAAAATTACTGAACATGTTCAAAAAATCAACACACCCTCGAGGCAAATTCCGTGGCTACGGTCCCGGACTGATTATATCGGCATTAGTCGTTAGTCTACTTGGATCGAGCACTATAGTGAGTTTTGCAGCTTCAACACCGACCGGCACGCTTGATATTGTCACCTACAACGGCTTGCCGAGCGGAGGCGCAGAACTCGGTAATGTAAAAGTTACGGTCGACTCTGTCGGCAGTACAACGGAATGTACGCCGGATAGTGGCACGACGCTGGCTTTAAGCGGACCGAACCACGGTCACCTAAACCTGACCTGTCCTTCAGCAAGCAGTGGCGGCAAAAAAACATACGTAATTACTGGTATTGAGCGGCCTGGTTATAGCGTGCGTGGCGACAGCCCTCACAATGTTGGTTCGAGGTTCACCATTAGTGCAGGTGAGACGACAACGCTCAGCTTAGGGCTGAGAGATGATACGCCATCCCCTGCGCCACCACCACCACCCGCACAAGCTCCAGTTGCGGAAACTGCTGCAGCAAACCAAAGCGAAAATAATACCCTGCCGACGGGCACCGTAGATGTCATAACGTACAGTGGTTCAATTAAGCCAGGCAATGAAATTGGCAGCGTCAAGATCACTACCGGTCAGGGAGGAAGCTATGTTGAGTGTGAGACTCCTGCAAAACCCACTGATCCAAACGGTGGTGGTAACCACGGGCATTTGCACATTTTATGCCCGTCAGCTACTGCTGGTGGTCCTCGGACGTATGTAATGAAGAACGCGGAACGTGATGGCTATACAATAGACCCTTCAAGCCCTACCCGTAAAGATTCCCTCTTTACTGTATCCGCCAATAAAACAACGCAACTTCCTGTTCTCATGCAGCCTATAATTACTGTGCCTGCTCAAGTACCCAATTCGGGTGCGACCCCAGCTGTCCCGACCAATCCCGCAACTCCAAGGCCAGCTACGCCTGCCACTCCAGAACAAAAAAATACTCCTGTTACGGCTCAGAGTATTGCACATGGTGTAGGCCCAATAGGTCACCCTCCGAGCGAGAAAACAGGTAGCGTACAAGTAACGGCGTACAAAGATACTGCTGACGGTAAGCGTACCCGAGTTAACGGTGTAAATATTCATATTCAGTCCGTCGAGCATGAAACCAAAGACTCTGCAGACAGCTGCATCGATTACAATAAGACGACAGTTGGAACATGGGGTACTGATTACGGCCAAGTGCATTTTACCGATTGCTGGACTTCTAGCGACGGTTCAAAAGCGTATCAGTTGAGTTACTCTGAACTTCCTACAGGTCTTTCCTATAAAAGTTTCAGCATTACGAATGGAAAATTCAAATCTGGCAAAACGACTACCACTGATGGAATCAGTGAGCAATTTGACGTGCTTAAGAATAATGAGACGCGCCTTGAGCTCAACCTCACAGAAAGTGCCGCAACTAAAGATGTGCCGATTCAGGCTGTTGTTACGCAGAGTGGCACTCGGTTCGTTACTACAAGCTCTGACCCGACTGTTATAACTAAAAAGGACGAATTAAACATCGCTGCAAAACAAAATGCCCCCGTAGATCTAAAAAAAGACATTGAAAATACCGAACCTCTTAAAGATCAGTCAGCACCAACAACGCCGACTAATCTATCTGCATTTCAAGACAACGCTGGAAAAATATCAATAAATTGGGATGGTTCAGTCGGTAATCCTGTTAATGAAACCGTTGTATACGGCGTTACGCGTGTTGAAGAAGGGGCAGTGGATGTTGAGCCTGATACTGTGAGTGACCCTGAAAATTTACCAGCACCAACTGGACTCAGTGTGAGCGATAATGAAAAAGGAGACGACACTGAATACGGCAAGAACTATATTTATTCCGTGACAGCCTATGATCTTGATGAAAACGATACTATACATAACGCTTCTACGCCTGCAACAGTCATACTCCATACGCGACCCCTTGATCCAAATATAGAAGGTGATCAAAATGGTAACGGTGATACTGCTGATGCGACTGACAGCTCAACGCCGTCAGTAAAGCCAGCTGTTGAAATTTCAAGCGCCGATGACCGAACTGTAATGAAGGTATCTCCTGGCGATAGCGACACTGATTTATCGTGTACTGTAACTGATTATGCTGCTGGTTCAAATGACACTTTACCTTCGCTAGGAACTCCGGTCGACAATGTGTATAAGCCTGCGTGTTCAGGGCCAAATGGTAACAATGATGAAGACTTCGTAAACGATGTAGAAATTAGCATTAGCGAAGATAGTTCTGATGGAAATGCCGATTTGTATGGGTATGATGGCACAGATTGGGAGCTGATTTCCACAGACGAAGTAGATACAGCTGCAGCAGATGATGATCCAACAAATGATGGTTATCACAAGGCGCCCGATGGCAGTACGCTACACTATACCGGTGTCAAAAAGATCAAAGGGAAGAGTAAGACAGTTTTCACCATCAAAACGAAACATCTCGTGGCATTCGCACTTGTAAAGCGTCACAGTAATACGACACCGCCAAAAGTACTAAGTGCTACCTTAGCGGTTATGACGGTGGCAGGCATTGTTGCAGTAACAATCGTTCGGCGCCGGGCTTACCAAGCATACGAGGCTCAATATAGAGACACCGACCCAACAAATCCGAACTTTATACCCGCGCCGACAGTCGGCACAACCATGGTTACACCATTAGAGACGGAGCGACATGATGAGTAAAGTCATTCATAAAATCGCTGCTGCGTTAGCATTAGGGGCCCTGTTGCAAATTTCGGTATTGAGCACTTACGCCTCGGCTACAAATGGTAATTTGAAACTAGGTTTGAAAAATAGACCCTGCGCCGAACAGTTAACGAGCGTAAGATACCGTACTGAATTACTCGGAATATACAAATTGAATGAAGTAAAAAAACATGCTGTTTTACATAAAAAATGGCAAACACGAATTGCCTATGCAGGTCAGTGGGTGCCTACAGAGGCCTCAAAAACCCGAGAAAAGCTTTACGAATTAGATAAACTTAACACTTCTATTGTGACGGAGGTTGATTCCGAAATTCATTCCTCTCAGAAACTACCAACTACTGCTTTAGACTGTACTACGGCTAAACGGGGTGAACTGCAAAAACGAGTCAATGTAATAGAAGCGAACAATTTGAAATTAAACAATTTACAAAAAGAATATGCTTCGTATCAAGGAAAGCAATTTGCAAAGCAATCTCAAAAAATGCTAAAGAAGCTGCACGCCGAGAAAAACAAGCATCCAAAGTCGACCTATTCTAAACTTGATGTCAAGTAAGCACGTCTGCAAACATTAGCAACGGAAAAAGCCACTGTCTCTATACATAAAATCGTATAAGCTTACAGACTGGTAATATAATTATCTGCCTAAGGAGGTTCATTATAAAATTGTCACCAAACTCGTTCGAGTCATTTGCTAACAGCGTATTAACTATCCCTACGCTCGCACTATGCGGAGTTTTATTAGTGACTGATGAGGCAGCAAAATCCGCGGTTAAGGCATATCGATTCGTGCGGCCTGAAAACTTTGAGGAAACTGAGCAGGCAGATAACGCTAAATTATCGGCTGTAGGCGGAACGGCTGTTCGTCGTTGCACAACCAATGCTCAAGCATTTGAGAGAAATGGTAAGCAAGAAGAATGCGCAGTCGTGAAGTTGCGCTCCAGCATACTAATGCCAGACTTGCCACCTAAGTCTCCAAAATAACTTCGTGCACTCAGGTGAATACGCTATAATAACGCTGTTATAGACGGCGCCTTGGCCGAGTGGTTAGGCAGGGGTCTGCAAAACCTCGTACACGGGTTCGAATCCCGTAGGTGCCTCCATTCATAACTTGGGCGAGTGGCGGAATTGGTATACGCGGTGGACTTAAAATCCGCTGGCTTTACGGCCTTGAGGGTTCGAGTCCCTCCTCGCCCACCAAATAAAGACTAGTGCAAGCTAGTCTTTTTTAGTGAGATAGCAGTTATACTAAAGGCATGCAAATAATTGTTGACGGCCTCCTGACAAATTATGAACTCAAAGGTTCTGGCCAGCTCGTGGTGCTACTGCACGGTTGGGGAGACAATCTGAAAGGTTTAGATACAGTGCAAGCGAGCCTTCAAGATTCTTATCAGACGCTTGCTCTCGATATGCCCGGATTTGGTAAATCTCAAGCGCCCATTGCGGCATGGGGGCTGGACGAATATGCAACATTTATTGGCCATATGCTTAACAAACTGAATCTCGGCGACCCATATGCCATGATTGGCCACAGCAATGGCGGTGCAGTAACAGTTAACGCTACGGGGACGGGACGTATTAACCCGGCAAAGATAGTGCTGATTGGTTCTTCTGGCATAAGGAATAGACTAACGTTGAGACGGGCTGCTTTTTTAGGCCTTGCCAAAATGGCAAAAATTGTCGCAATAATTATTCCACGCAAGCAACGTGAAGCATTGCGCCAAAAAAGCTACAGTGCTATCGGTTCTGACTTTTTAGTAATGCCTGAGCTGGCAGAAACATTCAAAAAAACCGTGCGCCAAGATGCACAGGAAGATGCCGCAGCCATAAAGGTTCCTGCACTATTGTTATTTGCTCGCGACGATAATGCGGTGCCTTTTAGTGACGGCGAGCGGTTCCACCAGTTAATAAAAGGTTCCGTTCTGCACCCGCTCGATACCGGTGGCCACTATATGCAGAAAACTCAGTCAGAAATCGTCAACAAAGCCATTAAGGAATTCTTAGCATGATTGCCTCATCACTGAGTATTTACTCACCGAAGTATCCTCTTGTGTTAGCGTATATGCTGCAGTGCACTGAATACCAGGCGCTTCCGTATTTGCGTTGGATATGGCGAACTGAAGACTTTGGGAGTGTACGTCAGCGTCGCCAGTTGGACAACACTCGGGCGGCTAAGTTGTTGGCAGCACTGCTCTACGCAGGAATGCTGTGCGAGATATTGTTGGGCGTTGCACTGATTTATTTGGGAACGCAAGGTGACTTAATTGGCGGTGTGCCCTATGGCTTAACACTAATACTTATATACCCGGTGCTGTGGGCGCACCTAGTTGTTTTTCCATTGCTTACAGCGCGGTACCTGATTATAAACCCCTCTGTAAAGCGAGCGATTCGTTCCACAACCCCAATCTACGCCGATCATCCAGGTGTGAAAATTGCGGTGGCAGGCAGTTACGGTAAAACCACCATGAAAGAACTGCTTACAACAGTTTTATCTGAAAAGCTGGTAGTTGCTGCGACGCCAGCCAATAAAAATGTCAGTTCCAGTCATGCCGCTTTTGCAAAAACTCTAGCGGGTACTGAAGATGTTCTGATCTTGGAATACGGTGAGGGCGAACCGGGAGATATCGCGCGTTTTACTGCTCATACCACACCGACTCATGCAATTATAACTGGGTTGGCACCGGCCCATTTAGACAAATATAAAACACTCCAGGCGGCTGGTGAAGACATATTCTCGGTTACAAAATCTATTATTTCCGAGCACGTGTATGTGAATACTGATTCCCCTGAGCTTCAGTCGTTTGTAAAGCCAAATTACCAAAAATTTAGTAATAGTGGAGCGCTTGGCTGGAAAGTGAGCAAGGTTGAAATTGGTCTACATGGCACGAGCTTCATTATGAAAAAAGCTAAACAAGCACTAACGCTACAAAGTGGCCTAGTGGGCGAGCACCAGGTAGGTTTTTTGGCTTTTGTGGCAGCTTTGGCTATAGAGTTAGGTTTGTCACTGAAGCAAGTGGAGGCTGGCATTACAAAAACTCAACCATTTGAACACCGCATGCAGCCGTATCTCTTGAATGGCGCATGGATTGTCGATGATACCTACAATGGAAACTTGGAGGGCATCCGCGCCGGTACCAATTTGTTGAAAAACA